>NZ_RYFD01000069.1 GCF_004138135.1 Candidatus Oscillochloris fontis
TAGACACTGAACGTATGCCCCGATCCGCTCATGTTTTCAAGTCCAACGTCCGACCACCATTAAGCATACACCTACCCGTCTCTGGCAAGACATCAAAAAAGGATTTACTCATTTTGCTGAAGGCGATGTCGTCTTAGCTAAGATTACTCCGTGTTTCCAAAACGGTAAGGCTGCAGTTATGCGAGACCTGCCCAATGGAATTGGTGCTGGCACAACAGAACTTCACGTCTTTCGTCCAATAGCAAGTACCGTTCTACCTGAATATGTGTATATCTATCTCAAGTCGCCAAACTTCGTAAGCAAGGGCATTCCCCGTATGACGGGGACGGCGGGACAAAAGCGTGTCCCCAACGATTATTTTGCTCATAGCCCCTTCCCCCTGCCCCCCCTCGCCGAACAACACCGCATCGTCGCCCGCGTAGATGCGCTGATGGGGCTGTGCGACCAACTGGAGGCGCGGCAGACCCAAGCGGATGCGGCGCGACGGCAGTTACTGGCGGCGCTAGTCGCCGATCTGCTGGCATCCCCGGCAGAGGGTAGGGGCGAAGCATCGCCACCAATCCATCCGGTGTCCCCCAACCCTATGGCGGGCGATGCTTCGCCCCTACGCGATGCCTGGGAGCGCCTCAGCGCCCATTTCGATCACCTCCTCGCCGCACCAGAGGATGTGGCGACGCTGCGCCAAACCATCCTTCAGTTGGCTGTCCAGGGGCGGCTCGTCGAACAGAACCCGCAGGATGAGCCGGCGGGGGTGTTGCTGGAGCGGATACATGCAGTAAGAGCATCTTTAATCGCAGATGGTCAAATCAATAAACCCGCCCCCCTCCCTATAATTAGCGAGTCAGAATATCCGTTTGCACCTCTTGAGGGATGGCAATGGGAACGTCTTGGTAATCTTACCAAATTTATCGACTATCGAGGACATACACCACCAAAAACAAGTAGTGGTGTCCGTCTGATTACGGCTAAGAATGTACGAATGGGACATGTTAATATTGAGCCGCAGGAATATATTTCTGAAGAGACCTACAAAAAGTGGATGGTTCGTGGCTTTCCTCGTTATGGAGATGTTTTGTTTACAACAGAGGCTCCTCTAGCCAATGTAGCACAGTTACTTTTTCATGAAAAAATTGCCTTGGCCCAGAGGGTAATTAATTTACAGTCGTTCGCTGATCTTGATTCAACTTATCTCAAACTTTCCTTGATGAGTCCTTTGTTACAAGATGCAATCAGTGATAAATCAAGTGGAATGACAGCCACTGGTATCAAAGCCTCTCGGCTGAAATTAATTCTCATCCCCCTCCCGCCCCTCGCGGAACAACGCCGCATCGTGGCGCGGGTCGAGCAGCTTATGGGGCTGTGTGACGAACTAGAGGCCGGGTTACGCGAGGCGCAGGCGGCGGCGGAGCGGCTGAGCGAGGGGCTATGCGCGGCTGTGGTGGGGCAAAAAAACGCGCCAAACCGTGAAGAGGCGGTTTAGCGCATTAGGATGCGGAATGGCGGGGCTGGTGCGACTCGAACGCACGACCAACGACTTAGAAGGTCGCTGCTCTATCCAACTGAGCTACAGCCCCATCGCTGCCTACTATACCCAATCCGCGCCAGTTTGGCAAGATAGCCATTTACAGAAATAGCCCGTAAAGCCCAAGAGCTTTAGCCTTATCAACCGCAGAGGACTCAGAGGTTCGCAGAGGGATGGATTTTGCGCTCCCTGTGGGTACAACCTCTGGTTCTTCCTCTGCGTTCCTCTGCGTCCTCTGTGGTCAAAAACTGGGGTGCAAGTGGTACACCCTATCAACCGCAGAGGACTCAGAGGTTCGCAGAGGGATGGATTTTGCGCTCCCTGTGGGTACAACCTCTGGCTCTTCCTCTGCGTTCCTCTCAGGGCATGTGCAAAGTCAGGCAGCACGCACCCTTCGATACGCGCCTACGCTGCGCTGCGGCGCTACTCAGGATGCGTACTGCACGGAAATACTCGGTATCGCATCCTGAGTAGCCGCGCAGCGGCGTATCGAAGGGTGCGCGTACATTATGAGTTCCCCAACATACTGTCAGAACCAGACTTTGCACATGCCCTGGCGTTCCTCTGCGTCCTCTGTGGTCAAAAACTGGGGCGTAAGTGGTACACCCTATCAACCGCAGAGGACTCAGAGGTTCGCAGAGGGATGGATTTTGCGCTCCCTGTGGGTACAACCTCTGGTTCTGCCTCTGCGTTCCTCTGCGTCCTCTGTGGTCAAAAACTGGGGTGCAAGAGGACGCTTAACCGAACGCCAATGCGACGCAGCACCCGCCAATCTCGTTCGGGTTCAGGGCGCTGCATCACCCCCCCCACGCCCCTTGTGACTCCCCCATGTTATAATCAGTGCGCTTATTCACGAAGCGCACCGTTACTGCCTGGGGTGGTCACGGTGCTTGCAAGGCCCGTGGTTTACTTACAGGAGACCCTTGGCAATGACCAATAGTTTCGGTGCCCGCTCCACCCTCCGCGTCGGCGAGCATGAGTATGAAATCTATCGCCTCGATGCGCTTGCGCAGCACGGTGTAAACCTTAGCCGTCTGCCTTTTTCGCTGCGTATTCTGCTTGAAAATCTGCTGCGTACTGAGAATGGCCGCACGGTGACGGCTGATGATGTTCTCGCGCTGGCCAACTGGCAGCCTAAGGCTGAACCCGATAAGGAAGTTGCCTTTACCCCTGCCCGTGTCATCCTTCAGGATTTCACCGGTGTGCCGTGTGTGGTTGATCTGGCCGCGATGCGTGATGCCATGGCCGCGATGGGTGGCGATCCCAGCCTGATTAACCCGCTTCAGCCCGTAGAGTTGGTGATTGATCACTCGGTGCAGGTAGACGCCGCTGGTTCTGAGGCTGCGCTGCTCATCAACCGCGATCTCGAATTTGAGCGCAACCAGGAGCGCTATGCCTTCCTGCGCTGGGGCCAGACCGCCTTCCAGAATTTTAAGGTCGTGCCTCCTGGTAATGGGATTGTCCACCAAGTTAACCTGGAGTACCTCGCCCGCGTCGTCTTCACCTCGGACGAAAACCCGCGTGCGACCGGCCCGGCCCAGGCGTATCCCGATACGCTGGTCGGTACCGATAGCCACACGACGATGATCAATGGCCTCGGTGTGCTCGGTTGGGGTGTGGGTGGTATTGAGGCCGAGGCGGCCATGCTCGGCCAGCCGGTCTCGATGCTCATCCCGCAGGTGATTGGCTTTAAGTTGACTGGCGAACTCCCAGAGGGGACGACCGCAACCGATCTGGTGCTGACTGTCACCCAGATGTTGCGTAAGAAGGGCGTAGTCGGGAAGTTCGTTGAGTTCTTCGGCCCTGGTCTGGCCCAGTTGCCGCTGGCCGACCGCGCCACGATTGCGAATATGGGGCCAGAGTATGGCGCTACCTGTGGCATCTTCCCGGTGGATGCCGAGACCATCCGTTACCTCGAATTCTCCGGGCGCTCGCCGGAGCGGGTAGCGCTGGTCGAAGCCTATATGAAGGCGCAGGGTCTCTTCCACGATGCCAATACGCCTGAGGCTGAGTATACCGATACCCTCGAACTCGATCTCTCAACCATCGAGCCGAGTGTGGCTGGCCCCAAGCGCCCAGAGGGCCGCGTGGCGCTGCCCCAGGTGAGCCAGACCTTCCGCGAGGCGGTGCCGCAGATCCTCAACCCTAGCGCCCCCCAGCCCATGGCCGATCTGGCTGCGAGCGCCGTTGCAGTGGCCGAGACCGATTACACCCTCCAGCACGGCTCGGTGGTGATCGCCGCTATCACCAGTTGTACCAACACCTCTAACCCCTCGGTCATGCTCGCCGCTGGCCTCCTGGCCAAGAAGGCAGTTGAGAAGGGGCTCTCCACCAAGCCCTGGGTCAAGACCAGCCTCGCCCCTGGCTCCAAGGTGGTGACGGAGTATTTCGATAAGGCCGGGCTGACCCCCTACCTCAATACGTTGCGCTTCAATACGGTTGGCTACGGCTGTACCACCTGTATCGGCAACTCCGGCCCGCTGGCGGTCGAGATTAGCGCCGCGATTGAGCAGGGCAATCTGGTGGCAACCTCGGTGCTCTCCGGCAACCGCAACTTCGAGGGCCGCGTGCAGCAGGATGTCAAGGCCAACTATCTGATGTCGCCGCCGCTGGTGGTGGCCTACGCCCTGGCAGGCCGGATTGATATTGATCTGACCAGTGAGCCGCTGGGGACGGATGCGAGCGGCAATCCGGTCTATCTGCGCGACATTTGGCCTACTCAGGCCGAGGTGGCTGCGACGATCAACGCCGCGATTCAGTCCGACATGTACCAGCGCAGCTACGCCACCGTCTTCGATGGTGATGAGTTGTGGCAGGGGATTGAGATTCCCACCGGGAATCGCTTTGCCTGGGATGCCCAGAGCACCTACGTGCGCCGTCCGCCCTACTTCGATGCGATGGCCGAACAGCCGCCGGAGCGGGTGGCCGAGATCACTGGGGCGCGTGCCCTCGCGGTGCTGGGTGACAACATCACCACCGACCACATCAGCCCGGCGGGCAGCATCAAGGCCAGCGCACCGGCAGGCAAGTACCTGATCGAGCGCAATGTTGCGACCAAGGACTTCAACAGCTACGGCTCGCGGCGCGGCAACGACGAAGTGATGGTGCGTGGCACCTTCGCCAACATCCGCCTGCGCAACAAACTGGCCCCCGGCACCGAGGGCGGCTTCGCGCCCTACCTGCCCACCGGCGAGGTCATGTCGCTCTACGATGCGGCGATGCAGTACAAGGCCGACGGCACCCCGCTGATCATCCTGGCGGGCAACGCCTACGGCAACGGCTCCTCGCGTGACTGGGCCGCCAAGGGGCCATACCTCCAGGGGGTCAAGGTGGTGATCGCCGAGAGCTTCGAGCGCATCCACCGCTCCAACCTCGTGGGGATGGGCATCCTGCCGCTCCAGTTCATGGCGGGTGAGAATGTCGAAAGCCTCGGCCTCAGCGGCACCGAGGTCTTCGATGTGGTTGGCCTAGCTGATGCCATCGCCTCCGGCTTCGCCAACGGGCGCGAGCTGACCGTGCGCGCCACCAGCGACGCCGGGGTGAAGGAGTTCACGGTGCGGGTGCGCATTGATACGCCGCAGGAGATCCAGTACTACATCCACGGCGGCATCTTGCAGTACGTGTTGCGCCAGCTTCTCGCCGAGAACAAGAAGGAGGCGTAGAGACGCAACATCTTGCGTCTCCGAAATATTGCGTCTCCGAAATGCAACATCTTGCGTCTCCGAAATGCAACATCTTGCGTCTCCGAAATGCAACATCTTGCGTCTCCGAAATGCAACGTCTTGCGTCTCAGAGACGCAAGATGTTGCGTCTCTACGCCCTCACCCGACGATGATTCCACGCCAACGCCGCCCCACACACCATAATCAAACCCAGGCTCACCAACTGCGCCACGCGCAACGAACCGGGGCACTCGCCACCGACCCCGTTCAGGCACAGGCTATCCGTGCGTAGCCCCTCGATCCAGAAGCGCCCGCTTGAGTAGATGATCCCGTACAGGAAGAGCAGATCGCCTGGCCGCAACCAGCGCCGCTCTGCTTCGGCACCCCGCCCAACCAAGCGGTCGGCCAGCAGCAACAGCAACCCGCCGGTCACATTCCAGAGCGACTCATAGAGGAACGTGGCGTGGAAGAGCGTCTCGATGGGGTACTGCTGCATGTCGTTATAGGGCGGCAGCCGGTGCTCAGGATCGATCCGCACCCCCAAGCCCAGGCTGGTCGGGCGTCCATAGGCTTCTTGGTTAAAGAAGTTGCCCCAGCGCCCAATCCCCTGTGCGATCAGGAAACCGGGCACACACACATCCAGCCACTCCCAGAAGGGCAACTTGGCATAACGGGTATAGATCAGTACCGAGAGAATCGCCCCGATGAGCGAGCCATGCACCGCTAAACCGCCGGTGGTCAGGTTAATCATCTTGAAGAGATCACCACCGAAGCGATCCCACTCGAAGGCCACGTAGTAGATACGCGCCCCGGCGATCCCCAACACCATCCCCAACATCAACTGGTTCCAGACATGATCAGGGTCGAAGCCGCGCACCACCGCCCGCCGCGAGGCCAGCCATGCGGCAAAGAGCGCCCCCGACATGATGATCGCGCCATACCACCGTACCGCCAGGGGTAGCCCAAAGAGGGTGATCTGAAAGAGAAACGGGTCATCAGGAGGATAGAGGCCCATGCAAAATCCTTTGGTGGGGGTAAAGACAGGGGTAACATCCCGTAGGGGCGCGTCGCGACGCGCCCCTACATTCATTGCACCAGGGGCGCGTCGCGACGCGCCCCTACGCATCACAAACTCTTCGCGTAGGCCACCGCATTCTGGAAGAGCGCCAGGCCATCGCCCGCGATCCGCCACGGCTCGCGTGTCCAGCGCGGGTGCTGCTGGGGCAGTACCGCATTTTCGGGGTGCGGCATCAGGCCCAGGACGTTGCCCTGCGGGTTGCACAGCCCAGCGATGTTGTCGAGCGAACCGTTCGGGTTGGCCGGGTAGTTGACTGCGCCACCATCCTCGGCGACATAGCGCAACGCCACCTGCCCACCAGCGCGCAGGCGCTCCAGTGCCGCATCGTCGCTGACGGCGATGCGCCCCTCGCCATGGGCAATCGGGATCTCGATGGGTAGCTCGATGCCCCGCGTAAAAATACAGCGGCTCTGCGGATCAGCCTGGAGATGCACCCAGCGACACTCGAAACGCGCCGAACAATTCTCGGTCAGCGTCACGCTGGGCGGGCCAGCATCACCGGGCAGCACCCCCGACTTGACTAGCACCTGGAAGCCGTTACAGATCCCGATCACCGGGCGGCCATCGGCCACAAAATCACGGATCTGGTCGCCCAGACGATGCGCCAGATCCACCGCCAACAACTTCCCGGCCCCCAGATGGTCACCGTAGGAGAAGCCACCCGGAATAATCAGCATCGCGTAATCGCACAGGCGCACAGCACCCTCAGCAACGCGGTTGACGTGGACACGCTCGGCGGTAGCCCCGGCCAATTCACAGGCCAGTGCGGCATCAGCATCACGGTTAATGCCGGGGGCACGAAGAATGAGGACGTTGGGAGTCATTGCTCTCGCAGAGAGGGGTGCAGGCTTACACCTTCACTGCCCTCATGGTAATGGGATTAAGCCCAGCGAAATTCGATCTCAACCTCACCGATCTTGATGCGATCACCCTGGCTGAGTCGTTGTGGCACACGCGGCGTAATGAGCGCATTATTGAGCATCGTGCCATTCGTACTCCCAAGGTCAGTGAGGGTATAGTGGTCGCCATCGCGCTGAATCGTCGCATGATGGCGCGAGGCGATACCCCGGTCATGTTCGGCCAGATCCAACTCAGGGTAGTGGTTCTGGCGCGGGTCACGCCGCCCAATCCGTACGGGCAGCCGGTCAATCTGGAGTTCCCAACTGCGGTGTGGCGAGGTGACATAGAGACGCGGCTTGGGTGGCTCAGCGAGGGGTAGCCCACACCCGGCACAGAAACGCGCCCGCCCCTTATTGACCCGCCCACAGTGGCCACAGGCCACCTCGTTGGGTGGGGTACTCGGTCGCGCCGGTGGTTTCGCGGGCTTAGGTGCTGCGGCAGGCTTGGGTTGCACCGGCGGCTTGGGTTGCACCGGTGGCTTGGGTTGCACCGGCGGCGCAACGGGCTTCGGTGGTGCAGGCGGGGCCGCAACCTGACCACTCGGATCAACAAAAGGCGCATCAAGACAGCGATGCAGCGCCTGTTCCATCTCGGCGCAACTCGTAAAGCGCTGCTCGCGCAACAAGCTCATGGCCCGAATGATCACCGCTTCAGTTTGCGCATCCACCGAAGGATTGAGCTTACGGATCGAACCGGGGGTCGGCGGCTGAAGCGGCACCGGCGGCAGATTAGTCAACATATGCAGGAGCGTGGCCCCTAGCGCATAGACATCGCTGCGCGCATCGGTCTGGCCCTTGCCATACTGTTCGGGCGGAGCATAGCCCGCCGAACCCATCGCAATCGTATCCTTAGCCTTACCCTTCTTATGCGTGCGCGCCACCCCAAAATCAATCAGCTTGAGCAAGCCGGAAGGGAGGAGCATAATGTTGGAAGGCTTGAGGTCGCGGTAGATGATCGGCGGATCACAACTATGCAGATAGTGGAGTACCCGGCAGAGTTGGATACCATACCCCAACACCTGCTGTTCGAGCAGCGGCGCATTGGCCTCGTGCATGCGATCTTCAATCGTCTTACCCGGCACATACTCCATCACCATGGTTGGCCGACCCTCGTGCTCAAAGAGGTCGGTCACCACGGGCAGGTTGGGAAAGGCAAGCGAACGCAACAACGCCGCTTCTTGCAAGAAGAGGCGGCGGTTATCGGCCTGTTCTTCGGGCGAAAGTTCGTTCTGTGAACGCATCTCCTTGAGTGCCCACACACTGGCATCGCTGCCGCGCTGCACCCGGTAGACCGCGCCCATACCGCCGCGTCCGATCAGGTTGAGTACCGTATAGGTGTCAACCGCGCCACGCACGATCGTATTCGGAGTCAACAAATCTGATGCGATCGCCATAGCACTCCACTCTCTGCTATTGCCGCTGTGGTTGATTATACCACTTAGGCAAGTGTAAAGCATCGCGTACCCTGCGCTTAGGGTCTGACCTATGTTCTTGCACGCATACTTGGTAGGGCGCATCTTTAGGCCAGGGAACGTGTATACTTAGAACAAGGCGCCTGCGCTGAAGCCGCCCTGACCAAGGAGGTCGCGCCATGTTTAAGACCATACTCGTCCCACTAGATGGCTCACCGGTGAGCGAGCAAGCCCTCGTGGTAGCCGCCCGTCTGGCCCAGAGTCACTCGGCTTGCATCCACCTTGCGCATGTTCACTCACCCTATACAACTGCCCCGATTACCATCGAGGGCTTGCCGGTTATTGATGAGGATTTGCATTCACTTGCCGCCGATCATGAACTGGCCTACCTGCATCAGTTAGCGGCCAAGTTGCCAGTCTCTGATCATGAACCGGTGACCGCTCGGCTTGAAGGGCCAATTGCCTTTGCCCTCAATCGCTACTGTTACGATAGTCATGCCGATTTGGTGGTACTCACTACCCATGGGCGCAACGGGTTTACCCAACTCTGGATCGGCAGTGTCGCCGAGAGCCTGCTGCGGAGCCTACACATCCCCCTGTTGATGCTGCGGCCTAGCTCTGCACCAACCGAGTCGACGCCCTTCCGACACATTATGGTTCCTCTGGATGGTTCAGCCCTAGCCGAACAGATCTTACCCCACGCCATAACCCTCGCCGATCAGGAGGGTGCAGAATTGACGCTGGTACGCATCATTGAGGGTGCCCCCAATAGTAGCCCCGCTGGAGTGGCCTATCGCCCCCAGGAAAATAGCCAGACCACCCAGCATGAAACGGCCCAGATCTACCTGGATCGCTTAACCCAAGACCTCCTGGCGCGTGGCCATCCCGCACGTAGTCGGGTGGTCGCCGCTGAACACCCCGCCCGCGCCATTCTTGCCACCGCCAACGAGGTGGGGGCCGATCTGATCGCCCTGGCAACCCGTGGTCGCAGTGGCCTTAGCCACACCATCCTGGGGAGTGTGGCTGATAAGGTACTGCGCGGCGGGGATCTGCCGGTGTTGGCGTTGCGCCCAAGCCATCCCGACGATTAAACCGTTTCCGAATAACAATCGCCATATGTAGCATCCGCAGAGACGCAAAATATTGCGTCTCTTACGTCTTGCGTATCTACATGGTTTATACAATAGAGGTTCACATGACTCGGCTCGAAGATAAGATCGCCCTGATTACCGGTGGAGCGGGGACGATTGGCGAGGTGATCACGCAGCGCTACCTTGAAGAAGGCGCAACGGTGGTGATCACGGGGCGCAATCGGGATAAACTAGATCGCTACCGTGAACGCCTGATCACTGAGTTCCAAGCGCTGCCTGAGCGGGTCATGGTGGTGCGCATGGATGGTAGTTCCAATGTCGAGGTGCGTACCGGGATTGCTGCGGTAGTCGCCCATTTTGGGCGCATTGATATTCTCGTCAATAATGCCGGTTCTTCCGGTGCCCGCCAACCACTGCCCACTATTCCATTACGGCGCTCCGAACTTCAGGCTGATGAGACCGAGACACTCGCCGATAGTATCGGTAACCTGATCGGGATTACCTGGAACCTGATCCGGGCTGTTGCCCCCTTTATGTCCGCTGGGTCGAGTGTGATCAATATCTCAACCGTCTTTGCGCGTACCGATTATTATGGTCGGATTCCCTATGTGGTGCCCAAGGCAGCGCTGCATGCGCTGACACTGGCAGCGGCCACTGAGTTAGGCGAACAGGGCATCCGGGTTAATCAGATCAATCCTGGCCCGATAGAGAGCGAGCGCATCCGAAACGTCTTTCAGCGCATGGACGAACTCAAGGGGCTGCCCGAACAGAGCACCGCTGAAGGCTTCTTCCAGATCATGCGCCTGCGGCGTCCCAATGCCGAGGGCTATCTGGCCAAAGGCTTCCCCAAACCTCTCGATGTGGCTAATGTGGCCGTCTTTCTCGGTAGCGCTGAGTCGGCAGCACTGAGTGGCGAGACACTCGATGTAACCCACGGTATGGCCGTGCCAGTCGCGAGCCGCACCACCCTCACCTCACGCCCCGGTCTGCGCGCCGTGGATGGAAGTGGCCATACCAGCCTCATCTGTGTCGGTGATCAGATCGAAGAGGCCGCCGCTCTCACCGGGGTGCTGCGTGCGTGCGGCGCAGAGGTGGTGATCGGCTTCCGTTCGCGCGCCGCAATTGCCCGCTTCGATCATCTGGTTGAACATGGTCGCCATTTGCCTAGCCAAGAACATATGGCTCCGGTACTGCTCTACCTCAATCCAACTGAGCCGGAGAGTATTGATCAGGCATTACGCTGGATGGCAACCAACCTTGATCTGCCTACCAGTGTGATCATTCTACCTGCCCAGCGCCAGCCCTTACCGCCTAGTGTGGTACGGGCTAGTGATGAGGATGTGGCCTACTTCCTGCGTGATGAATTGGGTAGCATGATCGTCATGGCTAGTCGGCTGGCCCGTTTTTGGCAGCAGGCCACGCTGGCTCCCGGTAGTATGCCGTTTCAGCCGCGTGTGCTCTTCATAACCAATCCTGACGATGGGCAGGGCAATCTCTATGCGGAGATGCTGCGCGCTGGGGTCGAACAACTCTGCCGCGTGTGGCGTCACGAAGCCCAATCTGACTACGCACGGCTCAGGCAGACACATGAGCAACCGCCGCTGATCCGCCCAGTCTGGGCCAACCAGTTGGTACGCTTTGCCAATCGCGAACAGGAGAATTTGGAGTATTGTTGCGCTTGGGTAGCTAAGATTTTGCTGAGTGAACGCACGATAGAGGAACTGAACCTCTACCTCCCGCACCAGATCGGCAGCACTACCGGCTCGCGGCAACCCTCGTTTGGCTGGGCCGAAAACTTGATCGGTCTGCACCTGGGCAAAACCGCGCTCATCACCGGCGGAAGTGCCGGGATCGGCGGCCAGATCGCCCGCCTGCTGGCGCTGAGTGGCGCACGGGTGATGCTCTGCGCCCGTGATGAGCGCAGGTTGATCCAGATGCGCGAGATGATCATTGCTGAACTGTCCGAGGTGGGCTACAACCGGGTCGAATCGCGGGTGCAGATCTGCGCCGCGTGTGATGTGGGCGAAGAGGCGCAGTTGACGAACCTCGTACAACACACCCTCGATCTCTTTGGGCATGTGGACTACCTGATCAACAATGCCGGCATCGCCGGGGCCGAGGAGATGGTGCTTGATCTACCGTTGGAGGCATGGCAATGTACCCTGCGCACCAACCTGATCAGTAACTACTCGCTCATCCATAAGCTGGCACCGCAAATGAAGAGCCGGGGCAGTGGCTATATTCTGAATGTCTCCTCCTATTTTGGCGGTGAGAAGTATTCCGCCATTCCCTACCCCAACCGCGCCGACTATGCGGTCAGTAAGGCGGGCCAACGCGCATTGGCCGAGGCGCTGGCGCGCCTGCTTGGCCCCGAAGTGCAGATGAATACCATGGCCCCCGGCCCTGTCGAGGGCGAACGCTTACGCGGTAGTGGGGATCGCCCCGGCCTCTTCATGCGTCGTGGGCGACTGATCCTGGAGAATAAGCGCCTCAACGATCTGCATGCCACCCTGATCGAAGCTGAACGTGCGGGTGAGGGTACGATGTCCACGCTCCTTGCCCACCTGCTGCATAACGATGTCGCTGCCCTGCTGGATGATCCCGCTGCCCCGCCGCGCCTACGCACCTTGGCCGAGCGTATCTCGGAGCAGCGTGACCCCACCTCCTTTGCAGGCACCTCCTTTATGAATGGCACTATCGCCACCAAACTGCTCGCACGCCTCTTCAACGCCGACCAGATTGATGCCCAGACCTTCCAGACCAGCCAGCCCCATCTGCCGCCCGAACCCTTCTTCGCCCGCAGCCAGATTGACCGCGAGGCGCGCCGGGTGCGCGATGGTGTGATGAGTATGCTCTACCTTCAACGCATGCCCACCGAGTTTGATGTGGCACTGGCCACCGTCTACTACCTGAGTGACCGCAGCGTCAGTGGCGAGACCTTCCACCCCTCCGGGGGCTTGCGTCATGAGCGCACGCCCACCGGGGCCGAACTCTATGGCAGCCCCTCACCCCAACGCCTCGCCAGTTTGGCTGGTAGCACCGTCTACCTGATTGGAGAGAGCATGGCCTCCCACCTAGAGGCGCTCGTCCGTGCCTACCTAGAGCGCTATGCAGTCGCGCAGGTGGTGCTGATCTGCGCGACCCCCGCCGGAGCCGAACGGCTGGGTCACGCCCTCACCGACCATGTCGCCAGCGGGACGCTCGCAATCCTCAGCGCCGAGGCGGGGATCGAAACCGCCTTGAGTCAGGCCATCCACCGCTTCGGTGCGCCGGGGCCAGTCGTCTCGACCCCCTTTCGCCCACTGCCCAACCTACCCCTCATCGGGCGCAACGACAGCGACTGGAGCAACGTGCTTGATGTCGAAGGCTTCGCCGAACTGTGCGCCGACCAACTCACCCACCACTTCCGCATTACCCGCAAACTGAGCCTCGTGGCGGGCGTGAGCCTCGTGCTCGTTACCCCCGAAACCGATACCCATTCCAGCACCGAACAGTTCGCACTCGCCAACTTCGTCAAGACCACCCTGCACGCCTTCACCGCCACGGTCGGCGTCGAGTGCGAACGTACCGCCCACCGCATCCTCGTCAACCAAGTCGATCTGGGGCGGCAGGCACGCGCCGAAGAGCCACGCAGCCCTAGCGAGCAAGCGCAAGAGATGGAGCGCTTCATTGACGCGATCATGCTCACCACCGCCCCCATCCCCACCGAGGAGGACAACCGCTATACCGGACGCATCTACCGTGGGCGGGCGATCACGGTGTAGCTCTAGCCCTTCCGCGCCACAACAATCCCAAACGTCCCCTGCACCGCCACCACCCGCCCATCCTGCGCCACCACCCCAAACCGTTCGCGCAGATGTGCGGGTGCCGCCAACAACCAATCCGAAAGTGCGTGCCGTTCAGCCTCCGACATACGCAGACGCGCAGTCCACGAGTCAAACTCATATGCCTCACGCGGATCATCCTCGCAGACCTCAACCTGCAAGCCCGCCGCACCACAAAAGTCGCGCCACTCTGCATAGGTATAGGCCCGCACATGGCTCGGATCGCGCCAGCGCTCAAAGCGATCCATAAACGCATCCTGCTCCGGGTCATCAAGGCCAATATGGTCGGAGATGAGCAACTGACCACCCGGGCGCAGCGCAGCGGCAGCGCTCTGCACAAAGGCGCACACATCAGCAAAGTGGTGCGCGGCCACCCGACAGGTGATGATGTCGAGACTGGCCGGTGGGCAGGGCAATTGTTCGGCCTCGGCGCGCACGTAGGCCACATTCTGGAACCCTTGGGCTTGGATATGCTGACGCGCCGCCTGTAACATCGAAAACGTGAGATCACTCGCCACAACCAAACGCACATGCGGCGCAAAGGCGAGCGCTGTATGGCCACCACCCGTAGCAACATCAAGCACGATCTCATGGCCGCGTGGCTTGGCCAACGCCACCAAACGCGCCAGATCAACCCCATAGGCATGGGTCGCACTCGTTACATACGCCTGCGCCGCCGGGGCAAACTGCGCCTGCACCAACGATTTGATCGCCGCATGAGTGGGAGTCTCTGGTATCATGCCCTTATACCTTTCTCTATACCTTCAATAGTCCGTAAATTAAGTTTCCAGGTCTTTTTGCGACATAGCACTACCCACCCGCTCACCTTGAACGCCCGCAACGGG
>NZ_RYFD01000070.1 GCF_004138135.1 Candidatus Oscillochloris fontis
AAAGACGCAAAGACGCAAAGACGCAAAGACGCAAAGACGCAAAGACGCAAAGACGCAAAGACGCAAAGACGCAAAGACGCAAAGATTATACAAAAACCTTTGCGCCTCTGCGGCTCTGCGGCTCTGCGTCAATCAATATATTCTCACAATTTTCGTAAATAGACGTGTTCGAGAATATGATTCGTACCCTTCTCCAGGATCAGATCGGCCCGCTCGCGGGTCGGCTCGATGTTCTGGCGCAGGTTGACCCAGTTGATCTCGCGCCAGATGCGCCGCGCCACGGTGATCGCCTCCTCGGCACTTAGCTCGCTGTAGCGCCGAAAGTAGGAACTGGGATCGCGGAAGGCCGTTTTGCGCAGGCGCAAGAAGCGATCAATGTACCACTCCTGAAGCAGCGTCTCATCAGCATCAACATAGATCGAGAAGTCGAAGAAGTCCGAGACGAAGAGTTGCGGGCGGCGGCTGGGCTGACCACCACGCTGCAACACGTTTAGCCCCTCGACGATCAGGATGTCGGGGCGATCCACCACTTGTACCTGATCATCCATAATGTCATAGATCATGTGCGAATAGATCGGCACACTCAAGTTGGGCAACCCCGACTTCACATCCACCATAAACTGAATCAGCCGCCGCCGGTCGTAGCTCTCTGGGAAGCCCTTGCGGTGCATGATGCCGCGTTCTTGCAGCACCCGGTTGGGGTAGAGGAAGCCGTCGGTCGTCACGAGATCCACCTTGGGAGCCACGGCGCGGCTGACGAGGAGGGCTTGCAGGATGCGCGCGGTGCTACTCTTGCCCACCGCCACACTCCCGGCAATCCCGATCACATAAGGCACCTTCTGGGCCGGATCGCCCAGAAAGGCACTCGTGGCCACATAGAGCTGGCGCGCCGATTCATAATAGAGCTGAACCAAACGAACCAGGGGCATATAGATATCAGCGACATCTTCGGGTGAGACGGTATCGTTAATACTGACCATCGTCTGCAACTGGCTCTCGCTCAGTGGCATCCTGGCCCCGTTCCGCAGTCTGGCCCACTCAGCGCGCGCAAACGACGTGTAAGGGGCGAGCCGGCGCTTGTCGGCGGGCAATCCGTGCATGGGGGTTCCTTACTCGGTAATGCCGAGGGTTTTGGCCATGGTGATGCGCTGGAGTTTGCCGGTGGCACCACGCGGGATGGCCTCCAGCACATGAATCTGGCGCGGGACTTTGAAGTCGGCGAGGCTGCGTGTGCAGTGTTCACGCAGCTCTTTTTCGCTGACGGGCGTGTTGAGTACCACCGCCGCGTGGACATCTTCACCCAAGGTGGGATGCGGTACGGCGAAGGCCAACGCTTCGGCGACGGCGGGGTGACGCAACAGGACATCATCAATTTCGAGGGGTGAGATCTTTTCGCCGCCCCGGTTGATCAGCTCCTTGATGCGCCCGGTGAGGTTCAGGTAGCCATCATGATCGAGGTAGCCCTGATCGCCGGTACGGAACCAGCCATTACAGAAGGCCACCGCGTTGGCGTCGGGGTTATTCTCATAGCCATCCACCACATTCCCACCGCGCACCACCACCTCGCCACGCTCCCCAGCGGGCAACAGGTGGCCCTCGGCATCCATGATCGCCACGTCCACCCCGATTCCAACCCCAACACTCCCGGCTTTGTGCGCGGCGGGCGGTAGCGGGTTCGAGGTCATCTGGTGGCTGGCCTCGGTCATGCCGTAGCTCTCCAACACCGGCGCACCAAAGGTCGCCTCTAGGCGCTCCATCACCACCGGGGGCAGCGGGGCGCTGCTGGAGCGAATGAAACGCAACGGGTGGGCGCGGATCACCGCCATGTTGCGCTCGGCACGTGCCAGCAGGAGTTGGTGCATCGTGGGCACCGCCGAGTACCAAGTGGGCTGATACGCTTCAACCCAGCCCCAGAAGCGCATGGCATCGAAGCCACTGGGGCAGATCAACGTGCCACCAGAGGCGAGCGTACTGAGCAGCGAGGCCACAATGCCATGAATGTGGAAGAGCGGCATCACACACAGCGCCCGATCCTGTGGGCCGAGTTGGTAGGTTTCGATAATATTCGTGGCCGAAGTGGCCAGATTGCGGTGGCGGATAGGAACCCGCTTGGGGCGGCTGGTCGTCCCGCTGGTGTGCAGGATCATGGCCACATCATCGGGCTGGGCCGCCTGATCGGGTTGGAAGGGCGCGGCGGGCAGATCCAACACGATCCCGTGCTGTGCATCGGGCAGCGCCTCGAACAGCCGCATCCCCGGCAGCAGCGCACTGCGCGCCGCCTCAAGCGTACCAGGCAACACCAGCAGCGCCTTGGCGTTGGTATCTTCATAATAGAAGGCGAACTCATCGGCGCGATACTTGGGGTTGAGCGGAGCCGCCGTCGCTACACTCGTCACGGCAAGGAAAGCCAACACCATCTCCGGGCCATTGCCCAGCGCAATCGCCACCCGATCCCCACGTCCAATCCCGGCAGCCTGGAGTTGCCCAGCGAGGGTGCGCACACTCGTGCGCAAGGCGGCATAACTCAGGCTCGGCTGGCCGGGTGCCAGTAGTGCCGGATGCTCGGCGACACCGCGCTCTAGCAGATCAAGTAGGGTGGAGATGACAGGCTCACGCGACATAGACATTCCTCTGTAAATGTTTACCCTTGGGGTAAAAGAAACCTCGTGTTGACGCCAAGGCGCAAAGACGCAAAGGTGTTGTTGCAGGCTCTGCGCCTCTGCGTCTTTGCGTCAAAATCTGGAAGCTAGGAGAAGTGTGAACAGTTATCTTCCTCTCTGGTTTCATTATAGCCGCTTAGGTTTCTGGGCCGACCTTACCACCCCGCCGCCACTCCATCACAGCGCATCTCGGTTCCCGCCACGTAGCTGCCATCATCCTGGCGCCAGATGATCTGGCCGCGCCCGAACTCAGCCGGGGTTGGCTCGATCACCACCCGATGCCCGCGTGCCAACAGCCCTTCCACGACATGGCGCGGGGTTGCGTGTTCGAGGCGCAGAGTCGCGTCCTTCTCCCAGCGCCAACGCGGCGCATCGAGCGCCGCCTGGGGGTGCATCCCATAGTCGAGCATATTGACGATCACCTGGGTATGGCCTTGCGGCTGCATGTGGCCGCCCATCACCCCAAACGGCCCCACCACCCGCCCGTTGCGGCTGAGGAAACCGGGGATGATCGTGTGGAAGGGGCGATGACCGGGGGCCACGCAGTTGGGGTGGCCGGGGGTAGTGACGAAGCCGTAGCCTCGGTTGTGGAGTGAGATGCCCCACTCTGGCAGCACCACCCCCGACCCGAAGCCCATATAGGTAGATTGGATCATACTCACCATACGCCCATCGCGGTCGGCGGTACAGAAGTAGACCGTGCCGCCATCGGGCAACGCTCCCGGCCCATACTGGCCCGCGCTGCTGCCGATCAGTTGGGCGCGTGCGCTCAGGCGCTGGCGATCCAGCAGCGCACGGGTGGGCACATCCACCATCGCCGGATCACCCAGATAGGCAAAGGCATCGGCGAAGGCCAACTTGGCAGCCTCGACCTGCACGTGGTAGCTCGCGTCCGAGTCGCGGGGATGCTGCGTCAGATCAAACTCCTCCAGCATCCCCAGCGCCATCAGCGCCACCACCCCCTGGCCGCTGGGCGGGATCTCGTGGACGGTATAGCCACGGTAGTTGAGGCTGATCGGCTCGACCCACTCGCTGGTATGGTTAGCAAGATCCTCATCGCTCAGCAGGCCGCCGGTCGCCTGGGCAAAATCCACGAGTGCATAGGCAATCTCGCCCGCATAGAAGGCACTTGCACCCTGCTGGGCCAGCATGCGCAGCGTGCGCGCATGGCCGGGGCTACGGAATAGCTCACCGGGACGTGGCGCACGCCCGTTGGGCGCATAGGTGCTGAGGAAGCCAGCAAACTCGGCCCCCTGGCGCTGCTGGGCCAGCGCAACCCCGCGTGCCCATGAAGCCGCCACCGAGGGCGGCACGGGCGCACCCTCCTCAGCATAGGTGATCGCCTGGGCCAAGATCTGATCGAGCGCCAGCGACCCAAAACGGGTATGCAGATCATCCCACAGCCGCACCACCCCCGGCACCGTGACCGGCAACCACCCGTGGGTGGGCATAGTCGTATGGCCGCGTGCGGCCAGCGTATCGAGGCTCAACCCCGCCGGAGCGCGCCCGGCCCCGGTAAGGCCATGCAGCCGCGAGCCATCCCAGATCAGCGCAAAACCATCACCACCCAAACCGTTGGACGGTGGTTCCAAGACCGCCAAGGCCGCCGCAGTCGCCAATGCCGCATCAATCGCATTGCCACCCTCTTGGAGAATGCGCAAGCCCGCCTGCGAAGCAAGCGGATGGCTACTGGCCACCACCCCGTTCGCGGCCACCAGGGGGCTACGCTGCGCGGCATAGGGGTGGTTGAGCAGATTGAACTCCATCGGGGTGCTCCTTTCTCGGCATGGCTAACCGGCGGCTATTATGCCACATTCCGTGCAAACACCGGCAAGATTACACATACTCTAAGGTCTTAGAGGGAGGAAGATAAGCTATCGCGAAGGCTACGTAGTTCTACTAGCAGGATCGGGATGTCATCCTGGATGATACTCCACAGGGTATCGTTATCAATGCCGAGGTAGGCATGAATCAGCCGGTTTCGCGTGGCGATAATCAAGCGCCATGGAATCTGTGGATTGAGATTGCGCACATCTGTAGGGATATGGGTTGCGGCCTCACCGATGAGTTCTAAATTGCGTAATGTTGCATCGTAGTGCAGCACACTAGTAACAAAACTTGCCTGATTATGGCCTCTGGTATAGGTCAGTACCCGTTCTGCGAAATCAATCATATCGCTTATGTAGAAGGCCCATGGGCGCTGACTTGCATTAGACATGGACGGCCTCACGCTCGATAGATGGACGTAATTCTGGGCGTAGTGCCTTGTCTGTCACAAGATCAATCGATCTACCAAAGAGATCTTCCAAGTAGAAGAGTACACCGAAGTAACGCTGCGATGTTGCCGGACCATCAAAGGCGACCAAAATATCAATATCGCTATCAATCCGAGCAGTGTTGCGTACCGTGGAGCCAAAGAGTGCCAAAGACAGCACTCCGTAGCGATCCACCAAGGTCGGTTTAACTTGCGTGAGGATCTCTAGAATTTGCGTCTGATTCATGTTTGGCCCTCCCGCTTAGATGCCTAGTAGAAGCATATTATAGCGTACCGACGCCCTTAACCAGTACAAATTGAAGCTGCTTTCCGGTTGTGCCCCAAAACTCCTTTTTTTGCTTCAATATGCTATGATAGAACCCATACGCATCTAACTCACCGAAAAGGAGCCTGCGCCGTGCTGCTTTGGCTCGCCTTCATGGTCATCCTCTTTGAGATCTGGTACGTCGCCGCCTTCATCACCGCCTACCTCCGTCTCAACGAGTCGCGGTTGTTACTCCTCGTGGGCCAAGGGCTGATGATCCTCCTCGCCTTTCTCTATATTCTCTATGCAGATCGGAACCAACTCCAGGTCAACCCCCTGATTGCATTGGCTCCGCTGCTGGTTGCCATGATCGCCATGGGGCTGTGGCGGGTGCTGGCTCCCAAACTGCCCCGCTTTCATCAGAGCTACCCACGCGGCTTTGTGGATGTCTTGCTCTTCCGCCGCCCACAACTCACGAATCTGAAACGGCGCGTGCGCACCAAATGATCAATGGTAGCAGGAGGCATTCGGCATGACCCGCGAGATGCTCATTACAACCCTACGTCATCACCTCGGATCGCGGTATGTTCTGCATCGGCGTGAAGAATTGATGCTCTACGAGTATGATGGCTCGGCGATGGATCAGGCGCTGCCGGATGTGGTGGTGGTGCCCGGCTCCACCGCCGAGGTTGCGGCAGCAATGGCCACCGCCACCCGCCTGGGCTTCCCGATCATTGCGCGTGGGGCGGGCACCGGCCTCGCCGGGAGTACTGTGGCCGAACGCGGTGGGATGGTGGTCTCCTTGGCGCGCCTCAACCAGATCCTTCAGATCGATCCCCAAGCCGCCACCGCCGTCGTTCAGCCCGGTGTAGTCAATACCGATCTTAGCCGTGCCGCCGCCCCCTATGGCCTCCACTTCGCCCCCGATCCGAGTAGCCAGCGTTCCAGCACCATCGGCGGCAATGCCGGTTCCAATGCGGGCGGCCCGCACTGCCTCAAGTATGGTGTCACCAGCAACCATGTGTTGGCCGCCACCCTGGTGCTCGCCGATGGCCATGTGGTGCGGGTAGGGTCGGCGGTGAGTGACACCCCCGGCTACGATCTGTTGGCGGCAGTGGTGGGGAGTGAGGGCACCCTCGGTATCATGACCGAACTGACGGTGCGCCTGACGCGCAATGCCGAGGATGTGCGTACCTTTCTGGCCATCTTTGATGATATGGAGGTGGCGGGGGCGTGTGTTTCGGCGATCATCGCCGATGGGATCATTCCAGCGGCACTGGAGATGATCGAAGGCGAGGGCATCGCCGCGATTGAGTCCTGGGCGCATGCGGGCTACCCTCCCGATGCGCGCGCCGTGTTGCTGATCGAGATTGATGGCCTGCGCGAAGATATTGCCGCTGAGGCACGGCGGATTGCCCTCGTCTGTCAGGCCAGCGGCTGCCGCGAGTTGCGTACCGCCAGCGATGCCGCCCAACGCGAACGGCTCTGGGCCGGGCGCAAGGGTGCGCTCGCCGCCTGTGCGCGCATTGCCCCCCACTACCACATCCTTGATGGTACGGTGCCACGTTCGCGCCTACCCGAAATCCTGCGCCGCAGCGCCGAGATCGCTGCCCACTATGATCTCAAGGTGGTCAATATCTTCCACGCCGGTGATGGTAACATCCACCCGTTGCTGCTCTTTGATCTCCGGGTGCCCGGAACTCGTGAACGGGCCATCGCCGCAGGGGCCGAGATTTTGCGTTCATGTGTTGAGGTGGGTGGCACCATTAGTGGTGAGCATGGCATCGGGATCGAGAAACGTGAATTTATACCCTGGATCTTTAATGTCGAAGATCTATCTGCCTTTACCGATTTGCGTAATGTCTTTGATCCGACCGGTGTGATGAATCCCGGCAAACTCTTGCCACCTCCAGCGTCGCTTTCGTCGCTTCACGCCTCTCAACCCTCGCTACGTCTTCCTCGACGCGGGGCGTGGATCTAAAGGTCTTCTTCCCTTTCTGCGTATGACACCATTTCAACTCTATAACCAGCAACCATCTCAGATCGTTGCGCCTACCTCTGCCGAGGCACTCGCACATGTGTTGCGTGATGCCAGTAGCACTGGTATGGCAGTGATTCCATGGGGTGGTGGAACCCGCCAGGGTTTGGGTGGCCCCCCACGGCGCTACGATATTGCGCTCGATATGCGTAGCCTTGCTGATGTGATCGCTTATACCCCAGCAGATCTGGTGCTGCGCGTGGGCGCGGGTGCCACCTTGGGCCAAGTGCAGGATCTGTTGGCCACGCACAACCAGTGGTTGCCCTGGAATCCGCCCCTGCCCCACCAGGCCACCATTGGTGGCCTGCTCGCTTCGGGTGCGACAGGCTCGCTGCGCATGGGCTATGGCACGCCCCGCGACTGGACGCTGGCCATGCAGGTGGCGCTCGGCGATGGGCGACTGGTGAAGAGCGGCGCTCCGGTGGTGAAGAATGTGGCCGGTTACGATACCCACAAACTCCATATCGGTGCCCTTGGTACGCTCGGCGTGATCACCGAGGTCACGTTTAAGGTCGCGCCACGCCCTGCGCATTGCCAAACCCTGCTGGCTGCCTTTAGCTCACCACTGGCTATTCTGGAGGCCATGAATCAACTCACCCAGCCACCATTCCAGCCAATCAGCATGGTGATCATGAACGGTAACGCCTCCAAAGCGAATCCGGTTCTGCACTCCTTCTTGACCGATAAAGCCCCGCATCTGATTATGGCAGTGCGTTTCGCGGGCACTGCTGGGGCGGTGGGGCGGCAGATCCGGATGGGGGTGGCGGTCTGCGTCGAAGAGGGAGCACATACCATCGAACTCAGCGAGGCCGATGATAGTAGCATCTGGCAGGCGATAGCCGATGATCTGCGGCCTACGGAACATGTGCTGATCCGCGTGGGTGTTCCCCTCAGCCATCTACGTACAATGTTGCGCAGCGTCGATTCTATTCCACATCACCGAGGATGGTCTACCGAACACTATCTGATCGGTGGTGCCGGGTTGTTCTATGCACGTTGGTCTGTATCCGCCATCGCCGATCTCGCCCCAGCCCTCGCCGAACTGCGCGCTGGGCTTGCGCCACTCGGTGGCTATGCCGTAGTCGAACATTTACCCGTCGCCCTCGCCAATCAGCAACCACCGATTGATATCTGGGGGCCGCCGCCTGAAACGCTGACCCTTATGCGCTCCCTGCGTCATACATGGGATCCAGCGGGGATTCTCAATCCGGGCCGCTATCTGGTGTAGAATAGGGGTAGCACCGGCATCTGCCGGTCTGCGGTAACTGTTCACACGACAGGGAGCAGTCTGTATGCAAGTACTTGGCCTCGATGTTGGCGGAAGCGGGATCAAGGGCGCGATCATTGATGTCACCACCGGGGCACTGATGACGCCGCGTAACCGGGTTCCTACCCCCGAAGGTGCCGAACCCTCGGCGGTAGCAACGACGATAGCCCACATTGTCCACCACTTCAACTGGAAGGGGCCGGTAGGCTGTGGTTTCCCTGCGGTGATCAAGGCGGGCGTGGCACACACGGCGGCCAATATTGCCCCCAGTTGGGTTGGCCTTGATGCGGCGCGCTTGTTTGGTGAGGTGATTGGTCACCCGGTGTTGGTGCTGAACGATGCTGATGCAGCCGGAATAGCCGAGATGCGCCTTGGGGCTGGGCATGGGCGCAACGGCTTGGTACTGCTCATTACAATTGGTACCGGCCTGGGTACCTGCCTCTTTATGGATGGCCATCTCGTGCCGAATGTCGAACTCGGCCATATAGAGATTCGTGGCAAGGATGCCGAATTACGCGCCTCTGAGGCGGTGCGTGATGCGAAGAATCTGAGTTGGAGTGAGTGGGCCAAACGCTTCGATGAGTATCTGCATCGGGTGAGCGCCTTGCTCTGGCCCGATCTGATTATTCTGGGTGGCGGCGCGAGCCGTTCCTACGAGAAGTTCGCCCACCACCTGACGGTGGGGGTTGAGATTGTTCCGGCTCAACTGCGCAATGAGGCCGGAATGATCGGGGCGGCGCTGGCCGCCGCTGAAGCCTACCCGGAGTTGTTGGCTGGCGAGCTTCCGGGAAGCTAGGAAAGTTTGAAAGAGGAAGTCTATGGCAATCCTGGGTTCATTGATCGCGCTGGGTGCCGCGCTGGCCTTCGTGGGCATGGCCGGTTTCGCGGTTTGGGGGACGCTCCAGGCGGTGCGCGACGAACTGATGGTTGGGTTTATCAGCACCAACCCCTCCGCTGCTGAACGCTCACTCACTCTGCTGCTGGTGGGCCTGCCTCTGGCTGGGGTGGCAGTCTTAGCACTGCTCTCGGCGGTACGGATGATTCAGGTGGCGTTTGGGTTGTAGGGGCGAAGCATCGCCCTCCAGGTGACGTTTGGGTTGTAGGGGCGAAGCATCGCCCTCCAGGTGGCGTTTGGGTTGTAGGGGCGAAGCATCGCCCTCCAGGTGACTGGGGAACCCGCACGAGTTTGGATGGCGATGCTTCGCCCCTACCGTCTTCGCGTGAAAAAATAAGGAGTCTGGTATATGTCTACCCCCCGCCCGGTTGTGCTGGCGATTATGGATGGTTGGGGTCTCGCTGAACCTAGCCCCGGTAATGCCGTTGATCTCGCCCATACGCCCAATGTTGATCGGATGATGGCCGAGTGCCCCTACACCACCCTCTCCGCTTCGGGTTTGGATGTGGGTCTCCCGGAAGGCCAGATCGGCAATTCTGAAGTCGGCCACCTCAATATTGGGGCCGGTTTTGTGGTCTATCAGGAGTTGACCCGCATCAGCAAGGCGATCAGCGACGGTGATTTCTTTGAGAACCAAGTGCTCCAGGCCGCTGTACAACACGCCAAGCAGGGTGGTGGTGCGCTGCACCTCATGGGCCTGTTTGGCCCCGGTGGCGTACACGCCCACGAAGATCACCTCCACGCGCTGCTCGAACTGGCCCGCCGCCACGAGTTTGAGCGCGTCTATCTGCACCTCTTCCTCGATGGCCGCGATGTCCTACCGCGTAGCGCCCTCGGTTTCCTCGACACTCTGGAGGCGGCCATCGCCAAGATCGGGGTCGGCCAAGTGGCCACGGTGATCGGGCGCTACTACGCGATGGATCGCGATAAGCGCTGGGAGCGCACAGGCCGCGCCTATGCCGCTATGGTCGCTGGCCAGGGCGAAACTGCCGCCAGCGCCCGCGAGGCAATTGAGCAGGCGTATGCCCACGACCTCAGTGATGAGTTTGTGTTGCCCACCGTGATCATGCACGATGGCCAGCCAGTGGCGACGATCCGCGATGGGGATGCGATCATCTTCACCAACTTCCGCCCGGATCGCGGTCGCCAACTCACCCGTGCTCTACTGCTGCCCGACATTGACACCCAGATCACCACGCACTACGCCAAGCAGGAGCAGGAGGGCCAAAAGTTGCCCGCCAGCATCTGGCAGCGCGGAACACAACTCCAGAACCTCTTCTTTGTCACCATGACCCAGTATGAAGAGGGGTTGCCAGTCCACATCGCCTTTACACCACGCCCAGTCGTGCGCCCGTTAGCCGCCGTGGTGAGTGCGGCGGGGCGCACGCAGTTCCACATCGCCGAGACCGAGAAGTACCCCCACGTCACCTTCTTCCTCAACGGTGGGCGTGAGGAACCCTTCGAGGGTGAAGATCGGGTGTTGGTCTCCTCACCCAAAGTGGCGACCTACGATCTTCAGCCCGAAATGAGCGCCGCTGGTGTCAAGGCCAGCCTACTGGAGGCCATCCAGAGCGGCACGTATGACCTGATCGTGGTCAACTTCGCCAACCCCGACATGGTCGGCCACACCGGCTCCATCCCGGCGGTGATCGCCGCCTGCGAGACGATAGACGCGGCCATGGGCGAGGTCATCCCGGCCATTCAGGCCCAGGGGGGGGCAGCGATCATCATCGCCGACCACGGCAACGCCGAGCAGATGATTGACCCGGAGACGGGCGGGGCGCACACGGCGCACACCACCAACCTGGTGCCCTGCATCCTTGTCGCCGCCGAAGGCTTGGGGCTTGGCAAGGAGCACGTCACCCTCCGCACGGGCGGGCGCCTCGCCGATGTCACCCCGACCCTGTTGGATCTGCTGGGCTTACCCAAGGACGCCGACATGACCGGCGAGAGCCTGATCGTGCGGGATTAACCCGCCCCGGGAGAGACGCATAATTATGCGTCTCTCCCCCCCCGCCCACCAAGGTAGCGTTGCACCTCACGCAACAACAACTCTTTCCCGTATGTCCCCTTGCGCAACACCCGCGTTGCATGGTGATCTAAGAGCACCTGCTCCTCTTCGGTCAACTCCTTGGCAGTAATTACCACCACCGGAATCTCACGCCAAAGCGCATTCTGGTGCAGCGTCTGCATAAAACCAAATCCATCCATCTCTGGCATCATCAGATCAAGCAAGATCAGGTCGGGGCAATGCACTTCCATCTGCTCAAGCCCACTCTTCCCATCCGACGCCTCAAAGACCGTCCAACCCTCACGTTCCAAAAGGCGACGGTTCATGGCACGGGTCACATTATCATCCTCAATGATCAGAATGGACTGATGATGGGGGCGGGCGGTATAGCGTTGGATGAGGCTAATAAGCTGCTGCATATCTACCGGCTTGAGCATATAGTCCGCCGCACCCAACGCCAAACCACGCGGACGCTCATCGAGCATCGTGAGCATAATCACCGGAATATCGAGCAGATCAGGATCGTGCTTGAGGGTAGCGAGCACATGCCAACCATCGGTACCCGGCAGCACCACATCTAACAGGATAACACTTGGATGGTGCAAACGCGCCAGATGCACCCCCTCCTCGCTGGTCACAGCGGAGAACAATTGCCAGCCACGCGAACGCAATCCACGCTGAATGATACTATGCACATCAGGATCATCATCAATCAGCAACACCGTCACCCCACTCCGCACAACACTCATCGCCACCGGTGGCACAGGTGCTACGGCTGGGAGGTCGCTCCGCTCCGCCACATGCGGTACATTGGTGGGTAACATGACGATAAAGGTTGAGCCTAGCCCCAATTCACTCTGCACCTGGATCGCGCCTCCCATCATGTGGCAAAAGTGGCGACTAATCGCCAACCCTAACCCAGTACCACCATACTTGCGGGTAGTGCTAATATCGGCCTGGGTGAAGGGCTGAAAGATGCGGGAGATCTGTTCCTCACTCATCCCGATTCCCGTATCGGCAACCTCAAATACCATACTATCGGCAGGTGCTTCAGCCTCTGCACGCACGCGCAGGGTAATCTGGCCATGCTCAGTAAACTTGCATGCATTCGAGAGTAGGTTGAACAAGATCTGCCGCACCTTCGAGAGATCGGCATAGATCAAGCCCAAATCTGGCTGGCGCTCAATAACGAGACGATTATGATTACTCATCGCCATAGGGTCAATCGAACTGATCACACTCTCGATCAAGCTCGCCACACTAAACTGCTCCGGGTAGAGTTCCATCTTCCCGGCCTCGATCTTTGAAATATCGAGGATGTCATTGATCAGGCTGAGCAGATGGCGACCGGCATGGTGGATCTTCTGAATATCGGGCACCAAGGCGGTATGATCACTCGCGCTGAGATCCTCCTGAAGCATCTCGCTATAGCCAATGATCGCATTGAGTGGCGTGCGCAGTTCGTGGCTCATGTTCGCCAAGAAGGCACTCTTAGCGCGATTCGCACCCTCGGCCAGATCCTTGGCATGCTCTAACGATTCATAGAGCCGTGCGCGTGCTAATGCAGTAGTAGACTGGTTCGCTACGGCCACGAGCGCATTCTGAATGCCGGGATCATCAGTACCACCCTGTATACAGATCCGACCAACGATCTGGTTTCCAATCATCAAGGGCACCGACTCGTCTGGGAGATCTGCGCTCTGGCGTTGACCACACTCCGCCCGCACCCGCGCAGGGCCACCTTCAGTGGCAATGATCGCCACATAGCTAAAGCCAAACCCGGCCCCGTGCAGATGCTGAACCAAGTGCGTATAAATCTGCTCCTCCGTCAGTTGACCAGAGAGCGCCGCACTCAGTTCAAACAGCGCGTGTTGTTGCTGGGCTTGGATACGCTCGCTTATGAGTAGCCGGTTATTCTCAGCAATCGTCTGCTCCAAACGCTGGGTTCGTTCTGCAACCCGATCTTCAAGCGTAGCGATCAGACTTTGGATCTGCTCTATCATGATGTTGAAGGTACGCGCCAGGGTAGCAATCTCGGTATAGCCTGTTTCAGGGATGCGGCCCTTGTAGCGCCCCTGGCCCAGATCCTCGACTGCCCCAGTAAGATTGCGTAACGGTACAACAATGCGGCGATTGAGTAAAAAAGTAGCCAGCAAGGCACTGATAATCGCTAATACCGCCATAATAGCAATACTCATACACGCACGTATGGTAAGTTCGGTAATCTTAGCTTGTGTTACCAGTAATTTCTCAACGCTCAATTGATTAATTTGTTTGGTGATAGTAGCAATTTCATCAGTTAGATTATGAAATATGCTAATATTATGCATCTCACCTTACGCACCCAGAAAATCAGGGATATGCTACAATCTGAACTATGAAAAACGATGAACTGTTCGACCTCTATAGTGATTATCTCATTAGCTCCTTCGGTCAAACGACGGCAACCGGGTTGTCCGCATTGATGGAAGGGGAAATCAGTCA
>NZ_RYFD01000010.1 GCF_004138135.1 Candidatus Oscillochloris fontis
GCCGGGGGGCGCGTGATCCGCAGCGAAGAGTTGCGTGTGAACGGCCCGCAGATTACCGCCCTCAACCCAGATCACGGACTCCCCAACACCCAAGTGGTTATCACTGGGCGCAACTTCGGCCCCGACCAGAGGCGCAGTAGCGTCACCTTTGCCGGTGATGTGGCCAAGGTCGAGACGTGGAGCGACACTGAGATTCTGGTGATCGCGCCCGATGCGCTAGGCAGTGGGCACGTGATTGTCACTGTGCAGGGGATTGCGAGCAACAGCATCTACTTTACCCAAGATCGTGAATCGATTCCGGACGTTGAAATCACGCCCAACAGCAAGCCACGGAAATGCTTTGCCATGGAACCCTACGAGCCACCTGGCCCATGGATCATTCCTGCTGGCGATGATGGCCCCTTTATTGGTTGGGCTTGTGTTAGTGGTGACAAACTGTATGGTGGGGATATCTCTTTTCGTACCGGATGTCCACCGCCGGATGACACGACTGGTTTTCTGTACATTTCGGGCGATTTTGATGGTGTTAGTGCGATTACAGATCCATACGGTTCGCTGTCAGGTACCTACACCCCCAACGGCATCACACTGACGATACACTATGATGGGATACCGGGTGTCTGCCCCGATGGTACGGCGACGGTGGTCTTTGACCACTAGATCCAGAAACTACGAAACTCCTTTATCGCATCTAAACATCGCGCCCCTATACTCCTCACAGGTGCAGATGGCACCCGTGAATCCAGGAGCGTGGCGCGATGTTCGCTCGTTCGTTTACTCCGACCCTCAGCGCCATGCCGCAGCAGCCGGTGGCGTTGCGGCAGAGGCCAGGTCAACCGATGGCGCACCTGCTGGCGCACTTCAGCCCGATTAGTCTGGATCAGATGGATGCGGTGGCCTTGCAAAACCGCACCGACACGAAGTATCTGCTGCGGCGTGCCCAACTTGCCGATATTCTGCAAGCGGTCGCCGATCAGTATGATGTGTTAGAGATGGCGGGTAGCCGTGTGTTTGGCTACCAGACGCTCTATTTCGATACGCCCACGTTTGATCTCTACCTCCAACATCATGCAGGACGCGGCAACCGCTACAAACTGCGCAGCCGCTGTTACCTCAATAGCGGGCAGTCCTTTGTTGAACTGAAACAGAAGAGCAACAAGGGGCGCACCCTCAAGCAACGTATCACCACGCCGCGCATGGTCACACACTGGAGCCAGGATCTCGACGCCTTTGTGGCGCGGTATCTGACGGGGACTGTGCCCAGCCTGCGCTCGCAACTCTGGAACAGCTTCTCCCGCATCACGCTCGTGAACCGAAGTGCGCAGGAGCGGGTCACGATAGACCTCGGTCTGCGCTTCGGCAGCCCCGACACGATGTTGGCGTTGCCCAACTTGGCAGTGGTTGAAGTGAAGCAGGCGGGGGTGGAACGAAGATCGGGGATAATGCAGCAGTTCAAGGCGGCGGGCGTTCGGCCCCACGGGTTCAGCAAATATTGTGTCGGTGTAGCCATGCTCTACCCACACATCAAGCACAACCGCTTCAAGCCCCATCTGCGGATCATTGAGCAGCTTGCTGGAAATGAATAACACCATGAATACCGATCTTCTCAGCCTTGCCCTGGGCGCAAGCCTCAATCTGGTGGTCGCACTGGTGATCACGCGAGGCATCTATGCCGTGCGCACCCCGGATCGCAACTACGTCTTTTCGTTTCTGGCCTTCAACAGCCTGATCTACTTCGTCTTGGCCATGCTCACCAGCGTCGAACTGAGTATCGGAGTGGGCTTCGGCCTCTTCGCCATCTTCTCGGTACTGCGCTACCGCACCGAAGAGACGCCCATCCGCGAGATGACCTACCTCTTCGTGCTGATCGCACTGCCGGTGATCAATGCCGTGTTGACACCGAATGGGGCGTTTGGGCAACTGCTCTTGGCGAACGGGTTTGTGATTGTGCTGCTCTATGTCTTAGAGCAGGGTTGGGGCTTCACGTTCCAATCACGCAACCGCGTCACCTACGAGCGACTCGATCTGATCGTGCCCGAACGGCGCGCGGAACTCCTGGCCGACCTGCGCCAGCGCACGGGCTTGCCGGTGCAACGAGTAGAGATCGGGCGGATTGATCTGCTGCACGATACAGCCGAGTTGACCCTCTTTTCCTAATCCAGAAAGTTTCACCCATATGAAGATGCTATGGCGCACCCTCCTTAGTTGCGGCTTGGCGGGTACTCTGCTGAGTGCCTGTGCCACACCGAGTACACAATCCACCAGTAACGAGACGGTCGTGGTGGTTGCGAGCACCCCCACCACAGTCGCCGACGTTTTAGCGCAGAAGAGCACCCCGGAGGTGGTAGTCGTACCCACCATAACAGACAGCGATCTCCAACAGATCAGCCTGAACGGAACCAGCATGCAGAGTAGCAGCGCGGGGGTGCAGATCCAAGGGAATATTGCCACGATCACCACCGCAGGCAGGTACCAGATCAGCGGAAACCTAGATGATGGACAGATCATTGTTGAGACCAGTGACGATGCGCCGGTCGAGATCATTCTGAATGGGGCCACACTACGCAGCACCACCAGTGCCCCGCTGGTGATCGAGCAGGCCAGTAGCGTCATGCTCGTCCTTGCCGCTGGCAGCCAGAATAGTTTGGCTGACGCCGCCACCTACCTCTACCCCAGCGCAGACGTGGACGAACCCAACGCGGCACTCTTCAGCCGCGCCGATCTGCACATCAGCGGCACTGGCAGTTTGCAGATTGAAGCCGCCTACAACGATGGAATCAACAGCAAAGATAGCCTCACCATTAGTGGAGGTGACATTCAGGTTCACGCGGTTGATGATGGCATCCGGGGCAAGGACTACCTCGTGATCGATGGTGGCACGCTCACGATTGAAGCAGGCGGCGATGGCCTCAAATCCGACAACGAGAATGATAGCAGCCTAGGCTATGTAGCGATCAGCAACGGCCAGATCAGTATCACCAGCGGGGGTGACGGCATCCAAGCGCAGACCGACCTGCTGGTGAGTGGCGGCGAGGTGCAGATCGTGGCGGGCGGGGGCAGCCAGGCCAGCCTCGCTGCTGACGCCTCAGCCAAGGGGCTAAAGGCGGCGGGTGCGGTGATCATTGATGCTGGCAGCATCCAAATTGACAGCGCCGATGACGCCATCCATGCCGACACCGACATCAGTATGAACGGCGGGATCTTCAATCTGGCCAGCGGCGATGACGCCATCCACGCCGAAGTGAACCTGGGTATTCACGGGGGCGAGATCAGCATCAGCCGCAGCTATGAAGGCATCGAAGCCCAACACATCACCATCAGCGACGGGATGATCAACGTGAACGCTTCGGATGATGGTGTCAATGCCGCCGGAGGCGAAGCGAACGCCCCGCAAGGCAACCCACCACCCCAAGACAATCCACCACCGCAGGGCAATCGTCCTTCCGGCAACATGCCCTTCCCTATTGGGCGCATATCAGATGTCAACTATACGCTGAACATCACCGGAGGCACCCTGATTATCAATGCAGAGGGAGACGGCCTCGACATCAACGGCAGCATCACCATGGATGCGGGATTAGTGATTGTACATGGGCCAACCCAGCGGATGAATGCCGCGCTCGATTATGACTATGAATTTACCATGAATGGCGGCACACTCGTAGCTGTTGGGAGTGCCCAGATGGCGCTCGCACCCACCGAAAACTCAACCCAGTATGGAGTTCTACTCAACTTCCCATCGGTACAGGATGCGGGACAGATCATTCACATTAAGGATAACCAAGGGGCCAGCATCCTCACCTTCGTTCCCAGCAAAGCATATCAAACCCTGACCTTCTCTTCACCGCAACTCATGTCGGGCGCGAACTACACGGTGATGCTAGGGGGCAGTGTGAGCGGCATCAGCCAGAACGGCCTCTACACCGAAGGGCAGTATACCGCAGGGAGCGACTACACCACCTTCGATGTTACAGGTATCATCACGAAAGTTGGCGAGTTTCAGCGCTGGAGGTGAGAGGTACCCTCATCCACCAAGATCGAGGCGCAGCAGAGCGGCACGAGCGGGGCAGGCTCCCTGAAACTCGGCTGAGACCTGCACCGCCGGATCAACATCAGCACGGGCCACGGGCACAAATCCGTAACGCGAGAAATAACTTGCTGCCGTGGTGGTGAGCAGATAGACCCGCCGTATACCGTGGGTGCGGGCGAGGTACAGTGCTGCCACGAGCAACTGGCGACCAACCCCCTGGCTCTGCTGCGCGGCGGCTACCGCTACCGAGCGTAGCAGAGCCTCCGCGCCATACCGCTCTAGAGCCGCGCTACCAACAACCGTATCGCCATCGCGGGCCACCAACGCGGTATCGAAGTGCTCGGCCAAGCCATCGTGCGGCAGACCGTTGGCACTCAGCAGCGCGAGCACAGCGGGGAGATCGCTCGGAGTGGCCGGGGTAATCTGGATGCTTGTCATCACGTCCTCCAAGTGGAATACCCCGCCCAACATCCACATTAAGCTCGGCGGCGGGCGGTAATCGCACAGCTCGTAATTTTACCATCCAGAGCCGCAACAGCCTCAGCCGGGAAGGCAGCGAGCAGCGCCTCAGCCTGATTGTAGCTTTGGAGATCGGCGCTGCTATAGCGCAGAGTCACCTCCAGATTCACCTGGGTAAAGCCAGCCGCCTCAAGGATCTCGCGGTATTGGCTCATCGTCAACGCCCCGGCGAAGCAGTGCGCCCAACTCAACGCCGTGCGCAGATCAGCCTCGCTCACCGGCAGTGTACTCAGATCGCCATCGAAGACAATATCGGAGACCGCCAATCGCCCGCCGGGCTTGAGCACCCGAAAAGCATCGGAGAGCACCTGGCCCTTGTCAGGGGCAAGGTTAATCACACAGTTGGAGATGATTACATCCACACACTGATCGGGCAATGGAATATGCTCGATGTCACCCTTGAGGAACTGCGCGTTGGTGACACCCACCTTCTGCATATTGCGTTGGGCAGTCTCCAACATCGCATCGGTCATATCCAGACCATAAACGAAGCCCGCCGTACCCACCTGACGGGCAGCAAGCAACACCTCAAGGCCACCACCAGAACCCAAGTCGAGAACCGTTTCGCCGGATTGAAGTTGAGCGAGGGCCAGCGAGTTGCCACAACCGAAAGAGGTCGTAACCATATCGGACGGGAGCGTGGCGATAGTCTCGGCACCATAGAACGTGATCTCCAAATTGGACGGGCCACAACAACTGCTGGAAGGGCCGCAGCAGCCGTCGGCGGCCTGAATGGCGTTCCCGTAGTGCTCACGGACAGTCGCTTTAATCGCGGCGGGGTCGGTTAGGGGCTGGTTCATGGTTATGCTCCTTGTATTGATAATTATCAATATAGTTGCGATAAAAAAAGTGGAACGATCCTGGTGGTTGGATTCTACTCCTTGATGATGAGTATAGCAAATAGATTGAAGAACGTCAATATAGTTACGGTGTATCCAGGGCATGGGCAGAGTCCTTGGGGCTGCGCCCCAAACCCCAATTTTTGTTGTTTTTTGGCGGCTACGCCGCCAAAAAACAACAAAAAAAGATCTTCGGGGGCGGCGAAGCCGCCCCCGAACCCCCACCGGAGGTGACTTTGCCCATGCCCTGATTAGGGCATGGGCAGAGTTGCCGCCTAGAGCGCTTCAGCCTACAATAGGGTCAGCCATCGTGGCTTGTCCTGGAGGAACACACCATGCCTGAGCTGCGGCAGAACTTGGCCACCCGTGAGTGGGTGATCATTGCGAGTGAGCGCGCCCGCCGACCCAATGTCTATGCCGAGGCAACGGATCGCACCTTTACCCACGAACGTGATGAGCACGACGAGCGTTGCCCGTTCTGTGTGGGCAATGAGGAGCTCGATCTTGAGGTCTGCCGTTTGCCCGAAGATGGGCCGGAGTGGGATACACGGGTGGTACGCAATAAGTATCCCGCCTTGGCTGAGGTTGGGCCACTCATTCGTACCTTTAATGGGGTCGAACGCTTTATTACCGGGGTGGGCTATCACGAGGTATTGGTCGAACATCGGCTCCACAACGCCACCATGGCCCTGATGACCGACGAAGAGATCCGCTCGGTACTCGAAATGTATCTGCGCCGTGGACGCGAGATCAGTGTTGATCCGCGTGTTGAGCACCTAGTCTTCTTCAAAAACCATGGTGAACGCGCCGGAGCTTCGCTGCCTCATCCCCACAGCCAGATCATCGGCCTGCCCATCGTCCCCGGTGATATTCGCCACCGCATCGAGGAGGCACGCCGCTTCTTCGATGATACCGGGCGCTGTGTCTTCTGTACCATGCTCGACGATGAACTGAGCCGGGGTGAGCGCATGATTGCCGAAAACGAGCACTTTGCCGCCTTCGTGCTCTATGCCTCCTCATCGCCCTTCCATATCTGGATCTTACCACGTGCCCATCGCGCCAGCTTTATGCACATTGATCCCAGCACCCTGATCCATCTCGCACCATTGCTGCGCGATGTACTCTTCCGGCTCTATACCCACCTCAATGATCCCGACTACAACCTGATCCTGCGCTCATCGCCCACTAAGGAGCCGGAGAATGGCTACTTCCACTGGTACCTGGCGATTGTACCCCGCCTCAGCCGTAGTGCCGGGCTTGAATTGGGCAGCGGGGTCTGGATCAACCCCGCCATCCCCGAAGAGTGTGCCGCCTTCCTCCGTGGTGAGTGACGGCGTGCTTAACGCTTCTGCTGCATCTTGTTGGCAATTGCCAACAAAATGAGTGAACCCAACACCGCCACCACAAAGCTCGAAAGGCTAAAGGCACGGAAGGTGAACGGATCGCCCGTGAAGAGTTGCATCACCGCACCACCGATGATCGCTCCGACAATACCCACAATAACGTTGAAAAGGCAGCCATGCTGGGCACCACGCCCAGCAAGCTGGCTCGCCACCCATCCGGCAATGCCGCCAAAAATGATCCATGCGATTGGTCCCACAGGAATCCTCCGTATGTTTCGCTACGTGCGAAATAACAAGGGGTAGAGACGCAATATCTTGCGTCTATCGAGAGACACACTATCTTGCGTCTCTATTCAATTCAATCCTCCACCTGCACCCCCGCCAGCAGATCACGTTCGTGAAGCCCCGGTACAGGTGCTGGCTCCGCCCGCATAAAGGTATCGTGGCCCCCCAAAAGTAAGAGCACCCCCCCCAACATCCCGCGTAAGCCCCCCGATCCGCCACCCTGGCTGACATGGCAAGCCGATGCGGCAGCACTCGCTCGGCGTACCGGCCAGACATCAATCGAGGCATGAATCGGGAAATCCACCTCGGCCAAGGCCACAAAATCAATGTCGCCATTCGTCCCAAAACGGCGCGGATCACGCCCAAAGAGCGGCATCAACCGCACCACGAGGCGCAACAAACGCCGCGAGAAGGTGTGGAAGTAGAGCTTCTGCGGGCGGTAGGCAGGCAGATCGCCCGGAAACTGGGCCGCATCGCCCGCCGCCGCAAACGCCGCTACTGTTGCCTGCTGAATAGCAATATGATCGGGATGCCGATAGCCGCCAATCGGATCGAAGGTGAGTACCACATGCGGGCGTACCCGGCGTATCTCATGGGTAACCCGTGCGGCCACCGCTTCAGGGGGCTGGGCCACCAACGCTTCAGGGTGGCGGTTCGCCTCCGCCCCTGGCATCCCCGAATCACGGTAGCCCAGCATCGTCACGCTCTGAAGACCCAACTCCTGGGCCGCACAGCGCAACTCCGCCGCCCGCCGATCCGCCACCGAGGCGTAGCCCACAAGCAACTCCGGGGCCATCTCACCCTCCTCACCCCCGGTTGCACACACCAAATGCACCTCTGCCCCACACCAACTGTAGAGCGCTAACGTCCCGCCCATCCCGAAACTCTCATCGTCGGGGTGCGCCAACACCACTAAGATGCGCGGGCGTCCGCCACTATATCTCTCCGCCTGATAGAGCATGATCGCACCTAACTGTTGTAGAATTATACTGAATGTAGCCTACCACAAACCCTGCGCCTGCGGTAACGGTTCATATTTGGGGTAAAGAAACCTCGTGTTGACGCCAAGGCGCAAGGACGCAAAGGTTTTGTTGCAGGCTTTGCGCCTCTGCGTCTTTGCGTCAAAATCTGGAAGCTAGGAGAAGTGTGAACGATTACCACCTACGCAGAAAGGAAGCCCGATGCGTCTTGTCACCTTTAGCCCCCCCGCTGGCCCGCCCCGCGCCGGTGTCCTACTCGGTACCGCCGTGGTCGATCTGGCCGCCGCCGCCCCCCTCGTACTCGAAGAGGCTGAAGCGCAGCGCTGGGATCTGCTCAGTCTGCTCCAGGCCGATCAGGATGAGGGTAACCTCGAAACCGCCGCCGAGATTGTCGCGGCAGTGATCCAGTTGAGCGGTGGGGCGGAGATGGGCAACAGCGAACTCCACCTGGGTGGCGCAGCTATGCTCCTCCCCCTCACCCAAGTGCGCCTCCTCGCTCCACTACCCCGCCCTGCCAGCGTGCGCGACTTCTTCGCCTTTGAACAGCACGTCGCCGCCGCCGCCGCCCTGCGTGGCCAGCCCGTCCCCAGCGAGTGGTACCGAATCCCCACCTTCTACTTCAGCAACCACGCCGCTATCTACGGCCCCGATGCCCCGATCCCCATGCCCCAGAGCGAGGCGCTCGACTACGAACTCGAACTGGCCTGCGTCATCGGGCGCACCGGGCGCAACATCAGCCCCGACGAGGCGAACGACTATATCGCCGGGTATATGATCATGAATGATTGGAGTGCCCGCGACCTCCAGCTCCAGGAGATGGCCATCGGCCTCGGCCCGGCCAAGGGGAAGGATTTCGCCACCTCACTCGGCCCCTGGCTGGTTACGCCAGATGAACTGGAGATCTATGCCGATGATGATGGGCACTTGAGCCTCACCATGCAGGCACGGGTGAATGGGGTCGTGCGCTCATCCGGAAACGCGGCGAGTATGTACTACCGCTTTGCCGACCTGATCGCCCACGCCAGCCGCGATGTCACCCTCTACCCCGGCGATGTACTGGGAAGTGGTACGGTCGGGAGCGGCTGTCTGCTCGAACTCACCCAAGGCTATGGGCCGTGGCTCGCCCGTGGGGATGTGGTCGAACTAGAAATAACCGGGCTAGGCGTTCTACGCAATAGTATCGAATAACCTAACTCGATCCGCGCTGCCCACGCAAGCGCCAGATCAGACTACCCAGAGCGGGGCCAAAACGGTTGATGAAGCGCTGCCGATCCCGCCCCGCATCATAGATCTGATGCGCCAACTTCGCCACCTGGGTGGTGTCTGCACTCGCCCCCACCACCTCGGCTGCGGGCACCTCAAAACACACCGCATCCAGATTAAAGGTCGCCGCAACATCCACCAGATGCGGCACCGACTCATACGGCGGTTCAAGCAAGACATTGGCGCGCACATAGATCCCCTGATCATGGGCGCTACTGACTACGTGGCTGACCCGGTGACGCGTCTCCGCCGACTCAAAGACCCGACTGGCTCGCATCGTCAGCGTCAGCGCCTCACAGCCAGCCTGCGCCAGCGGCACCATCAGCGCCGCATCCAGTAACTCGGCATCAGCACTCGCCTCCCAACGCACCATAAGTTGGGCATCACACAGGAGGCGCAACATCTCCACCAACCACGCATGATCCATCGTCAACAGCACATCGGGGAAGAGAAAGTGGCGTAACCCAAACTCCGCCGCAACCGTGCGCAACTCGGCCACGATCTGACTCGGCACCCGCAAAACCACATCCCCCGCTTTACGCACATCACGGCCCGCAATCAGCATGGTCGTCTGGAGTTCCCCGCCCACCGCACGCAGGTTGTAGCCCTCCAACGAGAGCAAATGGCGGGAAGGGAAGGGCAGCGCATCTATCGACTCAAGCGCTGCAAGATTCTGCTGACAACCGTCAGTTCCACCCCGCTGCTGCTGAATCCAGGTCAGTGCTTCACAACAGACATGATGTGCATCCAAACTGCTACGGCTCATCGGAAGCACTAAGACATGCTCATGCTGATCTTGATGCAACGCCTCTAACGCCGCTGTGCGGAGTTCGGCCTGATCACCAGCCACCACCAATATGTGCGGGCGAAATGAGCGCAGTGGCAAAAATGCACTACTCCACGCCGTCTCTGGATCAAGCCCTAGATCATAGATGCGCACAATATGACGCCGCTGCTCCAATAACGTGGCAAGATAGGCTAAACTCAACGGAGGTATGCATACCGTATTGGCGCTCGGAAGAGCAATCAATGCCACATTCATGCACAAACCTCTCTCTCCAGGGGCATCATCAGTGATACCCGCGACGATCATACCAGTGCATGATCGCACTCTTCCAGAGTGTCCGGCGTTAACATATCGTTAGGTAGCGCAAGAGAACGGTGACAATATCATCAAGCGGCAGGTTCACGGATCATCTGTTCGCGCCGCACCAGAGGAATGGTGAAGTTAAAACAACTTCCCTGGCCGACCTCACTCTCCACCCAGATCCGCCCGTTGTGTCCCTCAACAATCTGGTGACAGATCGAAAGCCCCAAGCCAAGATGCACACCATGCGGCGAGGATTTATGCTCTAAGCGATAAAAACTGCTAAAGATCTTCTCGCGTTGCTCCGCTGGAATTCCCACCCCAGTATCTGCAACCTGTACCTGTACATACTGTTCATGTACGACCGCACGCAGAACGATCTTTCCTCCTGCCGGGGTTGCCTTCATTGCATTCTCGATCAGGTTAGTAAGCACCTGACCAATCCGCTCCGGATCCATCAGCACTTCTGGGATGTTCTCAGGAATAGCCGCCTCTATTGTCAAGCCAAACTGCTCAACCAGAATCTGGAAACGAGTATTCGTACTCCGCAACAGATCAGCGAGATTAGACCACTGCGGCTGAAGGCGCAAGCGTCCCGCTTCAAGCCGATTAAATTCGAGCAACTCGGTAATACGCCCCTTGAGTGCATCGGCCTGATTATCGGCTAAGCCCAAGAACTCCTGTTGTAACGCAGTGAGTGGGCCAGCTTTACCTTGCAACACCACCTTGAGGAAGCCATTGAGGGTATTCAATGGATTACGCAACTCATGCGAAACCATAGAAATAAACTCAAATCGCCGCCGTTCTTGCAACTTCTGATCGCTCACATCATGAATCACCAGCGCTACATAGCTCGCATCATCATCAGCCTCGGTGCGCACCAGCGAGGCAAAGATCTGGTAGGCCCGTTGCTGATCATCCTCACCAAAGTGAATCTCGCGCTGAATCAATGGTTGGGGCTGCGCCCGCAATTCTCGACTCATGTGATCCAGTTCATCACGCAACCCATCACCATTCGCATCACTCTTCTGGAGAGTCTGATACGCCACCGGGTTCGCGATCACCATCGCCCCCTGCGCATCCACCACGATCAGGCCATCACCAATATCCCGCACCACCGCCTGAAGCATGGCTTGTTGATGTTCGAGGCGTGTATGCAATTCGGCATTCTGGATGGCCACACTGGCCTGGATACTAAATGAGGTGAGATGGCGTGCATCGGTGGGAGTAAAGGCATGACGCTGAGCACTCACAACCGTGAGCGACCCAATGACCTGATTATGCGGATCAACGAGCGGCACACTCAGCGCCGAAAGGATACCAGCCCGTTGCAGGTAACTCCAATCTGCATCCAGCAGCGCATCCCCGACCACCACCGGCGAATGGCTCTGCACCACCTGTTGGGCCAACGGCTCCGCCCACAGATGCGGTGCGCCCCCACCCATCCCCAAGGTACGGTGGGTAAACCCCGCTCCACTCACCAGACTCAGCCCGGCAGCACTCACCCGTGGTGCCCCGATCATCTGCATCATACTATCCAGAATCTGACTCAGAACCTCATCGAGACTCAACGAACCCGTGATTGCCCGCAGACTCTCCTCCAACGACTGCTGACGCCGAATACGTACCCGCAGGTCGGTATTACTACTCTCGAGTTCCGCCACCCGCGCATCATACTCAACCCGCATCTGAATCAGTTGCAGATCAAGATCATCAGTACGGCGCAAGCGGCGCTCCGCGAGGACAAACAGCAGACAAACAAAGAAACAACTCGCAGCAATCAAACCCCAAAAACCCACTACCTGATCCGCTCGTAACATCCCAAAATCAACCCCAATGCGATAACTCGCTGCTAAATAGAGCGGCCCAAACAGGGTTGGAACGAGCACGACCGGCAAAAAGGTACGCCAAGAGTAGACCACCTTCAAGGCCATTACCATATAGATCGGAAAGATGATCAATTTGAAGGGCGCAACCGCAACAATCAACCAGAATGAGATCGCCACATCAGCCAATATGCCAGCGATCTGCACTCCACGGAGTTGTAGTTGATGCTGGCTCATCCGCGCATCTCGCAACGCCAGCAACCAACCAAAATGAAAGGCGGTATAGAGCAGCAACCCACCCGCCACAATGGTGTTCAGGGGTAGCTGAGACAACGACCAGAACACCATCATAATGAGTAAGATGATCATCAGGAGCCAGTCGCGCATCGTTGCTCGTACCCATGGCTCTGCACGCGCAAAGAGCATATCGGTCGTAGCCATGAACAACGCCTCCTGGCGTCTTGTCTCAGGCTTCAAACTTATAGCCCAGATTACGCACCGTTATCACATGACGCGGATGTTCGGGATCACGCTCAATCTTCGTGCGTAGACGCCGTATATAGACCGCCACCAGATTGCCCTCGCCTTCGTAATCATAGCCCCAGACTTTGCTGAGGATCTGACTCACGTTCAAGATCCGTCCGGCATTCTTCATTAAGTAGTAGAGCAAACGGAATTCGAGTGGCGTTAACTCTATAGTACGCCCATCGGTAAAGATAACCTTATGTTCCACCGGATCAAGGGTCAAATCACCCTGACTCAGGCGTGACGAGGTGCTCAACAGATCACTATTGCGCCGACGCAACACCGCCTCAACCCGCGCCAATAGTTCAGATGGCTCGTAGGGCTTGACCAAATAGTCATCACCCCCGATCTGCAAGCCCATCACTCGATCCTGAAGCTGCGAGCGCCCCGAAAGAAAGATGATCGGGACATCTGAGTTGCGCCGGATCTGGCGGCAAATATCAAAGCCATTTGACTTGGGCATCATGACATCAAGCAGAATGAGATCCGGGTTATGCTGATCAACCGCCTGAAGGACACTCTGCGCATCGTACACCTTGATTACGCGATACCCAGCCTCTTCTAGCACAAACGAGGTCAGCTTGACACTGGGGATATCGTCATCAGCTACCAAGATATACATAGCACTGCTCCTTCGTGCAACCCGGTACGTAGATTACAATTTTAACAGAAAAGAAGGTCGAGGCGCAATACCTTGCGCCTCGACCTTCAGTGGAGGTTTGGGGGAGGCTTCGCCTCCCCCGAAGAACTTTTTTGTTGTGTTTTGGCGGCTTCGCCGCCAAAACACAACAAAAATTGGGGTTTGGGACGCAGCCCCAACATGGGTTTTAGGGCGTTAGCCCTAAAGTTCACACCAATAGGCGGCTTCGCCTCCCCCAAATATTACCGCGCCCGCGCCACCCGTTCACGCATGCGCCGCCGTGCCGCCATGGCCCCCAGGCTGATCGGGATCGGTGCGGAGGGTGCAATCCGCAACGGCACTGGCTGCTGCTGCGGTGGGTAGCCCAACAAGCGCATGATCGTCGCCTGATCCTGCTGCGGAACATAGCGCGATTGCAGCCGCCCCTCGACTTGGCTAAAGACGACCCGCGCTGGCTCCGGACTCAGGCAGTGATGCGCCCCGCCCCGCCCCGAAATCATCTGCTGGTAGGCGCCTACCCCGCAGATGGCCAGCACCAATCCCTCGCCAATGTCGGGTAACATCAGCGGGGGCTGATCCGGGCGCGGATAGACATCGTCACTATCGCAGGTGCGCCGCCCAGCCAGCCGCACCGGGCGTACCGGACGATCCCAGCCGTTCAAGGGCACGATCACAAACTCCTGCCCCTCAACCAGAATGCTGTCCGGCAGGCTCACCATCAGGCTCCCGTTCACCAAGTACCAGTCCGGCTCACCCGCCTGCCCGGCCTTCACCGCACCGACCTCCAGCAAAAAGACGCTGTGGGTCGCCACGGTGTAGCGCCCGAACTCGCCCACCAGATCCGGCATCGGCACATCATACTCGGCGCAGGTGTCACGGATCACCCGCATCAGACGGGTCAGGAAGCCGACATAGTCAAACTCAAACCCCAGCCGGTAGCCCGATGTCGGTACGCCACCACCAAAGTTGAAGTAGCGCAGTGTCGGCACCTGCTGACGGAGGCGGCAGTAACCCTCTACCGAGTCGCGCAGCGTGTTGAGGAAGTGCGCCTCATCCTCCACCTGGCTCCCGATCATGGCGTGATAGAGCACCAGCCGGTGGCGACTCGCGGCGATCATCTCCGCCGCCTGGGTGATCTCAGCCCCACTCAGGCCAAAACGATCCTGGCCCGGATGGCGACCATCCCGATTACCCGCCGCCCGCTCGCGTACCCCAAATTGCATCACATGCGGGCTGCTGATCAGATCCTCAAGCTCGTTCAGGTCATCCAAGACCGGCGTAAGCGTCTCACAACCATCGCTGCGTAGCTCGCGAATCGCCGCCAAATAGTTCGGCTCCTTTGATCCGTGGCAAAAGATCAAACGTCCCTTCGGCAACGTTCCCTGCCGCCAGAGACGATGGGCGATCATCACATCGGCCGCCGCCGATGTCTCATAGTGTACCCCCGCCGCAAGAGCGGTCGCCACCGCCTCAGCGGCAAAGTTGGCCTTGGTGGCGTAGGCATAGAGGAAGGTACCAGTATACTCGCTGTTGTGGCGAGCCTGCGCGGCCCAAGCGTGCATGCGCTCCACCTGGGTCGTAATTTGCGGAGTATAGACCACTTCGAGCGGGGCACCATGGCGGTTGGCCAACCGGTTCAGGTTAGCTTGCCCACCCAGCAGGATCTGGCCCTGCTCACGGGTGAGAAAATCAGTCAACGGCCCCTCCGGGGCAATGCCATGGCGATCCTGGATGTACTCGGCGTAGATCTGTTGCTTCAACTGTACCAATGCCCTCCTACAGACAAGGATGATCTTCCCAGAAGTGAGAAATGACCGGCTGTGGCGAACGCAGACCGCACACAGCCATGCCGTCGTGCATAACGCACAACCGCGTTGCCATATGTGGCCGTGAATACGCTACGGGGATCAAAAAAGCCCCTGCATCCGTGTGCAGGAGCCATCCGAGAGGAGCGGCGCGTATCGTCTACGCGCCCAGGCGGATTCCAATCCGCCCTCCGTTAGGAGGCGTCACAGGGGTGCAGTCTGGATGGCGCAGCGTATGTGCGCATAAATTGTCAGAACTGTCCATACTGCCTCACATAAGCCCGCCCGACGCCACCACTCTGCTAACATGTCACCAGCGACAGTCGCAGTGGCGCTATCCGCTTCGCGTTCGGTGTTGCGTGTTACGTGTGTCGGGTGCCTTCCCGAAACGCGAAACCCGTGACCCAAAAACGTAACGGGGGGCGCGAATAAGCCGGTTGATTGGCTCAACCAAGTGGGCATTATACACCTAGAACTATGCACTGTCAATATGCGTTTTCCTGCTTCCCAGTCAGGAAATTCGCAATCGTGCGCAGGATGATTTTGATGTCCAGCAGCAACGACCAATTTTCGATATAGTAGAGGTCGTAGCGGGTACGATCTTCGATACTCGTATCGCCGCGTAGCCCATTCACCTGCGCCCAGCCGGTAAGCCCGGCCTTCTCTTTGTGACGACGCATATAGCGCGGGATCTGCTGGCTGAATTGCTCGATCCAGCGCGGTTGCTCCGGGCGCGGCCCCACCAAGCTCATCTGGCCAATCAAGACGTTGATCAACTGAGGCAACTCATCTAAGCTACTGCTGCGCAATACCCGCCCCACCCGCGTCACCCGTGGGTCGTTGGGGGTTGTCCAAGTCCCCAACGCTTCTGCATCAACTCGCATAGTACGGAACTTGAGCATCCAGAACGGCTGTACGTCCATCCCCATCCGCTCTTGCAAGAAGAAGACTGGCCCTTTGGAATCGAGCCGAATCGCTAGGGCAATCAACAGCATCAAAGGTGCCGCTACCAATAAGAGCATAGACGAGACAACCACATCCATCGCCCGCTTGAGTGCCCGGTTCCAGGGGATGTCCAGGGCCGCATTCTTCACGCTCACCAGTGGCAGATCGCTCAGGTCACCAATCGAAACCTCGTTATTGGTGATCAATTGGAAGGTGTCCGGGTAGACCTTGATCTCCACCGACTCGTCTTCGGCCAAGCTGATGATCTCCATCAAGTCTTGGGTTGAGCGCCCCGACAGCGCGATGATCACCTCATCAGCTTGGGTCGCCCGCACCACCCGCCCCAGTTGCGCCGTGCGCCCCAACACCGGCAAATCCTCGATGATCGTCCCAACCGGGGCACTATCCGAGATGAAGCCCTGCACCCGGTAGCCCAGATCGGGTCGCCGCCGGATCGTATTCCATACCAACAGCCCCGGCTCACGTGCCCCCACCAGCAGCACCCGGCGTGTATCAATCCCATACCTGCGTAACCAGACCACCCCCCAGCGATGCAGAACCCGCAGGGTAACGCAAGCAAAGAGGGCGATCAGCCAACTCCAGGCCAGCACATCGCGGCTCCAGGGCAGATCAACCGCACCCAATTCGGGGAGCAGGGTGTTGATCAACAGAGCAACCACGGTCGTCAGCGAGATCGAGGTCAGCACCTTGAAGGCTTCATCCACTCGCGAAGCACCGCGTCGCATCTCATACAGGCCGTTAAAGGTAAAGACCAGCATCGCGGCCAGGTTGAAGAGCAGTAGAAACCGCATCGCCACCAATGGGTCAGAGGGCAGCAGGAGGCCCGCATTACGCATGGCTTCCAAGTTACTAATATAGACGCCGATAAAGGCCCCATTGATGGCCACCAGATCGCACGCTATCAGCCCGGCTCGCAACAGTGCCCGCCATGTGCGTGGGTAGAGTTGGGCCTGGGGTCTATCCGACCCGGCGCGCGGCTGGGGGGAGGAGGTAATTGCGGCCAAGGGCAAGCAACTCCTTTAGCGTAATGCCTAGTTCGATCAGCGCATTTAGTGCGGCTGGGGTGGTGGCGGCGTAGTGTTTGCGATGGAAGATGCGCATCGCAGCATAGAAGGCCCGAATCGAAGGAATTGCCCGCCGAGTACTCGCAGCGCGTTTGTAGTGGTGGATGATCACCCGTGGGTAGTAGGCAATACGCCAACCATACGTTTTGATCCGGTACGCCCAGTCCAGATCTTCGCCATACATAAAGAAGGCTTCGTCCAACAGCCCCACCTCACGCAGCACGCTATGGCGCACGAGCATACACGCCCCCACAAGTGCGTCCACCTCAGTCTCCTGATCGGGATCGAGGTAGGTCATGTTGTAGCGCGCAAAACGCGGGCTGCGCGGGAAGATCTGTGCAAGGCCGAGCATCCGGTAGAGCGCCACCTCCGGGGTGGGGAAACTGCGCCGACATGCCAGATCGAGCGACCCGTCGGGTAAGAGCAACTTCGGGCCAACCGCACCCACCTCGCCATGCTGCTCCAGATACTCCACCAAGCCATCGAGCGCCCCGGCGGGTACCAGTGTATCGTTATTCAGCAACATCACATAGTCGGGTGAAGTAGGGGCATTCAGGATCTGGCGCAGCGCCAAGTTGTTGCCATGCGAATAGCCACCATTAATCGGACTGACGATCAACTTGGCTTGGGGGAAGCGCGTCTGCACCACCTCAGCGCTCCCATCACGCGAGGCGTTATCCACCACCCAGACCGTTACAGCACAGCGCGTCGGCGTCGCATAGATCGATTCGAGGCAATCCGCAAGCAGATCGGCCCGGTTATAATTCAAAATGACAATCGCCAGACTCGGCATAGTTCCTCCGCACAGATATCAGGGCCACCACAAGGCCCGATCTGCGGCGCGGATATTATACCAACTTCGGTGGATTTAGAACAATGGTATACTAGCTCATAGTAAACTAGAGGAGAGATACCATGACCACTGTCGAACAAGTGCGAATGGCAGCCCGCAAGCTCTCACCTATTGATCAACTCCAACTCATCCAAGAGTTGTTACGAGGTCTCCAAGAGGGCTATCAACAACCTAGTATCGAACTTCCGCCAGTGGTGCGCCACACCCCGCCCGTCACCGACTTGGCGATGATGGCGGCTGACTTCTGGCCAGAAGACGAAAGTGCTGACGCTATCAATAACTTCATCGCCGAGCAACGCGCAGCTGACCGAATGAGCGATCAATGACTACTGTTCTACTTGATACCAATATTGTCTCATTTGTACTTAAACACGACACACGTGCCAACCTATATGCGCCGCATTTACTCAATCAAGAACATGCACTTGCTATTATGACGATTGCAGAGTTGTTCCAGTGGGCAGCCTTACGTCATTGGGGTGAAGCCCGTATCACTCAATTGGAACAGCATCTGAATCGCTACACATTACTCCCGGTTGATATCGAGGTCTGTCGCTATTGGGGAAAGGTACGTGCCGCCCGTAGCGCCGCTGGACTCCCTCTTTCACCCCAGGATGCATGGATAGCTGCGACCGCTCTACGCTACAATCTACCGTTGATAACCCACAACCCTGATGACTTTCAACAAATCTCCGGGCTGCTGGTTATTACGGAAGAGCGCTGAATAGCAACTACCCCACCACCAAATAGACAATCAACACCAACAGTTGCCACACAATCGGCAATAACCCACCCAGAATCGCCTGACTATCGCGCCACTCGTAGAGCGCCTCCCAAAAACCGCGCGCCAGCCAGAAAGTCCACACCATCGCCCCGATCCAGGCCAGAACTGGCAAGACGACAATGCCCGCGATCTGTACCACCAGCGCCGCTATGAGTGGCAGTAAACGGGGTAGTTGGCTGGTCGGGTAGAGTGGCACTGCCCGGTAACCATCCTCGCCGCCACCCGTCTTTTCATCCAGAAGTGTCGAGGCCAAGGTGATCATTGGCCATTCGATCATCCCCAAGAGCCAGATCCCCAAGGCCGCAAAGAGTATCCCCCATCCGGGCACCACATTCCCCAATAGGCCCGCCAGCACAATCAGTAGCGCCGGAGGTAGGGCAATCAGTGCCATGCGGGCCGCTGCTGGGATCAGAGTCGGTATCCGCAAGGTGCGCGTGTCAGGATCAGAGCGCACCACACTCACCATCGCCTCACGCGCCCCCCGCCCATCCATGGCGTGCCACAACAACGTTGAACGCGCCTCTTGCTGCAAGATCGTCGGTCCGCCCGCCTCCTCCAAGGCGACAATCTGACCAAGTGACTGCTCCAACATCGGCTGGAAGTTGCTGATCGCCGAGGTGATCACCACCCCCGGTGTCACACTTCCATCGTAGAGCAGGCTGGTGAAACTCTGGCTCAGTGGCAATGCGCGGCTTTGCAGCAGCAAGACCTGGCTCTCTTCGGAGATCTCGGTCAGTTTGAGCGCATGAATTCGCTGCCACGGAACTAACCGCCAGCGCCGCCTCAGCCAATCGTACACCGCAATGCCCTCTCCTCGCACCTCCAACGCTGGGAAGAGGTGGCTGACCCAGAAGATCACCGCGATACTGAAGAGCAACATCAGATGTGCCGCAACCAGAATCCACCACGGTGCGGGCAGATCCGGACGATCCGGGATGCCCATAAAGGGGACGCCGCTCTCAGCATAGGATTGGAAGAGTTGGCGATAGGCGGGATCGCCGCCACCCCAATCAAAGAGCGGAATCCAGCGCAGCGCCGGAAATTCAAGCGCGAGAACGTGCGCCCAGACCCCCAAATAGCGCAAAATGGTCACGATCACCAGTACGCTCACCGCCGCTTTGACTAACCCAGTGATGCGTGCCGGATAGACTGATGCGGAAGGACTCCCCAACGGCGATGCGGCTACTACTGGGCGGGCAGAGTTGTCGGCATGACCCTCGCGTGGTTTATGGCTGAAGAATGCCTTGGGGCTGAGGATCAGGCGGAAGACCGGCGACTGCGCATCTTCCTGCAACTGGATGGGCTGTGCCGTCTCACTGGCGCGGGAGGTTCGCTCACTCTCGCTCAGCATGGTCTGAACCAACCCATCAAAGTCGTTGATGCTTGAGGTGATATAGAAGGCTGGTTGCCAGTTCATGCCATGTGCATAGAAGAGGCTATAAACCCGATGCCAGGGCGTCAGATGCTGCTTGTCCGTCTGTACCAGCAACACAAAATGCTCACTGGCGTGATCCTCGGTCACCTTCACCGCCAGCACATGTTCCCAGGGAATCGGCAACCACGAGCCAGCGAACTCGACCAACAGCCCCTGCGAACTAGTACGCACCGCCGGAAAGGCATTGCGCAGAATCAACGTCGCAAAGAGCGCCAATGCAGCAAGCAGCAGCGGTTCGATCAATATGGGGCCAAATGTAGTTAGCTGAGCGGAGGAATACGAGTCGGTTGCAATCCAAGATACCAAGCTCCCCAACACAGGCAACTCAGTGATGAGATCCGCAGGCTGGCCATACAGCCCCCAGAAGGAGCGTAGAAAGGCAAACCCGACCTGCGCCGAGGTGAGCACCACCAGGAGCGTGCAGAGCCAAGCAACCGCGCTGATCAGCATCCGTGGATAGGTATGAACCGATTCTGTTTGGTACATGGCCCCCCCGCTTACCCACTCACATCACCCGTTTGGAGTTGCTGAATCCGCAACTCAGCCGCATCAAGCAGTGCTTGGCACTCAGCCGCCAGACGAATCCCCTCTTCATACAACGTGAGACTCTGCTCAAGTGGGAGATCGCCCGATTCAAGCTGAACTACCACCTCCTGCAAGCGTGCATAGCGGGTTTCGTAGGTATGAACGGGGGATTGATCATTCATCTGCATTCATCCTCATCGGTTGGGACAATCACTTGGACATGCAGGTCGCCGGAGCGGGTGGTAATAACCAGGTGTTCACCAAGATTCACCTGATCAGGATCGGTGAGAAGGTGACCATCACTGACTCGGCGCACCAGCGCATAGCCACGCACGAGGGTCGCCAAGGGGCTAAGTGCTTGTAGTTGAGCCTGTAGGCCCCGCAGGTGGCTGCGGCGCAGTTCGGTACGGCGAACCATCTGGGCCATCAGGCGGCGTGCGAGATCATCAAGCTGCTGGCGATCCCGCGTAATGCGGCGCAATGGGGCAACCTGATTCATCCGCTGGACGAGACGATCACCTTGTTCACGGCGGGACTGGATCGAGACGCCCATATGAAGCCGCGTGCGCAGATAGGCGATCTCAGCATACAGATCGCTCAGCGCCGGTACCGCCAACTCCGCCGCTGCCGAGGGCGTCGGTGCCCGCAGGTCGGCCACAAAATCCACAATTGTCGTATCGGTCTCGTGGCCCACCCCTGTGATCAAAGGCACCGGGCTGGCAAAGACGGCCCGCGCCACCGCCTCATCATTAAAGCACCACAGATCCTCAATCGAACCACCCCCACGTGCCAGAATGATCAGATCAACCTCGGCCTGGTAGATCGCATAGAGCGCCTCGACAATACTATCGGGCGCACGTTCACCCTGCACAACACAGGGCGCAATCAGAACTTCGGTGAGGGGGAAGCGCCGACGGAGGATCGTGAGCATATCCTGAAGTGCCGCCGCCTGTGGTGAGGTAACAATCCCGATTCGGTGCGGCATCGCTGGGAGTGGGCGTTTCCGCTCCGGGTTGAACAGCCCCTCGGCGGCGAGACGCTGCTTCAACTCCTCAAAGCGTGCATTGAGCAACCCCACCCCGGCAGACATGATCGTATCCACGACCAACTGCAACTCGCCCCGCGTCTCATAGATCGAGACCTTACCATGGGCCAGCACCGCATCACCAACCCGGGGCAGACTCGCATGCCGATCTGCAAAGGTACGCCACATCACCCCGCGCAGGGTCGCACCTTCATCCTTGAGGGTAAAGTAGCAATGCCCCGATGGGTAGCGGCGAAATTCGGAGATCTCGCCCACCACCCACAGATCGCGAACAATCTCATCCGCTTCAAGCAACTCGCGCAGATAGCTATTGAGCTGTGCAACGCCAAGTGCCTGCATCACCGTTCGACCCTATACCGGCTCTACCACCATGAGTGGCTGGCCATATTCGACCGGCTGACCATTGGTGACCAGAATACGGACGATCCGCCCGGCCACATCACTCTCGATCTCATTCATCATCTTCATAGCCTCGATGATGCCCACCGAATCGCCGACCTGGATGCTATCACCCTCCTGCACAAAGGCGGCATCCTTGGGTGAAGGGGAAGCATAGAATGTCCCCACCATCGGCGCGGTGATGGTATGCCCAGTCGGTACCGCGACCTCCGCCGCTACTGGCGCATGGGCCATGGATGGAGGCATAGGCTGAGGAGCCATCGCTGCCACCGGCGGGGCCAGTGTCTGGGCCACGGGCGCATGAGGAACCGCCGCAAGCTGCACGGTCGTCCCGCGCTTCACATGCAGTTTAGTATCCCCACGCTCGATCAGAATCTCGGTAATATCCGTTTGGTTCATCAAGCGCAGCAACTCACGCACCGCACTCAGACCAAAGTCATCACCGTTCTCGGTAGGTCCCGCATTCGTCTCATTGATCATGGGCTATTACTCAGCGCATCTACAAGCCGAAACCGCTTCATTGTAGCATACAATATATGCAACAGCACAGCCACCTCCGGTGGTAACTGTTCACACTTGGGGTAAAAGAAACCTCGTGTTGACGCAAAGGCGCGAAGACGCAAAGGGTTGTTGCAGGCTTTGCGCCTCTGCGTCTTTGCGTCAAAACCTGGAGGCTAGGAGAAGTGTGAACAGCCACCTCCGGTGGGGGTTTGGGGGCGGCTGCGCCATACGCATGAAGTTTAGGGCTACCGCCCTAAAACCCACAGTTGGGGCAGTACAGCCACCTCGAAGATCTTTATTTTGGTCGTATTTAGCGGCTGTGCCGCAAAATACGACTAAACAATACCAAAGGCAACAAACTATGAAGATCATCATCACGGGTGGGGCGGGATTTATTGGTAGTCATCTGGTTGATCGCTTGGTACGCGATCAGGCCGGCGAATTGATCGTGATCGACTCGATGCTCCGTGGTCGCCCGGCTAATCTGGCCCAGCACCGCGATAATCCGCTGGTACAGGTGGTCACTGCCGATATCCGCGACGCCGAGACCATGCGCAGCCTGTGTGCCGGTGCCGAGCTCATCTACCACCTCGCCGCCCAATCAAATGTGATGGGTGCCGTCAGCGACCTGAACTACTCCTTCAGTACCAATGTGGCCGGTACGGTGAATGTCCTCGAAGCTGCCCGCCTGAATGGGGTGCGCCGGGTCGTCTTCACCTCCTCACGCGAGGTGTATGGCGACGTTGAAGAGTTGCCGGTACGCGAAGAGGCACCCTTCAACGCCAAAAATGCCTACGGAGCCAGCAAGGCCGCCGGGGAACTCTACGCCCGCGTCTTCCACAATACCTACGGCGTCGAGACCGCCGTGGTGCGGCTGGCCAATGTCTATGGTAGCCGCGACTACGACCGGGTCATTCCGCTCTGGCTCAGCGCCGCCGCTCAGGGCGAACCGATGATCGTCTATGGCGGACAGCAGGTGATTGACTTTGTGTATGTGGATCAGGTGGTTGAGGCGCTCATTCGCGCCTCAAGTGCCGCGATCATTGGCCAACCGATCAACATTGGCAGTGGCCAGGGCACGCCCCTACTCCAACTTGCCGAGCGGGTGCTGGCCTTACCAGGGGCCAAGACGCACCTCGATCTACACCCGGCACGTAGCGTGGAAGTAGCGCGCTTCACCGCCGACATCAGCCGGATGCGCAACCTGCTGGGGCTAGAAGTGCCCAGCGATCCACTCTTTGCCCTCGAAGATCTGTGGGCCAACCAGCACTAAGGCTTCAAATACCAGCGCTCAATATTCCAAAAGTAGCAGGGTGAACTGAGATTGACCGGGCCATCCAACGTGGTGACTCGGTCATTCAGCGCAACTGGCATACGATCCGTCCACAAGAAGAGATAGGGCAACTGCTCGGCCACCCGTGCCTGGGCTTGGCGCAATGCCGCCATGCGCTCATCTAAATTGTAGAGTTGGCGCGCAGCCTGGGCCTGGTTATCATAGACCGTATCGGCAAAGCCGACAAAATTGCGCGTCGCCCGACTATCCACCTGCCCCTGGTTGAGTTGGCTGGAGTGGAAGAGCGCGAAATCGTCCGGGTCGTAATAGACCGCATCGGCAAAATTGGGATCGCCCATACCATTACTCCAACTTCCTAGTAACAGATCAAAGCTGTAGGGCGTGGCATACTTGGAGAGAATCACGGTAGCAAAATCAGCTGGCTCGACCGTAATCTGAATACCAATACTCGCCGCAACCTCAGCAATGCGCCGCGCAGCCACCAACCGGCGCTCATCATCACCCCGCACAAAGAGGCTCCCACTCAGTACCACACCCGCACGTTGCCGGATCGTGGCATCAGGGGGCAAAACCCACCCCGCAGCATCAAGCAGCGCCCGCGCCGAGTCAAGATCGGCCACCTGGGGCGGTAGAGAGGTCAAATCAGCCCACGAGCCGGGCAGCGCACTCGAACTGATCGGGATACCCTGACCCTTAGTTGCCGCCTCAACCAGACGCGGCAGATCGAGTACCTTGGCGAGGGCTTGACGTACCGCCAAATCAGCAAACGGATACCCCTCGCGCAAATTAAAGCCGAGGAAGTAGAAACCATTCTCTGGGTAACTCCCCAACAGCATCCCATCTACCTCGGCCACATTGCGCTGCATACTCCATGGCAACTCCGCCAGCAACAACTGGCCATCGCTAAGCGCCTGGAGCGAGAGCGTCGGATCGGGCGAGACCACAAAGGCGATTTGATCAAGCAGGGGCGCACCGCGATGAAAGCCTTCAAAGCGCGTCAGCACAAACCCCTGGCCGACTTGGCGTTCGGCAAACTGAAACGGCCCACTCCCCACCGGCACGTCCCAAAAATTCACACGCGCCAAATCACGCTGATCGAGGACATGACGCGGCAGGATTGGCACCGTCAACGCCGCAAAGATCGGTGCATAGCGCGCATTCAGTTGCAGCGCAATCGTATCACTCGTCGGCGTCGTTACCGCCTCGATCACATGCAGATCGGCCAACAGCGCCGTACTCGTCACCGGCAGCGTGCGCAGTTGTTCAAGGGTGAAGAGCACATCGGACGAATCAATCGGCACCCCATCATGCCAAGTCAGGCCAGAACGTAGAGTAAAAGTAATCGTGCGCCCATCGGGAGTCGTCTCCCAACGTTCAGCCAGATCGGGCACCGGACGCATCTGGTCATCAAGCTGCATCAGGCCACTGTAGAGCATCCGCGTCATCTGCTCTTCATCCCGTGAGCGGGGCTGCCAGGGGCGCAGATCGGGCAGATCAGCCGCCAGACGTATCGTCAAGCGACCACCACGCGGCAAGTCTGTCGGCGTCGGTAGCAACGGAGCAGCACTCGGCTCCACAACCGCCGTTGACGGATCAACCGACACTGGAAGCGGCCCCGTACCAACCGTACACGCCGCTAAACCAAAAACGAACAAGAGAGCCAGTGCCAAGCTCATCCAAAAGAGTGAACGTGTAGGTAGAAAGCTCATGCGCCCATTATAGCCCATCAGGAAAAAGCTTATGCTACAATAGGAACACCAACATATAACCCACAGGATTGAGAAAGGGAAAGCCCATGGGGGCAGCAGAGACGGCAGATGGCACATTATGGGCCGCGCTTGAACCACTCGGTAGCAACCAACAGGTTCGCCGCCACAGCACCATCCATAGCCCCAACCAACCCGCAACCAGCCTCTACCTGCTCGTCTCTGGCCAAGTAGGGCTTCAGATGGTTGCATCGAGTGGCCGCGTCCTCACCCTCCGCGTCATCGAACCCGGCCAGATCTTCGGCTATAGTGTCATCGAAACGAGTAGTACCTATGACACCCACGCGGTGGCGTTAAGCGCGGTGCGGTTGATCGCTGTGCCCCAAATTGCCGTGCGCGAACGGCTCCAGCGCGAACCCCATCTGAGCATGGCCATGATCGATCTGATTGGCCAACATCGCCTCGCCATAAGTCGGCGGATTGACGAAGTTGCCTTCAAGTCCGTACCCGCCCGATTAGCCTCGGTTCTGTTGGAGATGTCCGAGACCCAACCCCAACAGCGCGTACCACGCCACACCCATCAACAACTAGCCGAAATGATCAACGCCTACCGCGAGACAGTAACAAAGGTGATCAACCAGTTCCGCGATGCACGCCTGCTCGATGTGGATCGCTCTGGGATCACGCTCCTCAACCCCTCACGGCTACGCGAATTATCGCAGAGTTAGGGCTGTGTCACTGGATCGGGCGCGTCCCGCGCACAAAAATATCCGGCCAGGGCTTAAAAGTCGTACCAAAGGTGTTGCGGGCGAGGAGTTGATCTTCCTGGTACACCCAGCGGTAGACCTCCACCTCCAACCCACCCCGCGCCGTATCACTCTGGCGCAAACTCCCCACCGGCTGCTCCGGGTCATCCACGTAGACCGGCTCGGTCGGCGCGGGGGTTCGTTTGAGGATCGTATAATCCATCCGTACCGTGCGCCCAGTCGGGCTACCATACAACGCCACGCTCAACCGCTGACGCTGCAGATCAACGCTACTCTGCATCAACAACCAGCCCCCAGTATCATTGGTAAAGCGCAGATCATACACCCCGGTGAAGATTGCCGCATCCAACCCCGGTGGCTCGCCTAGCTCCTCGTACCAACCAATACGAAAGGAGTGCTCGTGGCGCTCGGTAATCGGTAAGCCGCCCCAGAAGGCCGCCCGAAAGACCGTCGTGCTCACTTGGCATAACCCGCCCCCCCACTCCTTCTGGGTGCGGTTGTCAATGATCGCGTAGCCCTCCACAAACCCCTGCGCCGCCGTCACTGGCCCCAGATTCTGGTTAAACGAGAAGGTCGCTCCCGGCGGGATGAGTATACCATGCATCTGCCGCGCCCCCGCCCGAATGTTGGTGATGCGGTAGGCTTCCGATTTAGCAAATGAACTCACCCCTAACCCCAACCGCGTAGTGATACCCAGGCTATTCAAGTTACTCGGATTGACTGGTGGCGGCAATGGAATGAGTGGCAACACCAGATCGCGCTCGCCTCCTACCAATGCCACGTTGATCTGCACGAGCGCCGCCGCTGCATCCAGCCCCCGCCCCGCATCCCCCGGCGTGATGATGCGTAGCTCTCCGCCGTTCCAGTCTACCCGTGGCAGGGTGCCTTCTTCCCGCAGGGACTCGGCAATCGGGCGCAATGCCTGCCGGATCGCGGCCTGATCAATGCTCACCTGGATGCTGGGCCGCCCGGCCTCACTGGTTGTGGGCCGTAGGCTCACCCAACTGGCAAGTTGGGCCACTGGCCATTCCCAACTGCATGTGGGGCGACAACGGCTGCTGGGGCTGCGTAAACGGATTGGCCCGGCTAAGAGCGTGCGGAGATAGGCTTCACTTGCCGCTAGATCCGCATCACGTACCCGTGGCACCAAACTCCGCGTGCGCAACTCCACCACCTGTGGCGTCAAGCTCTGCGCCGCTGCCGTCATCTCGGTCAACATCTCGTCCACCAAGACCTGTACGCCCCACGCTTCCGCCGTCACCCAAATCTCAGCCCCGCGCAACGCCACATCCGCATTGCGCGGGACTTGCTCCACCTGGGTGGCCAAGTGCATCAGGTAGCGCTGCATCACCGCTTGATCCACGCTCAGGTGCAACGGCACATCAAGCCCCTGCTCCCACACCGCCGCCGTGATGCGTACATTCTCCGCTCGCACGTCACTCCGCCCGATAGCCAAAGCTTCCTCTAATGCCCGATCAATCTCTAGCTGTATGCCTAGCTCAGCCGCACTCGGCTGCCAAACCTCTTCAGCATAACGAATCGTGATCGGTTGTTGCAGAAATGCGGCATGCTGTTGTTCAATCGCTCGCCGTGCCGCTGTCCAGTGCATCCCCCCCACCATCACCCCACGCACGCTGATATTCGGGTAGATGCGCTGTGCATACCCGCGCTCACCAAAGAGCAGCACCACCATCGCCAAAGCCACCAGCAATGTGCCAAGGGTCAGTAGCACCAAAAACCACTCACCCATCCAACGCAAAGGTGAATGCCGCACTACCCGTCTTGGAATAGAGATGCTCTCTTCAGCCATAGGTGTCCGGTGAATCTGCTACCTTGCACACATGTGGTTTGCATTGTAGCGCGAAGCAGGCGCAGAGGCAATCTTGGCTACGCATGCCCGGTATGAATAAAAATTCACCCCCAAATGGTATTCAGATAGCATACAATGTAATTCCGTTGGTTAAAGGAGAGTTAACTCATGAGAACCCTGATCCTCGATGGCACATGGCCGAATGATCCCCACGTCGCACAGGTTCATACTGCCCTACGTCACCACCTGGGTCTCCGTGGTTGGAATACTGAACATATCCTGCTCCGTGAACAGAAAATTAGTAACTGTGCAGGAGATTTCTTCTGTTGGGTTAAAACACCAGGGATCTGTATTGCTAATGATGCTAATCGTATGATTGCGGCTGCCATTGTGCGTAGCGATCTGATGATTTATCTCACTCCGATTACCTTTGGCGGTTATTCTTCTGCGCTCAAGCGCATGATTGATCACCAGATTCAGAATATCTCGCCCTACTTCACGACTATCGGCGGTGAAACGCATCACAAAAAGCGCTATAAATACTACCCATCTATGTTGGTTATTGGCTGGCACGATCAGCCCGATGCCCACAGCGAGGCTATTTTCGGCCATCTGGCGCATCGCAACGCAATCAACATGCATGCCCCCTCAATAGTTTATGGAACCATCAATCCCAATCTTCCGCTCAGCACACAAATCCAGACATGGCTCACAACAATTGAGCAAGGGATCAGCAGCCCCCCGCCAAGCCTGCCTAGCCCCCAGATCGCCCCCGCCTCGACCCAACCACTCCGCCACGCCACACTCCTCGTTGGAAGCCCCCGTGGTTCGGCGAGTACCTCGGCAGCGCTCGGTGAGTATCTGATGGAACAACTGGTAGCACGTGGCGTTACCGTGCAGCAATTCTCACTCTACCGCGCCATGAGCAACGCTGAACAGATGCAGGAGTTGCTCACGACGCTCGATCAGACCGACTTGGTTGTGCTCTCGTTCCCGCTCTATATTGATAGTCTCCCCGGCCCAGTGATCGCCACCCTCGAACAGATTGCGGCTCACCGACGTGGACGTGCAGGCAACCAGCAACGCTTGGCCGCGATTGCCAACTGTGGCTTTCCTGAAGCCCACCATAACCAAAACGCCCTCGCGGTCTGTGAGGTCTTCGCCCGTGAAACTGGGTTTGCCTGGGCAGGCGGACTGGCACTTGGCGAAGGGGCCGGTATGATCAATGGGCAACCCCTCAAGCAACTCGGTATGCACATCGCCCCGATCCGGCGCGTGCTGAGCATGGCCGCATCTGGCTTGGTTGATGAGGGGACGATCCCCGCCGAAGCTGCCGACCTTATGGCGCAACCAATTATCCCGCCCTGGCTCTATACGATGGTTGGAGGTTTGAATTGGGAGCGTGTTGCCCTTGAATATGGGGCTACCCACGCGATTGGTCAGCAACCCTATACCTCAACTGAATATGAAGAGCGGACTTAGGTTATGTCGAGTCAACATCCAGCCTACGCCGCGATCTATGCGGTTGTGCGCACCATTCCACCCGGTAAGGTCAGTAGCTATGGGCGCATAGCGATCTTGGCCGGGTTCCCTGGCCATGCCCGTATGGTTGGCTATGCCCTGCATAGCCTCCATACCACGCACGATGTCCCATGGTGGCGCGTGATCAATGCGCATGGCTACATCTCGAATGCCTACCATCGCGATGAACAACGGGCCAGATTGCTGGCCGAAGGGGTCGCGGTGGATGCCCGCGATCATGTCAATCTGCATGAGTATGGGTGGGAAGCCATGAACTTCCGGGAAGCTTGAAGCTTCTCGGAAGCTTACGCATCCATCAGCACATGCTCCACCAATGCAGCCGTTAGCTCCAGATCGCTGCCCGCCCGCAGCCAGTAGGCCGCTCGTACTGCCTTCGCTGCGATCCCTAGCTCCTCAAGCGCACTAGTGGGTAAGTTGCTGATCTGGCTGGCCCGCCCCGCCCCCGATTCTACTAAACAGACCACTACTGGCCCGGTTGAGACGAGTAGATCACCGCCCGCTCCATCACCCCATATCTGGATCGGATCACTATAGCGGATATGTACCACTCGCTGGGAAAAAAGGCGTAGTCCATGTTCCGTACAGATCTGAATGAGTGGGTTGATCTGATTACCTATCAAACATACCACCATGTCCTCGCTCACCAACGCCGCTGCCTGCATCGCGACCCGGCCCCGCCCTTGGGACAAGAGCATGCCCATCTCCCAGATCACCTCCAATGCAGCATCCAACGACTCCGTCGCTATACAGGCTAACGCATATCCGCGTTCAACTTCGGTCAATATCACCCGCTCCCCATCCCCACCGAGCATGATCGGGCCATGCACAAAGAGTTGCATTCCTCTCGCACACCTCGCATGCCCACCAAGCACGACCTCGATTTCGATGGTCGGGCCACTCTCAACCTGCACCACATTCAGATTTGCCCATTCGCCTAATGGGTGTTGGGTCTCAAGCAACTCGACCAATGCCGCACTATTCGTATACATCCGCAGTGGCAGGCCAAAGAGCGGAAGCCAACAGGTGTGCTCCAAGCGACTACTCATAGATCAACCTAATCATGTACTGTAGGGGCGAAGCCTTTCGCCCATGCTCTACCTCCCATCCATATCATGTGGGTAGGGCATGGGCAACGTCATTGGGGCTATGCCCCCAACCCCAATTTTTGGTATTGTTTGGCGGCTTCGCCGCCAAACAATACCAAAAAGAGATCTTCGGGGACAGCGCAGCCGCCCCCGAACCCCACCGAAGGTGACTTTGCCCTGTCATGTGGGGCCAACTGCTTCGCCCCTACTCGCAATTATGCTATAATATTCTTTCCGAACACCCGTAGTATCCCCCCACACCCCTACACAACCCAATGGGGTCAATCCTCAGCGAGAAAGCGTGAACAACCAACCCAACATCAAGCATAGCACAGGTGCAGGCGGGCGCATCCGTGCCATCCGCCCCGCCAGTATTGCCGATGAGCTTGGCCTCCAACCCGGCGATCTGCTCGTGTCCATCGGTGGCCACCACCTGCGTGATGTCATTGATTACCGCTTCCTGATCGCTGAAGAACAGATAGATGTGCTGGTTCGTCATGTCAATAACGAAGAGATCATCTATGAAATCGAAAAAGATCCCGATGAGGATCTCGGTATTGATTTTGAAGAACCCCTCTTCGACCGCCTCCGCACCTGTACCAATAAGTGCCCCTTTTGCTTCCTCACTCAGATGCCGCGTGGATTCCGTAAATCACTCTATCTGAAGGATGATGATTACCGGCTCTCTTTCATCTATAGTAATTTTGTTACCTTTACCAACCTCCATGAATCCGATTGGGAACGTATCGCCGCCCAACACCTCTCCCCGCTGCATATCAGTGTCCACGCTACCGACCCTGCATGGCGGGCGATTATGCTCGGTAAGCGTGATGTCCCCGATGTGCGGGCACAAATCCGCCGCCTGCACCAGATCGGGGTCACTGTCCATACCCAGATCGTGGCATGCCCTGGTGTTAATGACGGCCCCATCTTACAACAGAGTATCAACGACCTGATCGCCCTCGCACCCACTGTGCAGTCTATTGCCGTAGTTCCGGTTGGCTTGACCAAATATCGCTTTGAAGGCCAACGGCCACGCTCCATCCGCGCCGCAATTGAGGTGCATGAATCACCCGAATGGCACGATTCTAACGCCGAACCACAACCCTTGTGGCAGACGCACGAATCTCACCCGCCCCTCCACGATCCCAGCCTCGGCTTCTGCTCGCGCCTCGCGGCTGCCAGTGAGATACCCCTGCGCTGCTATACGCCCGACGAAGCATCCGCCGTGCTCGATCTTATCCATAGTTATAGCGCCACCTGCCGCCGCGACTTCGGCATGACCCTGGTCTACCCCAGCGATGAGTTCTATATCCTGGCTGGCCGCGAGATACCACCCGCCGATTTCTACGATGATATGCCCCAATACTCCAACGGCGTCGGGATGGTACGCGATTTTCTGGATACCTGGGCCAAAGCCAAACGCCGCCTGCCTCCGCGCATGAGCACCCCCACCCGCCTCGCTCTGGTCTGTGGCACGCTGGTTGGCCCGCTCTTGCAGCAAGTGGCCACGCGCCTCAATACGATCACCGGGCTTGATGTACAGGTGCTTCCCGTGGTCAACGAGTTCTTTGGCGCAACCGTCACCGTCAGTGGCCTACTCGCCGCCCAAGATGTCATCCCAGCCCTTCAGGCCAGCGGCGCACAGCACGCTATCCTGCCCCGCGTCATGTTCGATTATCAGGGCGACCGTACCATTGATGACCAAACACCCCAACATATCAGTGAGGCCGCTGCAATGTCGGTGTCCCTCGCCAATGATCCGACTGAATTGGTTCGCTCTGTGCGTACACTAGCCCAACGCTAGATGGTAGATCAGAAGGGATGGCATCCTATGACAACCGAAATAAGTCGGCTTCAGCAATATGTTGAAGTGATCCAGCAGGCAAATCAGATCGCTGCTAGTACCGAACTTGATGCTTTGCTTGATAAGATGCTCGGTCTGATTATTAGTATCACCAATGCCGAAGCTGGAACGCTGTATCTCTATGATGCAGCAACCCACGAACTGGTCTTTAAGGTTGTCCATGGCAATGCCGCCAGCGAACGCCTCGTCGGTCTGCGGCTCAATGCCGATAACGGCGTGGCGGGGCAGGCGCTCAAATGCGCCGAACCGCTCTTCATCCAGGATGTCATGAATGACCCCCGCTGGGATCGTGCCACCGGCGAACTGACTGGCATGAACCTGCGCACAATGTATTGTGTCCCGCTCATCCTGCGCGGTCAGCCTGTGGGGGTTGTCCAGGTCTTTAACCTGCCCCCCGAAACCTGCGATGACCCCGATGAGGTTGCACTCATCCAGTTGCTCTGCTCGCGCCTCGTCACCGAGGTCGAAAAGACCCGTATGCTCGAAGAGTCCCAACTGCGTACTCGGCGTCAGCAGGCACTGGTCGAGATTATCTCGAATCTCACCTCCACCTTGGATAGCAAGACGCTCCTAGATCGCATCATGAGCCACGCATGCGATCTGCTCGGCGTTGAGGCTACCTCCATCTGGCTGCGTGATACGGTCAATGGCGATCTTGTGCTACATATGGCCACTGGTGAGCATCGCGAATATCTACAGGCGATCCGGGTTCCAGCCGGGCAGGGAATCATTGGCCATGTGGTAGCAACCGGCGAGACTGTGGTGGTGAACGATGTCCGTAGCGATCAGCGTTTCTACCGTAATGTAGACGACCACAGTGGCTTCCAAACCCGCGCCATTCTGTGTGTCCCCATGCGTGCCCCGCGCATTATCGTCGGCGGAGCGCGTGGCACGGTTGAAGAACAGGTGATCGGTGGTGCCCAAGCACTCAATCCGATCAACCAGCGCGCCTTCTCCGAGGATGATATTAGCCTCTTTACTTCACTCGCCAGCCAAGCTGCAACCGTCATCCGGCTCGCACGGCTCTATGAAGAGACCGATAAACTCTTCACCCGCCTCATTGATGCGATTACCGGGGCGATTGATCTTAAAGATCCCTACACCCGTGGCCATAGCCAGCGCGTCAGCGACTACTCGGTGGCGATTGCCGAAGAACTCGGTCTGTCCCAAGAAACAATCTACCGTATCCGTATCTCTAGCAAACTCCACGATGTCGGCAAGATCCGCATTCCCGACCACATCCTGAATAAGCCGGATCGTCTCGATGAGGCTGAATTTAGTGAAATGCGCCAGCACCCCACCTATGGCTTGGAGTTCCTGCAACAGAATGGCCTCCTCGAAATTGACCTGCTGCGCGACTCATGGCAAGCCCTCGCCCAACACCACGAACGCCTCGATGGCCATGGCTACCCCAACGGCCTTCATGGCGATCAGATCTCGCTCGTGGGGCGGATCGTGGCCGTCGCCGATGTCTTCGATGCCATCAGTAGCCATCGGCCCTACCGTGCCGCCATGCCGATTGAGAAGGTCTTTAGTATCTTGCGTGCTGGGGCTGGTGCTGAACTTGATCCTACCTGTGTTGAAGCGCTCGTCCGCGCACGGGCGAATGGCAAAATTCTCACCCAAGACGAACGTAAAGAGAAGGAGGCATAAGGCCACCCCCTAACTCGCACGCCGAAAATCCTTGATATTGATCTGCAACTTGCGCTCACCATTCCACTCGTTGGCCTCAAGTGTATAGACCAGATCAATGCGTGGATGGCGGCGCAACGCATCAGCCAAATGCCCGAGGCGGAAGGCGATCCCCTCATAGCGTGGCCCACCATTCTTGCGCAAGGTCAGACTCATATGCAGACCATCAACGCCCCGCGTGCGCACATCCACCACCTGCACATCGCGGCTCATCAAGACCGGCTGCGGGTTAGCCTGCCCAAATGGTTCGAGTTGGCACAGATCAGCCAGCAATTCCCAATTCAACTCGTTCAACCCCACTTCTGCATCTACCTGAATGCGCGGCTGGAGCATCGCATCTGTCAGTTGCTCGGCAGCCAATACCTGGAGCCGCGCATCAAGGGTGGGGATATGCTCATTTGCAATCGTAAACCCGGCAGCCGCTGAGTGTCCACCATAGCGCTCAAAGAGATTCTCGCACGCTTGAAGCGCGGCAATAATACTAAACCCCGGAACAGAACGCGCCGATCCTCGCGATGATACAGCACCCTGCTCAATCAGCAGCACCGGACGGCCCCACTCCTCGGCCAACTTTCCCGCCACCAACCCCACCACCCCAGCATCAAACTCGGTGCTATGCAGCACCACCACCCGCTGTTGATGCCGCCCCTCGGCTTCGGCCAGCGCCTTGGCAGCAGCCTGTACGTGCTTGGTGAGATCCTGACGTGCGCGGTTGGTCTGGTTCAGAGCATCGGCTAAGACTTTGGCTTGGGTATAACTCGTCGCCAATAGCAGATCATAGGCCCGCACCGCATCGTCTAGGCGCCCGGCGGCATTGATACGGGGTGCCAACATATAGCCAATCGCCGCCGAATCAACCGCCCCCATACGCAACCCAGAGACCTCGACCAATGCCCGCAGGCCGGGGCGTTGGGTACTATTCAATGCCTCCAACCCTGCTTTCACCAACACACGATTCTCACCATCAAGCGGCCCCATATCGGCCACGGTACCCAAAGCAACCACATCCAGCAGATCGCGTCCGCGCAGATCACCCAACACCATCCCACGCTTCACCAGCGCCTGCACAAGTTTGAAGGCAATCCCTACCCCCACCAGATGCGGGTACGGGTAACTACACCCAGGCTGTTTGGGGTTGACAATCGCATAAGCGGGAGGCAACTCGCTAGGTGGGGTATGGTGATCAGTCACGATCACATCCATACCTAACCCCATCGCATGGGCCACCTCATCCCGGTTACTAATCCCACAATCAACCGTGATCAGTAGCCGTACCCCCTGCGCCGCCAAATGGTCAATCGCGTCTTGGTTTAACCCGTAGCCCTCACGAGTCCGATGCGGAATATAGGGCTGAATCTTGGCACCCATCGCACCCAGCGCCTGCACCAGCAGCGTCACCGCCGTTACCCCATCGGTATCGAAGTCACCATAGACCGCAATCGGTTCACCAGATTGGATAGCCTGGACAACCCGCATACTCGCTTCGGACATCCCTTTGAGTAGCATAGGGTTATGTAAACCAACACGATAATCAGCCGCCAAGAACTGCTGAATCCGTTCCGGCTCGTGTAGTTGGCGCTGATAGAGTAGCGTCGCCAGCAACGGGTTATACCCAATCCGGCGGATGAAATCGGCAGATGCAGCAGGCAACACATCCCAATGCTTATGGCGCGCCGAAAGTGGCATGACAGGTCTCTTCTGATTATGGCCAAGTGTGGCGAGGTTTGTTATGGGCATTATAGAACCTCTGCATGACGTGTCAATCGTGTGCGATCATCCCGTAGGGGCGAAGCATCGCTCTCCAAGCCATTCCGTGTTTTCCAAGCTACATGGAAGGCGATGCTTCGCCCCTACATGCATGCTACAATCATCCAAAGCCCCCTGCAAACCTATAAGGAGCTCCTGCATGACCGTCCACGAACTTGCCCCCGGAATTGTGCAAGTCCAACTCCCATTGCCCTTCGCGCTACGGAGCATCAACGCCTACCTGTTGCACGATCCCGCTGGCTGGACTGTTGTTGACACCGGCCTCCACACTGCCGATGGTGAAGATGCTTGGCATGCCGCCTTTAGCCACCTCGGTATCACTCCGCAAGCCATCCGACAGATCGTCCTCACCCACTTCCACCCCGATCACTACGGGATGGCCGGGTGGCTACAACAACTGAGTGGTGCACCAGTCTACATCTCGCCGCGTGACGCCGAACAGACCCGCGAGGTGTGGGAGTTATCGCCCGACGCCGAAGAGCCAACCCTGGCCTACTTCACCCGCCATGGCGTACCTGCCACCCTCACCAACACGATTGTGGATGTGGTCGAAATGCTACGCGCCAGCACCCTCCCGCATCCAGAACTGACTCTCATCCAACCAGGGGAAATGATCGCCATGGGTGGACGGCAGTTTCAATCCATCCACACCCCTGGCCACAGCGACGGGCAGTTCGTCTACTTTGCAGAAGAAGGCGGATTGATGTTGTGTGGCGACCAAGTCTTGATGAAGATCACCCCCCACATTGGCTGGTGGCCCAACAGCGAAGCCGATCCACTAGGGCGCTACCTCACCGCGCTTGAAGGACTCGAAACACTCCCGGTGCGCCAAGGATTACCCGGCCACAACCGGCTGATCGAGGACTGGAGCGGGCGGATCAGCGAACTTCGTCACCACCACGAAGAACGGTTAGAGGTGATGTTAGCTGCCGTCGGCACCTCGGCCACTGCCTACGAAGTCGCATGCAAGGTCTTCACCATGGCGCGCTATACCCCACATGAAGTGCGTTTTGCGGTGGCCGAAACGATAGCCCACCTCGAACTACTCATCCTACGTGGATTACTGCGTCGTGAAGAGGGCGATCTAGTGCAGTACGTGCGTGTACCCTAGTAGAGGCGCAGCGTGATGCGCCCCCGACACGATCATCGCGCCGGAGGGCACGTCGCGACGCGACGCGCCCTCCGGCGCATACCACATGCGCTTAACCGGATGTGCATGTGGCAATGCAGCCCCCGAAGATCATTTTTGGGTATTGTTTGGCGGCTATGCCGCCAAACAATACCCAAAATGAGGTTTGGGGCTAGACCCCAAGAACATCCCACACACCCTACCTACGGTGTCGGTGTAGCACTCTCGCGCACTGGCAGACCACGCTCAACAACCAATTCCATGGCCCGCTCAATCGGAATATGCACGGTTCCTTCAAGCGTATAGCCATAGGTACTGAGCAACTGCGTATCGCGCTCGATGTAATAGGTCGCCATCGTTCCCGGCTGGGCGATTGGTGCGGGCCGGAAGGGCACGCGCCCCGCAAAGAGCACCAGCAACGTCATCAGCACGAACACAACCACCAACGCCGTCATGAGGCGCAGAGCGCTTGGAACCGGCACGGGGCCGGAAGCAGGAGCCGGTGGCGCATAAGAACGTGGACGATAACTCATTAGTGGTGGCCTCCCGCATGCAGCCACTCCATATTCGGATCATTGAGTGGCAGGAGCGATGCACGCTGCAAATTACCAATAAACAGAGCAATCCAGAGACCCACCAGACCCACCGGAGCCGCAAAGTTGAGCCAACTCACATCAAGGATGCTCTCGTGGAAGGCGGGCAGCACAATCCAGGTCACATCAATGCAGCGCATCAGGATGACAAACCCTGCGATACCTGCCAGCGTCTTCAAGTTGCGCTTGTTGCTGCGCGAAAGGAGCAGGAAGAAGGGCACAAAGAACTGGAACAGGATCAGGATTGGCACTAAGGTCAACCAGCCATTGTGAGTACGATCAATGTACCACGGGGTGAACTCAGCAATATCACCCGACCAGATAATCATATACTGGCTGTAGGACATATACGTCCACAGGATGGTGAAGGCCAACATCAGCTTCCCAATATCGTGGAACGGCTTGATGGTGACATGCTGCTCAAAGATCTCGGTCTGGCGCACCTGGGTGGCCATCAAGATCATAAAGGCCAGGGTCATCAAACCAGAACTGACCATAAAGTGCGCACCATACATGGACGAGAACCAGTGGGGGTTGAGCGACATCGTCCAGTCGAAGGAAGCAAAAGTGACCGTAAGAACGAAGAGCGCAATCCCGATACCACTCAGCATGCGCATACGGGCAGCCATTGCCTGATTGCCAGTGCGATCCTGCTCAATAGACCAAGAGCGGAGCATAAACGCCAGCGCCGTCCAGATCACGAAGTAGATCACCGAGCGAACGGTAAAGAACATCGGATTGAGCCATGGCTGCTTATAGTGAACCACCGGATCGTAGTGTTCACTAGCAGGATTCACTAGGTCTGGCACTGCCCACTCATAGAGTGGATGGTGCATCCCCATTGCGTGGCTCGTATCGGGGAACGTTGCGAGGGCAATCGGGATAAAGAGCAATCCCATCACCGGCATCAACATCGCGCCCGACTCGAGCATACGGCGAAATGTCACGCCCCATGCACCACCAGTGAGGTGCTGCAACATCAGGAAACCGATACTCCCGATCGAGAGGCCCACTGTGAAGTAGAAGCCGAACAGATACGAACGGAAGAACTGATCGGCACCAACCACAAAATAGCCAAGCGCAAGCAGGACTAAGCCGATCAGCGCCGCGCCGATGCCGTAGGTCTGCAGTCGGCTCAGCTGCGGAACCTTGGTAGGTGCAAGAGAAGTTGTTGCCATGCGAAGAGCCTTCTAACGCGCCGGGATGACCGACGCCGAGCGATCACCTATTTACTGACCAAGCTGGTCGCGCATATCGAGCGGCACATCGTCAACCGTCGCGTTTTGGCTAAGTTGGAGGGCACGAATATAGGCTGCAATCGCCCAGCGATCCTCAACCTTCACGCGCGAGGCATAACTAAACATGGACTGGTAGCCATCTTTGGTCGGATCACCACGATAAACACCGTTGGTGATAATATCAAAGAAGTGGGAGACCGGCACATCACGCAGTCGCTGCTGATGGAAATTGGCCGGTACAATCGCACCGCGCTCAGCCACGGCACTCTGCCCAAGACCAGCGACACCGTGACAGACCGAGCAGTAGATTGTGTACTGCTGCTGGCCCCGCGCCAGCAAATCAGCCGTCACTGGGAAGGGCATCATATCTACCAACTCCCCATCAATTTTGCCAGTATTGAGGAAGGTATCAACCTCATCCTGACCAACCACCACCGCCCCGGCAACCACTGGTCGCGAGGCTCGCCCATCGGCGAAGAACGTGCTGGGCTCATAGGTCTGGAGCTTGGCCTGATTATACATGTCGGTATGGCATGCGGTCAGCAACATCCCCAGGAGCCCGACCCAGCTATAGCGAACAAGCCGGGCGAGTAAAGAGCGGCGCGAGCGTAGCGTCTGCATCGGAACATCCTCAGTGCGTGACTTCAGAAACCTGGAGCGGGTTCAGGCTGCGCAGGAACTGCGAAGTCTGCGCACGGTCGAAGAGCGGATCCGTCGACTCAATACACAGGAAGAATGCATCCTGTGAAGCGCGCTCAAAGCGCGGAGCGTTAAAAGTCGGATGGTAGAGTGTCGGCAACCCATTGAGCGCCAGCATCCCGAACACCGCACCGAAGGCGGAGAAGAGGATACCAAACTCAAATGTCATGGGGATCATCGCCGCCCAGTTGGTGATGTTATTTGGACGACCACCAATAATCAGCGGGTAATCAACAAACTGGGACATTGCCTGGGTAATAAAACCGGTGGCAGCACCGGTCAAGCCACAAATGAGGACAATCCGTGGTACCCCCGTATCACCGGGAGCGACCTCCTCGGACACCTCCTCGATTGGGAAGGGCGAGTAGGCATCCATCTTCCGGTAGCCGGCCTCGCGTGCCTTCTTGGAGGCTTCGATCAGGGCGCTTGGGCTGGGAAACTCAGCCATCACACCATAGATATCGCTGGATGCTTGCATAGTTCTCACCGAGGCGATAGTCGGCTGATCCTGCCAACCTCGCACAACTAGTAGACGAGAGCCGAGGGCCGGGGGGGAGCATCAGCCGGAGCCTAGCTCCCCATACGACTATTCAATAACCACAGCCCTAGTCAGCCGAAGCCGTACCATGCGCGTGATCGTGGCCGTGATCGTGGCCATGACCGTGGAGCGCAGCCTCACGGCGATGGGCACGCTCCGTCTCCTGGTGCAGGTACATCCGAATTTCAAAGATGTTAATCATCGGCAGAACACGGATGAACAGGAAGGTTAGGGTAAAGAAGAGACCCATCGTACCCAGGTAGAGCGACCAGTCCCAGATTGTCGGGATGTAGCGATCCCAGGATGAGGGCAGGAACTCGCGCTCCAGCGAGATAACGATAATCACATAGCGCTCCAGCCACATACCGATACTGACAATCGTTGAGATGATCATCAGGGCGGGGATGTTCTGGCGCACGCGGCGGAACCAGAGCGGCTGGATGGCCACCGCGTTACAGAAGAGCAGACCGTAGTACGCCCAAGCGCTAGGGCCATGCAGACGGTTATAGAGGAGGTACTGCTCGTACTTACTGCTGCTGTAGAGCGAACCAAAAACCTCCATAAAGTAACCATAGACCACGATCATCCCGGTAGCTAACATCACCTTCGCCATCACATCAAGGTGACGAACCGTAATGTAGCTCTCAAAACCATAGAAGGTACGTACCGGGATCATCAGCAGTAACACCATTGCAAAACCGGCGAAGACGGCACCAGCGACGAAGTAGGGAGGGAAGACCGTCACCTGCCAACCGGGGATCTGCGAAATGGCGAAGTCATAAGAAATCGTCGAGTGAACCGAGACCACCAGCGGGGTGGAGAGACCGGCCAGCAAGAGCGAAGCCATCTCATAACGGTGCCAGTGGAGCGCCGAGCCACGCCAACCCAACGCCGCCACACCATAGATGCGCTTCACCAACGGATTCGTCGCCCGGTCACGCAGGGTCGCAAAGTCTGGGATCAGACCGACGATCCAGAAGAGCAGCGAGACCGTCGCATAGGTCGAGATAGCGAAGACGTCCCAGTCCAGCGCACTACGGAAGTTCGGCCACAGGCCGTGGGTATTGGGATAGGGCGTCAACCAGTAGAAGAGCCAAGGCCGACCAAGGTGCAGAATGGGATACTGACCGGCGCAGGCCACGGCGAAGAGCGTCATCGCTTCAGCGAAGCGGTTGATCGAGTTACGCCAGCCCTGGTTGAGCAGCAACAGAATGGCCGAGATCAGCGTACCGGCGTGACCGATACCGATCCACCAGACGAAGTTGATGATATCCATACCCCAGCCGACCGGGATATTGATACCCCAAATACCAACGCCACGGATCAAGAGCCAAGTGACCGAGACAAGGAAGACCATCAGCAGAGCGACGGAGACCGCAAAGCCAAAGATCCAGCCCTTGGGCGTCTTCATCGGCGGAGTCAGTGGAACGTCACCGATTACACTCGTGATCGAGCTATAGGTCTCACCCGGCAATAGATAGGTATCACCGGTGTCGGGCTGAGACTGGGGGCGGATGGACTGCGCCTGTGCCATCGGCTAATCTCCTAGTGCTCCGCCGAGTCGTGGACGCTCAGCGCCTCGACCGGGTTACGGATACGCGCAATATAGGTCGTGCGGGGAAGAGTATTCAACTCACCCAGGATACCGTAGTTGTGTGGCTCGCTCTTCCACGAAACCACCCGGCTATCCTTGTTGTTCAGATCACCGAAGACGATGGCCTCAGTCGGACAAGCGGCTTCACACGCCATCACGATTGCATCATCAGTAATCGTATAGGTGTCATTACCGGCTGCCACGGCTGCCTTCTTCGCCTCGATGCGCGCACCACTGATGCGCTGGACACAGTAGGTACACTTCTCCATCATACCGCGATTACGCAAGGTGACATCAGGGTTGCGTGACAGCTTGAGGATTGGTGTCACGGTGTCGGAGTACTGGAGGAAGTTGAAGCGCCGCACCTTGTAGGGACAGTTGTTGGAGCAATACTTGGTGCCGACGCAGCGATTATACACCATATTATTGAGCCCTTCATAGTCGTGGACGGTGGCAGCCACCGGACAGACCAGCTCACAAGGTGCATTCTCGCACTGCACACAGGCCATCGGCATCATATAGGTGTCGGGGTTATCCAGATCCGAACCGGCGAAGTAGCGATCAATGCGCAACCAGTGCATTTCACGCCCCACCGCCACCTGGCTCTTCCCAACGATTGGGATGTTATTTTCAGCTTGGCATGCGACGACACAGGCATTGCAGCCAATACAGGCCGTCAGGTTGATGGTCATACCCCACGAGTTATTGTGGTCAGTATAATCAACACCAGGCTGCATGCGCTCAAAGTGAGCTTCGTCGGTACCAAACTCCTCCTGGTAGACCTCCTTGGAGATATACTCAGGATCGTGCTTGAACTCCTCGAAGTGGCCAACACGATAGAGATCGCGCTCCTCCATCGTCCAGTGATCTTGGGTCGAGACCAACTGGTAGGTCGCTCCGGTATCAGTAACAGCATCAACCGTCCCGAACCAGGGAGCATCACTGGTACGCAGCGGGTAGACATTCACCCCCACACCGGTACCAACGGTACCAGCCTTACTACGACCATACCCCAAATGGACGGTGATCGAGTTCTCAACATGGCCAGGCAGCAACCAGAGCGGCAGTTCCATCGTTCCGCCCCGATATTCAATCCGCACCAGCTTGCCATTGACTTCGAGCAACTTCTCAAGGTAGTGCTGATTATCAGCCGTCCCACCCACTAACTGGGCAGCGTCAAACGGCAAATTCAGCAACGTAATCGCAGTGCGCGGGCTCATAAGGGCCGCATTATCCCAGACCAACTTGGTCAGCGGGCGGGGGATCTCCATGAGCCAAGCATTGTTGGCATAGCTCCCATCCCAGATCGAAGGATCGGGGCGGAAGACCAACTCAATCTCGCCAGCAGCAGCGACACTGCCAGCCAGACCTGCTTCGTTCAGGGTTGGCGTGCGGGGAGCCGCCGCAGTATCAGCGATCACACCGGTGGCCAAAGCGGCCTGCCACGCGGAGGCGAAGTCACCGGAGAGCTGGCCCTGCCAATAGGACTGAACAATATCGAGCGGATCAACACTGGGAAGCCCAAGCAGTGCTGCCATAAGCTCGTGGCTGGTCTTACCACCAAAGATCGGCTCGATCAAGGGTTGGATAATACCTGCGGTACCATCGAAGGCCCGTGCATCACTCCAACTCTCGAGGCTATGCGTCGCCGGAATATGCCACGTCACCGCCGCCGAGGTCTCATCTACATAGTAGTTCAGGTGGAAACTGAACGGCACCTTCGCCAGCGCCTCTGCAAAGCGCAGATCGCCGGGGGCATTATAGACCGGGTTGCCACCGATCATCACCAAGGTCTGCACCTGACCAGCGGATATCTCATTGACCAAGCTAGAGATCTCATTGGTCTGGTTCGTTGGGCGGGCTTCAACCGGATCGGTATAGATGACCGTACTGCCAACATTGCCCAACTCAGCATTGATGGCGTGAACCAGGGCATGAACCAGCGGGGGCTGCTGATCACCAGCAATCACCAGCGAGTTCCCCTTACCCTTATGAGCCTCAAGTTCCTCAGCCAGGACTTCGAGGAAGTGCTGCGCCGCCTCCGGCACCTCACCAGCGCTAACGCCGGGGATACCGAGCTTCGCCGCCAATGCCTGCGTAAAGGCTGCCACCAGACTTGCCTTGAGGGGCAAGCGATGATCGGCACTAATACCCGTATTAGAAGGAGACGCCTCAACCACAAGAAGACGGTTCATCTCCTCGGTATCGTGGCGCACGCGGCGACCATCCATAAAGGTGCGCGCATAGGCCGCAAAACCGGGGCCAGGAGCGAGGAAGTCGGCATCGAGACTGACCACCAAGTGCGCCTTGCTAAAATCGTAGCGCGTGGTGACATCCTCACCGAAGGCCAAGCGAGTACCCTCATAGGCGTTATCGCGATTGATTGGATCGTACTGATACCAACGCGCCTGGGGATACGCTTCGAGCACCTGGGCAATCTGATCGGCCAGCGTGGGCGACGTAACCGTTGTCGTCAACAAACGCAGCCCCGCACCATCAGCCGGGATAGCCGCTGTTAGCGCCTCAAAACAGGCGTCCCAGGTCGCTACTTCACCCTTATTGAGTACCTGGGTGGAGCGATCCGGGTCATAGAGCGACAGAATCTCAGCCTGGGTGTAGATGTCCGTACCACCGGAACTACCCGGATGGCGCACATTCGGCTCAATCTTGGTCGGGCGACCGTCATTGGAGCGCACCAGTACGCCGGTGGCATAGCCATTCAGCAGTACCGAGGTCGCATAGTAGAGTGGCACACCAGGCACTCGTTCGAGCGGCTGGTTAATAAAGGGGGCAATCTTCTCGCGTGGCATGTAGGTACAACCTGTCACACCAGCTAATGCGAGGGACGCGCCCATCAACTTAAGAAACGTCCGGCGGCTCATCGGGTCGTTCAGCTCAGAAGCGCCTTGAGGAAACTCCCGCTCAACCAACTCGCGGAACGCGGGCGTATCCGCCATTTGGTCAAGCGAGCGCCAAAGCTGAGGACCACGGGCATTGCGCAGTTGCGCACGAACAGCGTCGAGGTCGGGGTTCAACATGGAGTTTGTCATATCGTTGATGATGCCTGATGCCTGATGCCTGATGCTGCGAAAGCGCAAGCATCAGGCATCACATCTCAACACACTAGCGGTGGCAGGTAGAGCAGTTGGTGAGCTGTTCCTTGCTCGCCACGCCATACTGCTTGACCAGATCGGTGCCAACCTGTAACTGATCGGCAGGATGAACATAGTTCATGTTGTAGACTTCACTGCGCGGGCGAATGTACTGCTCAGGATTGCGGTGACAGTCGAAACACCAACCCATGTAAAAGGGTTGTTCCTGCCAAACAACCGCCATTTCGTTAATCTGCCCATGGCACTCCGAGCAGCCAATACCCTTGTTGACGTGAATCGAGTGGTTGAAGTAGACAAAATCAGGCACATTATGCACCCGAATCCACTCGATTGGCTCTCCAGTGTTGTAGCTCTCAACGACCGGAGCGATTTTGGTACTGTTCGTCTTGATCTGCGAGTGGCAGGTCATACACGTCTCAGTAGCCGGAATGTTGGCGAAGTACGACTTGTCCACGGACACGTGGCAGTAGCGACAATCAACCCCAAGGACACCATTGTGTAACTGGTGACTAAAGGCGATTGGCTGCTCCACCGCGACATTGATCTGGCGGAAGTAGTTGGAGCGGAAGTAAACGCCAAGGATCAGTACGAGCTCAACGAACAGTAGCAGCCCGGCGAAAATGCTCAGGCGAATGAGCAGATTCGCGTTACGTGGGAAGATCTGGCCCATCCTCGTGACTTTCTTATGGGTGCCTGTGCAAGATGGAAACTGGGCGTAATTATAGAACCGCTTGTCTTTTGTGTCAACTGAATCCAATCCGTTGTCAATAATAGTGCGTCAAAATCTCGCAATGTCCACTATTAAAATGATATCTGCCAGTTATGAAATTGATCGGACGTGTCATATGATGCAATCTGGTCGGCTAGAACCAAGTCGCCTATCAGGTATATACTGTGCAAAAAAATTGTGCGTTAGCTGTTCAAGCTACCTTGACTTTGTGAAAAAAATATATATCATCCGAGCTATGCGGGGGAGAGCAATCCGAGGAGTCACAGCGATGGCCGAGAATCAGCCACAGAGAGACGAAGCAAACAACCAGCCGACGATCCGCTACAGCCGCAACGGAGCGCGTCCGTGGCCTTCAGCACGCCCACGGGTGGTGATCATTGGGGCTGGTTTCGGCGGGATCAATGCTGCCCGCGCCCTGGCCAACAAAGATGTTGATGTGCTCATGATTGACCGCAACAACTACCACGGGTTCTGGCCACTCCTCTACCAAGTGGCGACGGCGGGCCTCGAACCGGAATCGGTAGCCTACCCGGTGCGGGCGATTATCCGCCGCTTCAGTAATGTCAGTTTTATGATGGCCGAGGTGACCCGCGTTGATTGTGCGGCCAAATTCGTCTATACCCCCACTATCGCGCTACCCTACGATTACCTGATCATCGCCGCTGGCAGTGCGAATAACTACTTCGGGAATGATTCATTGGCCGATCATACCTATGGGCTAAAGGATCTGGACGATGCCGAGCGCCTGCGCAACCATGTACTCTCCAATTTTGAATATGCGGTGAGTGAACAAGACCCGGCGATCCGGCAACGTTTGATGACGTTGGTAATCGTGGGTGGTGGGCCAACCGGCGTTGAATTAGCCGGTGCATTTATTGAATTAGTACATCACGTTTTGGTGCGTGATTACCCAATGTTAGACATCTCCGAAGCGCGGGTGGTGCTGATTGAAGCGAGTGAGCATATTCTCGCTGTCTTCCCCGAAACGCTGCGCCGGAGCGGGTTGCACCGCCTAGAGAAGATGGGTGTCGAGGTGCGTCTCAAGACGATGGTGTCCCATGTTGATGCGCAGGGAGTAACACTGAGTGATGGCAGTCGCATAGAGACGGACTCGGTGATCTGGGCGGCTGGCGTGCGTGGGGCACCGCTGGCGGATAGCCTGGAGGTGCAATTGGGGCGAAGTAGCCGCGTACCGGTACAACCGACGCTCAATCTGGCCGAGCATCCCGATGTCTTCGTGATCGGTGACATGGCCTATCTGGAGACCTACAAACCGGGGGTTCCCTATCCGATGATCGCGCCGGTGGCGGTACAGATGGCCGAGTTGGCAGCACATAACATTTTGGCCAAGACGCGCCGTCGCCCACTGCGGCCCTTCCGCTACTTCGATAAGGGCAACATGGCGACTATCGGGCGGCGCGGGGCGGTGATGGATGCCTTCGGCATCCGTCTGAGCGGGTTTCTGGCCTGGATGGGCTGGTTACTGGTACACCTGATGTTCTTAGTCGGGTTCCGTAACCGGGTGATTGTGCTGCTCAATTGGGCCTATAGCTACTTTACCTACGACCGTGGGGTGCGCCTGATTAGTGGCCTGAAACCGCGCAAACGTCCATCACCGCCTGAAAGCACGAGGTAAGCATTTATGCCCTTGCTCAATGGTCTGCTCTACCCTTGGCGGGCGTTTCATCTGATCCGACAGCACCGCGAGTTGTGGGGGTTTGTGCTGGTGCCGATTTTGCTGAATGTGGTGGTCGGTATTCTGCTCTACACTTGGCTCTATATGGTCGGGCTGAACCAGATCGAGCAGTTTGGAGTGAACGGGAGCAACCTTGCCGCGATCTTGACGACGCTGGCCAAGGTGGTCTACCTGATCGGGTTGGCCATCGGGGTTGGCTGGCTGATGGTGCGCTTTGGGGTGGTGTTGGGTGCGCCCTGGTATGGGCAGTTGGCTGGTCGGTTGGAGGTGATTGTTAGCGGGCAAGCAGAAGCCGAGACACCGCTCTCGGTGGCGCGTGTGGCCCACGATATTGGGCGAGCACTGCTGTTTGAACTCAAAAAACTGGCGCTGACGCTCGCCATTGGGCTGCCGGGGTTGCTGCTCAATTTCGTACCGCTGCTCGGCAACACGCTGTCTACGGCCATCGCCATTTGCCTAGGGGCATTGATTGCGTGTCTGGATTTCTTCGATGCGCCACTGGAACGCCAGCATATGCGCTTCCGCGCCAAGCTAGGGATGGTGCGCCAGACATTCCCCGCCAGTTCCAGCTTTGGATTTCTGGCGGCATTTTTGGTCTCAATTCCGCTACTGAACCTCGTGACAATTCCACTGTGCGTGGCTGGAGGGACACTCTTGGTGATCGAGCAGCAGAACCGCGATTAGAGAAAGTGCTGAAAGACCTGATTGCCAATCATACGGCCTCTGGGCGTAAGCCATACCCGCTCCGCATCTTGTTCGAGCAAGCCCAGGGCCACCAGATTGGCAATCTCGCCGCCATAGACCGTAGCGAGAGCCATGCCACAACGGGCCGCGAAGTGGGCGGCACCAACACCCATGTTGAGGCGCAACCCCATCATCATCGTCTCGGCGCACAGGTCGGCGGGAGTGAGCGGGATGATCTCGGCCACTGGACGCTGCGCAGCCGCCAAGGCTGCCAGATAACCATCAATGGTGAGCCTGTTGGCATAACGATGCCGATCATGCGGGGTGGTGATATGGCCATAGGCACCAGCCCCCGCCGCCAGATAGTCACTATTGAGCCAATAGGCGAGGTTGTGCTGGCAAGCATGCGAAGGAAGTGGGCCAGCGGCACTGGTACGAGCAAAGTTGGAGATCTCGTACTGGAGGTAGCCATTGGCCGCCAGATGCTCCAAGGCCATCTCGTACATCGTGGCGCTGCGATCATCATCGGGGAGACGAACCCGCCCAGCGGTGACCTGGGCATAGAGCGGGGTCTGCTCCTCCAGGATCAATGAATAGAGGGCGAGGTGATCGGGTTGCCAGACAGTGATCGCGGCGAGGGTCTGTTCCCAATCCTCTAGGGTTTGGCCGGGTAGGCCGAAGATGAAGTCGAGATTGATCGATTCAAAGCCAGCCGCACGAGCCTGGAGGTAGCTCTGCTGCGCCTCCTCCGCGTTATGGATGCGCCCCAGAATGCGCAGGGTAGGATTGTGTAAGCTTTGCACGCCCAGACTCAGCCGATTAACCCCTAACTGGCACAAGCCGCGCAGATAATCGGGAGCGAGCAGGGTTCCGGGGTTGGCCTCGCATGAGATCTCGGCATCTGCAAGTGGCACAATCTGGCTGGCGGCGACGAGGATGCGCTCGATCTGATCGAGGGTGAGCATCGTCGGTGTACCGCCACCGAAGAAGATCGTCGGACGCAGTGCAGCCGCCTCGGTCGAGACGGGCGGGGTAGGGATGACCGACGTGGCCAGCATGGCCAACTCAGCACAGAGCGCGGTCACATATGCGTCAATCCTGTCATCCACGTTGGCGTAGGAGTTGAAATCGCAGTAGCTACAGCGACGGTGACAAAAAGGAATGTGGATGTAGAGGTGTTTCATAGAATTAGCCTCAGGAAACCCGCCCGTTTACGAGTGGGAGGAATGAGGCTTGTGCGGCCTCACTCCCTGGTAGGTGTTCACCACCGCACCGCATTCAGCGGTGTGGGGCAACCACGTGGGTATGGTATACTGTCCATGTGCGAAGGCACAATTCGGGGCAATGCACCCGTGGACCCGGTTTGCCGCACGTTTCCACCTGAACCTTGCTGGTTCTGTCGAGGAATCCTTCGGCAGGTAAAACGTTCAGGGTCAGATGCCCGTGCATCTGCCATCGCTGTCGGGTTCGCCCGACAGGGCACCCGTAAACGTGCCGTACTGCTCGGAGGCAGGTTCGCCTGTCGCGCAAGAGCAAAGCCCCCGCCTTGAGGCGGGTGGTAGTTTACAACCTATCCCCATTCACGAGCCGAGTATAGACTAGTGTTGATTCGCACCCACATGCACATGAGCATTATAGCTTGAACGCACCAGTGGGCCGCTTTCGATGTGGGTAAAGCCGCGCTTGAGACCTTCATCTTTAAAGAAGGCGAACTCCTCTGGAGTGACGAAGCGATCCACCGGCCAGTAACTTGCATCGGGGGCGAGGTACTGGCCAATGGTGAGGATGTTCACATCGGCGGTGCGTAGCGCATCCATAACCTCAATGACTTCCGCATTGGTCTCTCCAGCCCCAACCATCATGCCGCTCTTGGTGACAAGCTGGGGGTCGAAGGCGCGGGCGCGAGCGAGCAGTTCAATACTCTGCTGGAACGCAGCACGGGGCCGAAAGCGGCGGAAGAGGCGATCAATACTCTCGATGTTATGGTTGAGGACATCGGGGTGCGCATCAAGCACCATCTGAAGCGCCGCCCAATTGCCATCGAAATCGGGGATGAGCACCTCAATCTGGCAATCGGGGGTCTGTTCGCGAATGCGTTGGATCGTGCGGGCGAAGATATGCGCCCCACCATCGGGTTGGTCGTCGCGGTTGACCGAGGTGAGCACGGCGTAGCGCAGGCGCAGATGCGCAACCGAGGCGGCCACCCGTTCAGGCTCGTGTTCATCGAGAGGTTGGGGCTTACCCTTACCGATGGCGCAGTAGCGGCAGCCACGGGTACAGATGTCGCCGAGGAGGAGGAAGGTGGCGGTGCGGTGGTTCCAACACTCACCGATATTGGGGCAGCGGGCCTCCTCACAGACCGTATGCAGCCCCTTTTGGCGCATCAGAGTCAAGACATCGCTATAGTTTTCGCCGGAGGGTGCGCGGGCCTTAAGCCAGGCAGGCCGACGGGGAGTCGTGGTGGTCATAGAGATATACCTTCAGCGTTCAACGGGGCAGCTACGGGTTCAAGCAGACTGACCTCAAAGAGCATCGCAAAATGGTGTAAGAGAATCGGCTCAACCTGATCAGGAGTAACGGGGTAGCCCAACAACGCTTGGAGTGACGTAACCCCACGCTCACCAATACCACAGGGGATGATCTGAGCAAAGCCGTGCAGGTCGGGATTGACATTGAGCGCGAAGCCGTGGCTGGTGACACCGGCGGCACTCAGTTTAACTCCAATCGCACAAATCTTGGCGCGGCCATCCTGCACCCAGACCCCGGTGAGGCCGGGGATGCGCTGGCCAACGAGCGCGAACTCGGCCAGAGTCCGGATGATGACCTCCTCAATATTACGCACATAGCGACCAATATCGCCGCCGTGCTGCGAGAGCTTGAGGATGGGGTAGCCGACAATCTGGCCGGGAGCGTGGTACGTCACATCGCCCCCGCGATCAGTCTGGACGAGTGCGATGCCACGCGCCGCCAAGACCTCAGGTGGCGCAAGAATATGTTCAGGGCGCGCCTTATTACCGAGGGTAATCGTGGGCGGATGTTGGAGAATAATCAGCGTATCATCACCACGGCCAGCGGAGCGTTCAGCGGCATAGTGGCGCATCATGCCCCACGACTGGGAGTAGTCAAGACAACCGGGGCGAATCAGTGTAACCGGGCGCAGAGTAGTCATAGGGAATATTGTATCATGCTCGATCACCTTTGGTGGAGGTTCAGGGGCGGCGAAGCCTCATAGATATTCGATTAAGCCTGAAGGGAGCACCATCTTCCAGCCGACATGAAATATCCTGGCCCAGTCCGTAGGGGCGAAGCATCGCCCCCCAGATGACCGGGGGAAACCCCAACCATGTTGGGGGCGATGCTTCGCCCCTACATGAACCCTCGCCATTCCCCGTACATGCCACGGGTGCCCCACCATGCCCCGGCATAATGTTCCCCCGCCCCGCCACAGGTGCCCCGCCATGCCCCGGCATCCCGTAGGGGCGAAGCATCGCCCCCCAGATGACCGGGGAAACCCCAACCATGTTGGCGGGCGCAGCCCCAAGCGTGGTTTTGAGGGGCGGTAGCCCTAAAGCTCATGTCTGTGGTAGCAGATTGGATCGGAGCTATGATACAATACGAAGTGCAACCAATGGCGGTTTGCAGACGTCTGGTTATGCAATTCCCCCAATACTTCGCCTCAGGAGATGCTGGATGTACGAACCCCTGATCGCCGATCTGGCTGCACACCCACGAGTTGTCGAGACACGTCACCACATGCACCACAGTGTTTCCAAGCACGACCACATGATGCGCGTTGTCCGTTACTCATACCGTCTCGCACGGATCTTTCGTGCGGATCGGCGCACCTGTGTGCGTGCTGCGATTCTGCATGATCTGGATTCACGGTTAGGCACCCTCAGCACGCATGGTGCGATTGCGGCAGAGGTAGCGGCCACCCTTGGTGAACCACACGAAGTTTCGGCAGCAATCATCAGCCACATGTACCCAATTGGCCCCAAGCCAACCACCCGCGAGGGCTGGGTGCTAGTGGTCGCCGACAAGATCGCCTCGTTGACCGACATGACCACATTTGTGAGCGGGCTGTTTACGGGACAGAGTCTCCGCGAGCGGCAGCGACTATGCCAGACCGACCCATTCTACGCGGGGAAGCGGCGACGCCGAATGCGGCGATTGTGGCAGAATGTGACGTAGGGGCACCTCAAGCTAAGCCCATGGGTTTGGGGCGTAGCCCCAAGCCGAGATCTTTTTAGCTTGAGGCATGGAGGGGCGCGTCGCGACGCGCCCCTTTTTTATTCCTGCGCAGGTAGCGGGGTAGGATCATGGCCACGGATGCGAGCCGGAAGGAGGCCAGCGGGGCTAGGCGGCTCGCTGAGGCGGCCATAGAGGTAGCTGAAGAGATCACGCGAGATCGCACCGAGTGGGGCGGAGAGGATGGCCCCCAGCAAGCCAAAGACCTGTGAGCAGACCACCAGCAGCACCATGAGAACCGCCGGATGCAGACCAACGCTATCGCCAACGATGCGCGGGACGAGGAAATTGTTCTCGAGTTGCTGGATGAGGATGTACAGACTAAGAACCGCAATACCGGTCGCAGGTGAATCCATAAAACCGAGAATAATGGCCGGGATAGCCCCAAGGATGGGGCCAATAATCGGAACCAGCTCGGTAAACCCGGCGACTACCGCGAGGAGGAGGATGTAGTCCACCTCCAGGCCGAAGAGATCGAGGATCACAAGGCCCGCGCCAGCAGCAGACCCCACCGCAAGCCCCAAGATCAGTTGCCCACGGACATACCCACTGACATCGTGATCAACAATATTGATCAAGCCCCAAAAATCGGGACGCAGCCAATCGGGGAGCATGCGATCTAGGGTCTCAACCCCGGCCTTTTGATCCATGAGGACATAAAAGAGCCAGAAGGGAATGAGGAAGAAGCCGAGCAGGAAGGTGACGGTATTGACTGCCGAGAGCAGACTATTGATCAGGAAGGTACCGATCCCCTGCATATAGCTCACAAAGTTGGTGCGCAGGGAGGTGAGGGCATTATTGACCAGCACGGCAATATTCTGCTCGACCTCAGTGCGCATCGAATCGGGCAAAGTAGCGAGGATCTGTTGATACTCCTCCATCACTATTTCTGACCAACTCTGGATCTGGGCAATCGTGGGCAGGGCACTAATCAACTGACTAATCTGATTGATCAGGGGCGGGACGATATAGGCAAAGAAACCCACCAGTACCACCAACGTCCCCAGATAGACTACCAGAATCGCGGCCCAACGCGGCATACCGGTATTGAGGCGATTGACCAGCGGGAGGAGCAAGTAGGCCAGCACAATCCCGATGACGAAGGGCGTAAGTGCGCCGATGGCACTCAGGAGTAGCCAGCCAACGATGATGAACGCGCCGCAGACCAGCACCCAGCGTGCGACCCGGCGGGGTGTGAGGTGGCTAAAGAGAATCTTCAGCAGTGTCATCGTTAGAAACTAGCGCTCTTCACGGCCAGCCAAGGCGCTCACCGTCAGCACTACCGCCAGCGTCTCGCCACTATTGATCCAGCTATGGGCCATATCATCACGGTAGAAGAGCGTATCCCCCATATTCAGCGTATACTCCTCATCGCCCAAGGTGTAGCGTAATTGGCCTTGAAGCACCAGCACCATCTGGCTGCCGCGCCCAGAGAAGCCCTGTTGGCCACTGCCGGGGCGGGCCTCGATCATGCGCGCTTCGAGATCGCTGTTGGGGGGCAAGAGTGCATAGACCTGCACCGGGGCATCATCAAGGCTGAGGCGCACGCGATCCGCGAGCGTGAGCACCTGACCGGCCTGCTGGCTATCTTCACCCTCGAAGAAATGGGTCATCTGCACACTGAAAAACTGGGCCAGTTTGCGCAGATTGGCGACCGAGATGTTGACTTTATCGCGCTCAAGGCGGCTCAAGAAGGAGGGCGTAAGCCCTGAGCCGTCGGATACTTCTTGGAGTGTGAGGCCACGCTCCTGGCGGAGGCGACCAATTTTTTGTCCGAGTGACATAGGACTACTACCTTTAAGCTATGGTTTTCTGAACTTCCGGGAAGCTTGGGAAGTTCTAAAACCGTAACTCACGGGAAAAACATTGTACGATTCAGGCATCAGAGAGAACAAGAATCATGGCGCTCGTTGTATTATACGCCACAAGAATCGGCAATGTCAAGGCCAATGCACAGATTGAGAAATCCCGTTTTATGGCATACATACGGGCTAAACACGGTGGGCTTTGTCGAAGATTTGCACAGGGCTAAGCATGCGTTTTGGAAATATAGTCAAATTTGGCGGTCACGGCGGTGCAATAACCATGCCGTGATAGCGACACAGATCAGGCTATAAAGAATGAGCGCGGCCCAGCGTCCGAGCAGAGCTTCGGGGCTATGGGTAAAGCTGGATTCGACATCAAGGAAACTAGGCGAACAACCCGGCGGCACACTACCGGAGCTATCGGTATTGGGCAGATTGCACAGGCTATTGAGATCGACACTTATACCCAGTGCATCCATTGACCAGCGGCTAATCGTGAGCCACGAGAGCGGAGTGGACAAACCTTCGATCTTGAAGATCAGACCGGCGAAGAGGATCTGGGGGATCAGGGCTAACGGGACAATACTAATCGCCCGATCACCACTATCGGAGGCGGCACTTATCACCAAGCCCAATGTCATGCCGGTGAGTGCGGTAAGCAGCAGGGTGATGAAGGTCTCGACCAAGGGCGGAAGGAAGAGGCCAGTATCGGCGGGGAGGTGGACTTTGAGCGCGACGAGACCGAGCAGAACGAGGGTCTGCATAAAGATGAGCGCACTCAGAACGGCCACCTTGGAGAGCAGGTAGGGGCCGATGCGCAGATTGACCAGCCGTTCGCGCTGGAAGATCGGTAGCTCCTTGGTGATCTCACGTGCCGAGTTGATGATCCCGAACCAGACGCTGACGGTGGCGAGCATGAAGAGCACCTTCTTGGACTCACCGCGTTGGAGCAGATCAACCGCCTGGGCACCTGTGAGGGCGTCGGTGCGGGCGACAAGGAGGAGCAGCAACGCAATGATCGGAGCCTGAAGGAGCAGGATGAAGAGATTGCGGCGATCTTGGAGGGTCAGATCGAAATAACGGCGTGCCAAGATACCGAACTGGCGCAGTGGCGAAACGCGGTGCTTGGATTGGGGAGCCACCGCCGGTGCCGCCACCGGCACGGGTGCAGATTGCCCCAGACGATCCGCGACATAGCGCTGGTAGATGGGTGAAGCGCGATACTTGCGCTCCCAGAGTTCGGCCAAACTGGGTGACTCTTTCGCCGCCGGATTGGCCGTACTCCATGCCTGGTACTCGGCTTGCAGATCGCGCTGCACAATCGGATTCTGCGGGTCGGCTTGGCCTTCAAGCTTGGTATAAATATCGGCAAAATCGCCGCCCGTCACCTGGAAGAAGGTCAGTGCCTCGCTGGGTGGGCCAAAATAGACCATGCGCCCGGCAGCCATAAAGACGACGTGGTCGCACTGGGTGATGTTGGCAGTCGCGTGGGTGACAAGTACCACCGTGCGTCCGCTATCGGCAAGGCGGCGCAGGGTGTACATCATCTTCTTCTCAAGGCCAGGATCGAGACCACTGGTTGGCTCATCAAGGAAGAAGAGACTCGGATCGGCCAGCAGTTCAGCGGCGATACTGACACGCTTGCGCTGGCCACCAGAGAGGTTCTCGACCATCTTGTCGCGGTGGGGCGACATCTCGACATCTTCAAGCACACGGGTGATGCGGGCATCAATCTCGCTCTCGGCGGTATCGGCGGGCAGGCGCAGGCGGGCCGCATAGCCGAGGGCGCGGTTGACCGGCAGAGTACGGTGGAGGATGTCGTCCTGGGGCACATAGCCGAGCACGGTGCGGTAGGCATCGAAGTTGCGGTAGAAGTCATCGCCATTGACCAAGACCTGACCGGTATTGGCGGGAACATAGCCACACAGCGCCTTCATCAGGGTACTCTTGCCGGTACCGCTACCGCCGACGAGCGCCACAAACTCACGCGGGGCAATACTGAGCGAGACATCATGCAGGATGGTGCGTTGCTGCCCGCCGCGTGCGACAGTACGAGATATGTTGCGGGCATCAATGCGTAGTGCGCCTTGCTGATCATACTGATCGAGGCTCTGGACGTTATAGATCAGCTTGAAGGAGCCGATCTGGATCACATCACCGGCGCAGAGGGTGTGGGGCGCGGTGAGGCGCTGGCCATTGACGAAGGTACCATTGGTGCTGCCAGCATCGCGCAGAATCGCCCCGGCAGCAGTGCGGTCTATCTGGGCGTGGAAGCGCGAGACCTGCGGATTTTCGAGCACAATATCACAGCCAGCGCGCCCGATGGTAATCTGGGGATCATTGGGATCGAGGGGATAGCGCTGGGCAACCGTATTGGCCTGAGACGTGCGCAGCACCTCACCATTACGGTAGGTAAGGGTGACAAAACTTCCCGTAGCAGGGTCGCCAATCCGCAGCACATCGCCATCACAGAGATCGTGGCTGGTGACGCGGCGACCCTCGAAGAGCAGGCCGTTTGTCGAGCCAACATCCACAATGCGATGGCCGGAAGCAAGCGGCTCGATACGGGCATGGTGGCCGCTGACAAAACGCGAAGCCAGCACAAGATCATTATCGGGGGCACGGCCCAGCGTGATGGGAAGCGCCGTCAGGGGCAGCGTGAGCACCTGGCCCTCTTCTTGCACCTGCAAGACGGCACCCAAACCAATCGTGGCCATGGTGGGTTGCGCACCCTGCTTACTGGTACCCGCCTGGGAGGTGGGTTGGGGCTTGCCACAAGCCGTACAGAAGCGTGCGTCAGAACGACTGAGCGGTGCTTGACAGTGAACACAGCGAGCAGAAGATGGAGACGACACGCGAGCGGCTCCTATGCTATAATTTGGTTGGCCCCGATCTACACCCCTTTAGATAGCACAGGTTGTGCGAGATTGCAACCGATTGAGGCTTGTTTGACCACACCGGGCTCTCAGAAGTGCGCTACCTGCGGCGGGCTGATCGGACACGGATCGCGTTTCTGTCCGCGCTGCGGGGCACCTACACCAGACGATGTTGTCGCTGAGGAGATTCTGCTCCCCGGTTCACGGCGGGTGCGTGTCTCAGCAGACAGCCTGAGTTTGCGTGAACTGCTCGCCATCGTTGAATCGGGAGTCTTCTACTGGCGCCAACGGCTCGCAGAGAGCGAGGGCGTGGCGCGCACCGAAGCGGCTGCGGCGCTCCAGGATCTCTCACGCATCCTCGACAGTTTGGCGCAGCAGTTGGTGGCCGGGCGCGAGACGGTACGGATCACCTCGCGACTACCAAGCATGCGCAATGCGCAGCGTGCCTGTGCCATCTGTGGGCGCGGCAACCGCAGCAATGCCAAGTTCTGCATTGCATGTGGTGCAGCGCTACGCCCTGGCAACCGTGCTACCCCACCTCCTCCACCCGAAATCCGCGTGACTGTCGCCGCACGCAGTGATGTCGGCATGGTGCGCAAGATCAATGAAGACACCTACTATAGTGGTGAGTTTACGACGGTTGATGGCAGCATCGGCACCTTACTGCTCGTCGCCGATGGCATGGGTGGGCACCAATCGGGCGAGGTAGCCTCGCAACTCGCTGCCGAGACGGTCAAGATGGTGCTAGGGCAGGGATTGAGCCAGGAAGTACCGAGTGATGATGCGGGATGGCACGCTTTGTTACGTCACGCGGTACTAACCGCCAATGAGCGCATTTACCAACAATCACGGAGCCAGGCAGGGCGGAGCATGGGCACCACCCTCACCATCGCGCTGATTACGGAACGGCGGGCGCACATCGCGCATGTGGGCGACAGCCGAGCGTATCTGATCAATGCGGCAGGCGTGGGGGAGGAACATGGAACCTGGGTACAACTGACCAGCGACCACAGTTTAGTGGCGCGGTTGGTGGATATCGGGCAACTCACCCCCGAACAGGCACGGATACACCCACAGCGCAACATGATCTACCGTTCGTTGGGAACTGATCCCAATCTGGAGGTTGATCTCTTCAGCCAAGCGCTGGCCCTCGGCGACACGCTGCTGCTCTGCTCGGATGGCCTGGACACCCATGTTGAGGATGCCGAGATCGCCCAGATCGTGCTAGAGGAAGTGAGCGAGATACGGGCATGTGAAGACCTGATTGCCCTTGCCAACCAGCGCGGGGGTAAAGACAATATCAGTGTCGTGATTGCACGGATACGCGCCTAGAGAAGACAAAGGAACGGGTATGCGACGCTGCGATACATGTGGCAAAGAGAATCGCGAGAGTGCAAACTTCTGCTGGAACTGTGCCACACCCCTGCCCGTTTTTCAACCCAAGGAATCGGATCGGCAATGGCTGGCCCAGAGTCTGACGAACATCCCCAACACAAGATCCCCCAATGATATTACCGCGCCGCTGAACGCGCAGAACATTCCTGCACGCAGCCGTGACGCCCAGGAGGATATGATGCATGATGAGAATCCCCCCACCCACCGCCTCTTCGCCGGGCGCTATGAGATCCCCACTGATGCACCCCCCGGCCCAGTGACGGTGTTGGACACCAATCCGTGGCGACGCTGTTGGGCGTGTGGTTCGGGCGGTAACGATGAGGGCGAGTCCTACTGTATGGACTGTGGAGCGGCCCTGGAGCAGCGCAGCTATCCGGCCTATCTAAGCCAGAGTAGCGACCTGAGCGGCCCAGCCTTGATCCCCAATCTCACCGCCACATTGCCCCAAGATCTGCTGCCGGAGTTGATCGATCAGGTACAAGAAGGTGAAGCGACGCTCACAGTGCTCAACGACAGCGGGCGCGGCGCGATCACCCCACCGATTGAGGAGATCCTGGCTTTGGGGGTCGGAGCAACCCTGGCCCACCTGTTGGTGGATCTGCATGCTGCGGGGCTGGCATTGGGCAAACTTAGCCCCGCCAACCTTGAGGCGCTCGCCGCCGGGAAGACCCGCTTGCGCGATGCACCCGGCCTGCGCCATGTTGAAGTGGAGATGCAGCCCGCCGCCTTCCAGAGCGATCTGGCCGATTTAGCCGAGTTGTTGGAGCAACTGACGGCCACCCCACGCACCACCCAGCGCCTTGATGAAGACGAAGCCGTCGTGGCGACTGATGTAGAAGCGGGGAGTCTGATCCAGGTCTTGCGTGATGTGCGCACCGGGGGGATCGCAACAGCCCACGACCTTGCCGAACGGCTCCAGAGCATCCTAGACGAGCGCACCCGCCCGGCCAGCCTGCGCCAGATTGTCGGTGCCCATACCGATGTCGGGATTGTACGTGACCATAACGAGGATAGTTACCTGACCTTGCAACTGGATCTCAACAACAATAGCCAAGCTCAGGGCTGGGGCATCTATATTGTCTCGGATGGCATGGGTGGCCACGCAGCCGGTGAAGTCGCGAGTAGTTTGGCCATCCGCAGTGCGGCTGAGTTGCTGATCGGTGCCTATATGGCCACGGCGGTGCGCCCCGATACCATCTATGACGAGGCCCATGCGCGCACGTTGGTGCGGCAGGCGATTCAGCAGGCCAACGAGGCGATCATTGCCGAGGGACGCAGCCAGGGTAACGATATGGGCGCGACGATCACTATGGCCTTGGTGTCGGGGGATCGGGCGATTATCGGCAACGTCGGCGATAGTCGCACGTATCTCTATCGGGACGGCAAACTATGTCGAATCAGCAAGGATCACTCGTTAGTCATGCGGTTGGTTGAATTGGGCCAGATCAATGACGATGAGATCTACACCCACCCGCAACGCAACGCGGTGTTGCGTTCACTAGGCGACAAATCGAATGTTGAAGTGGACATCTTCAGTGAGCGGTTGCGCCCCGGTGATGCGCTCCTACTCTGTTCGGATGGGCAGTGGGAGATGACCCGCGATGTTGAGATTGAACGCATCCTAAGTCGGGAAGCGAATCCGCAGTCCACCTGCGAGGCTCTGGTGGCCGCCGCCAACCAAGCCGGTGGCGAAGATAATATTGCCTCGGTGCTGGTGCGGTTTGCCTAAATAGACATTCACGGAATACTATGAACTGTCCCAACTGTAACGTCCAACTCCCCGATGATACCGCCTTCTGCCCCAACTGTGGGCGGCGGATCGGTACGTCGTCGCAGGTACTCCGCACCCTTCAGGATCGCTACGAACTGACCAAAAAGCTCGGTCAGGGTGGCATGGGGTCGGTCTATCTCGCTGCCGACCGGCGGCTGAGCACGGTACGCTGGGCAGTCAAGGAGATGAGTGACGCGGCGATCACGTCGCCGCTAGAGCGCCAGCAGGCCGGAGACGCCTTCCGCCAAGAGGCCGAGTTACTGGCGCGTTTGAGCCACCCCAATCTGCCACGGGTGACCGATCACTTTGAGGAGGATGGCAAGAACTACTTGGTGATGGAGTTTGTGCCGGGTGAGAGCCTGCTCGACTACTGCCAGCGCAATCCGTTACCACGCCCGTTGAACGAAGTGCTGGGGTGGGTGGGGCAGATCTGTGATGTGTTGAGCTACCTGCACAACCAGCGTCCGCCGGTGATCTTCCGCGACCTCAAACCGGCCAACATCATTCTTACCCCTGATGGCACACTCAAACTGATTGACTTCGGGATCGCCCGGCTCTTCAAGCCGGGGCAGAACCGCGACACCCAGGCGTATGGCACGATGGGCTACAGTGCCCCGGAGCAGTATGGGCGCGGGCAGACCGATGCGCGTTCGGACATTTATAGCCTGGGGGTATTGTTACACCAACTCCTAACCGGCTTTGACCCATCCGCCGCGCCCTTCCGCCTGCCCCCGGCAAGCCAAGTCAACCCGAACATTCCCGCCGGTATCTCCGCTGCCCTCGAACGCGCCACCAACAACGACCCAGAGCAGCGCTTTGGGAGTGTGGAGGAGTTGCGCCAATCCCTGCTCGGTTCGGGGCAACTTGTCCAGCGTGCGGTCACGAGCCAACCCCAGATCGCGGCCTCACTGGGCATCCCTCCCACCACCACCCCAGCGCCGCCCGTTGGCGGGATGGCCACATCCACCGACCTCGCCCGGACGGCATTCTGGATGGGCGTGGTCAGTGCGGGGATGATGTTACTAGCAGCCATCCTAGTTGGTATCGGAGCAGCCAGCGGCGATAAAGATAGTGGCTTAGCCTCAATCGGTATTCTATTCGCCCTACTCCCCATGCTCACCGGCCCATCAAGCGCGATTGTGGGCATCGTGGCGCTCACCCGCCCCCAGACGCGCAACACCAGCCAGGGGCGACGTGATGCGATAGTGGGGATCACGGCGGGGCTATCAACCTTGCTGCTCTGTTGTGTCGTCCTTGTGCTTATGCCAAGTAGCGACGACGATCCAGAAACCCATCTGCTGCAACCTGTAGCCCATATCATATCGTCATAGTGGCAGTTTACGGAGCCGATGATTCCGTGTATGGCGCATCAATCTAGCGTATTGGAGACAGACATGGCTGATGCAGTCACCCTCACCTGCACATGGGGACGATCCCCAATGCCAGTAACCGGATCACCCCAGGTGGCCTACCTGCTGGTTGAAGCAACCCCCGTGGCGGCACCGCCAGTACCCGTCCCGCTCAATTTTTGCCTCGTACTGGATCGCTCCGGCTCGATGCAGGGGGCCAAACTCCAGAGCATGAAGGCGGCCACCCGCAAGGTGATCGAGACCCTCACTGAACAGGACGTGGTCTCGATTGTAATCTTCGATGATACCGTACAGACCCTCGTGCCGGCCACACTCGCCACCGACCGGGCGGCGTTACTGGCGGCGATTGATACGATCAGCGAAGCGGGCGGGACGGCCATGTCATTGGGGATACAGGCGGGCCAGACGGAGCTTCAGAAACATCTGGGGCCAGATCGGCTCAGCCATATGCTGGTGCTCACGGATGGGCAGACCTGGGGTGATGAAGAGACGTGCCGCAATATTGCCCGTTCGCTGGGCCAAGCCAACGTGCGCATCACCGCATTAGGTTTGGGGGCGGAGTGGAATGAGCAACTACTTGACGATCTGGCCGAATTTAGCGATGGCAATTCCGACTATATCGCCGACCCCAACCAGATCGGAACCTTCTTCCAGCGGGCGGTACGTAGTGCCCAGGGCACCGCCGCCACCGATGCGCGGCTGCTGTTGCGCTTAGTGCGCGAAGCAACGCCGCGTGCGGTCTACCGAGCCACCCCGACGATCAGTAACTTGGGCTACCAACCGATTGGTGAGAATGAGGTTTCGGTACGCCTTGGTGATCTGGTCTATGGCCAGACCGCGAGTGTCATTCTTGACATGATGCTCCCCAACCGATCCAGTGGTTCATTCCGGATCGCCCAAGCCGAACTGCATCTGGCGCTGATCGGGGTCGAACCGGAACAGGTGATCAAACAGGATGTGCTGCTGAGTTTCACCGCTGATCCAGCCACACCTGCCTTTGAACCACGGGTTATGAATCTTGTCGAAAAGGTCACCGCCTTTAAGCTCCAGACCCGCGCCTTGGCCGAGGCGGAATTGGGCAACACCAGCGGCGCAACCCAAAAGCTACGCGCAGCGGCCACACGGCTGCTTGACCTAGGCGAACTCGATCTGGCCGAAAAGACCCGCCAGCAGGCCGACCAATTGGAGCAAGGCCAGCAACTCAGTGCCGAGACGCAGAAAGAGTTGAAGTATGCGACGCGGCGACTCACCCAGAAGCTTGAGGAATAAGGAGAGAGCGCGATGATCACCTGCCCAACCTGCGGTGTCCAGAACGATCCGGGCAACCGTTTCTGCGATCAGTGCGGCACACGCCTCGACATCCCACCGGTAACCCCAGCGATGGTACCATCCGACCAGCCGACCGTTACGGCGACGGTGTGCCCCAAATGTGGTGATCCGATTTTGCCGGGCGAAGCGTTTTGCGACAGTTGCGGGGCTGATTTGAGTACCGCAGCGCTGCCGGTGGCTACGCCGGTTCCGGCTGATGCCCCCACAATGCTGGCGGCACCACCTGTCAGTGTGCCTACGCCTGCACCGACGCCCGCACCCAGCACCCAAGAGCCACGCTGCCCCGCCTGCGGGCAACCCAACCTGCCCGGCGAGGCATTCTGCGATCATTGTGGAGCCAGTTTGAATGCGCCGGTTCCGGCGGCGGCACCCACAATCCCCGATTCCATGCCGATCATTGCGCCAGATGACGCGACCATCCTGGCCCCTATGCCGGTCACTCCTACAGCGATGCCAGCGGTAGAGGTGCAGCCAGATGATGCAACCATCGTTGCCTCGGTGGCGGTACCCGAACCAGCCCCGGAGCCGGTGGCGGTACCCGAACCAGCCCCGGAGCCGGTGGCGGTACCCGAACCAGCCCCGGAGCCGGTGGCGGTACCCGAACCAGCCCCGGAGCCGGTGGCGGTACCCGAACCAACCCCGGAGCCGGTGGCAGTTGCCAGCGCTGATCCGGCGGCCCAGGCGGCGCAAAAGGCAGAGATCGAGGCCGAGATTGGGCGCCAGCAACAGATCATTGCCCAGTTCGAGCAGATGCAGGCCATGTTCGGTGCCACCACACCACCCGCCGTGATTACCGGGTTGGATGAGGCGCGGGTTGCGTTGGCCAAGGCGCAGGCGGATCTGGATGCGCTGGTACCGGCTGCTCCAGCCGTTGATCCAGAAGTATTGAAGCAACTCGCAGCCGAGATTGGGCGCCAGCAGCAGATCATCGCCCAGTTCGAGCAGATGCAGGCCATGTTCGGAGCCGCCACCCCAGCCGCCGTGGTTGCCGGGTTGGACGAAGCGCGCACGGCGTTAGCCAAGGCAGAAGCGGAGTATGTGGGTTTGACGGGGAGCACCCCGCCAGCAGTAGCCCCAGTAGCCCCAGTGGCCCCAGTGGCCGCGCCGGTAGCTCCGGTAGTTGCGCCACCAGCGCCCGCACCAGCGCCGCGCCTCGTGGTGGTGGATGGGGGGCAAGTGCTGGCCCTACCCACCGACCGCGTCGAGATCATTGTGGGCCGCGAAGACCCCGTCAGCAGCATCTTCCCAGAGATCGATCTGACCTCGTTTGGAGGTGAAGCGGGCGGCGTGAGCCGTCAACATGCCAAGATTCTCCACCGGGGCAACCAGTGGATGATCTGTGACCTGAACAGCACCAACTTCACCCGTGTGGATGGTGTGCGGCTAGAGCCGCACGTCGAGACACCACTACACGCCGGAGCGCGGGTGCAGTTTGGGCGGGTGGTGACAACGTTCGAGATGTAAGTCACCTCCGGTGGAGGTTCGGGGGCGGCAATGCCGCCCCCGAAGATATTTAAGGGGTTTGGGACTTCAGCCCCAATAACGCTATTTAGCGCAGCAAACTCACCCCGCGATCAAGGATGAGCAACTTCCCGCGCACCCCGGCCTGCAGATCCCAGAGCCAGAGCGCGGCGCTACTGCGCGGTGCATCCACCAACGGGCCACGCAACGCGGGCGGGGGCTGGTTGATGGAGAAGTAGGCCAAACTGCCCTCGACAAAGACCGCCTGCCCATACCCAGAGAGACTCTGACCAGTTGCCAGCAACTCGGTCTGCTTGGGGCCTTGCCAGCGATAGATCTGGTAATCATGCACCAGCGAGCTAGAGCAGAGTGTGGTGAGATAGAGCAGATTCCCCTCGGCATCCCAGGCTAACGGGCGGCTCCAGAAGGAGCCTTCATACTGTGGCTCGGCAGGCGGTTCAGGCTGAAGGGTGGCGGTAGGCGTAGGTTCCACCTCAGATGTAACCGTTGGGGTTGCCGTTGCGGTTGGGGTATCCGTCGGAGTTGGCGTATCCGTCGGGCTTGGGGAGGGCGTATTGGTAACCTCGCTGGTCACACTTGGATCAGGAGTGACAGTGGGTTTGGCAGTACGAGTCGCCGTCGGCGTCAACGTCGCGCTAGGCATCAACGTCGCCGTCGCGACCGGCGTCGCCGTTGCAGGGAGGAGAGGCGGCAGCAAGGTCTGGGCACCAATCGTCTCGATCAAATCGCCATCGGCAGCAAGAATGAGCAGATCCGCGCCAGAAGTGTCGCTACGCAGCGCCTCAACTGCGATGCGGCGGCCATCCTGAGCGACGAGAGGGCGACCAAAACTCTGGTAGCGGGAGGTGGTCGCATCGCCGACCATCAGCGGAGCGCCGACATCAAGCACCTCACCGCCCGGAGCGCGGAGGAAGAGCGTATGGCGGCCATCTTCAGCCTGAGCAACATAGATCAGCGCCCCACCTTCTAGCCATTGGGGTGCAAAGCGGCTCCAGGCGTCACCCGCCTCCTGGGTACGTTTGGGCGTACCACCAGATGCAGCGACCGTAAAGATCGACCACTGAGTTGGCACAGCCCCGGTCTCATCAACCGCAAAGGCGAGCGTCTTACCATCAAGGCTGAAGGCCGGATCGGCACAACTCACCCCCACCTGAGCCAACAACTTCGGCTGCCCACCACTGGCCGCCATCGTCCAGAGGGCGCTTGGCACCGCTAGAGTGGCATCAGCCGGATCAAGGCCGGGAGCAGCGCGGCAGAAGGCGATCCGTTCGCGGTCGGGGCTAAGCGCAAACGAAGTTTCAGTTTCAGGCGAATCGGTGAGATTAACCGGTGCAGCGGTAGCAGAATCGAGGCGCCAGAGATCGCCATCATAGAGATAGAAGAGCGGCGCAGCAAGCTGAGGAACCCCACCACCTGTCGGAATCTGGAGCGTATCGCTGGCGGCGACCAGGGTCGAATTACGCGCCACCGCAACGGTGAGGCGGGTAGGATTGCGTTGCAGAGTCAGGCGATAGGGCAACGGTTCCGCGAGACCAATCAGCAGGGTTGCACCGGCCACCGGATCATTACTGGGGACAAGGCTAAGGGATTGGATCGTGCGCGTGGTAGTAAAACTGAGCGTCTGGGTAATAATCGAGGAGGCAAACTGCTCATCACGCAACCAGCCGGGCATCTCAACACGCAACAGATAGGGATCAGCGGTATCAACAAGCCCATTAAGGATTTGAGCATCAGCCGCGCTAAGACAACTCAGCCCGGCCTGAACGGGAGCCGAGTCGAGGCCAGGTTCAAAACTGAGCAGCAATTGTTCAAACGCGGGTGAGCCAGTAACATCAGCCGCCGAAATCTGGGCCGAGAAGCGCGCAGCGGCACCGGGGCTAAGCTGGTTACAGAAATTAAAACCAGCGAGTGCCGGATTGGGAGTTGGAGTTGGCGGTAGGGGCGTCGCAGTAGCCGTCGGCGAAGGGCCAACCGTAGGCGTACTGGTAGGCGTATTAGTAGGTGTACTCGTTGATGTTGCGGTAGAAGTAGCAGTGGGAGTACCAGCGCGGATCGTCTCGACATTCGCAATCTGCTCGCTATCACTCACTGGTGCGAGATCGCAGCCTGCGAGGAGCAACGCGACAACGAGAGGCAGAGCGACAAGCGCGGTTGTAACTCGATAACGCGGGAGCTTCACAAATGGCTTCCCTTCCCCCTGGCACGAACGATGCGTGGGGGGGCTAACGCAGATTGCGATTACACCTCGCCGGGGAGTTGCACCTTAATCCAGCCCCGACGCATAGCATAGACCACCGCCTGCGTGCGATCATTGACAGCCAGTTTACGCAAAATCGAGGAGACATGATTTTTGACAGTCTGGTTACTAATATCAAGATTGAGTGCGATCTCTTTATTGGTACGACCAGCGGCGACCAACTCCAGCACCTCCAACTCACGGGGCGAGAGGGGCGAAAAGATGCTCTGGGTATCTTCATCAACCACCATTTGGCGGAAGGCAGCCAGAACCTGAGCGGCCACATCGGGGAGCGAGAGCACCATCTCATTGATAGGGTAATCACCGCGACGAACCTCGTGGAGCACAGCGAGCAGGCGGGGCCACTCGATATTACGAGGCAGATAGGCTGCTACTCCGGCACGGATCGCCTTCACCACCTGCTGCCCATCCATTTCGGGGCTAAAGAGCAGAATACTCACATGGGGATGGGTACGTTTAATGGCGCGTGAAACCTCCAGGCCATTCACACCTGGCAAATCAACCTCCATCAGTACCAGATCGGGATCGGTATAATCAACCAGCTGGATCGCCTGTTGACCATTACTTGCCTCGCCCGCAATCCGAAACTCAGGCTGGGAGGAGAGATAGTGACGTAGCCCCTCACGAAAGAGGGCGTGTGCGTGAACAAGGACAATAGATGTGGCACTCACGCGCAACCCCCTGATGTGTATGCGCCACAGAGCGTAGGGAGGTACGACAACAATAATGCAAGCAATAATCATGCATCCGTTGTCAAATTATAGCCTATTGGGTGGTATTCCACAACCTCTGGGGGCTCAAGCTTCAGGGCATGGGCAAAGTCCTTGGGGCGATGCCCCAAACCCTCATTTTTGTTGTTTTTTGGCGGCGAAGCCGCCAAAAAACAACAAAAATTATCTTCGGGGGCGGCTGTGCCGCCCCGAAACCGCACCGGAGGTAACTTTGTCCATGCCCTATCTCAAGCTTCCCGAAAGCTTGGAGCTTCCGGGAAACTCTCGGAGCCTAGCGCAGACTCATGGGCATCACAATATGGACATAACCCTCTTGGCCAACCGGCTTAAAGACACCCGGATTCTGGGAGCCTTGGGTTTCAAGCGCCACCTGAGCGGTCTTAATCGCGGCCAGAGCATCAGCAAGATACTTCACATTGAGGGCAATCTGGCCACCCTCACCGTGGATCATGCCATCAATCTCGCCGGTATTATCACCAACTTCAGCCGCATTGGCACTAATCACCAAGCGACCGGGGCCAAGCTCCCCACCGGGTTCAATCGTCAACTTGACCACATTTTGGCTCGGATTAGCGAAGAAGGAGGCCAACTTAACTGCCTTCGCCAACTCAGACGTATCGAGGACACTACGAGTAAGGTACTGGCTAGGGATAATGCGCTCAAAATCAGGAAACTTGCCATCAATGAGACGCGAGACCAACTCAGTATTCTCGGTATGGAAGAGCGCCTGACCGCCACCGGGGCTCATCGTCAATGAGATCTGACCCTCGCTATCAGCGGCGATGCGGGCTAACTCAACCAACGAGCGAGCCGGAACAATAAACTCCTGCTGCTGCGCAACCGCATCGGGCAACTGAACAATCCGCGTTGCGAGGCGGAAGCCATCAGCGGCGGCAAAGGTAAGGCGATTCTCGCGGAGGCGCACCAACACCCCAGCCAACACCGGGCGCGAGTCATCACTTGCAGCGGCGAAGGCGACCTGATCAATCGCCTCGCGGAGCGTCGCAGGAGAGAGACTGACTGCCGGCGCACGATCACTCACGGTCGGAATAATCGGGAACTCCTCAGCCTCAATGCCCTTAATATTGCTCGTATAGCGAGCACACTCAATCTTCACCGTCTGGGTACGGGCATCGAGTGTAAGCGTCACGTGATCATTAGGCAAGCCACCAATCACATCGGCCAGGAGCTTAGCGGGCACCGTAATCGCACCCTCCTCCTGAACCTGAGCGCCGATCCAGTGGGTAATGCCCACATCCAGATTGGTTGCAGCGAGCTTCAGACGGCCACCATCGGTCGCCAGCAACACATTCGAGAGAACCGGCAGGGTACTCTTCCCAGCGACCGCGTGGCTCACCGTAGCAAGGCCACGCTTCAGGTTCTCTTGAAGACATGTCAGCTTCATTGAAGGCTCCTTATCGTTGGAACTGACATTGGAGCGTAAAGAAATGCCAGCAATGCTGGCATTCGTTTACACCACAACATGGAAAAAGCGACTAGGCTACACCGCGACGGAAGGCGACGCGCAACAGATCATCCTCAAAATAGGCATCCTCGGCATGGAGACGTGCCAGAGTCTGGGGCAGGGCGATGCGATGGCGATACCAACCCACCGAGATGAGCAACTCATCGGCGCTCTGGGCCAGATGGACTTGGTCTTCAGAGGCAAAAGGAAGCGGCAGAATAAGATCATAGCCGCCATCAGCCTTTTCGATACGCTGCATCGGGCCTTGGTAGAGGAACGAAGCCGGATCACCATCACCGAAGAGACGGTCGGCCAAGGTACTCAGCAACTCGGTACCGACAATCTCGCGTGGGAAGTGGGGCGAACGCAAGATTGGCAGGGGGCTAAACATCTGATCAACGTGGGGGGCATACTCCTGCTGCATCGAGCGCCAGGAGGCAAAGTGGCCGTCAACCTCAACCGGAAGGATACGATTGACCACCACCGCATCAACCGCATAGCCAAAGAGGCTGAGGTAGGTCAGTGAACGTTGCGCCTCACGGATGACCATCTTCTCAAGGTTCATCACGATCCGGGCCGTCGTCACCTGCTGATCAGTGAGGATAGTACGCACCTCAACCAAGGCGTCAATCGCCTTCTGGGCCGAAGCGAGCACATCATCATTGACGATGGGCATATCGGTGACGCGGCGCGCCACCGGGCGCACGACCTTGAGCAGCGCACGCGCAACCGGGAAGAGCCGCGAGATCCACCAGCGCATAATATCGGGCATCGAGAGCAAGCGCAGCGTTTCGCCGGTAGGTGCGGCATCAACCACGAGCACATCAAAGCGTCCTTCATCATAGTGACGCTTGATCTGGAGCAAGCTAAAGAGTTCTTCGGTACCAGGGATGACCGAGAGTTCACCCTGAGCGATGGTATCAGCGCCCTGCCATGCCAGCAGGTCTGCCATATACTGCGACACCTCACCCCAGTTAGACTCCAGTTCGTGAAGCGCGTTAATCTCCTGCGCCCAGAGGTTAGGCGCGACCTCAATGGGTTCAGCGCGTAATTCAACGCCGAGCGAATCGCCAAGCGAGTGAGCCGCATCGGTACTGAGGACGATCGTGCGATAGCCACGCTGGGCACAGCGTAGAGCCGTGGCGGCTGCGACACTGGTTTTGCCGACCCCGCCCTTACCGGTATAAAAAAGAATACGCATCGTTGCCGCCACCTAGTGCGCTATAGCGCAGAGCATACACAAGCATGGGGAAGCCGGTGTTCCAGCATAGCAAGGATCGACTCACACCCATGTCTGTATTGATCCTGCACGAGCTATCATATCACATGTACGCAAAAGCCGAATGTGCATATAGTACACGCAGCAGCGGTTTCATGCAATCGGGGCCAATTGGGGTACCTTCGGTGGGAGTGCGGGGGAGGCTTCACCTCCCCGAAGAACGCTTTTTCTCTCATTTTGGCGGCTTCGCCGCCAAAATGAGAGAAAAAGCGGGTCTGGGGCGTAGCCCCAACAGTGGGTTTTAACTTCATGCACATGGAGGCGGCTGCGCCGCCCCAACAGGTACGCTAAAGAAGGGCCGGGCAAGGGGGGAGACCCGCCGCCTACCCGGCCCAAGCTCACGATGCCTGTTGTTCACGACGCTGAGCGGGGAGATTGTTGGCTGGAGCAGGGTTAGCGGCTCCTTTGCGAACAATATCGGCATAGCGCCGGGTAGAACGTGGGTCACGATGACCAAGAATACGACGAACCACCTGCTCAGGATAAAAGGCTATCAACTCAGCAGCGGCAGTATGGCGGAGGTGATGCAGTGTATAGCGGGGCTGCTCTTTCCCCTCGACCACATCGATCAAGTGAGCAGCACGGCAGACCTGCACCCAGCGCCGGTGGAGTGTGTCGTAAGAGGCACGCTTGCCGCGTGAGGAGCAGAAGAGCGGGGCATCGGAAGCGGGACTAGGGCCAAGGTCACGCATCCAACTGCGCAGCCCACGCAACGAACGGGGCATCGCATCGGGTGTCAACGCAACCATGCGCTTATTCCCACTCTTTGTATCCTGCACTAGTAGAACCTCGCGACCTGCCTCTAAGATGACATCCCCAACATTCAAGTTCAACACCTCGTCGGTGCGTACACCAATTTCGCGTAACAAGGTGAAGATCAGGCGATAGGGTTGGCTACACGCAGCAATGGCGATATCAAGCGCACGCCGTTCCGCTTCGCTGACGATCGGCTGAGGACGATGTTCGGTGTGGTAGCGCCCTGCAATTTGTTCGAGTGGATTATAGAGGCAGTAGCCACGGGCAACCGCCCAGCGAAAAAAGCGGCCTAAACTCGCGATACGACGATTGGTGGTACCTGGTTGTTCATTGCGACTGTCCAAAAACGACTGAATATCGAGCGTTGTGATCGTCTCTAGCGGTTTATCTACCACCCCAGCCGCAGTGCGCAAGTCACAACGGTATGATGTGATCGTATTTCCGCTTAGCCCCTGCTCTGCCTGAATATCATTCAGGAACGTCTCCATCTCGCTCGCGATAGTACGTAAACGAGGTGGGGCAGGAGCGCCATGTAGTGCCATAAGAACCTCCTCCATTGGGAACCGACGCAAACCCCGCCCTATGTGTATATTAAGGTGGTGTTAACCCGGTTTTCATCATTATAGCAAAAATTCGGGCTTAATTCTAGATCTTCATGCAAAAATTTGAGGGTTCTAGTTTTTTTCTCAGGTTGGGGCCAATCTGGATGACATGGGGGATGGTGGAGCTACGCCCCAGACCCCCACCAGGGCATGTGCAAAGTCCTTGGGGCTGTGCCCCAAACTTCAATTTTTGTTGTGTTTTGGCGGCTTCGCCGCCAAAACACAACAAAAAAGGTCTTCGGAGGCGGCGTAGCCGCCCCCGAACCTCCACCGGAGGTGACTTTACCCATGCCCTAGACTTTGCACTAGGGTGCTATTGTCGTTTCGGGATGGATCGAGTATGATAGAGGCGGCGCGTTTGTGCTGAAAGGTTCGGCTATGTCCGAAAACAGGAATCACTTGGATTAGTTGTGGTATGTACCTGCCAGAAAGGAGCGTGTGAGACTGTGTGGCCACTTTCCTTGGCTACCAGAACGAAAGCCGCAAAAGCGAGAGAACCGAGAGAGCAAACAGTGTCATGATTGTGGAGTTAGAAAAATATGAGCACACCCGTCGAGACGCGCAATGGGATGCGCTGGATTCGGGCCGACCTGCATATACACACCCCGGCCTCTGAGGATTATGCTGAACCAGATGTAAGCAACCTCGATATTCTTCAGGAGGCGGAACGCCGCGAACTTGAGATCATCGCCTTTACCGACCACAATACGGTACACGGTTATGAACGCTTCCAACGTGAGATCGAATTTTTGCAAACCCTCGAACAGGGGGGGCGGCTCACCGAAGAAGAGACGGTACGTCTGAATGAGTACCGGCGCTTACTGGCGAAGATTACGGTGCTGCCCGGTTTTGAGTTCACTTCCCACTTTGGTGCCCACATCTTAGGTGTCTTTGCCCCCAAAAGCCCACTGAGCCTGATCGAGGCGACTCTCCTGCAATTGGGCGTCCCCGCCGAGCATCTGAAGGAGGGGTTGTGTGGTGTAGCGAATACGCGCCATGTCACCGAAGCCTACGAGACGATTGCGCGGGCGGGGGGGCTTGTGATTGCGCCGCATGTGAATGGCCCTAATGGGGTGATCACTGAGACCTTGCGGATGGGCACGAGCGGTCAATCGCGTATCGCCGCCACCCAGAGCCTCCACCTGCACGCACTGGAGTTTGTCAACTTCTATACCGACCACGAGAAGTTTACCTCGCCCGGTTTCTATAATGGCAAGGTGGAACACTACGAGCGGCGGATGTTCTGCATCCAGGGCAGCGATGCGCACCGCTTGCGGCGTCTGCCGACCACCGATGGTCAGGTGATGCACCGCCATGGGATCGGTGATCGGTATGTGGAGTTGCTGCTGCCCGACAACAGTTTTGAGTCGTTGCGCGCACTCTTCACGAGCCAAGATTTTGATCGTGTGCGCGTGCCTAAGCGCGATCAGAAGCAGTGGGCGGTGGATGCGGTGCGGTTTGGTGGCTCAACCGAGCGGCAAGTACTGCGCCCGATTGATGACGAGAACCATACCAATGATCTCTGGTGTGATGTGGCGGCACTGGCAAATGCCGGTGGCGGCGTGCTGGTAGTTGGCTGTGAACCGGGTGGCCGCGTGACCGGTGTGGAGCGACCCGATCACCTGAGTGAGCAACTGCGTAAGGGTGTCGCCGAACAGATCAGCCCCCAACCCTACCTCTCCTTTGAGTTGATGAGCTACGAGGGGCAGGATGTCATGCGGGTGGAGGTGAAATCGAGTGAACCACCACCGTATGTGTGTAGTAACGGAGTGATCTATGTGCGCCGCAATGGCGAGACGGTGGTAGCAGATCGCGGGGAGATTATTCAACTCTGCCGCCGTGCCCTCGCTGAAGGGGTCTCTTCGCCACTCGACAATGGCCAGGATCTCGATCTGCCACGTTCTGGGGTCGAGATTGTGAGTGGCCAGAAGCGCGGTGGGGTCTGGCTATATGAGGTGCGCGACCTACGCACAACCGCCGGAGTTACCCGTGACCGTGCGCAGGGGTTGTGGGCCTATGCGATCAGTCGCTACGAGGATCTGCGCGAAGGACGGGTGGATGTCCAGAGCCAAGTGAAGTGGAAGGGGCGGCTGGGGTTGTGGCGCGCCTACCGCCAGGGAAGCCGCACCAAGTATGATCTGGTACACCGTGATGCCAACGGGGTGATCAGCCATATCTTCTTTGGGGTAAGCGACTGGGGCTTGAGTGAAGCGTGGGAGTCGCTGTTAGGGGAGCGCAGTGGCGAACCGATTGAGCAAGAGGCGCAGGATTTTGATCGTGAGGATGAGGTTTTACCGCCACATCCCGAAGATCAGCCCGAACCGCTGAGCCCAGAACCGATCACCTGGGGTGAACGACGTATCCGTTGGCGCGGACGCGGCGGTCTCGTTGCGGTCTACCGCGATGAGCAGGGTATCGCCCGCTTTGATCTGGTGATGAAGGATAAGGATGGCCCTGGGCAACAGGACTATCGGGGCGTGGCGTTAGAGAAACTGACGGATGCCTGGCTTAATCTGATCCGGGTCACTCGTCCGCGCACCGGGATCGAGGTGGTAAGCGCCACCCAGGGCGAGGACGGCGAGTGGCAGTATGTCTTCCGCAACCTGCGAACCGGCGATGTGAGTGGGGTGCCCTGGCGGCTCCAGGATATTGAGCCGGGAACGGTGCGTGAATATGCTGCGCGTATGTTCCAACAGGATCTGCCGCTTGATGATTCAAAGGTGCGTTGGTGGGGGAATTTGGGCTACATGCGCCCGATGCGCTCGCAAGTTGATCTGCTCTTTATGGATGAACAGGGTGAGTTGCACTTCTACTATGCGGCACGCCGTGAGGAACTGACCGGTGAGTGGCGCGATCTGCTCGAACTCTACGAGGAGATGTAAGATGCTGCGGCGCACGCTGCGCGTGCGCCGCAGCATCGCTTGACTCCTCCAACCCGCTGAAGCCCGTTGCGAGGTGTTCATGACGAATGGAAAGCCCCAGGATCGCTCGGTGGTGCTGGAAGCACGCGGGATTACCAAGCGCTTTCCCGGTGTTGTCGCCAACGACAATGTCTCGCTCCAACTCTATAAGGGTGAGGTGCTGGCGTTACTGGGCGAGAATGGCGCGGGCAAGAGCACCCTGATGAATATCCTCTATGGCCTCTACCAGCAGGATGAGGGTGAGATCCTCGTCTACGGGCAACCCATCCACGCGAAAAGCCCGCACGAGGCGATCCAGCGCGGGATTGGAATGGTACATCAGCACTTCCAGCTTGTTCCGGTTATGACCGTGACCGAAAATGTCATGCTGGGGAACGAGCAGATCAGGGCGGGCTTCTTTTTGGATCGCCGCCGGGCTGCCAACCAGATTCGTGCCATTTCGCGTCAGTATGGCCTGGAGGTTGATCCAAATGCGATCATTGCCGATCTACCGGTGGGGGCGCAGCAACGTGTCGAGATCATCAAGGCGCTCTACCGCAACGCCGATATTCTGATTCTGGATGAACCGACGGCGGTGCTCACGCCTCAAGAGGCCGATGAGTTGGTGCAGATTATGCGTACCCTGGTTGAGCAGGGGAAGTCGATCATCTTCATTACCCATAAGCTGCGTGAAGTATTGGAGATCGCCGACCGGATTGTGGTGCTGCGAGCCGGAAAGGTGGTCGGGAGTACCTTACCAGCGGAATCGTCTGAGGCCAGTTTGGCAGCGATGATGGTTGGGCGCGAGGTGCTGCTCCGGGTAGATAAAACCCCCGCCCAGCCCGGTGCGACGGTGCTGGAGGTGCAGGGGCTGCACGTGCGCGATGATCGCGGCTTGCCCGCCGTGAATGGCGTGGATCTGACGGTGCGCGCCGGGGAAATTCTGGGAATTGCCGGGGTGCAGGGCAACGGGCAGACTGAGTTGGTAGCGGCGATTACTGGGCTACGCACCAAGGAGGCGGGGGAGGTGCGCGTGGCAGGCCACGATGTGAGTACGGCCAGCCCGCGCCAGATCAGCGAGTTGGGGGTGGCGCACATCCCCGAAGATCGCCAACGTGAAGGTTTGGTGACCTCGTACCCGCTCACTGATAACTCGGTGCTCGAACTCTACTACCGCTCACCCTTTGCGCGTGGGATCATCCGCGATCAGCCCCAGGTGGAGCAGCACTGTCAAGAACTGGTAGAAGCATTTGATGTGCGTACCCCCAATACGCACGTGCCGGCCAGTGCGCTGAGTGGGGGCAATCAGCAGAAATTGATCGTGGCGCGTGAATTTAGCCAGCCGCTCAAGCTGCTCATAGCAGCCCAGCCAACACGCGGCATTGATGTCGGTTCAATTGAATTCATCCACAACCAGATCATCCACAAGCGCGATGAGGGTATCGCAGTGCTGGTCGTCTCGGCTGAACTGGACGAAATCCTGTCGCTCTCTGATCGTATCGCAGTCATGTACCACGGCCAGATCGTCGCCACCGTGCAGAATGGCGAACTCTCCCGCGAGCAACTTGGCCTGTTGATGGCCGGGGCGGGGCTGAAGCAAGTTGAGTAGAGCATATGCCGCACGCTGAAGAGATCCGCCAACCGATACCGATCAGGAGACTCTGGGAAGATTACGCATCATACCTCGTCCCGATCTTAGCCGTCTTCACCGCACTGGTGATCGGAGCCTTGTTGATCAACCTCACCGGGGGAGATTGGGAGGCGGCCTATATTGGCCTGTGGGAAGGCTCATTCGGTACGTGGAATGGGCTGAGTAATACGATCATTCGGTCTACACCGTTCATCATCTGCGGGCTGGCAGTGGGGCTAGGCTTTCATGGTGGTCTCTTCAACATCGGGGCGCAAGGGCAACTCTACCTGGGCGCGATCTTCACGATTGTGGTAGCCACCAACCTGCAACTGCCCACGATCATCCACGTTCCCCTGGCGTTGCTTGCTGGGGCCGTCGGCGGGGCTATCTGGGGCGGATTGGCGGGGTTCCTCAAGGCACGTACCGGTGCCCACGAGGTGATCACGACGATCATGCTCAACTATGTGGCGGTGCGTCTGACCGAGTGGTTGATCAAGAGTAAGACGCCCTACTTGTTGGGTGATCCCGCCGATACAACCGGGGCGCGCACGCGCTTTATTGCCGAGACTGCGCGGCTACCGGGGTTCTTCGTGGGGGATACGACCCGCCTGCATTTGGGAATCTTGATCGGTTTGGGGTTGGCGGTTGCGATTTGGTGGCTGCTCTACAAGACCACCATCGGCTTTGAGCTACGCACCGCCGGAACCAACCCGGCGGCGGCACGTTATGCCGGGATCAGTGTGCCGCGCACGATTGTGTTGACGATGGCGCTCTCTGGGGGCCTCGCCGGAATTGCCGGGGCGGGTGAGGTGTTGGGGGTGCGCAACGCGCTCAGCGCCGACCTGCTGAGTGGGATTGGCTTTGATGCGATTGCGGTGGCGCTGTTGGCACACTCCAACCCAATTGGGATCATCGCGTCGGGTATTCTCTGGGGCGGCCTCAATACCGGAGCAAGCCTGATGCAGGTACGCGCCGGGTTGAGTATTGATGTGATCAAGGTGGTGCAGGCGTTGATTATCATGTTTGTCGCTGCCGACCAGATCATTCGTTTTGTGTATCGTATTCCGAAGCAGAAATAGGCAACGCCCAATGAGTGACACCCAAGCCGAGCGGAGCGCCCGCATCGCCACCGAAGAGCATATGGCGGACATCATTCTGCCCCACCAGACCAACGGCTACGGCACGATGTTTGGCGGCGATGTGATGGCACTGATGGACAAGGCGGCGGCGATTGCGGCGCTGCGCTTCTGTCGTCAGCCAGTGGTGACGGCATCGAGCGAGCGGATTGACTTTCGCACCCCGATTGGGCAGGCCGAGATCATTGAAGCCTTCTCCAAAGTGATCTTTGTCGGGCGGACTTCCATGGTGGTACGGGTACGTATCTATGCCGAGCACCCCCTGATTGGCGACCGGCGCATCTGCACCACCGGCTACTTCAGCATGGTGGCGATAGCCCGCGATGGTGGGCGGCCCCAGCCGATTCCCGAACTGATCCTGCCCGATGATGAGGCACAGGCCGAATATGCGATTGGGAGCGAGATCCACACGACGATTAGTGCGCGCCGCCAGAAGTAGTCATGCGCAGTTTCTTGTTCCTCTGCATACTCATGCTCGTGTTGAACGGGTGTAGCGCCCCACCCTCCACACCCATCCCGGTTACTACCCTAATGCCCACGGCCACCGCAGCCCCCGCACCGCCAGAGGCTCCCAGTGGCATCCCCAGCGATAGTGGCTGGCAAAGTGTCCAGCCGGGGGTGGAGATGCGGCGCTTACGACTCAGTCTGGCGGGGAGCAACCCGGTGCTGATCCATGTGTTGCGGTTTGACCCCGCAGTGGTGCGCTTCCAGGTTGGCTATGCACCCGATGCGCCGAAGACGATTGGACGCTGGATCGAGGAGCAAGACGCAATCGCGGCGATCAATGGGGGCTTCTTTGACCCAGAGAATCGCACCGTGGCGCTGCTGATCATGGCGGGGCAGCCGGTAGGGACGAGCTACACTGGGCGCGGCGGGATGTTTGCGGTAGACCAAGCAAACCAGGTGCAGGTGCGCGGGTTGGCCCAGCAGCCCTACGATCCAAGTGAGCCACTGGTGGAGGCGCTGCAAGGGTGGCCACTGCTGGTGCAACCCGGCGGGATGGCCGCCTACAGTTATGAGGATGATGAACGCGCCCGCCGCAGCGCTATCGCACTTGATCGGGCTGGGCGGGTGCTCTTCATTGCGGTGCCGAGTACCCGCTTCACCCTGGCCGAATTTTCAGCGTGGCTGGCCCAGTCTGATCTGGAGATTGAGGCCGCGATCAATCTTGATGGCGGCTCCTCAACCGGGATGATGCTGCGCACCCGCAACCTGAGTGATCGGATTGATGCGTTTGTGCCGCTGCCGATAGTGTTGCTGGTGCTGCCACGGGCATAAGGGGGCAACCTCTTTTTGACGCAAAGGCGCGAAGGTTTTGCTTAGGAGCTATATTACATACTTTGCGCCTTTGCGCCTTTGCGTCAACATCGGAATGATCGGGCAGGATCATTAGAGAATCCGTCGCCCCAATGCCGAGAGCACCAACTCCACCGCCAACTCGGCGGTCGCATTGTGAATATCGAGGATCGGATTGACCTCGACCACATCAAGGCTGCACAAGCCACCCGCTTGAGCCAGCAGTTCCATGGCGAGGTGTGCCTCGCGGTAGGAGATGCCCCCCAACACCGGCGTACCCACACCCGGCGCAATGTTGGGATCAATCACATCCAGATCGAGACTGACGTGGTAGCCCATACCCTGACGGCGGATCACACTGATCGCCTGCTCCATCACCGCCGCCATACCGCGCCGATCAATGTCGTGCATGGTAAAGGTATGAATACCGGACGTGCGCAGCGCCGCACGTTCAAGCGGATCAAGATCGCGCACCGCCACGAGGGCGATCTGGTCGGGTGGGATGGCGGGAACCCGCCCAGCTAGGCCGGTGAGGCGGGGGTGGCCGCGACCACTCAGGGCAGCGAGACTCATACCGTGGATGTTACCACTAGGCGTGGTTTCGGCAGTGTTGAAATCGGCGTGAGCATCAATCCAGATCAGACCAAGATCGCGCCCCCGCGCACTTCCACTGACGGAGCCAATCGCCACACTATGATCGCCGCCCAGGATGAGCGGCAGTTGGCCCTGACTCACACAATGAGCCACGCGATCCGCCAATTCGGCACACACGCTACTGATCGGCTCCAGGTAGCGCAAGCGTTGATCATCACCGAGCGCTGCGCCAGTTTCGATCATAGGCGTCAGCAAGTTACCCAGATCGCAGACACGATGCCCCAACGCCGCAATGCGCTGCTGAAGCCCGGTATAGCGCATCGCACTCGGCCCCATATCTACGCCACGCCGTCCGGCACCAAGATCAATCGGGACACCAAGAAGGGCAATATTATACATAGCAGCACTCCATACCATTGGGGCAAGCCCCCAACCTTAGTTTTGTGGTGGGGTTTGGGGCGGCTTCGCCACCCCAAACCCCACCACCGGAGGCGGACGTTGCACAAAACACAACCCCGGCACTGCTGCCGGGGTTACGTTCACTGCATCTAGACTGTGGTTGGAAGCACTTGCATAGCAACGTACTGGTTTTTGTATCAATGGAGTTAGGCCGCGGACCTCTTGGTGTAACCGTTGGGTTGTAGATCGTTGGTGCGCTGTCGAGTAGAACGGTGCTGGATTGCGGGCTAGGATGCTGGTGTGATGTTGAGTACGATGGTGCTGGATTGCGGGCTAGAACGCTGCTGCGATGTTGAGTAGGATGGTACTGGATTGCGGGCTAGGATGCTGGTGTGATGTTGAGTACGATGGTGCTGGATTGCGGGCTAGGATGCTGCTGCGATGTTGAGTACGATGGTGCTGGATTGCGGGCTAGAACGCTGCTGCGATGTTGAGTAGGATGCTGCTGCGATGTCGGTTACGTCACCCAAAAGGCCACTCCACCACAATTGAGATACCGTGTTGCGGGAGTGGGAACCGATGAAGAAGTAGTGCATATCCCGCCCGCAAGAGTATGATAGCATCTCTAGCGCCATAGCTCAATGGTGCATGGGTAGTATCTGATCATACCTCTAGGTACTACCTCAATGACACCACGAAGTACCACAGCGATGCGCCGTCATATCACATGTCACCTCCGGTGGGGGTTCGGGGGCGGCTCCGACGCCCCCGAAGATCTTTTTTGGTGTTTGGGACTTCAGCCACAAAGACTTTACCCATGCTCTAGTATCACATCCGCTTGATGAGCAATAGCGTCACATCATCAAACGGAGGTTGGCCGCGACCGTGGGCATCAACTGCGCCACTGATCGCCTGCATGACCACACCGACATCATACTCGGCGTAGGTGCGAATGATCTCGCGCAGACGTTCAACGCCAAACTCACACTGAGCATCATCAATTGCCTCGGTGACACCATCGGTATAACAGACCAACAGATCACCAGGGGCCATAATGGTCTCGGCTTCGTGGAGGTGGATAGTCTCCAGAACACCCAGCGCAATACCGGGGGTATGCAGGGCTTCAAAGGTTGCCGTTTGGCAATGGTAGAGCAGGGGTGGGTTATGTCCAGCCGAGGTATAGCGTAAGCGCCCGGTAGCGGTATCGAGCAGACCATAGAAGAGCGTAACAAACATCCCCGACTCGGAGTCACGGCTAATCCAGCGATTTGCGCGTTCGATAGCGAAAGAGGGCGTCGAGCCATCGAGGGCTGAGGCACGCACGAGCGAGCGCGACATCGCCATAAACATCGCGGCGGGCACACCCTTATCACTCACATCAGCAATCACGAAGCCGAGTTCGCCCCACTGGGGAATATCATCATGCACCCAGACCGAAGTACCGGCCACCTCATGCATAAAGGTCGCAGCGTGGGGTTGGAGGGGATCACTCGGTGTTGATTGATCTGAACGGGGCGGCAAGCGCCAGAAATCGTAGAAATCCCCCCCCACCATACGTGCCGAGTGCCAGGCGGCATCAATCTGCCAGCCGGGGATACGTGGGGGATGCGCGGGAAGCAGCGCGGTCTGAATCTCGCGGGCGACACGCAGTTCTTGTTCCATCCGCGCCGCCTCTTCGGCCTCACGGGCCAGGAGGAGGCTTTCGAGCGCCCCGGCTACCTGAGCCGCCGCACCGGTACTCAGGCTAATCTGGCGGGTATCGAGCATAACCAGCGGCTCATCCCAATCGAGGATGAGCGCCCCCAACAGACTGGCACGAACCAACATGGGCAAGACCACCAGCGTACCGCTGCCGACTGGCCCGATCACCTGCGGCCAGAGTTCGGGCTGATCCTGCGCTTGGTGCAACACCAGCGGGCGCATGGTGGCGGTACCTTCGGCGGCAAGTGCGTGCAGACGCGCCAAGAGCGGCGCGGTCTCTATTGCAATCGAGTGACCAACCAGTTGCGCATGGAGCGTGCTGCTCAGGCCATACGCAGCCAGCAGCGCAAAACGGCCCTCACGGCTCCAGAGCAGGCAGTAGCAACGGGTACAGCCAAAGAGTTGGGGCGGGAGGCGCACCACCGTCGCCAGCAAGCTATCGAGCGTACTAGCCCGCCCGATACTCTCGGCGACTTGGAGCAGCGCATTGAGCGTCCATGCCTCTTCTTGTTGGGCGGTATAGGTATTGGCACTATCAATTGCAACCGCAATCTGACCAGCGAGTGTCTGCATCACAAAGAGATCATCGGCATCAAAATCATCAACCTTATCGCTCTGCACATCGAGCACACCGATCACCTGCTCGCCAATGCGCAACGGCACCGCCAACTCCGAACGAGTCGTCTGGCTATCCTGGATATAGCGGGGGTCATGTTGCACATCGCCAACCAGCACCGCAACCCGACTCAGAGCGGCACTCCCAACGACCCCTTGGCCCAAACGGAGCGGCTCGCTATCCAAACCAGCAGCTTGCTCCACGTCAGCGGTTGTGGCGCGAAAGCGGATGAGCGTCGCATCGGGATCAATAGTGAAGATATGGACGGGGTGGTAGCCGAAGTGTTCACGGATGAGGCGCACCACCGAGGGCAAGAGCTCATCCAGATTAAGGATCGCGGTAATCTGTTCGCTCACCTCATGGATAGCCTGGAGCTGAATCGCACGCTGCTTCGCTTGGTGGAAGGCACGAGCGCGGGTAATCGCCACCGCCGCCTGGTCAGCGATCAAGGAGAGCAGGCGTAGATCATTCGCCCCAAAGGCATTGGGTTGATAGCTTTGCACCGAGATCGAGCCAATAACATCCTCACCAGCGATCAGCGGCACATAGATCCCGGAGCGCGGCGGGCGGTTACTCTGGTAGCGGGGCCGAGCGGGGAGGCGATGCATCTCACGATCAAAATCTTCAACCAGCAGGGCGCGACCCGTCTGCCTAATCCAGCCAATAATACCATCACCAGCACCTAGATCGAAGGTCAGTACGGGCATGCGCACGCGATCCTGGATACGCACCTTGAGGGTATAGTAGGTATCATCGAAGAGACCGATATGGAACGAGGCGGTATCAATCACCTTACTCGACTCGCGGTAGATCAACTCGCAGAGCGCATCAACATCAAGCTCACTCCGAATGATCGCCCGACTGGCCTCATTGAGCAGGGCAAGCTCGCGCACCGAGCGACGTTGGGCCAACAGCGTCCGGTTGACGCGATAGAGCGCGGCACCGAGCAGCAGCGCCAAACCACCAAAGAGGAAGAGCGTCCATGGCGAGGGTAGCGGAACGGGAACACGCGCAAGCCACAGCCAACCAATACTCCCCACGACGAGGCAGTAGAGCAGCAGCACGAGCCATGCACGTCTCACGCACGTCCCAGGCCGAACGATGATCGCGCCTCCTCCACAGTCGTATGGATGGCAAAGACCTGCGTGAACCCAGTGAGCGCAAAGACCTCATGAACCTGGGGTTGGAGGCCAGCTAAGCGCAACTCACCACCCAAGGTCATCAACTCTTTACGGATGAGCAGGAGGGTACGCAGCCCACTACTCGAAAGGAACGCCACATCACTGAGATCAAGGAGCAGAAAGCGGGCACCCGCCGCGATCTGCATATGCACGAGCTTATTGAGTTGTGGAGCGGTCAGCGCATCCAGGCGCCCAGTGACCGGCATCACCACCACATCATCGCGGAGGCTGGCGCTCAGATACTTAACCATGGTGAGGACATTACCCTCTTGAGGATGAAAATCGAAGCGCGCTTCATCCATGAGGCGCGTTATCAGATAGATACCCAAGCCACCAACTTGGCGATCTTCAAGCGGTGAACGAATATCAGGTTCGGGCACACTCTGGGGATCAAACTGACGGCCCTGGTCGCGCAGGGTGATAATAAAGCGACTCGACTCACAGGCCCAACTCAGCGTAATATTACCCGGATATTCCAGGTCATAGGCATGTTGAATCACGTTGGTGGCTGCCTCATCCACAGCAAGCTGAACCTGCCATGTGGCACGTTCATCTAGGCCGCACTGTTCAGCAGCTTCGGTAATAAACGCACTAATCTTCGCCAGCGCGTCCAAGTCAGCCGTGAGGGTGATGGTATCCATAGCTCAGATGGGGATGCAGGGTGAAGGGCGAAGCCGGAGCGCATCCCTCAGCCCCGATCATGGTTTAAAAGGAACCCACCGCCTCGACGGTATCAGCATACATCTCAAAGAGCGAGGTAAAGCCGGTGAGATCAAAGACCTCTTTAATCTTAGGCGGCAGATTAGCAATCCGAATATCGCCACCCTCCAGATCGGTAATCTTCCATTCACGGGCACGTTTACGTGCCTCGATCAGCACGCGCAGTCCAGGGCTACTAATATACTCCAAGCCAGCGAGATCGAGGACAATACGATAGCGCCCCTCAGCAAAGAGGGCATCAATCTGTTGTTTCAGTTTCGACGCTGTGGCGGCATCAATACGACCAACAACCTCGATCAGATCCACGCGATTCATTGCGCGGTGACTGATCTCCATGCGAACCTCCTTATAGCTGCTTCAATGCAGGTATCAATGATCAATCCTCATACCACTAATGGTTCCGTCGGATGTTTACGCACTGCCAGCGGAAGGGTGGCACGAATTTTGCGCAGTCGGGTCAAAGCATCAATTGCCGCTTCGTGAACATTGGCGTCCGAGTCTTCCATGGCCTTGGTGAGAGCGGTAAGTACAGAGGTACTCGCTGCTGCCGCGCCAATCCGACCGAGGGTACGCGCCGCAGCTTCACGGGTATAGGGGTCATCATCGCTGATCATGGCCGTCAACTGGGTAATCAGCGAGGGGGTACCGGCCAACTCACCAAACTGGCCCAGAATGAGCGCCGCCGCCGAACGCACGAAGCTATCTTTATCGCCGAGACAATGGCCGAGGTGATCGATCAACTGCGGGGAAGCGATCCGATCACGCAGCGCCCCTAGTGTGCGCGCCGCAGCATAGCGGGTCTCAAGATCACAATCGTAGAGAGCTACCTTGGTGAGTGCCTTGACTAGCGGAACGGGCGGATTACCGGCGAACTGACCGAGCATACGTGCAGCGGCCGAGCGTACATGCGAGGCACTATCGCTCAGGCCATCGTGCAAGAGCACCAGATCGGCGGCACTATAGTTGCCATTGCGTTGGCGTAGGCTGCGGATCGTCTCATAGCGCGACTGCCAGCCCGGATCATGCAACAACTGACGCAGATGAGCCAGTTCACCCGGCCCGTAGGTATCAATCTCGTGGAGCAGAGAGAGGCGCAACCATTCATCACGCGAACTATTGAGACGCTGACGGGCCAAATGTAAGACATTGAGCGTAACGATCAGTTGCTCAATCGCCATGCGCAGATCGACCTTGGTACGCAGCTCGCGCTCGATCATCTGCGCCACCTGATAACGCATCTGACTGGCCCGGCGCACGATCTGATCGGCCCCACTCCCCTGAACAATCGCAGCTAAGGCCAGTACTGCGGCAACTGGCTCCTGCTGAAATGCGTCCAAGAAGGGTTCGAGGGTGCGCACGGCTAAATAGCCAAGTACGGTACTCGTACCGGCAAGCTGAATGTCTTGGCGCGGGTTGCGAGCAAAGTTACTCAGGCGGTCTGCAACCCGCGTTCGCCAGGCTTCTTGGTCAAACATGGCTTTGACGACGAGATGTCGCTCCTTGGTATGCTACGTAGCATTATAGCATACCACTTTTATGCGGGTTGTAGGAAATGTGAACCTAAGATTACAATTAGACGCAAGATTTTGTGTCTCTCCACCCGGTGCCCGTATATGGTAGGATAGAAGACCATGATGTTCAATGACGTACCGGTACCAGAAGGAATGTTATGTCCCAAGAATCTCAGGAAGTGCAAGAGAGTATGGCGCGGGTACGCCGGGGATGTCTCGGTGTTGCGGCCATCTTTATGGCATTAGCGCTCATCTTTGTAGTTTCGACCGGCAACCTCTTCTTCTCGGTCTTTCTGATTGGAGCAGCGATCTCGTTTTGGCTCTGGCGGGTGACTCGTTAGGGCAAGGAGGTTAGTCGTATGCTCCCAGAGACCCCCGCACCAGCGCGGATCATCCTATCCATCCTGGGGTTGGTGGCGGTTATCGTTTCGTTGATCATCGGTTTTATCAATCCGATTGGCCTCTGGCACTGGATATTCTTGCTGGTAGCGCTCGGATGCCTCATCGCATCACGACGGGTACACTAGCGTGGTATACTTTGCTCAGGAAAAGCCCATACTCTGTCAGGAGTTGGCGCAATGAGAGTGCGTTTTAGCGCTCGCTCCGATATTGGCATGCGGCGCGAGGTGAACCAGGACGCTTACGGAACCACGGAGTTGTCACAGGCGACACTACTCCTGGTCTGCGACGGCATGGGCGGCCATGCCGCCGGTGAGGTGGCTAGTCGCCTAGCAGTTGACACCATCCTTGCGACGTTTGTTGAAGATGCACCACCCGATACAGCCCTGCGTCAAGCCTTTGTGGTAGCAAATGAGACGATCTACCGCGAGGGACGCGGGAGTATGGGGACCACCGGAGTCGCGGCGCTCTTGCGTGGGGATACGCTCTTTGTGGCGAATGTGGGCGATAGCCGTGCCTACCTGATCCGCGAGGGGCAGATCTCCCAGATTTCGCGCGATCACTCCTTTGTCTCCGATCAAGTTGCGGCGGGGTTGATGACTCCAGAGCAGGCGCGGACATCCAATGTTCGCAATATCATCACCCGTGCCCTCGGCTATCAAGCAGAAGTACAGGTGGATACCTTCAACCTCGCACTTCTGCCGGGGGATACCGTAGTGCTCTCGTCAGACGGGATGCATGGCTTGATCGAGGATGCGGAGATTGCGGAAGTTGCGAGTATGTTGCCGCCTGAAGAGGCGGTGCAACGGCTCGTAGACACTTCAAATGCGCGTGGAGGCCACGATAACATCACGGTGGTGATCGGGCAGGTGGATGAGATCGATCCGATCAGGAAGACAGAGGTTCCTACCAATGCGGTGGCGCGCAGCCCTACCCAACCATTGACGAGTGGTAGTCAGCAGGCAGATGAGGAGCGTAGACCCAAGGATGCGGGTGAACGCCCGCTTTCGCGCATTGGGTTGCTCCTCGCTGGCCTACTGCTGATCTTGTTGGTGGGGAGTGGGGTCTTCTTTGTTCAAATGTATGGTGGCTCCGCAACGGATATTCCTACCGCTACGGTCGCCACCACCACCGCCACAGTCGCCGCGACCACCACCACCACCACAGTCGCCGTGACCACCACCACCACCGCCACAGTCGCCGTAACCACCACCGCCACGGTCGCCGCGACCACCACCACCACGGTCGCCGCGACGAGCACGGCTACAATCACCCCCAGCCGTACTGCCACCCCCAAACCCAATCCAATGATCCCCCCAACTCGCCAGCCCTAAACCAACCCTACGTGCGCCAAGCGTGGTACAATACACCCGCAAAGATGTTCGTGCGTTAGCAGAGCAGGGGTCTCTATGCCGATCCGTCTCCTTGATGCAACCATCGCCGCCCAGATTGCGGCGGGTGAGGTGGTGGAACGCCCCGCCTCGGTGATCAAAGAACTGGTCGAGAATGCGCTAGATTCCGGTGCTTCACGCATCACTATCGAGGTGCGCGGCGGCGGGTTGCGCGAGTTAAAGGTGCAGGATGATGGCTGTGGGATTGCCAGCCACGAGGTGGAACTGGCCTTTGAGCGCCACGCGACGAGTAAACTGCAAGCCGCCGATGATCTCTTCAACATCCGCACACTGGGTTTTCGCGGCGAAGCTCTGCCAAGTATCGCCAGTGTCGCGCAACTGGTCTGTATCACCCGCAACGCCAACGAAGAGGTGGGAACGGAACTGCGCATCGCCGGAGGAGAACTGCAAGCCCGGATTCCGTGTGGCTGTTCACCGGGGACGAGCATCAGTGTGCGCAATCTCTTCTACAACCTGCCAGTCCGGCGGGAGTATCTGCGCTCGGAGGCGACCGAACTGAGTGCGATTAGTGCGGTGGTGCAACAGTATGCCTTGGCTTACCCAGAGGTGCGCTTCAGCATGATTCTGGATGGGCGGCTGGCGCTCCAGACGAGTGGCGATGGCGACCGGCGCAGTGTACTGATCGAGATCTATGGGTTGGATATTGCGCGCCAACTGCTGCCGGTCGAGTCACAGGCAGGCGAGGATGTGCAGGCGGTAAGCGTCAGTGGGCTGATCTCACCACCTGAATTAACGCGCAGTTCACGCAGTTACATCCACGTCTTTGTGAATCGGCGCGCCCTCCAGCCACGTGGCCCGCTGGTGGCGGTGGTCGAAGATGCCTACCACACCATGCTGATGAAGGGGCGACATCCGCTGGTGGCGCTCGATATTCGGGTACACCCGACTGCCGTTGATGTGAATGTCCACCCCACCAAGAGCGAGGTCAAGTTTCGTTTCGGGCCACAGGTGCATAGTGCGATTGGGCGGGCAGTTCGCGAGGCACTCGTGTCCGGGGCGGGCATCCCCGATTGGGCCGAGAGCAGTTATGATCCCTCTGGGGTGCAGCGGCGCTTCGAGTTGCGCCAACTGGGGCAACCGAGCCGCCCGGCGGAGCCACCCACCTCGGCGTGGGGTGTTGGGGCAGCCACATGGGATGTCGAGCGCTCACGCTGGGATGTTGGGGGCGGGAATGAGGTGGGCGCGCCAGTAGCAGACGATACACCTCCCGTATTGCCTCCCGTGCAGCCCCAATCCAACCCGGCGACCATCCCACCGCTACGGGTAGTCGGTCAGGTGGGGCTAACCTACATCGTTGCCGAGGCTCCAGAGGGGATGTATCTCATTGACCAGCATGCCGCCCACGAGCGCATCACCTATGAGCGGCTGATGGCCCAACGCGCCTGTGGAACACTCGAATCGCAGGGCTTGTTGCTGCCCCTGGTAGTGCCGCTGGCCCCGGCGAGTAGTGCGTTACTCCTAGGGTGCCCCGATGAACTGGCGGTGCTCGGCTTTCAGCTTGAGGAGTGGGGCGAGGGGGTGCGGGTGCGTACCGCCCCGGCCACGCTGCCCAGTGATGAGATCGCGCAAGCAGTAACCGAGTTGGCCGAACATCTGGCGGGGCGCGGCGGCACTACCCCCGCCGACCGCTACGAGGAGATCCTGATCACCCTAGCATGCCATACCTCGGTACGGGCCGGGCAGACGCTCTCGCACGAGGAGATGCGCCAACTCTTACGTCAACTTGAAGCCTGCATCAGCCCGCGCACATGCCCGCATGGCCGCCCAACCATGATCCTGTTAAGCCCGACGCAGTTGGAGCGCCAGTTTGGGCGACGGGTTTAGGGGATCTTTTCAGACCGGGCATGTGCAAAGTCACCTACGGTGGGGGTTCGGGGGCGGCGAAGCCGCCCCCGAAGATCTTTTTTGTTGTTTTTTGGCGGCTACGCCGCCAAAAAACAACAAAAATGGGGCTTGGGGCTTACGCCCCAAGATACTTCACTGCACCGGGGTAAACGGCACCTGACAAGGAATACCGGCAGCCACGTACATAGTACGAGTACCGAGATCCATCACCACGCCACAGACACTCTCGGCGCGATCCACTGCGGCCAGCCGCAGATCGGGGTGGCGGCAGATACAGCGCGGGTCGCCATCGTGGTCGCGCAGGATGGCCTGAAAATCGCTGATCGCCAAGTGTGGCGTGGCGCGCAGAAGATCCCAGGCCCGCCCCAGGCGCTCGCGGGTGGTCGAGAGCGCCGGGTCAATTTCGCACTCACCCACCAGGGTCCCGGCATCAAGGCAGTGGTTGGCATGCGCGAGGCGGCCCGCCTCTGGCAGCACCTCGGCCACACCCGCCGGGGTGATCTCCAAACTGACCAGATCGCCATCAGCACTGGCCACGGTGATGCAGGATGAACCGGCAGCGGGAGCCACATCGGCGGCGGCACGCGCCTGAGCAAAACTAGTCGCTTGGAGCATCTTGCGCAACAGCACATGCACCGGCATGCCCACACCCTGCCCATCAGCATGGGATCGGAGAAGATTCAGCGCCACCGCCAAACCGGCGCTATTGAGGCCGATCTTGGCCAGCATACCGGCTTCGGTCATGGTGAGGATGCTCGGTTCACCGGGAGTGTGGATGCGCAGCAGCAGACACGCCGCCCGCTGATCCCCCTGCCAATCCCAGGTCTGGGCGAGGATGCTGGTGCCAGTGGCGGTTGCGCTGGGCTGCGCGGCGGCAGTGGTACACTCGCCATCATCCACCGGGGTAGCGGTAGAAACGGTGGGAGTATCGAGGTGGAAGGGAACCCCCGCCGCCCGGTTGCGGGCATCAGCAGCGGGCCAATCGGGGTGAATCACGCCATTGCCGATCCCGGCCATGAGTTCGGTACGCACATTGAGCGCCAGAATTTCACCTAGCTCGCGGCCAGCACCAGCGGCAATCCCGCGCATCTCTTCGAGGAGGTCGGGAGCCACCTCGTGCAGCAAGGGCAGATACTCCAAGGCAGCAGTTTGGCTGGCGGCCCAATCCATCCCTCGGCGGTAGGCGAAGAGGCGCGAGTAGCTGGCGATGCTATGGGCGATCATGTGCGGGACGGCGGAGCCATACTGCTGGCCACGGCTATACGGGGTGCCGGTAATGGTGATTTCGGGGAACATGGAGATCCTTAGATACCTGTTCACACTTGGGGTAAACAGAAGCCTCGTATTGACGCAAAGACGCAAAGATGTTGATGGGAGTCTATCTTGAAGGCTTTGCGGCTTGGCGTCTTTGGGTCAAAACCGGGATGCGCAGAAAAGCCTGAACACTTACGCTCTATGGCGTTATCGTTAGCACTGTTCCAGTGGTGCTGACAAACGGGTTGCGCAGCAGATCGGCGTAATCGGCGCGCAAATTGAGAGCCACCGGACCAGTGCCAATGGTACTGGTGCGCAGGGTGATCGTGAAGGTGGCACTACTCCCCGCCGCAACCGGGTCGGCCATAGTGACGGTGAGCGTGTTGTCTAGTTGATTACACGTCGCCCCCGTACAACTCACAAACGTGAGATCACTGGGGAGCGTGAGACTGAACGTGGTACCCAGCGCCGCCCCCGCCGTAGCGCCACTGGAACGATTGGTATAGGCGACCCCAACATCAAACAGGGTATTGCGGGCCACCGTGGGTACACTCGGCGTCATACTCAGCGCCAGATCGGGAGTACCGGGCTGGGTGATATAACTCGGTTGATCGGTCTGCCCCTCCTGGATCAACTGATTTTCAATCACCAGCTCATCAGTACAGGTGACAATCTTCCACCACCCTGGCTCAGGATTAAGGTAGGTATCCCCACCACGGGTATCTACAGTGCCATTATTCCAACTCATATCACCAGATCGCGTCCCTGCGAATCCGCCCGTATTCGCCAGCGGATCGTAAACTGCACTTGGTGGATAGTAGTGTAAGCGGGTTGTGAGCCATCCACCCATACTAGTATCATCCATATCATAATTATGGAAGGTCACTGAGGGTTGGCCGGGTGCAACATATTCATACGTAGTGGTACAGCGATTATTGCCCGCTAGGTAGCGCAGTTCGGCCTGTTGCATCCCCACGATGATCTCATCGCCAGTGCCGGGGAGACCATCATAATCGAGGTTAGAAGCGCCACCCTGCCAGGCCACGCGCACACCCCAACCGTTCACGTCATTGTCCGAGGTTTCGGTGCGCAGCAAGAAGGTGCCACACGAGCCAGCCGGGAGCGTCGTAAAGGTCTCCCATGTTGCTACTGGGGCTGGAGTAGGCTGCGGATAGGTATCCGTGACAATACCCGGCCCTGTGGGCAGACCATCGGCATAAGTCCAAAGATCTGACATCTGATAGAGCCAGAAGGTTGTCAGATCGGCAGGCAGATTGACTGTATCATCAGGAGAGGCCGCATTCACCGCCGCATCATAGAGATCGATCTGGAGCGCAGGCCCACTGGTCAAACAAGGGATGTCAATCCGCATATAGGTTGACGTACTTGCGCGATTGGCATAGTAGTTCCAACCGTTGTTCGTATAGTTCGGCCCCGGCGTCTGAATAAAGTTGGCTTGTTCGGTCAGCACGGGGCGATCATTATCAATGATCGCGAGTGTGGCTGTGGCCGGACTGCGCGTCAAACCCACCACCGGGTTGAGAGTCAGCGTCAAGGTCTCATCAAGTTCTTGCAGACCATCATTGATGATCGGCACACTGATCGTCTGCTCGATCTGGCCGGTGGCAAAAATGAAGCTACCCGGCGGATTGGTGTAGTCACCAGGCACAATAGCGGTGCCGGCAAGTGTCGTATAAGTGACGGTAAAGTCTGCTGGGGCGGGGGCACTCAGGCGCACCCGCAAGATGGCATTGCCAGCATTTTCGGCGACACTATAGTTAGCCTGCGTAAAGCCGATCACCAGGGTATCGGTGGGATCATTCAGGATCGTAGCGATGCCCTGATTATCGAGGATCGCAAGTGGCGTGGGGCCGGTGGTGGTGGGATTACTGAGCAGAACCACAAAGAACTCATCAGGCTCAAATACTGTATCACCGAGCACCGGCACACTGATGGTGGCGGTAGTTGTGAGGTCTGGGATGATAAGTTGCCCGGTAGTGGTGGTGTAGTCACTCCCCGCCGTAGCGGTCATTGCAACCGTGGTGTAGTCCACCCGCACCTCACCCCCAGCAGCCCCACTCAAACTGACGGTAAAGATAACGTTCTGGCCAACATCGCCCTCATACACACTGACATCATCAATGGTGATCTCAATTGTGTCGTTATCGGTGATGGTGGCGATATAGTTAGGAATCGTCAGCGGATTGTAGATCAGATCGGCACTACTCACCCCAAAGCTGATCGTGCCGGTGTGAACTCCTTCATAGACCAGATCATCCACGGCAGTGACGGTGATCACCCTGGGCGTCGCCCAATCCGCATCGGTAAAGGTCAGCGCCTGGGTCGCCACACCGTCCACCAGCACTTGCGTACCGGCATTCAGCGTGATAATGACATCATCCGTGGGTTGGGTATTCAGTACGAGGCTGAAGGTGAC
>NZ_RYFD01000071.1 GCF_004138135.1 Candidatus Oscillochloris fontis
TTCTGGCTGAAGCCAGCGAGAAACCCGCCTAACCGCTCGGCTAAAGCGTGGCGGCTTGCGGCGGGTTCAATCGGTCAGTTCTGGTCTGGCGGCTTTGCCGCCAGACCAGAACTGACCGTCGCTTTGGGGACATTGCCCACGCCCTAAGGTACGTAACAAAACATCTTGATTCTTACCGCTCGCATCCGGTATACTGAGATGCATCGTTATATCGCATAACACACACGTGGCGCATCCCATAGTAGCCTGATGCGGGTGTCCGCTGGAAAATGGCAGCATTCTATGATCGCCCAGGAGATAACGCCCGTTGATGTGGGAGAGGCACCATTGACGGTATCACCTACCTATCTCAACCGTGAACTGAGTTGGATCGAGTTTAATCGGCGCGTTTTTGGTGAGGCACTTGATCAGCGCAACCCGTTGTTGGAGCGGGTCAAGTTTTTGGCTATCTTCGCCTCCAACTTCGATGAGTTCTTCATGATCCGTGTCAGCGGGATTATGCAGCAGATCAGTGCCGGGGTACAGAAGCAATCACCCGATGGCCTCACGCCTACTGAGCAACTCAAGGCGATTCGTAAAACCCTGCTGCCACTGATCGAGCAGGAACGGGAACTCCTGTTTACCGATCTATTGCCAAGTTTGACCGAGCAGGGGATTCGGCTGCTCGATATGGCCGATCTCAATCCACCGCAACGTGCTTGGGCCGATGAATACTTCCAGCGCCAGATCTTCCCTGTGCTGACCCCGCTGGCCTTCGATAGTAGCCGCCCCTTTCCCTTCATCTCTAATCTGAGCCTGAACCTCGCGGTGATGATCCATGATCCGCAGAAGGGTGAACTCTTCGCCCGCGTGAAGGTGCCAGAGGTACTACCGCGCCTGATTGCCCTTCCTCCTGAACTGAGTAACCCAGAACAACATGCGCTGACTAGGCGCAACCACTGTTTCGTCTGGATTGAACAACTCATCGCCGCGAATTTGGCGATGCTCTTCCCCGGCATGGATGTGGTGCTCTCGGCCCCCTTCCGCATCACCCGCAACGCCGATATGGAGATTGAGGAGGATGAAGCCGATGATCTGCTCTCCAGTATTGAACAGGGGGTACGCCAGCGCCGCTTCGGTGAGGTAGTGCGGATGACGGTGGATACGGCCATGCCGGAGCGGATCAGTAATCTGCTGCTCACCAACCTGAAGATTGGCCCAAAAGAACTCTATGCGGTGCGTGGCCCCTTGGGTCTCGCCGATCTGATGGAGTTGACCAAAATTGATCGCCCCGACCTCAAAGATCCGCCCCACATGCCCACACTGCCGGTGGTGTTGCGCGGCGGCGGCGATATGTTCGATACCATCCGCCAGGGTGATGTGCTGCTCCACCATCCCTATCACTCCTTCTCGCCGGTGATTGACTTTATTCAGTCGGCAGCGGATGATCCCCAGGTCTTGGCAATTAAGCAGACGCTCTATCGCGTCGGGAGTAATTCTCCCATTGTGAAGGCGCTGATGCACGCCCGTGAACAGGGTAAGCAGGTGACGGCGGTAGTCGAACTGAAGGCGCGCTTCGACGAAGAGAATAATATCATCTGGGCCAAGGCGTTGGAACGCGCTGGGGTACATGTGGTCTACGGTCTGCTGGGCCTCAAGGTTCACGCTAAATTGGCGTTGGTGGTGCGCCAAGAGCAGGACGGGATTCGTTGCTATACCCACCTGGGTACCGGGAACTATAACGCCGGTACCGCCCGCGTCTATACCGACCTGGGCCTGTTTACTTGCCGCCCCGACATTACCGCTGATGTGGTTGATCTCTTTAACTTCCTAACCGCCTACAGTCGTCAATCTACCTACCGGGCGCTGCTGGTTGCCCCGGTGACGCTGCGCCAACGCCTGATGCGATTGGTGCGATCTGAGATCCGCCGCCAACAGGAGTATGGCGATGGGCGGATCGTCTTTAAGGTGAATGCGTTTGTCGATCACCAGTTCATTGATCTGCTCTATGAAGCCTCCCAGGCAGGGGTGCAGATTGATCTGATTGTGCGCGGGATGTGTTCGCTCCGCCCTGGTCTCCCCGGTCTAAGTGAACATATCCGGGTACGCAGCATCATTGGACCATTCCTCGAACATAGCCGTATCTACTACTTCGCGAATGGCGGGGATCCCATCCTCTACCTGGGGAGTGCCGATATGATGGAGCGTAACCTGGATCGCCGTGTGGAAGAACTCTATCCACTCGAAGACCCATCCCTGATCGCCTATGTCCACGATATGTTGCTGACGAACTATTTGACCGATAATGTCCGTGCCCACCTGCTACAGCCCGATGGCAGTTATGTGCGCCTCAAACCCGGTGATGGGCCGCGTGCAGATAGCCAAGTGCCGAGCCGGATGATCCCTGAGAGTTAAACGATGCGTCTCTTTATTGCCCTCGATCTGCCCAGCCCGGTACGCGCCACGCTGGCGGCAACGCAAACTCGGCTGCGCCGCAGTGACCTAGCGGTGCGCTGGGCTGCCGTCGAGGGGATGCACCTCACGCTCCAGTTTCTTGGTGAGAGCGATCCATCCCTGGTGCCCGCGCTCCTGGCCGGGTTGGCGGCCATCCCTCCCCCCGCCTTCCACCTCCAACTCGCGGGGCTAGGTGTCTTCCCCACACCCCAGCGACCCCGCGTAGTGTGGGTCGGGCTGAACGGCGATCTTGCCGCACTCCACGATCTGCACGCGCAGGTGCTCGCCGCCACCCGCCCACTCGGTTTTCTTCCCGAAGCGCGCACCTTCGCCCCGCACCTGACGCTTGGCCGCGTGCGCCCGGAGCCGACCACGAGCCAACTCCAGGCCATAACCCACGCTATCCATAGCGTCGCCCCTCCGGCACCACTGGACTGGGATGTTGCGTCACCCCAACTCTTCCATAGCCAATCCACTCCCCAGGGGATGGTTTATCATGTTCTAGGCTCATTGTGAACTTCTGAGAAGTTCATCAACGTCCTTGGGGCTACACCCCAAATCCTAATTGTTGGTAGTGTTTGGCGGCGAAGCCGCCCCCGAATTCCCACCGGAGGCACGCAATGACCGCACAACCCAAACACTTCATGAGCGAAGAGGAATATAGCGCCTTTGAGATGAGCAGCCCGCGCAAGCACGAATACTATCAGGGCGAGATCTTTGCGATGAGCGGGGGCGGCGAAGCGCATAATCTATTGGTCGGCAATGCGTATGCTGCCCTGCATACCCAATTGCGCCGCCGCCCATGTCGCGTCTACAATAGCGATCAACGCATCAAAATCCTCGCAACCGGGCTGCATACCTACCCTGATGTGACGATCATATGTGGCCAACCCCAATTTGTTGAAGCAGCACGCCTCACGCTTACTAATCCCAGCGTTATCATTGAGGTCTTATCGCCATCAACCGAGCGCTATGATCGCGGAATGAAGTTTCGGCACTACCGAGCTATTCCATCGCTCCAAGATTATATCCTTATTTCCCAAGACGATTATCGTATTGAACACTACATGCGCCAAGAAAACAATATATGGCACCTGCACGAAGCTATCGGATTAAGCGCACAGATTATGATTCAGTCTATTGAATGTCTTCTTACGCTTGCGGATGTGTATGAGAAGGTAGAACTCGCCCCCGACACAACCGGCATACCCCGCGAACCACCCTCAGAAGAGTAACTATGATTCTGCGCCGTTTTTGCTGGCTCCTACTCCTGATCGTCCTCTGCATACCCCACCCGGTCGCCGCCCAGACCGAGTGGCGTGAGCGCATGACGCGGGCGTTCAGTATTCTCTACGTGGCGGGCGAGGAGGCCGAGGCGGAGCGTTATGCAGGTTTTGTGGACACGATCTATGATGACATGAGCAGCATCTTTGCCTACCGCGCCCCCCCACCGCTGAGCCTACGCCTCTACCCGACCAGCGCCGAGTATGAGCGGGTCAATCCGGCGGCGCGTAGTGTGCCGGGGATTGTGGCGCATGCCGACTTCCGGCGGCGTGAGTTGGTGGTGATTGTCGAGCGCACCCGCCAACAGAGCGAGGAGCAGGTGCGCAACAATGTGCGTCACGAACTGACCCATATCATTGCCGCAGATCTGAGTGAAGGTCGGCTGAATGTGGGCTTTCAGGAGGGCATTGCGCAGTATCTAGAGCGACCCACCGCCGAGTTGGCGGCCAAGGTGGCGACGTTGCAGATGGCCGAAGATCAGGGGCGGCTGTTACCGTGGAGGAGCTTCGACGACCGCGAGGTGATCTATGGCGATCCGCAGATCTCCTACCCCCAAACCTTAGCCGTCGTGGCGTTTTTGGTAGATCGTGACGGGTTGGCGCACCTGCGGCAGTTTCTCAGCCTCAGCGCACAGAGTTCAGGCTACCGCTCGGCACTCGAACGCGCCTACGGGATGGCCGCCAGCGATCTGGAGGCAGAGTGGCGCGCTTGGTTGCCCAGCTACTTCGCCGGGGGCTACCGGCTGAGTGCCTTGGATCGCTATGATCTGAGCCTCGCCCGCGAGTTGGTGGCGCAGGGCAACTATGCCGCCGCGCAGAGCGAGTTGGATCGGGCCACCGAGTGGATCGCCCGCCAGCGCGAGACCCAGCCGGAGGAGGTGATCCGTGAGGCTGCGCACCTCAAGCAGCATGCCGAGGAGGGGCTGCGCGCCACCCAACTGGCCGAAGAGGCCCGCAACGCCATCGGGAGTGGCGAGTATGAACGTGGGCTGGAACGGATCGAGCAGGCCCGCCGCATCTTCGCCCTCCTGGGCGACACGCACCAAGACGCGGTGCTCGCCTCCTACAGCCAGCGCGCTCAGCGGGGCATGGCGGCCAGCATACAGTTGAGCCAGGCCAGCGAACTCGTGCGCCGCTTCCAACTGAGCCAGGCGCGCAGCCTGCTCGATCTGGCCGCCCAGGAGTTCGCCACGCTCGGCAACCAGAGCCAACTCACCACCGCACTGGCCCTACGCCAGGATCTGGATGTGCGCCAACGGATTGCCGGGATTGTATTACTTACCTTGGGTGTACTGGGGGTGCTGGGGAGCCTCGTCGGGCGTTTCTTCCAACGTCCCGACGAGGTATGGTAACGACGCCCGACGCCCGTCGCGTCGCCCGTAGCGACGCAATATTTTGCGTCGCTACGCCCGCACCATATCGGCGGGGACGGGGAAACTGCGGCACATCTCGGCCACCTCGGCGGCAATGCGCTCCTGGCGTGCGGTGTCGCCGACGTTCGCCAGCACCTCGACAATCCACGCCGCGATGCGGGCCATTTCGGCCTCGCCCATACCCCGCGTGGTGACGGCGGGCGTACCGATGCGGATGCCGCTGGTGCGCATGGGTGGCTGGGGATCATCGGGGATGGCGTTCTTGTTGACGGTGATCCCGGCGTGATCAAGTGCCTTTTGCGCCTGCGCCCCGGTGATGCCCATCGCGGTCAGGTTGGCCAACATCAGGTGGTTGTCGGTGCCGCCACTGATCAACTCCACCCCGCCCTTCGTTAGCCCCTCGGCCAGCGCCTTGGCGTTGCGGCGGATCTGCGCCGCGTACTGCTTAAACTCTGGGCGCAACGCTTCGCCAAAGGCGACGGCCTTCCCGGCGATGACGTGCATCAGCGGGCCACCCTGGTTGCCAGGGAAGACGCTGCTGTTGATCTGCTTGGCGAATGGCTCGTCCATCATAATCAGGCCACCGCGTGGCCCGCGTAGCGTCTTGTGGGTGGTGGTGGTGACAATGTGGGCATGCCCAACCGGCGAGGGATGCTCGCCCGCCGCTACCAACCCGGCAATGTGGGCAATGTCGGCCATCAGCAAAGCCCCGACCTCATCGGCAATCTGGCGCATGCGCGCAAAGTCAATAATGCGCGGGTAGGCACTCGCCCCCGACGTGATCAGCTTGGGGCGCGCCGCCCGCGCCTTGGCCGCAAGGTCATCATAGTCAATCTGGCCGGTGGTCATGTCTACGCCGTAGAACTGGATGTTGTACCACTTGCCACTAAAATTGACCGGGCTACCGTGGGTTAGGTGGCCGCCATGGTCGAGGCGCATACCCAGGATGGTATCGCCGGGCTGGAGCAGCGCGGTAAAGACGGCGATGTTGGCCTGGGCACCGCTATGCGGCTGCACATTGGCCGCCTGGGCACCAAAGAGCTGCAACACGCGGTCAATCGCCAACTGCTCAACCTGATCCACAAACTCGCAGCCGCCATAGTAGCGCTTACCGGGCAGACCCTCGGCATACTTATTGGTCAGCACCGAACCCTGCGCCTCCATGATCGAGAGGCTGACATAGTTCTCACTGGCAATCAGTTCCAGACCTTCGCGCTGGCGCGTGGCCTCGCGCTCGATCATCGCGGCAACATCCGGGTCGGTCATCCGCAGGTAGTCCAACATGAGTATTCCCTTCTGCAATCGTTGTTAGTAGCCAGCCGTCTTATCCACCACATTCAGCAGCGGCTGATCAGTGGCGAAGCGGTTGAGGTTTTCCAGAAAGAGCGCGATCTGACGCTCGCGCATGCGGGGCGAGAAGGCCGTAATGTGCGGGGTGAGCGTGACATTCGGCAAACTCCAGAGCGGGTTATCGTTGGGAAGCGGTTCTTCCACAAAGGTATCGAGGGCCGCCCCACTGATCCGGCCTTCACGCAGCGCGGCGATCAGGGCTGGCTCATCCATCACAGCCCCACGGGCGATATTGATCAGATAGGCGCTCGGCTTCATGGCCGCCAACGCCGCCGCATCAAACATCCCACGGGTCGCAGGGGTGAGCGGCGTCGCCATCACCACATAGTCGGCTTCCGGCAACAGATCGCGCCAGCCATCGCTACCGACCACCTGCGCCACCCCCGGCATCGGGCGGGGGGAACGGCGGCTGCCATAGATGCGCATCCCAAACGCAGCGGCGCGCTCGGCAATCGCCTGACCAATCCCGCCAATCCCGATGATCAGCAGGGTGGCCCCGTACAACTCGGCCAATGCGGGCGGATCAACCCAGCGCTGCTCGGCCTGGGCGGTGCGCAACATCGCCATCTGCTTGGCGTGGGCCAGCATAAAACCCAGCGTAAACTCGGCGATGGGGATGGCATGCACCCCGGCGCTATTCGTCACTGTGATCGGGCGTGCCAAGACACTCGGCGTCAACACATGATCCACCCCGGCACTCGGCGTCTGCAACCAGCGCAGGTTGGGGATGTGGGCGAGCAGCGGCTCCAGGCTCGGCTCGTTATACCACCAGCGATAGTAGGCCAGCGCCTCGGCCAGATCAGTGGGCAAACCAACCTTGCGATCAAACCAGATCGGCGCGGCCCACACGGGCAGCTTTGGCTCCAACAGATCACGGATTGCAGTCGGGACAATAATCTTCATAGAATTAACACACCGATTCACCTGGTTTCAGCGCGATCACCTCGGTCGTACCACCAAACTCCTCGATGGCCGCCACCAACGCTGCGGGAGTGCCACTCAGGATGGGGAAGGTACCATAATGGCCAGGGATGGCATACTTCGCCCCAATCAGCTTGAGCGCATACCCCGCCTGACGCGGGTCCATGGTGAAGTGATCGCCAATCGGCAGAATAACCAGTTCAGGCGCATAGAGATCGCGCACGATCTGCATATCCATGGTGACACTCGTATCGCCGGTATGGTAGAGCGTAAATCCATTACTCATACGGATCACAAAGCCTGCGGCTGTCCCCAGGCCAATCAAGTGCCCATTCTCGGTGATCGAACTCGAATGGTGCGCATTGGTCATCGTGACGCGCATATCGGCCACATGCACCGTCCCGCCCTTATTGAAGCCCACGAGTTGATCGTCGGGAATGCCCTTGCCAGCCAAATAGGAGACCAGATCAAACTGACAGACCACCAGTGCGCCGGTATCTTGCGCCAACTGCACCAGATCATTAATATGATCAAAGTGGCCGTGCGTGACCAAAATCGCCGCCAAATTGTGGCGCAGACTACTCTTGAGCGCCTCAGGGCAAGCCGGATTGCCATCAAGCCATGCATCAATCAACACCCCGCGCCCTTCAGGCGTCGTCAGGTGGAAGGTGCCATGCCCGGCCCAAGTGATGGTAGTTGCTTTTCCAAGGACTGTCATGTCTGGCCTCCTTGAATCATATCCCAACGACAGTTACGCCCTGCTGAGGACGCGGCTAGTATAGCATATAGGAAAGAGGTGGAAGGCTACGTGGGCACCCCACACACATGCACAACCCGTGCCGCATCCGGGGGCGCGGGCTGCCAGGTGGGGGTATAGCGCGCCAGGATCTGCATCCCCGCCGCCTCAACTGCCGCCTGCACCTCCGCATCGCACCAAGCACGCTCGGTATGCACCTCTTCGCCACGCCACCAGCGATCAACCTCGCGCACAAACCAAACAATCTGCCCCTTGGCCAAACGTGTGCGCGCATTGTAGTTCAAGCGATTGTAGACCAGCATATCGGACGAGTCATAGACCACCTGATCGGTATCATCCCAGGAAGCAAACTCATACTCCGTATTCAGGTCGAAGACAAACTGGCCACCGGGGCGCAACAGATTGGCCACACTGGCACAGACCAACCCCAGATCAGCGGGGCCAGTGAGGTAGTTGAGGCTATCGTAGAGGCATGTCACCAGATCGAAACTCGCCGGGTGGAGCAATTGCCGCACGGCGGAGCGGGCCAGCATGCGGCGCATATCGGCATGCACCCAGCGTACCGCCAGCCCCAGATCCCGTGCGCGCGCACGGGCAATCCGCAGCATCGCCGCCGAGCGATCCAGGCCCACCACCTGGGCACCAGCCTGCGCGAGGATCAGCGCAGCCCCACCAGTGCCACAGGCCAGATCGAGTACGCGCTGGGGCCGAGTGGGCAACGCAGCCAGAATATGGGTCACCAGGTGCTGGGAGAAACCAGCTTGACCAATCATGTCGTAGATCGGCGCGTAGGAGGTATAGATGTTCAATGGATGCCTGATGTCTACCATATCAGAGACGCAAAAGCGCATAACGCCAATATGCAAGACTCGCCCATAACGTCGCGAAGAGATCCGAGTCGAGCGCCGGTTCAGGCGAGCCATAGGCGCGCAAGCCCATATCGTGGGCAACCTTAAGCGCCAGCAGTTGGTCGGCGGGCAAACTGGCCACCAAGAGACTCTGGATCTCCTGGCGCTGGATCATCTGCAACCCAGCAATCAGGCTGGTCTGATCACCAACATCGAGCAGCGCCTCAGCAGGTATGCCTCGCCCAATCAGATCGGCCCGCGCCCGCACATGGCCGGGGCCAGTGATGGCGATCTGGGCACCATAGCCGCGCCGATAGAGATCGAGGCAATGCTCGATCAACATCGAAGGTGGCAGTTCGGGCGCGATCAACAGCAACAGATCCGCATTGCGCGTCTCATCACGCTGGGCCTGCGTCCCAATCGCCGCTGAAGTCACCCCCAACAGAATCAACACCACAAGTGCCAACAACAACGCCAACCGCCCCACCTGCTGCGCAACCACCCGCCAATGGCGCTGCTGACCCAACCATTTCATGACGACACCGTTATGGATGTATTGACACTCGTAACCGCTGGATTTGAATATTGGAACGAGGCAACCAACTGACGCAAACGTCCGGCATCCACCGGCTTGGCCACCAACGCATCCACCCCGCGCTGACGCGCCACATCGGCACTAATCTGCTCCCCCCAACCCGTAATCATAATCGTGATGAGCTGCGGCTGCAATGCCCGTGCCCGCACCACCAGATCCCACCCCGACATCTCTGGCATCCCCAGATCACTACAGAGCAGATCGAACTTCTGGGTATGTAGGAGATCAAGTGCCTGCGATCCCGTCTCCACTTCCACCACCGTATGGCCCACCCGCCGCAAGATCTGCGCAATCACCCGGCGCACAGCAGGATCATCTTCTACCACCAAAATCGTGATCGGCTGCACCTTACTCGGCAGTAGGCTAGGAACCACAACCGGACGCTGCTGCACACTCAGCCGCCGCATTGGCAGGCGAATAAGGAAGGTCGTCCCCTTCCCCACCTCACTCTCAATCTGGATCGTCCCCTGATGGCGCTGTACAATCCCATAGACCATCGCCAAGCCCATGCCAGTACCGTGAGCACCCTTCGTCGAGAAGAAGGGGTCAAACGCCCGTTGGCGCACCTCTGGGGTCATCCCAGTACCCGTATCCGAAACCTCAAGCAGTGCAATGGGCGGATCGGCCTGGATCTGCTCGGTACGCAAAAAGAGATCGCCGCCTTGAGGCATCGCATCGAGCGCATTGAGGATAAGGTTCATCACCATCTCACGCAGTGCCGGGCCATCACCAACCATGGGAGGCAGATCGCCAAGTTGCTGGATCACCCGTAAGCGAATACCATTACTCTGCATCGCATCACGCCAACGCGGGCGAGTCATCGCCAGACTCTCGATCACCACCGTATCCAGCACCACCTCTTCATCAGGCATTGAACGTTGCGTATGCGAAAAGTTCTGGAGCCGCCGTACCGTGATTGAACCATCGCGGGCGGCATGTTCGATGATCCGCAAACCCTCGATTATACGCTCATCGCGGGCACCATCGAGCAACAATTGGGCATGGCCCAAGATACTGGTGAGCAAATTATTGAAGTCGTGGGCCAGACCACTCGCGAGTTCCCCCAACGCACGCAGACGTTCACTATGCAGCAACTGTTCTTGGGTACGCCGCAACTCCTCATAGCGATGAATATTGGCCAACGTCACCGCGACCTGCCCGGCCAGGATTTCCACCAAATAGGCATCGTGCTGATTGAAGCTGCCCGTAATATGGCTCTCGATATCAATAATACCGAGGATTGCGCTACCATGCCGGATCGCAACGATCAGTTCAGAGCGCGTATCCGCCAGCGTTGGGGTGGAGGCATACTCCGGCTCACGGCTGACATCGTTCACCAACAGCGTAGTTCCCAAGCGCGCCACCCGCCCAGTCAGCCCACGCTCGACGCTATAGCGGCAATGTTCACCAAACTCGGCCACATTGTTCACCATCCCGCGCGCCGAGCGGAGATCGAGCATCGTGCCATCCACCAAAGCGAGCACCACCTGATAATATCCAAAGGTACGATGCAGCAGATCAGCGACACTATCGAGCAATTGTTGCGGATCAGTCAGCGTACTAAGGCTACCGCTCATCTGGTGCAGTACCTGGATCTGGCTAACCCGAATCTGAGCCTCGCGGAAGAGATTCGCATTATTGATCGCGACGGCCAGATGATCGCCAAACATCTGGGCCACCTGCACATCATCCTCACTAAAGGCGTTAGGCAGCCACTTATCAATCGTCAGCACCCCAATAATGGTGTTGTTGATCAACAATGGCACCCCGATCCAGGAGCGCGGATGCGGATTTTCTGGGAAGATCTGCCAATCGGGCAACCCCGCAACATCAGGGAGGTAGATAGTACGGTTCTCGTGGGCTTTGATCCAATCTGGTGAACCCGGCCCACTCGACAGCACCACCCGTTGGCGTCGATCAAAGCGATAGCCGCGCCCAGCCACCAACCACGCATACTGGCCTTCGTGAACCAGAAAGACACCACTCGAATCATATTTAACGAAGCGCGCCAACTGATCAAGCACGAAATCCGGAACGCGATCTTGGTCGAGCATCGCATTACATGCATTTGCCAGTTGGTGCAGTGCTTCACTGAGCGCACTCGCCCGCTGCTCGGCACTGATCAAGCGCTCACTCACCATCAGCAAGGCGATCTGGTCGGCAGCAAAACGCAGCAGATCACACTCAGCCCGCCGCCAGTAACGATCTGGACGCATGGAGCGTACCATCAGCCACGCAATCGCCTCGCCTTGCTCCTCAACCGCCACGATCAGATCACTATCCACGTCACTCTGATGATTCTGGAGCAGATCCGGTTCCCAATGAAACGTCCCTGGTGCCCCCGCCCACCAGATCACCACCGGAGCCATACTCTCCCGCGTGATCAATACACACAGATCCGCCTCCAGCGTAACCCCCAGTTTGGCCAGGATACGCTCATAGAGCACCGTATGGCTACCCAGTAAGGCACTTGACTGGCTCACCAAACTGCTCAGTTGCTCACGGGTATGAGCATAGCGCAATGCTTCAGCACTCGCGGCATTGGCAATCGCAATCGCGGCATGGCTGGCAAAAATCTCGACGATCTGGCACACCTCGGAACTGAAGAGGTTGGCATTGGATTGACGTGAAAGATTGATCACCCCTAGCGTATGGTTATGAATACGTAGAGGTAAAATAAACATCACTTTTTGACGTTCAATTGGAATTTGTTTATAGCGCGGATCGCTACTAGGATCGAGGAGTTGCAGAGGTTGACGATGCTGAATGACCCACCCCACCAAACCTTCATCAACCCGAAAGCTAATTTGGCGGATTAACTGCGGTTCAAGCCCATATGAAGCGGCGATGCTCAACTGCTCGCCACTATCATCGAGTAGCATAATGGTAATCAGTTCAGCCCCACTCAGATCGCGCACCGCGTTGATCACCCGGCTGAGAACCTCATTCAGATCGAGGGATTCACAAACCAGCCGACTCAGATCAAGCAGCGCAGCCATAGCGGTAGGCTGTTCTAGAAGGTCACCCATTGACGATGTATCCTAGATTGATTGATTGGATGATGGTTGCATTATACGAAGGCAAAAGGTAAAAGGCAAAATATCAACTTCGTAACCTTTGCTGGTGCTTGAACGGTACAGATAGCGAAGGGGTACAACGAGGTGTAGACAACAAGAGGAGGACGCATATGTTAGCCATCAAGGGGACGCTCAATCGGGTCGAGTTGATCGGCCATCTAGGTGCCGATCCAGAGATGCGCTTTCTCTCCAACGGGAAGGCGGTGTGTCGCTTCAACCTAGCCACCAAGCGCATCAGCGGGAAGAACGAGCAGGGGGATCGCAACTACGAGACGGAGTGGACCCAGATCGAGGCGTGGGAGCAACTGGCCGAGCAGTGCAATAGTTACCTCCACAAAGGGCGGCGCGTCCTGATTTCGGGGAGCCTGCGCACCGACAGTTGGGCCGACAAGGAGAGTGGCCAAGCGCGCTACCGCACCTACGTGCGCGCCCGTGAGGTACTCTTCCTCGACCCGCGCTCAGACCAACCCAACGCGCCCGCCGAGGTTGGAGGACAGGAGGAGGAGGATCTGCCGTTCTAGTGAGTTCCCGATCTTCCGGGAAGCCCAATCATATCCCCCTAGCTTCCGGGAAGCTTGAAGCTTTCCGGAAGCTCAGATCAGATTTTACATCCCCAACGCCCCGCCGATCTCACGTGCCAACTCATTGGCGCGATCCAACAGATCTAGATCGTGGCGATCCACCTGAGTCACTAAGTGACCATTGCGATCATAGACCCGCCCCGCCAACGTCAGCGTGCCCACAATCTGATCCCCATCATCGAAGAGCAGGTAGCCACCAGGAGTCACTCGCATCCCAATCGCCTCGCCGCGCCGATTGGTCAATTCACCATTCTCGCAAACGCTGGCCCCGCGTAGTCGGATGAGTTTCCACTGCATGACTGACCTCTTTCATTGTGGTGTTTGCATTTATGTCATCTGTACCGTATCCGTTCACGCCCCCCCAGCAGGCAGTAATTGTGGGGCAGGCTGATTCGCCCAATACGCCGTAACCGCAGCGAT
>NZ_RYFD01000072.1 GCF_004138135.1 Candidatus Oscillochloris fontis
ACGGTTGGCTCCTTCGTGCTCAGGGTGCGCAGGTGTGTCCAGCTTTGGGTATTTGGTGAAGGCTATGGCAAAACTCCCGCTTCAACCGGATCAGGCTCCTCGACCGTCCACGACTGAACACCGTGGGTGACAAACGAGAAGGGCCGCACCACCACCCCAGCCTCGATGAGCGCCCGTTCCAGATCGAGACGCCGGTCGAAGGGGCAGGCGAAGACCATAAAGCCACCGCCACCCGCGCCGGTAATCTTGCCGCCCCACGCGCCATGGCGGCGCGCCAGCGCATAGACCTCGTCAACAATCGGTGGGGCAATGTAGGGCGAGAAGGCTTTCTTCACCTCCCAAGCATCATGCAGCAGCCGCCCGAAGTCGGCGATACGCAGCCCGCGCAAGAGCCGGGTGGCCTCATCCACAAACGCCTTGGTCTCATCGTGGTAGCGCAGCGTATCGCCCTTGACCAGCCGCTGTACTTGGTCATCCATGAGGTGGCGGGTGAGTAGTTGGCGATCCCCGATATAGCCGATGATCAGGCAGCTCTCCAACTCCATTAGCGCGGTGGGTTCGGTGATCACCGGCTCGACAATCACGCGATCCTTGCCGAAGTGGTAGAGGCACATGCCCCCAAAGACCGCCGCATACTGATCCTGGCGCCCCCCAGGGATTCCCATATCCACGCGCTCAATCCGATAGGCCAGTTCGGCCAGTTGGTGCGGATCGTAGCTCTGGCCAGCAATGGCATAGAGCACCTTGAGCATACTCACCACCAGCGCCGACGATGAACCCAAACCACTCCCCGGCGGCGCATCGCTAAACATGGTCAGCTTGAAGCCCGGTTTCTGCTCCGAGCGCACCGACTGAAGGAGCGGCATCGCATCAAGCACCGCCTGCGGCAAGCCCAAGCGCCCGTCCCAATCGCGCTCATTCACCAAACGGCTCACCTCTTGCAGATCGAGCGAACGAATGGTGATACCGGGTTGCCGACTAGGGGTGAGCATACAGCGCACGAAGAGGTTAATCGTGCAATTGAGTACCTTGCCCCCATGCTCCTCGGCATAGGGACTAACATCAGTACCACCACCAAAGAAGCCGATCCGCATCGGCGCACGCGCCTTATATATCCGCATTGAGTTGCCTCACTTTAGATCGAGTTCAAAGCGAGGCTAGTATAGCATACGCGCTTGGCTCAGTCCGGCAGAATGAGCTTCGGCGCATTCGGCTCATACCGCAGATGGGGGCCATCGCCCTCGCGCAGCCGCCAAGTACCGGGGGCACGCTGGAGGCAGATCACCCGCAGGTTGCCTATCGTTGCGATGCGCTGCGCCTCGTTCGTGTCCGGCATCCAGACACTCCCCACCGACGTGCGCCGTGGCCCTATCGGGATCACACAATCCAAGTAAGCTCCCGACAGTTCACCACTCGCATCGCGCCCAAAACGCATGCCCATCACATGCGCTTGGGTCACAACCCCAAATCGCATGAGCAGGTAGTCCTCGCGCACCCCACGATAGATCACCCAACCAATCGCAATAAAGCGCAGCAATAGGATCAGCCCCAGAGTCCACCAGAAGATCGCGGCGGGTTCGAGGAAGAGGAAGACGACGACCAGCAACAGCCCCCCGATCATGATCGGATCGAGGTAGAAACGTAGCGGACGCTCCAATAGATACTCGCCCAACAGGTTGGGGAGGAAAAAGAAGGGCAAGCGTCGTGGTGGCCGTTGATCGAGCAGTTTGTGTTCGACGAGGGCGAGCACGTCTGGCACAGGGGAGCCTCCATAGGCGAAGCATCGCGTGCGGATTATTGTGTTGTACCTAGGCGCATTGGGGCGGCGATGCTTCGCCCCTACTACCCATTGTAGGATCTTTTAGAACCAGATTCAAGTAGTATAATCGGGGTAGCTATTCACATTGGAGGTAAACGAAGCTACTTATTGACGCCAAGGCGCAAAGGTTTTGATGGAGGCATCTATTGGAGGCTTTGCGCCTTGGCGTCTTTGCGTCAAAACGAGGAAGCACGCCATGCCCGGTTGCTACACCGATCTCGATCTCAGCCCCAACCCACTCGAACGAGCCCGCCACATCCGTGCGATGGGTGCAGGCTATCTCGATCTGACCAGTAGCAACCCGACACAGCAGGGGTTACTCTTCCCCGCCGACATCCTCCAGCAGGCGGCGGCGCGCTACTGGACGACCCGGCGCTACCAACCCGATCCACATGGCAATCCACAGGCACGAGCGGCAATTGTGGACTACTATGCGACCCGCACGCCCGCGTTACTGCTCGATCCCGACGCGATCTTTATTACCGCGAGTACCAGCGAAGCCTATGGGCTACTCTTTGCCCTCCTGACCGATCCGGGCGATAACTTGCTCGCTCCGTCCGTCACCTACCCACTCTTCGAGTATCTCGCGGCAATACACAACATCGAACTGCGCCCCTATGATCTGATCGAAGCAGAAGGTTGGCGCATGGATGGCCGCTCGCTCCGCGCCGCCGCCGACGAGCGCACCCGTGGGGTGCTGATCATCTCGCCCCACAACCCCACCGGCGCGATCATTACAGCGGCCCTGCCCGTGCTCAGCCACTTGGGCCTGCCCATCATCTGCGACGAGGTCTTTGCGCCCTTCCACTATGCCGCGCCACCTGCGCCGCCCTTGGCCACACTACATTCCGATCTGCCCGTCTTTACCCTCAATGGGATCTCCAAGCTCTTCGCGCTGCCCGATCTCAAGCTGGGCTGGATCGCACTCAACCCGGCAGCCAGCCACTATGCGCCGCGCATCGAACTACTCAACGATACCTTCTTGGGGGCCAATAGCCTGACCCAGACGATGCTCCCGCACCTCTTCAGCCAAGGCATGCCCTTTGTGCAGCACATGGTCGCACGGGTACACCGCAATATGGACATGGCGTGCAGCCTCCTGCATGCCCACCCACGCCTCCACCTCCGCCCGCCTGCGGGTGGCTACTACCTCTTTCCTACTGTGGAAGGTTGGGACGATGAAGAAGCGCTGGCGTTGCACCTGATCAACCAAGGCGTCCTGGTACACCCCGGTTTCTACTATGGTGATGTACCGGGCTGCCACCTGCTCATCTCAGCCCTGACTGATCCACCGGTCTTTGATGCGGGAATCGCGTTGGTTGCTAAGTTGCTTCGCGATGGGGTGTAGGGGCAACAGGGCATGTGCAAAGTTCTTGGGGCGGCGAAGCCGCCCCCGCACCCCCACCGGAGGTGTTTGCACATGCCCTAGTGTCCTATTGCACGCGGGTAACGCCTCGTGTATACTGAGCCTGATCGACGCGATGCGCAGCCGATCCGTTTGCCTTTCCCCACGATCCCAAGGAGTCGCAGTGGTTGATCGCCCGACAATCTCGCCAGAGAGTAGCGATCAGGCGTTGCTCGATACACTCCTTACTGGGGCGGTACCGAGCCGCCGGGATCAGCTTGGGCCAGCGCGGTTACTATCAACCTCCGAGCAGCAACGGATTGCGCTTCGTCCCTTCCTATTTCGTACATGGCTCGATCATGTCCTCCACCTCGCCGAACGTAGCTTGGTCATCACGGCAATCGTCGTCTTTGGGTATTGGTTTGTGGATGGCTATGGGCGCGATTGGCTCTATATGCTCCAGAACGCCTCGGTCGCGGAATCGGCCCCCGCTCCGACACCCGTCTTGCGCCTGCCCGATACCGTACCACCCGCAGTCGCCGCCGAACTGCCCGCGTTGCCCTTCACCACGCCCGATATGGCCAATCCACCCAGCGCCGACTTCATGGCCCCTCAGCCCGTGCTGGCCCTCCCGGCAGCGGCTGATCCGCGCCCGCAGCGCATGATTATGGCCTCAATCGGTGTTGATACCCCGATCAAAGAGGTATTTATCGTTGATGGAGCATGGCAAGTTGCGGATTATGCCGCTGGTTACCATCACGGCAGCGCTCTGCCCGGTCATACCGGCAATACCGTTCTCTCCGGCCACGCCGGTCTGCGTGGTGGAGTCTTTCGTGATTTGGGCCTCCTCCGCCCCGGCGATGATGTGCAGATCGAGACGGGTGGGTGGAGCTACACCTACCGTGTTCGTACTCAACGCGCCGTCTGGCCGACCCAGGTTGAAGTGATGAGTCCGACCCCGAATCCTGTGTTAACGCTGATCACCTGTACGAATTGGGATACCCAGCGCCTGATCGTGGTGGCGGATTTGATCAGCGCCCGACCGCGCAGTTGAAGCGAGGAGATGCTATGCAGCCACCCGCCAAAGGCCCATCCTCTACCCGTACTGGCCGTGGACGTACCCCGGCTCGCTGGACGGGTTGGGAGATCGCGCTGATCATCCTCAGTGTATTGATGATCGCTTTCCCACTCTATGCCGAGACGACGCGCTGGATCTTGCCGCCGCTTGCGCCTGCCCAGGAGATCACGCCTTCTGGCGACCAGGGGCCGGATCAGAGCGGGCGCACGAGTACGCCCGTTCCGGCAACTTCGACACCGGGGCCGAGTCCCACACCAACGAATACTGGCTTGCCGACGAATACGCCGACTAATACACCCACGGCAACTGAGATTGGTGCGCCGACCAATACGCCTACGAGTACGCCTACGGCAACCGAGATTGGTGCGCCAACCAACACGGCAACCAGCACGGCCACGACTGGGGTTGGGACGCCGACCAACACGGCAACCAGCACGGCCACGACTGGGGTTGGGACGCCGACCAATACGGCAACCAGCACGGCCACGACTGGGGTTGGGACGCCGACCAATACGGCAACCAGCACGGCAACAACCGTGGTGGCACCAACCAATACGGGCACCTCAACGACTGGAACCCAGGTCTATATGGTGGCCTCGGCCTCTGAAGTAGCTCCTGGCCAGCAGTTTAGTTACACGATCTCGATTGTCACTTCAGGTACCCGTACTGTCCCCCTCAGCTTCAGTGATATCTTCAATAGTAATCTTGAGGTTCTGAGTGTGAGTGTGAATACGGGTACATGTACGACCGCCCAAACGGTGACTTGCTCGCTTGATGTGAGCCAGGTGAATACCGCTTCGGTGACGGTGCAGGTACGTCCGCGCACCACCACACCATCAGAGACGATCATTCCCAACTTCGCGACGGCTGATGGGGTTACGTCACGAACGGTGAGTGTACGGATAACCGGCTCAGCTCTGCCTACGAGTGTTGTCACCCCAGTCACTCCGCTGCCGACAACCATCCCGACGGCTATTCCTACGGCGGTGGTACCCACAGCAGTGGTACCTACGAGTAGTGGTGGCGGCGGTGGTGGCGGCGGTGGTGGTGGCGGCGGCGGTGGTGGCGGCGGCGGTGGTGGCGGTAATCCATCTGAGGCAACGGTGACCCCACCGCCACCGCCGCCACCACCTACTCCAGATCCAAACCCGGTTCCACCGGCAATACCGACTGAGCCACCACTGCCGCCACCGCCGCCAACGGCACGTCCGGCACAGCCAGTCATACGCCCCCCGGCTACCCAGCGTACTAATACCCCGGCGGCGGGAGTTGAGGTTGCTCCCAGTGTGACGACAGTGCCTGTGGCAACTGCAACCCCCCTGCCCGCAGAAGGGGTCTTCTTCCGACTGAGTAGTGATTGGGGCAGTGCCTATCCTGGCCAACAGATCAGCTTTACCCTTGTGGTGCGCAATACACGCATTGCTGCAACTGATGGGAGCAACAACCTCAATCCTGTTGCCCTGCACAGCGTAACCCATGGTGATGTTCAGGCAAAAATGATGTTTGCGGAGGGTAGCAACCTTAAAAACGTTGCCCTACGCATCATGATGCCCAGCAACCTCGAAGTTCTGGGAGCCAACGTAGATCGCGGCCCTGACCCATCCGTGGCCGGGAATGAGGTGCGTTATAGCATTGACCAACTCGCCCCTGGTGAAGGGGTCGAACTGACCATCACTACCCGTATCAAGCCTGATGTCAGTTCGGGAACCCTGCTGGTCGCCCAGGGCCAATTGGAGTATGACGGGCTGACCACGCCGGTCTTCTCCAACATCGCCAGCCTGATTGTGGTCGGTACGAACCCGATTCAGGCCACAAGCACGGCAAACCCAACCCGCACACCAACGGCGGCGGCAGCGGTAAGCCCAACTATCATTGCACCCACCGAGACGAGCACCTCGTCGGGGGGCTTACTCGGTGGCGCACCTGATGACCCGCCGACGGTGACTCCGACCACCGCGACGACCGCCGGGCCTGCCGGTGGTGGTGCTACGGCCACGCCAACCGCCACCGAAACCGCGCCGTTGCCAGAGACAAGTAGTGGTGTGCCGTTGAGTGGGGTATTGCTACTCGGCACAACGCTCTTCCTGCGCACATGGCGCTTACACCGCGCCCGCGAACGGATCTAGAATATGGAAGGGGGTGTTGGCGGCGTAGCCGCCAACACTCCCTTCCATAAGAGTTTGGGGCGGCGCAGATGCCCCGAAGATCTTTTTTGGGGTTGTTTGGCGGCGCAGCCGCCAAACAACCCCAATGTTTTTATGTCCGTTGCGTAGCGCGACGTGGCTGCCAACCATCGAGCGCCAGCCAGAGCACCACTGCCAGCAACAGCCAGTGCAACTGATCGCGCACCGAGGCCAGCACCGAAATGAACTGGCGCGAGGCAGGCAGCGCATCATACAGGCGTTGCAGGCCAATGGCTGGGGCGGCTTGGAGTTGTGCCAAGACGGCACTCAGGCCCAGATCCATCCCGATCATGCGGTAGAACTCCCAGGCAATTGCCAGTGACAGGCCAAGAATGATCGCGGTGAGCACGAACACCAGCATGCTGTACCAGGATTTGGGGCGTACTGGCTCAATCACCAGGGGCGCACCGGGCACCAGAGCGAGGAGTTGGGCACTCAGATGCGCGGGAACCTCCCAACGTAGCTCTTGGCGCAAGATTTGATCCAAGGCATCATCTGGCCCACGGGGTGGGAGTTGCGGAGTTGGCGTCATGATGTCACCTCCCAGCCAAGCGCCACATCAGGCTGAGTGGCGCGATACGGGATGAACCGCCCGTTTGGGGGCGGACATGCGGATCAGCCACCGCGCGAGCGGTTGGAGGCTGCTCCTGGGTCTCAAGAATGGCGGCTAAGCGATCTTTGCCACGCCGAATATGGCTCTTGATTGTATTGAGCGGAAGATCAAGGATCACCGCAATATCGGTATACTTCAGATCTTCAAAATAGTAGAGCGTGAGTACCAGCCGATAGTGTTCTTCAAGCTGATCCAATGCCCGCCGCACCTGATCGCGCAGTTCGTGTGAATCGAGCGCCTGGGCCGGGTCACTCCAGCGGTCATCATCGGCAATCCCGCCGATCTGATCTTGCTCGTCATCTTCGGTCATCGGTGGCGTGATTGGCACCTGACGCCCCCGGCGACGCAGTTCATCGCGGCAGAGATTGACGACCAAGCGGTAGAGCCAGGTGGTAAAGCGGCTCTCGCCGTTATACTGCGGTAGTGCGCGGAAGAGCCGAATAAACGCCTCTTGAGTCAGATCAGCGGCATCTTCGGGATTCTTCAGTACGCTCATGGCGATACTATAGACATATTGTTGCTGGCTGATCACCAGTTGGGTGAGCGCCGCAGAGTCACCCTGTTGGGCGAAGGTGATCAACTGGCGGGATGGTTCGGCCACCGTTCACATTCTCCTGGCGCCAACTGCGCCGTTTCAGATGGACAGCACGCGGGATCTGCCATCGCTTGGAGGTAGGACGCTGGTGTGGCGCAGAAGGTTGCAGGGTTAGGGGACGGGATCGTGGCCGCCGTTGGCCCAGGGATGGCAACGCAGGATGCGTTTGATAGTCAGCCAACCACCTTTGAAGAACCCATACCGACTAATCGCCTCAAAGCCATACTGGGAGCATGTGGGCGTATAGATACAGCTTGGGGGGATCCAAGGAGAGATTGCAACTTGGTAGAAGCGGATGAGTTTGAGGGCGATCCAGCGCATGGGTGCCACAGCATGCAAAAGTCACAATGCACACCCGTGCATTGTGACTTTTGCCGTGAATCCTACTCCAGGGGCTCTTTTCCGATATTGAAACTACATGAGGGAGCGCCCTGGGCCATACAACTGCACTGTTCGACGGCGAAACGCCGCCCACCGGAGACCCAGGCGGTGGCTTCTTCGATGATACCGCGAGCGATATAGAAGACCGGACCTGGCTCGGGCCGACTGATGCAGTTCGAACATTTGGTGATGTGGTAGACAAACTGCCCGCGTTCCTCTTCCACATGGCTGGCCTGGTCGCTGAAGCGATCAAAGGTTTGCGCCGTGGCATTCAGCGCAATTTTGAGCTTCATGGTGATCGGCATCAGCTTGAGGGCGAGGTCGGCCATACCAAGCAGTGGGCCGAATTCCTTCAGGCCCAAGGAGAAGGCGACTCGACCGGCGCGCAACTCGAGCCCACGTGCACCACGCGGGCCGTACATCGTCCCCAGTGCTACCGAATACGCCGCGATGGCCTCAAACGGGAACTCCCGCTTCAGATCATTTGGCGGATACGCATCGAGATACTGGTGGAGATCTGCCAGGCGGAGCAGCGCCTTCACACCGTTTTGCCCCATCACCTCTTCGAGCGACAGGAAGCAGAGGCGTCCGATCTTATTGGGGTAGTGCAGGCCACGGAATGCTTCTACGCTCGTCATGGGCTCTCTGGCTCCTTACACAGCTACGAGGAGAATGGCAGTGTAGAGGCTGCGACGCTCACACTATACCAGAAAACTGTAACCATCGCATCACTGACGTACAGTCTCCCATACCAGGTGGGACAGCTCGGGCATGATCAATTGTTCCAGGGCGAGACGGACAGCGTCGGTGGATCCGGGTAGACAGAAGATCAAGGTACCCTGGTAGGTGCCTGCACATGCCCGTGAGAGCATCGCACCTGAACCGATCTCGGCATAGGAGAGCATACGAAAGAGTTCGCCGAACCCTGGGAGACGTTTTTCCAGTAGGCTCTCGATTGCTTCGATGGTACTATCACGCCGGGTAATGCCGGTGCCACCGTTGGTAATGATCAACTTGCAACCTGTGGATGCAAGGCTTCGCACAAGCGCAACGATCTCGGTCGGCTCATCACGAACTACCTCATATCTTACCACATCATGGCCGGATTGTGTGAGCGCAGCACAGATCGCCATACCGCTTGCATCATCGGCTGGCGTGCGCGTATCACTGACGGTTAGCACCGCACAGAGTAGTGCCTCGTTGCGCTCATTACGGGCCCGCTGTTGGTGTTCCTGGTATCCCATGCGGGTTCATTCGGCCACTGGGCGAGAATATGCCTAAAGTGCCCCTATCCTACCACTACTAGGTTCTGGTGTCCACTAGGAGTTGTAGAAGTTTTCGTTTTGTGCTCAAATTGGTGGCGCAGCCGCTAATGTCACCACAAAACGCCATGCTATACTACTCGCTACCACCTGCGCATATACATCGTAGAGAGGCACATCGGATGTTGCCAACATGTGGGGCGTGTGGGCACCACAACCGTAACAATGCTCGCTATTGTGGGCGTTGTGGGGTGTTGCTGCTGCGTGAACGCACCACTCCACCTCTTGGCCATGTGCATGTGCCGATGTTGCGGAGTGGCGATCTCCTCGCGCATGGCCGCTATCGGATTGACCGCGCCTTGGGCGGCGGTGGCTTTAGTCAGGTCTTTTTGGCCGAGGATACCCACCTCAATCGCCTCTGTGCGATGAAGCAACTTCGCCTGAACCCCGCGTGGCCCCCTGAGCAGATTGCTGATCTGCTGGCCGCCTTTCCTGCCGAGGCGCTCCTGCTCGCCAATCTGAGTACGCCCGGTCATCGCCACTTGCCCGATGTCTATGATCACCTGGATTCCCACCTCTGTCTGGTGATGAAGTATGTCGCCGGGGAGAGTCTGGCCACGATGATGGCGCGCCGCGAAGATCCGTTGCCCGAACGCGAGGCGTTGGGCTATGTGCGTGATGCATGTTCCGCTTTGGTCTATCTGCATGCGCGCAAACCAGCAGTACTGCACCGCGATATTAAGCCCGCTAATCTGATCCGCGATGTGAGTGGCCGGGTGGTGCTGATTGATTTTGGCCTCGCGGGGGTACTGCGGCATGATACGGATGCACCGCTCGCGACGGCTGGGACGCCGGCCTATATGCCGCCCGAACAGTTGCGTGGCCTGCCCGAACCTCGTTCGGATGTCTATGCGCTGGGGGCCACGCTCTACTACTTGCTGACGCGCCAGATCCCGCCGCGCCTCGCGAGTGCGCCGATCCCGCCGCTGCACACCTCTAACCCGCATGTGCGCCCGGAGGTTGAAGCCCTCGTGCGGCGCACGTTGGCGCGTGCGCCGGTTGAACGCCCTAGCGCGGCTCAGTTGCTGGCTGAACTCGATGAGTTGCTTGAACAGCGCAACCTCCCGCCGCCCGAACCCGAACATCCGCCTACCCCGCCGCGTTTGGTCGGGCGCACCGCAGATCTGTGCCGCCTCCAAGATGCACTCGCACAGAACGGCGCGGTGGCGCTGGTGGGTATGCCGGGTGCAGGTAAGACCGCCCTGGCCGCAACCTTTGCCCAGCAGGTGCCCGCCACAACCCACTGTTTCTGGCATAGTTTCCGCAACGCTGAAGGCCCCGATGTCTTGATCTGGCGGCTGGCGGGCTGGTTGGCCCACCTTGGGCAGCCCGATACATGGCAACGTCTCCAAGGAGCGCGTCAGTCGGGCGGGCCGCCGCTCTCGCCCGAACTGCTGGCGAGTTACCTCGTGCAGCAGATGCGGGGTTGGAATGGGCTGATCTGCCTCGACGATCTCCATCTGGCTGAGGATGCCGCGCTCTTGCGGGTGATTGGGGTGCTGATTGATGCTGCCCACGCTGCTGGTTTGCGGCTGTTGGCCACGGCGCGCACGATCCCCACTGCGCTGCGTGGGCTGGTGAGTCTGAGTTTAGCCGGGCTTGCCGAGGAGGCTGCGTGCGAGTTGGTGGTGCAGAAGGTGGCCGGTATTGACCACCAACAAGCCCAGGTGATTGCGCAGGCCACCGAGGGCAATGCACAATTCCTGACCCTGGCGATTGCGGCGCTGAAGCGCGGGGTGCGGCCAGCCCAACTGGTGCAACAGTTGATGGCCAGCGACGATCTGGGCGAGTACCTGCTGCGCGAGGTGGATGCCGGGTTGAGTAGTGCCGAGCGTAAGCTGATGGAGGCGCTGGCGCTGCTGCAAGGTTATGGGGGCGACCAGGATGTGTTGAGTGTCTTGACCGGGGGGCGTTCGGTGTTGCGCACGCTGGCTGGGTTGCTCAAGCGGCATCTGTTGAGTGTGGAACAGCGGGCGAGTGGCTCACTCTACCGTCAGCACGCGATAGTGCAGGGCTTCTACTACCGTAGCCTACCCGTCCGGCGGCGTAAGACGCTCCACGCACGGGCGGCGGACTACTATGCGGATGAGGTGGGTGATTATCTGGCTGCGGGGCGTCATTTTGCCCATGCCGATCTGCCAGTACGGGTAGCGGCGGTGCTGAGTCGGAATGTGTGGAGCCTGATCAATGCCGGGCATGGGCGGGAGGTGCGCACATTGTTGAGCGGCTTGCCGTTTGCCCAGCTTGAGCCGGAGTTGCGGGCGGCGGCGCGCAGTGCTTTAGGGGAATTATGCGCAATAGAGGGTGAATATGCTGAAGCCCAGGCATTGATCGAGTCGGCTATCGCTGACAGCCCGGCTCAGGATGTGCGCCAGGCGCGCCGCCAGCGCCTGTTGGCCCAGATTGCGATTCGGACGGGTGAATATGCCCAGGCCGAATCGCATTGTCGGCAGGGGCTAGAACTGGCCGCCACCAACGGGCCGATCCGCAGCGAGACGGCGCGCATCTACAGCCAGTTGGCCGAGGCACTCATGCGCCAGAGCAGCTTCGATGCGGCAGAAGCGGCGTGTGCGGCGGGATTAGCCGCACTCCCGCCCGCCCCGGCCAACCCCGGCGAGCGTGCGGCACTCCTGATGCGTCAGGCCACCCTGATCGGGCGGCGCGGCGCGTATGCAGCGGCGATCACACGCTTGGAGGAGAGTCTGGAGTTGGTGCAACATGCCGATGATACCATCTTGAGTGTTGCCATTCTGCATAACCTAGGCCGCTACCACCAAGTCAGTGGTCAGATTGATGATGCCCTAGTCTACTTCAATCGCAGTCTGCGTCTGGTTGAACAGATTGGCGATCTGGCGCGCCGACTGATCACGATCAATAGTCTGGGCGCTATCTTCCACGAATCGGGGGATCACGAATCAGCCGCTCGGTACTACCATGAGTGCCGGGTTATGAGCGAACAGTTTGGTATCCCTGCACACCACGCCTTCGCACTCTTGAACCTGGGAATGATCGCATACGAGCAGAGCGAACTTGACTCTGCCACCCAGCATCTTCAGCAGGCCCGCACGATCTTTGGGCAACTCGGCGTGCGCGACGAAGAATCGCACTGCCTGTATGTACTTGGTGACATTGCCCTGCGGCAGTCCGATCCGCAGCGAGCGCAGCAATATGCGCAACAGGCGCTCGATCTGGCCACGCAGATTGGGAGCCAGGTCTTCATCTCGTGTGCGCTGCGGGTGCGCGGTGAGGCGCAGATCGCCCTCGGTGATCTAGGGGCAGCAGAGCAGGATCTTGGGGCGGCCCAGCAATTGCAAGACGAGATCGGTGACCCCTACGACGCCACGCTCATCCAGGCCGCGCTGGCCCATCTGGCTGCTGCGCAGGGCGAATGCAGCCGCGCACGCAGCACGGCGGAGATGGTGATCGCCTTTGCGCATGAGCGCGGGATGGCGTACCTCGTCAATGAGATGCAGACACTTGTGGCCAATCTTGAAAAACGCTCAGGTAGTGGTGAGCTACCACCACTAGTGGTATTACAACGCAAGGAGTATGCTTAGGCTACAACTATCGCCCCTGCAAGGAGGCTGTTATGCGTTACCACCCGATATTGCGCATGCTCGTAGCCCTTGGGATACTCCTCACTTCTGCACTCCTGCCCCCCCACCCCAGCTATGCCCAAACCGGCCCCGGCCCCATCTGTGGAGCCAGCATTCAGTTCGTGAGTGGCGCTATCAGCACGAATACGACTTGGTCATCAGTGTTTATCTACATCCTACAGGGCGATGTGACGATCAATACGGGGGTAACGCTCACTATACAGCCCGGTACGGTGATTAAAGCCGGTTTGAACGAGTCGATCTTTGTTCATGGTACGTTCAATGCGAATGGAACGCTCCAAAATCCGATCTACTTTACATCTGAAAACGATGATACCATCTGCGGTGACACCAATGGTGATGGAACAACAACCATACCAGCCGCAAATGATTGGGGTGTTATTGAATTTGAGGATGGAAGTAACAATACGAGTAGCCTGACGCGGGCAGTGTTGCGCTATGGGGGATATGGAAATCCCTATGGGAATGGGGCAATCTTTAACTCACCTTACGCACCCAGAAAATCAGGGATATGCTACAATCTGAACTATGAAAAACGATGAACTGTTCGACCTCTATAGTGATTATCTCATTAGCTCCTTCGGTCAAACGACGGCAACCGGGTTGTCCGCATTGATGGAAGGGGAAATCAGTCA
>NZ_RYFD01000073.1 GCF_004138135.1 Candidatus Oscillochloris fontis
CTCGCAACGTTTGGGAGTATACAGCATCTTTTCAGTCTTGTCAAATCGGACGCAATTTCGGCCTGTGACGGGGGTTTGAGGGCGTAGCGACGCAAAATATTGCATCGCTACACGCGCCAAATCTCCACCCTCCCTGGAGATCTTTTTGGGGTATTTTGGCGGATTGGCCGCCCCGCACCACCACAACGAGATCATCGCAACTCCCAGCGCGATCCTTGGGCCGTTTTGGTGATTTCGATCTGGGCCGGGAAGCGGTCTTTGAGTTCGTCTATGTGGGTGATGACGATGATGCGGCGGAAATCTTCTTGGACGCCGGTGATGGCCTCGACCATGCGCTCACGCCCAGTGGCATCGAGGACGCCGAAGCCTTCGTCAATGACGAGGGTCTCCAGGCGCGCCCCGGCACGACGGGCGAGGAGCCGCGAGAGGGCAATGCGTACCGCGAAGTTGGCGCGGAGTGCCTCACCACCACTGAAGGCGTCGTAGACGCGGGTGCCGAGGGCGTCGGAGATTTTGATTTCGAGGGTTTCGACGGTGTCGCCCTTTTTGGTGTCGCGCTGCATCTCGATGCTGAGGTGCATTTGGTTATCGGTCATGCGACCGAGTAGGCGGTTGGCTTCGTCTTCGATCTGGGGGATGGCGCTTTCGATCAGCATGGCCTGGACGCCCTTTTTGCCAAAGGCTTCGCCGAGTTCGGCAAACAGGTCTTGGCGTAAACTGATGGCGCGTTCATTGGCCTCTTCGCGTTCGAGTTGTTCGGCGTCGGCTTGGGCGCGTTTGAGGTAGGCTTGTTTCTCGCCGAGATCTTGCTGGCCAACCTGAAGCGACGTGCGGGCACGTCGCAGTGCCTCGCTGCTGCGGGTGGCCTCGCTCTGCGCCGCAGGGAGGGCGCGCAGCGCCAGTTCGAGGCGTGCGTCATCTTCACGCACGCGGGCGGCGGCGGCGGCGGCTTTCTGTTGCAGTTGCTCGGCCTTGAGTGCCAGTTCGCGGTCGGCGTCGAGGCGCTGCTCGGCGAGGCGTAGTTCCTGTTCGGCCTGTGTCCAGGCTTCGAGGCTGCGCACTTGCTCGCGCATGGCGGTGTGGGCGGTGGGTTGGTAGCCAAGTGCGGTGAGGCTGGCCCCCACTTCAAGCCCTTCCTTGTAGATCGCGTGGGCGAAGTCGTTCTGCTCGATCATGCGGCGTAGCTCGCTGATTGCGTCGAGGAGGGCGGGTAAGGCGGCGAGTTCTTGCTCGATGCGGGCGAGTTCTTCTTGACGCGCTTGGCGTAGCCCTTCGGCTTTATCGCGTTCACGTAGTTGGCGTTCGAGGTCTTTCAGACGGCGATCAATCCGGGTGCGTTCGGCACTCGGATCGCCTAAGGTGGCGAGTTCGGCGGCGGTGGCGGCGAGTTGCTCGCGGGCTTCAGGTTCAAACTGCGCGGCGGCGATTTCGGCCTGGGTTGCGCGTAGCAGCGCATCGGCCTGAATGCGCTCGGCTTGCCAGCCGCTGGCTTGGTGGATCTGGTGTTCGAGGGTGGCCACTTGGGCTGCCTGCTGGCGCAGGCTGGCGATCTGTTGCTCGATCTGGCTGGCGTGGGTGCGGGTCTGTTTGAGGCGCGCATCACTGCTATCAGCCTGGCGTTTGGCCTCGCTGTAGGCGCTGCGCAGATCGTCTAGCTCCTGGCTGTAGTGGGCATGGACGTGGGCAATGCCGGTTTCACCTAGCTCACTGCGACAGACCGGGCATGCGCCACCGGCGTCGGCGAGGATCTTCTGGTTGGCCTTGAGTTTGTCGGCGGCGATTTTGAGGCGGCTACATTCGGCACGTAGCGTGCTCACCAGATCAACATCTTGCTCTTCCTGAAGGCGCAGATCGGCGAGCAGAGACTCTTTTTGCGCCAACTCCTCGTGCGCAGCATGCGCGGCGGCACGTTTGGTCTGCCACTCGGCCAGCGGGGCAAGTTGCTGATCGAGCATGCGCAGGCTGTGTTGCTGCTGCTCGCAGGTCGCCTGAAGCGCATCGTGGCGCATACGAATCTGATTTTCAAGCTGATCGTGGCGGCGGCGCAGGTCGCTGATCTGGGTGCTGCGCTGCTCCAATACCGCCCGCTGCTCGGTCAGCGTGGTACGTTCCAGTGCCAGGGGTGCCAGATCCTGCAATTGCGCCGCGAGGCGTTCCTGTTCACGCAAGAGGGTCTCGCGCTGCGTGGTGCGGGTTTCGAGTTGCTGCTGCTGCTGTTCGAGCTTGGCAAGCCGGTTGCGCAGCTCGTTGCGCGCCTCGCTAAACTGCTGGCGTAGCTCGTTCTGGCGGGCGCTGAGGCGATCATACTGCTCGCGCAGATCGTCGAGGCGCACCAGTTCGCTGCGCGCTGCAGCTAGATCGGCGACCCCAGCCAGAATCTCGGTGCGGCGTGCCACCAGCGACTCAGCAGCGCTGATGCGGGTTTGGAGGGCGGCCAATTCTTGGCTGTAGGCGAGTTGTTCCTGGCGCAGAGCTTCGAGTTCGCGTAGCAGCAACTTGCGCTGTTCAGCCTGCTGTTCGAGGTCGCGCAGGTGCGCCTCGGCAGTGGACTGGGCAGCTTCAGCCTGCGCCACCTGTGCGGTCATCTGCGCCGCGTGAGCCTCGGCATCACGCACCAGCGCGGCCCATGTCTCGACCTTGCCCGCGCTTTCGGCGAGTTGCTCGATCTTGCCGCGTAGCCCGCGCAGTTGGCCATCCAGATCGCGAGCGCGTTCGCGGGCCTTCTGTTCAAGGGTTTGATACTCACCCAGATCGAGAATCTCGGCCAAGACCTGCTTGCGCTCGGTGGGCGTGCGTGAAGTGAACTCATCGGCGCGGCCCTGGAGCAAGAACGAGGCATTGATGAAGGTCTGGTAGGTCATGCGCAGCAGATCGCCAATCCGCTCCTGGGTCTCGCGCACGCCCGTCTCGGCAATCGGTCGCCAGCCGGTCGTATCTTGCACCTGGAGATCGAGGAAGGTCTTGCCGCTCGACGTACCGCCGCGTTTGCCGGTGGTGCCGCCGCGTTGACGGCGGCGAGCGACGCGGTAGTGTTGCGTACCGAGTTGGAAGGTGAGTTCGACGCGCATCTCGCTCTCACCCTGAGCGATCAGGTCATCATCGGGGGTGCGCGCTTGGCCCCAGAGTGCCCAGGTGATCGCATCGAGGAGCGCCGACTTCCCCGCGCCATTTTGGCCGGAGAGGCAGACAACGTGCAGGCCATCGAGATCGAGGCGCAACTCCGCTTCTTGATCGCCGGAGGCGCGGTAGCACATGAAGTTTTGGACAACGAGGCTGGTGGGAATCATAGGGTTACTCTGGCAGATCGGGGCGTGGGAGCAAACCGGCACGCTCGACAATTTGGGGAATAGCGCGAGTCCAATCCACGGACATGATGTGAACCCCGGCGACACCCTCAACACTCAGCAACTCCGACACCAACTCGGAGGCGATGGTAATCCCCTCGCGCTCCGAGTCCTCGGCGGCCTGCATACGATCCACAATACTATCGGTCATGAGCGTACCGGGCAGGTGGTCGCGCAGATAGAGCGCCGAATGGGGACGGCGCAGCACCATCACCCCGGCCAAGATGTGGGCCTGTTGGTGCAGACCAGCGGCACGCACATCAGCCATCCAGGTACGGAAGCGGGCCACATCGAAGATAAGCTGGGTTTGAATGAATTCAGCGCCACTCTGCACCTTTTTTTCGAGGCGGGCAGCGCGTTCGACATTCGGATTAGCGACCCCACCGACAAAGAACTGCGGCGGGTCCTTCAACTGGCCACCGGTATCAAAGCGGGCCTCATCACGCAACTTCCGCATCATACGGATGAGCTGGAACGAATTGAGATCGAGGACATTTTTGGCCTGGGGATGATCGCCAATACGCGGATGATCGCCGGTCATACAGAGGAGATTACGCACACCCAGCGCAGAGGCGCTGAGGGCATCAGCTTGCAGTGCGATGCGATTACGATGCTGGCATGTCATCTGCATAATCGGCTCGATACCGGCCTGACGCAAGAGGGCAGCGGCACCCAACGAAGACATACGAGCAACACCACGTTGGTTATCGGTGAGATTGATCGCATCAACACTCGCCTGCATGGCCTGGGCCAACTGCAGCAGCCGAGCGGGATCGCCACCTTTAGGCGGAGCCATTTCACCCGTAACAACGATCTGTCCGGCAGCTAAACGGCGCTGAAGATTTGAGTGGATCATGGTTGAATCTGCTTGCCACACACGGATTGCGACGGATGCAGTATTGGCGGGCGGGGGAGAAGCGTGGTTGATGCGGAAGTATAGCAGGGGCGGCGGGGGGCTGTCAACGATTTGTATGTAGCACCAAACGATTTGTGGTATGCTTAAGGTGAAGAAGATACTATTATGAGCGACCCGACAAGCGGGCCGATGGGCGCGATGCGATCTATACTTGACATTCACGTTGCAGTAGCGAAGATTGCTCACCACGGTGGGGGCGAGAGTGGCGACACCCTCGAAACGATTGAGCGTCCCGGCGGGGGGTTCTCGTTTGTGTTGGTGGATGGCCAGGGATCAGGGCGAGGGGCCAAGACGCTGAGTAATCTGCTGGCGACACGGGCGATCTCGTTGCTGAAGGATGGCGCACGCGATGGTGCGGTGGCGCGAGCCGTCCACGACTACCTCTACACCTACCGTATGGGCCAGGTTGCAGCCACCCTGAATATCCTCTCGGTGGATTTTCAGAGCGGCAAGATCCTGATCTCACGCAACAACCCGGCCCCGTTCTTTGTGCTCGATCCAGAGGGGGTGGTGAGCCACAACGAGCCATCAACCCCGATTGGCCTCCAGCCGATGATCAAGCCGATCATCACCGAGTTGGAGGTGCGCCCCTACACCTATGTGGTCATCTTCACCGATGGCTTATTGCGTGCGGGTGAGCGTTATGGCGAAGATATTGAACTGCTGAACTACCTCTCGGCATGGCCGGTGATGGATGGGCGTAGCCCCAACGAGTTGAGCGAGATGTTGTTGCAACGAGCGCTGGAGTTGGATCGCGGTGAGCCGTGCGATGATATGAGTATTGTGGTGCTGGCGGTGCTTCCCGGCAAAGAGGAGGGCAGCATTCGGCGGCTCTCGGTCAGCGCACCGTTTGAGGAACCCACATGGCCGGCACCGCTGTAGGTAGGGTACGAGTGGCATCTGATCCCCATTCCCGGCCCCTACGCAGCGCCCGCGAGCGGGTGGCGGCACGACGAGCGGCACGACACCCGCAATTGAGGCGGCTTGGATGTGGGCCGCGTCTGACAGCCCTGGCGATTGGGATGGCCGTGCTGGTGCTTATTCTGCTGCTGATTGGCTCCTCGTGGGCAAGTGGCACCCTGCAACGGATCGAGCAGGACGATCCCCGGCGGGCAAGTGCCGAGGCCAATGGCGGGAGTGGCGTGGCGAGTCTTCAGGCACCCTTCAACATCCTGCTGATCGGCGTTGATCGCCGCCCCGATATGCAAGAGGGGGTACGGAGCGATACACTCATCCTCGTGCATGTCGATCCGGCGGCGGGCTGGGCGGGGATGCTCTCCATCCCCCGCGACTCGGTCGTTCAAGTGCCACACCTGGGCTTCCAGAAGATCAACACCGCGTATGCCTATGGCTTCAATCATGCCGAGGAACTCTATGGGGCAGGTACCGCCCCAGAGGCGGCGGGTGGGGCCATGGCCGCCGAGACGGTCGAGGGCTTTTTGGGTCTAAAAGTGGACTACAGCGCGCAGATTGACTTCCAGGGTTTTGAGCGGGTTGTGGATACGTTGGGCGGGGTGCGGCTGGATGTCCCGCGCCCGCTGCTTGATCCGGCCTACCCCAGCGACGACTACGGCTACGAGCGGCTCTATGTGCCAGCCGGGTTGCAGGTGTTGGATGGGGCTACCGCGTTACGCTACGCTCGCTCGCGCCACAGTTCGAGCGATTTTGACCGTTCACGGCGCCAACAGCAGGTTCTGCGCGCCATTTTGGCGGAGGTGCGGGCGCGTGGCATCTTGAGCCAGGCGGCGCTGTTGCCCGAACTGGTGCAGGATCTCGAACAGAGTGTGCGTACCACCTTGCCATTGGGCGATCTCAACACGGTTCGGGAACTGGCAGGGCTGGCGCAGCACCTCGAAGCGGATCGGATTGTGCAACTGAGCATCAACCCCGGTGATGTGGCGGTGGTGCAAGAGATCGGCTCGGACATCTACTGGGACCCCGGCGATCTGAGTTTGCTGGTAGCGCGGTTGCTGGCTGGCCCAGAGGGTAGCGCCGAAGTTGCGCGGGTGCAGGTACAGAACGGCGCGGGCGTCCCCGGATTGGCCGGGCGTGTCACCGAACGGCTGCGTAGCCAGGGATTTGTGATGGCCGACGCCACCGATGCCCTGGTGACAACCAACCAGACCCAGGTGATTGACTACGGCGACCACCCCCAAACCCTCGAACGCCTCGCGACACTCCTCCAGCTTGACGAGCGCTACGTGCATCGTCGCCCACCGCCTGATGCCCCAGCGGCTCCCTACCAAGCCGATATTGTGCTCATTCTGGGAAGTGATTATCGGGAATGATGGGGTGTATAGGGGCGAAGCATCGCCCACCAACCTCATTCAGGTTCCCCCGCTCCATGGCGGGCGATGCTTCGCCCCTACACAGCAGAAAGCCTCGTTTATGTTTCGCAATCGCCAACTGATGGCCGTTGTTAGCGGCCACTTTATGATCGACGTACTCAACAGCACCGGCGCAGTCTTATTAGCGGTACTCGCCGTACCATTTGAGCTTAGCAACGCCCAGATCGCCACCGCATTGACGATCTATCTTCTAATTGGGTCACTCTCGCAGCCGCTCTTTGGGCTGATCGCAGATCGCTTCCAGGGCAAGACGCTGCTGCTGGCCGGAATCGGGGTCGGCTGGATGGCCTTCTTCTACACCATGGTGGCGCTGGCTCCCAACTGGACACTCTTGTTACCCATGTTCTTGTTAGCCCCATTGGGGAGCGGGCTGTTCCACCCAGTGGGCACCTCATCGGCGGCATTGGCCGAGCCGGATCGGGCGAGCAGCGCAACCGCAGTCTTCTTCTTTGGTGGGCAGGTTGGCATGGCCTTGGGGCCATTTGCCACCGGGTATTTGACGGGGCGCTTTTATGGGTTGGGGCTATTACCGATGGCCTTACTCGCCTTTGCGCCAGCCGTGATGCTCATCATAAGCGGGTTGCACCAGCGCGGCATGGTTCACCATGCGAGTGGTGCCCGCAGTAAGAACACCGTGATCACGATGGCACGCTGGTTGATCATCAGCTTTATCGTTCTGGTGGCGGTACGATCCTCGATTCAGGCCGTCTACCAAGCATTTTTACCCAAACTCTTCAGTGATCGCGGCTGGGACCCGACCATGTTCGGGTTATTGGCGGGCGTCTTTATGGGCGCGGGAGCAATTGGGCAGATCGTCACCGGGAACCTCGCGGATCGCTTTGGGATGCGTGCGGCCATCGTCTGGCCACTCTTACTGAGCGTACCAACCGGCTTGGCCTGCTTCTTTACATCCTCGATCTGGGGCATTTTTGCGGCATGTATCGTGACCGGATTTTTGGTAGGGGGGCAACACAGCGTGTTGGTGGTGCATGCGCAACGGCTCTTGCCCGTCAAGCAGAGCTTTGCAGCCGGGCTGATCCTCGGTTTCACCTTTGCGAGTGGCACCCTGGGGACGTGGTTAGCGGGGCATTTTGCCGATCAGGTCGGGCTTCAGACGGTGATGGTTGCCGTGACGTTGTTGGGGATACCAGCGGCAGCACTGGCAATCACCTTGCCGGGGGCGCGGCGGTAGAAATGGAGTAGAGACGCACCATCTTGCGTCTCCAGAAGACGCAAGATGGTGCGTCTCCAAAAGACGCAAGATGGTGCGTCTCTACTGACTCATCGCACGAACGGCACGCAGGCTAGCGGTATCATCAACCAATGAGTTATATTCGAGACCCACAAAGCCCTTATAGCCAAGCTCGCGTAGCAGACCAAAGATGTGTTCGTAGTTAATCTCGCCGGTACCGGGTTCATGGCGACCGGGCACATCAGCAACTTGGATGTGACCAATCAGATCGAGGTTCTCGGTGATATGGCGGGTGAGATCGCCCTCAGTGATCTGCTGGTGATAGAGATCATAGCAGAGGCGCAGGTGGGGGCTATTGACCATACGAACAATCTCAGCGCCTTCATCAGAGGTACTGAGGAAGGTATTGGGATGATCGCGCCGGTTGAGCGGCTTGAGCACCAGGGTGACATCGGCATCACTGGCGGTTTCGGCAGCGGCATGGAGCGCATCAAGCATATTGGCGCGCTGATCCTGGCGGGACATACCAGGGACACATGATCCGCTCGTAATGATCAGATTGGCACACGAGAGATCAAAGGCCAGCGCCGCAGCCCGATTCATATCGGCAAAGAACTGCTGATGTTGGGACGGGTCTACCAACGAGGCAGTACTGCCAACAAAGGCACTTACCTCTAAGCGTAGCGCCATTTTGAGCGCGAGGGTAATGTTCATATCCTTGCCCTGGCGCGTCCAGAACTCGAAGGCGGGGAACCCGAGATCATGAACATATTCCAGGCGCTGTTCGAACGGCTTCTCTTTGAACATCGTCTCAACACAAACCGAGAAGCGCAGTGGTGGGTTCGCCATATCGCACCTCATCCATCGGATCATCCCCAGGAGCCCCAACCGCGATCACGGGGCATACTAGGCTCTATTGTAGCGCACATCGCCAATTTCGTCAGCGGCATAATTGTGAGTAACTATTCACACTTGGGGTAAAGGAAATCTCGTATTGACGCAAAGGCGCAAGGACGCAAAGGCTTTGTTGCAGGCTTTGCGCCTCTGCGTCTTTGCGTCAAAAACTGGAAGCTAGGAGAAGTGTGAACAGTTACAATTGTGATCATTCAGGGCATGGGCAAAGTCACCTTCGGTGGGGGGCGGGGGCGGCTTCGCCACCAAACAACAACAAACATGAGGATTTGGGGCGCAGCCCCAAAGACGTTGCCCATGCCCTAGCCGTACCCCTGCGGTATATGGTTTTCCACCATTATTTATGGTAGAGTAGATTATGCGTACTGGGATCTTCCCTGTTTACTGAGTGAGACAATCATGCAGAAACACATTATTGTGGTTGGCTCAGGCTTTGGCGGGTTGAGCGCCGCTATTCGCCTTGCCGCCATGGGGCATCGTGTCGAGATTTATGAGAAGGCCGATAAGCCGGGGGGCAAAGCCTATGTGATCGAGCGCGATGGCTTTCGCTTTGATGCGGGACCAACGGTGATCACGGCCCCGTTTATGTTCGATGATATTTGGCAGGCCGCCGGGAAACGGCGCGAGGACTATTTTGAACTGCGGCCATGTTCACCCTATTACCGGCTCTTTACCCATGAGGGGCGGCACTTCGACTATTCGGGGAATGTTGATCAACTTGAGGCCGAGATCCAGCGCTTTAGCCCGCGTGATGTCGAGGGCTACCGACGCTTTATCTCCGAGACCAAGCCGATCTTTGAGAAGGGCTTCCCCATGACCGATAAGCCCTTCCTCAAGTTCACCGATATGCTGAAGGTTGCGCCCGATCTGATCAAGCTGAAGGCATATATCAGCACCTACAGCTTTGTCTCCCAGTTCCTCAAGGATGACTACATCCGGCGCTTCTTCTCCTTCCACCCGCTCTTTATTGGTGGTAACCCCTTCGATGCTTCGTCCATCTATGCGATGGTTCACTACCTTGAGCGCGAGTGGGGTGTCCACTATGCGGTGGGTGGCACCGGGGCAATCATTGAGGCCATGGCCAAGCTCTTCACCGATATTGGTGGTACCCTCCACCTGAATGCGCCGGTGAAGGAGATTATGGTTGAAGGGCGGAAGGTGACGGGGATTCGCCTCGCGGATGATCAGGTGCGGCGTGCCGATATTGTTATCTCGAACGCCGATGTGGCCTACACCTACCACTACTTGATCAACCCGATGCACCGACGGCACTATACCGACCGCAAGTTGCAGCGCACCAAGTACAGCATGTCGCTCGTGGTACTCTACATCGGCACCAACCGGCGCTACAACGATGGGCGCTTGATCCGCCACAACATCATCTTTGGTGAGCGCTACAAGAGCTTGTTGGCCGACATCTTCTACAAGCAGAAGTTGGCCGATGACTTCTCGCTCTACCTCTATATGCCCTCGGTAGAAGATCGCTCCTTCGCACCGGAGGGGTGTGAGTCGTTCTATGTACTCTCGCCGGTACCCAACTTGAAGGCGGGGATTGATTGGACGAAGGAGGCTAAGCCCTACCGCAACGCGATCATCGAGTTCCTTGAGGATCGCTACATGCCCGATCTGAGCAAGCATATTGTGGTCGAGAAGATGGTAGACCCGATGCACTTTGCACGCAAGCAGAATGCCTACATGGGCGCCTCGTTCGCATCCCAGCCACTGCTGACCCAATCGGCATGGTTCCGCCCGCACAACCAGTCGGAGGAGTTCGCCAACCTCTATTTTGTGGGTGCAGGCACGCATCCCGGCGCGGGCGTACCGGGCGTGTTGGGGTCGGCGGTGATTGCGCAGAACCTGATCGGACCGGCGTAGGGGTCGGGGTAGAGACGCAATATGTTGCGTAGGGGTAGGGACGCAATATGTTGCGTAGGGGAAGAGACGCAATATGTTGCGTAGGGGTAGGGACGCAATATGTTGCGTAGGGGTAGGGACGCAATATGTTGCGTAGGGGTAGGGACGCAATATGTTGCGTAGGGGTAGGGACGCAATATGTTGCGTAGGGGTAGGGACGCAATATGTTGCGTAGGGGAAGAGACGCAATATGTTGCGTCTCTACCGATACACGCAATATGTTGCGTCTCTACGGTATCGCCTGCACCATCAATTCGACGGCACGCGCCATTTGGGTATCTTCAGCGGCGAGGAGTTGCTCGATACTCAATGCGGCTGCGTCGGTGGGTGAGAGCGGTAGCGTATTGCTCGGCAGCACCACCTCCTCATCGGGGTTGATGCCCTGGCCACGAATGAGTTGGCCGGAGGGGGTGAGCCACTGTTTGGTGCCCAAGAGCAGCCGCCCGCCGCCGATAATGCGGTAGGAGGAGAGCACTGTGCCAGTACCAAAGGTGGTTTCGCCAATCAACGAGGCACGCTCGGCATCCTGAATGGCTCCGGCCAGGATCTCGGCAGAACTGGCTGAGTTGCGGTTGATCAGCACCACCAGCGGCAGATCGAGCGCCACGCCACCCGCCACGGTGCGCGTCGGTTCGCGCTTGCCAGCACGATCCTCTTCGAGCAGCACGGTGGTGCCTTCGGGGAGGAACTGGCTGGCAATGCTGACCATCTCGTTCAGCAGGCCACCGGAGTTGTTGCGCAGATCGAGGATCATCGCTTTGGCCCCGGCATCACGCGCCGCCTGGATGGCCTCACGCATCTGCGACCCCGAATTGCCATCAAACGCGGTCAGACGGATCAGCGCGATCTGGTCGGGAAGCATCCGCCAACTGACACTCGGCACCACCACCTTGGCGCGCGTGATCGTGACTTCGATCACCTCGGTTGTATCGGCATGGCGAATGCGCAGCGTCACCTGCGAACCCGCCGGGCCGCGCACGCGGCTGGCGAGTTGATCTACACTCCAGCCGGTGGTCGGATCGCCATCCACGGCGAGGATCGCATCACCAGGGAGCAGCCCGGCGGCTTCGGCGGGCGAGCCGGGGATGGGGTTGACGATGATCGTCTGGCCGTCACGGACATCAATATAGGCTCCGATACCCTCGAACGAACCGCGTAATGCCTCATCCCACTCGGTCGCCTGCTCCGCACCCATATAGCGCGTGTGGCCCTGGTCGCCGAGCGTATCGAGCATCCCATTGATCGCGCCATCAATCATCAACTGGGTATCAATCGCCTCCGCATCAACAAAGTTAGCGCGGGTGAGCCGCCATGCATCCCAGAAGGCGGTAAACTCGGCACACACCGCCGGTGATTCAGGGCAAGTGCCGTCTTTACTCAAGAGATTGTTGCCGAGAATGCCAACCAAAACCCCGGTTGCTACGGCAACCACAAGCAACAAGCTCACAAGCCAGAGCGGAACACGCCAACGAGCAATGGTAAGTGGGGAGAGATCATGTCGCGGAGCAGCCATACGCTCACTCTTGGTAATCAGAACGATCCACAGTATAACGATAGCAGTATAGCACTCGCTGTGCCCTCACAGATGAGAGGGCGATAAAACTGTGGTAGGATGATCCTAGTGACAGAGGCCCTGCGGCGCAGGCAGCCGCAACACTCAAGGTATCACCATGCCACGAGTCCTGATCCTTCATGCTTCGGTGGGTACGGGCCACCGTCGGGCCGCTGAGGCACTCGCAGATGCCTTTCAGCGGCGTCAACCAGGTGAGGTACGGGTTGAAGATGTGCTTGATCACACACCACGCCTCTTTCGCCTCGCCTATGCCCGTTCCTACCTCGAACTCACCGACCATGCTCCATTGGTATGGGGCTATTTCTATAACCAGAGTAATGCCGACCCCAACCTCGCTGAGATTACCAACAACATCCGTAAGGTGGTTGAGAGTATCGGTACGAGTGGACTAAAGGAACTGTTACGCAGCTTCGCCCCCGAAGTGATCATCTGTACGCACTTCTTGCCCATGGAACTGTTGGTGCGCTTTAAGCGCAGTGCCATGCTGACCCAGCCGGTCTATTGTGTGATTACCGACTATGCTGCGCATACCTTCTGGACCTACACCGAGATAGATGGCTATTTTGTTGGTGATGAGCAGACCCGCGAGCAACTGATTGCGCGCGGGGTAGCCGCTTCACAGATAAGTGTAAGTGGTATCCCGATTGATCTGATCGCGGCGGAAGCCAAGGATCGTCAAGTGGCGCGGCAACAGTGCGATCTGCCAGCCGAAGGCCAGGTGATCACCATCTTTGGCGGTGGGGTTGACACCGACCACATCCGGGTGATCGTGCAGGGCTTTTTGCGTGGCCCGCTCACGGCAACGTTAGTGGTGGTTGCGGGGCGTAATAGTGAATTGCGCGAGGTGCTGAACGATCTGCAATCTACCCCACGGATCAATCTCAAGATCTATGGATATATTGACTATGTTGATGATCTGATTGTTGCCAGCGATCTCGTGGTGACGAAGGCAGGTGGCCTGATCGTGAGTGAGGTTTTGGCGCGGGGTGTGCCGTTGGTGGTGATCGATCCGATCCTGGGCCATGAGGAATGGAATGCCGATTTTGTGGTGAGTAGTGGTGCTGGCCTTCAGTTGCGCATGTGCGAATCGGTACCGGCAGCGGTGGCGATGGTGCTCAGCAAACCCCACCTCCTGGCGGATATGCGTAGCAGTGCATCCGCAGCCGCCCATCCCCGTGCTGCCATCGAGATTGCCGAGCGGGTAGTGGCAGATCTGCAAAACCGACGGCATATGTGAGGAGACAGTGGTGAGCAACAGTCCGGTTGATGTCCTCTTTGCAATCTCCGACACCGGTGGTGGTCAT
>NZ_RYFD01000101.1 GCF_004138135.1 Candidatus Oscillochloris fontis
CCACTATCCTGCTGGGTTGAGCTTCGTTCCGATCCAGGGAAGCTGCCAGCGGCGCACCTGAAGGCTGGCGTTGGGCGTCGGGGTGGCCTCCAGCACTCCGGGGGGCGAGGAATCGCTGCGACCTTTCACGCTTGTTGGCGAGTCGGCCACGATCAACGCACATCAGAGAGTCGGTTATAATCACTGCCCGTTAGGAATCAGTTTCGGCCAATGCCCGTTGGTCATCGGGACACGATCAGCAATCCTAATATGCCCATGCCGGGCAGAAGGAGGCACTGCTGATCGGGACACATCGACATGCAGCGAGGGAAAACCATCAATCCAGAATGCCTATATTAAAGAAAAAGCAGTGCCAATAAAGCGTGACGAGTGATATAATTTACTAACATTAGGCGAATATCGAGTAAATTTTGAACTGAATTGATAATTTTTTGCACTTGTCATTTATATCGCTACACGGCACTGCTTAGAAGTAAGAGCGTAAAGTCATTCTAGTCTTCGGCTTGAATGTAAGAATTCTATGCCAGAATTAACAAACATTATCGCACTCGTTTTCTCAACCATTTCTATTATGCTTTCGATATTTTCATACCTTCGAGATAGAAGTGATTTAAGGATAAAGAGAATAATCTTTCAAGAAAAAGCCCTGTCTAAAGGCATATTAATCGTTCCTATTGTAAATTACGGTCGACGCCCTGTGCAAATAAAAAGATTCGGTATTAAACTTTTTAGACGAAAGACAGCTTTTTGGCCTGCCGAGAAAGTAATTCTACAAGAGACAGTATCCTCTCCAAAAGCGCTGGATCAGGCCGCCGATGGTACGGCGATACCCGCCCGTTGCGCCACCCGTTCGGCTAAGGTGGAGGTGGTCTCCGGCGTGACGATGCGGTCGCGGAGATAGTGAAAGAACCCCACGCCGAGTTTGGCGGCGGTGGCGGCCAGGGTTTGGAAGGTGTCCCACGCCCGTGCCCCGTCCCGGGATTGGGGGCCGAAACTGACATCGCGTTTGCGCACCCGGCGTCGCGCCGCCAGTTCCATGGCGTTATTGTGGAGGGGAATGTCGGGATGCTTCAGCACCGCCAACAACTGGGCCCGTTTGTCGGCGGTTTTGATGATCCGGTCATCCAACGCCGCATAGCCGGTCTCGTGTTCCACCAACGCGTCAAACGCATCCGCCAACCGTGCGCGTTCCGCTGCAGTGGGCGCCTGTTGATAGGCCAGCATGTCGCGATAGAACGTCCAATAGCGTTCCCCAAACGCGGCGAGTTCCGCCTGATGATGGGGCACCCGTGGGGCAAGCTTGGCATAGTGCCGCCAATCATGGACCCAACACAGCGCGTGGGTGGCCGTGAGGTGGTCATACACTGGGGCATCATCGCTCAGCAACCAGCGCAGGACGGGCACCTGGGTTTGGGCGTGATAGGCGGCAATCGCCAGCGCATCGCCGACCGGTTGCACCTGCTGCTGAGTGAGCGTGATACCGGCGTTGGTCAGGTGTTGCTGGAGTTCCGCCGCCGTCATGTCCGTGTCGCGGGGCAGGGCATCCCGCAGTCGGCGGAGCAGTGTGTGCGGCAGGCTGCGGGCCTGCAGCCACGCCAGCGACTCATCATTCAGGCGGAAGTGCGGTTCCTGGCCCCAGATGATGGCCACGACATCCTGGCGCGTGCCGCCGGGACGGGTATGATAGCTCGTGAACCAGGCATTGCCGACGACGTGGCAGACCTCGTTCTGCCCATCCACGCGGGTACTGGTCTGGTCGGTGGCGACCCACGACCCGGTGGCGAGACCGGTCTGATGAATCGCGGCGGCTTCGTCCGCCCAGCGTCCCCCTGGATCGAGCAGCATGCGTGCCACCGTGCCCGTGCCAATCGTCAGACCGACATCCCGCAGGAAGCGCAGCAGCGCGGGCTGACTGACGTTTGCCCCGTGCCCAAGGGCAAGCACGAGGGTATGGGTCGTGGGGCAAAACCCACCCCGGTAGCCGGGCGGCAACGGTGCGGTGATGAGCGTGTTCGTGCTGGGCACGTACCAGACCTCCCGCACAAAGCGGACAACCTCAACCGCAATGTGCAACCGTTGCACGATGGCGTCCCGCGTCCCGTGGCGCACCGCATCGGGGGGCAGCGTCGCCGGATCGACCGTACACCGTTCCTCGTGGGTCACGATCAGGGTTTCGTTTTTCTTGGGTTTGCCGCGGGGCGTGCGCGTGCGGCGCTCGGCCTCCGAGGAATGGTCGGTTGGCGCGGCAGGCGGCGGCGTGGGTGGTTTGATGTCGGGCTTGCCCGACCGCCCTTTCAGCCGCGCCACCTCATCGCGCAACTGTTGGACCTCAATCCGCAGGGCAGCGTTCTCAGCGGCCAGCGTCTCGATGACGTTCAGCAACTGGATCACGATCTGGCGCGTTGCCAGATCGGCAATGCTGTCGGGGTTGAGGTCAGGTATCTGCATACAGGGAGTCTACCAGAACTTCACCACGCCGTCACGCACCGCCCAGTGGTTTTGGAGAGGATACAAGAGACAGATGAAAAAGAATATCAAATAGATATGATAACAATCTTCTATAATCCCAGTGATATTTGGAGATTTAGAGGTTTTCTTGTGGAAGATACATTTGGTAAAATTCATAAATATCCGTCGTTTAACTTTTTCAAACAAATATCTTTCATTTTCTTGAAGTATAGAATGGTGAAGCGATGGAATAGAACAGAATACGATTCAACGTTATGATTCTAATCAAGATATTGGGAGGTGATGATCCGTCAGATAAAACGGAGTAGCCAATACTAACTAGGGGGTTGTGCTAGTTGAAAATTGGTTCATAGCAGGTCTGGGAGGTTGACCAAAGACCTCCGGTGTGGTATGGCTGG
>NZ_RYFD01000102.1 GCF_004138135.1 Candidatus Oscillochloris fontis
GAACTTACCCGACAAGGAATTTCGCTACCTTAGGACCGTTATAGTTACGGCCGCCGTTTACTGGGGCTTCAATTCAAAGCGTCGATTGCTCTAACTTCTCCTCTTAACCTTCCAGCACCGGGCAGGTGTCAGGCCATATACTTCATCTTGCGATTTTGCATAGCCATGTGTTTTTGTTAAACAGTCGCCTGGGCCATTTCTCTGCGGCTTCTCCATCCCTGGAGGAAGCGTCCCTTCTCCCGAAGTTACGGGACTATTTTGCCTAGTTCCTTAGCTGTGAATCACTCGAGCGCCTTAGTATGCTCTACTTGACCACGTGTGTCCGTTTGTAGTACGGGTACTCATTGAATTAACGCTTAGCGGTTTTTCTTGGAAGTCTGTTTACGTCCATATCCGTTTGTACAAGTACGCACGGTACTTTCAGGTTCGACTCAAAGCGCGGATTTGCCTACGCTTCTCAATATCTACACCCTTCAACGAGGTATTCCGTCACCTCGCAGGACTGTCACTACTCCGTCCCCACATCGCTCCAATAAGTAGTACAGGAATATTAACCTGTTCTTCCATCGGCTTCGCCTGTCGGCTATACCTTAGGCCCCGACTAACCCTGATCCGATTAGCGTTGATCAGGAATCCTTAGTCTTCCGGCGGGAGGGTTTCTCGCCCTCCTTATCGTTACTTATACCTACATTTGCTTTTCCAGCCGCTCCAGAGTAAGTTATCCTTACGCCTTCTACGCCGAACTGGAATGCTCCCCTACCACTCATCTCTGAGTCCATAGCTTCGGTAATATGCTTATGCCCGATTATTATCCATGCCAAACCGCTCGACTAGTGAGCTGTTACGCACTCTTTAAATGAATGGCTGCTTCCAAGCCAACATCCTAGCTGTCTAAGCAGTTCGACTTCGTTAATGCAACTTAGCATATATTTGGGGACCTTAGCTGATGGTCTGGATTCTTCTCCTCTCGGACATGGACCTTAGCACCCATGCCCTCACTCCATGAGATCATTTATAAGCATTCGGAGTTTGTCAGGACTTGATAGGCGGTGAAACCCTCGCATCCAATCAGTCGCTCTACCTCTTATAAACTCCTCACAGGCTGCACCTAAATGCATTTCGGGGAGTACGAGCTATCTCCAAGTTTGATTAGCCTTTCACCCCTACCCTCAAGTCATCCGAAGACTTTTCAACGTCAAACAGTTCGGTCCTCCATTTGGTGTTACCCAAACTTCAACCTGCTCAAGGGTAGATCACTTGGTTTCGCGTCTACTTCCACTGACTAATGCGCTTTCGCGCTTTCATTCCTTACGGAATGAACCTCGCCCTGTTAAGACTCGCTTTCGCTTCGGCTCACGGTCCTGAAGACCTTAACCTCGCCAGTGAAAGTAACTCGTAGGTTCATTATGCAAAAGGCACGCCGTCACAGCACGTAGCTGCTCCGACCGCTTGTAAGCGAACGGGTTCAGGGTCTGTTTCACTCCTCTGTTCGAGGTGCTTTTCACCTTTCCCTCACGGTACTGGTTCACTATCGGTCTCTGGGGAGTATTTAGCCTTAGCGGATGGTCCCGCCAGTTTCACACAGGATTTCTCGTGTCCCGCGCTACTCAGGATACTGCTAAAAATGGTAAACTTACCTGTACCGGCCTGTCACCGTCTGCGGGGGCGCTTTCCAACGCTCTTCCAATTCATTTACTTCTTCTATATCGCAGTCCTACAACCCCCATAATGCATTGCTACATCATGGGTTTGGGCTTCTGCGCTTTCGCTCGCCACTACTCGCGCAATCACTTTTGTTTTCTTCTCCTAAGGGTAATTAGATGTTTCAGTTCCCCTCGTTTGCTTCCCGCTATGCAGGATGACACAGCTTCACTGTGCCGGGTTGCCCCATTCGGATATCCGCGGATCAAGGGTTATTTGCACCTACCCGCAGCTTTTCGCAGCTTATCACGTCCTTCTTCGCCTCCCAGAGCCTAGGCATCCACCGTTCGCTCTTATTTGCTTTTTTATTTTATTATCGTATTAATACTGTATCAATTATGTCTATTGATAAATCGCTCTATCTCTAAAACTATATCAAACACAGTAAAACCTTACTTCTCTTCTTGTTACAATATGTCAAAGATCGTTCGTTTGTCGTATAAAAAGCTTTCATACTATTTTATACCTTCTTCACTCGCCAGACTACGGTCGCCGGTCTACAGTCTACAGTCTACGGCCGCCAGACCCTGATTGTTTTATGCAATTTTCGGTATAACTTTAAGTTTGCCGCTATTCACTTTCAACTATTAACTAATCACTATTAGTTATTGACTATTCGCTATTAACTTTCCGTTATCCGCTTTTCGCTTCTTTTTTGTAGTCCCAGGCAGAGTTGAACTGCCGACCTCTACATTATCAGTGTAGCGCTCTAACCAACTGAGCTATAGGACTGGCTGTATTCCTCTTTTTTTCTCCCGAGGCTACGGTGTATTGTTTTTAAAAAATGATTAAACAACGGCTTAACTACACTGTGTGCATACTTAATAAAAAAGGGAGAACCACCATACCAACTTGTCTTTCCGTTTTCTTATGAATTTTGTGGAAAAATCAGCGCGTAACAATCAGGCCTTTTTCGGAAAATCATCTCTCCAGAAAGGAGGTGTTCCAGCCGCACCTTCCGGTACGGCTACCTTGTTACGACTTAGCCCCAGTTACCGGTTTTACCCTAGGACGCTCCTTTGCGGTTACGTACTTCAGGTCCCCCCGGCTTCCATGGCTTGACGGGCGGTGTGTACAAGGCCCGGGAACGTATTCACCGCGCCATGGCTGATGCGCGATTACTA
>NZ_RYFD01000074.1 GCF_004138135.1 Candidatus Oscillochloris fontis
GGTGAGGTGCTGTTTTTTCATGCCACCAGTCTAAGTGACGTGGCGATAGAACACAAGAGGTCTTAATTTACGGACTAGTGAGTGCGCGTGGGAATACTAGTGGCTCACTGGCCACCGGGCGTTTTGAGGTCAGCGCCGCCCCTGGTGCTCCTGCTAGCCCTGGTGTCTACCTGACGGTTGAGCAGGAATTATTGCCGCAGGGCTACTGCTTCGACTTTATGGGTGAGGGCTATGCGGCTGAGGAGGAGATCTCGGTCTGGCTGCGCATGCCCGATGGCTCAGTCTCTGATGATGGTCTGGAGACGGAATTCCTCTCTGAGAGCGATGGCAGCTTTGGCTACTACGTCTGTTTCGGGCGGCTCTCGGCTGAGGGTACCTATGCCTTCACTGGCTATGGCAATAGCAGTGGTCGTACTGGCATCGTTGAGTTTGAACTGGAGCGCGGCGATTATATCGAAGCTCCGAATGATGCGACGCTGATTGTGGTGCCAGGTGAGGCCGAGCAGTTGGATACGGTCACCCTGATTGGTACCGGCTTCCTGCCCGGTGAGAAGATCAGCCTCTGGATCACATTGCCTAATGGGGTGGTGTTGAGCCTCTTCTCCGGGATTACTCAGGATGGTACCTTCGAGGAGGAAGTTACCGTGCCGCCGCTGCCGATTGGTACGCATTATATCTCTGCATATGGGCATACCAGTGGTATCCGTGCCGTAGCAACGTTGGAACTCTTACCGGGTGATGGTAATTAACTAGTACACTGTCCGGCGTTAACACGGCCTGTCGGGTCTCAGAACCCGATAGGCCGTGTTTTGTTTGGTGGGGCTGATCGCGTATAATCCATGAGACTCGGTTGTAGCGGAAGGGAAGGCGATGCTCGTCCTTTTGGTTGATGATAACCTGTTGATGCAACAGGTGCTGCATCACTACCTAGAGAGCCAGAACTATACCGTGGTGCTGGCTGATGATGCCGCTTCGGCCCTTGCGTTAGCACAACAGATGGAGTTCCATCTCCTGTTGATTGATATGCGTCTGCCCGATATGGATGGCCCGCAACTCTTGTTGGCCCTGCGCACCCTTCCTGGTATGCAGAGGTGCCCGGCGATTGCGCTGAGTGGCTTGGGTGGTGCGGATCGTGAATGTGCCCTTGATGTGGGATTTGATCTTTTCTTGATTAAACCAGTTGATCTGGATGTTTTAATGCAGGCACTGGAGCGCTTGATTGATTCGAGTCGCCCATAAAAGATCGGAGTATAGATTCGCTATGGATCGTTTGATTCTCTGGGATGTTGATGGCACCTTGCTGAGTACCGATGGGATTGCCGCCGCAGCGATGCGGATAGCCATGCAGGTGGTGGTTGGCCCCGCAGCACCGATGGAACGCACATCCTATGCCGGGAAGACCGATTGGCTGATTATCCACGAGAGTTTTCCGCATCTGGGGGCGCAGGGTGTCGCCGACCGTCTGCACGAGTTTGCCGCTGCCTATACCGCTGGTCTGGAGCAGCAACGCGAGGCACTCCGCCAACGCTCGCAGGTCTTTCCGGGGGTGACGCTGCTGCTCGAAGCGCTGCGGGCCACCGCTCGCCAAGCCCCGCTGACCGGCAATATCGCCGCTGCGGCCCGGATTAAGCTGGAGTGTACCGATCTTCTGCCGCTTCTCGATCTGGAAGCCGGAGCTTATGGCGATGATCACTATGATCGGAATGCCCTCGTTCCGATTGCGGCTGATCGCGCCGCTCAACGCTATGGTCGCTCCTTTATGGGCCGCCAGATTGTGATTGTTGGCGATACCCCCAACGATATTGCCTGTGGCCGGGCGAATGGGGCGCGGACGGTGGCGGTGGCAACTGGCCCCTATAGCCGCGAGGAGTTGGCTGCCTATGCCCCCGATGTGCTGCTCAGCGATTTGAGTGATACTGAAGCGGCGCTGGCTGCTATTCTGGGGTGATGCATGCAGATCCAATTTCTCGGTGGTGCGAGTGCGGTTGGTGCGACGTGTCAGTTGGTACACGCGGGTGGACGGCGGATCTTGGTGGATGCGGGTGTGCGGATGGATGGTGCCGACCGCCTGCCCGACCTCGCCGCGCTTGATGGGGTTGCGCTCGATGCGATCATTATTACCCACGCCCACGCCGACCATATCGGAGCGTTGCCACTGGTGGCCGACCGCTATCCGGCGACGCCGATCTATGCGAGTCCGGCCACCATTCGCCTGATGGAGGTGATGCTGGGTGATGCGGTGCGCGTGATGGCGCGGCGTGCGGCGGAGGAGTTGGAACTGCCGCTCTATGATGCGGCGCTGGTGGCCGAGACGCTGCGCCGTCTACGCCCGCTGCACCTGGGTGGCCAGAGCCTGCCCGAACTGCCCGGTGTGGTTGTCTCGGCCCAGCGCGCTGGCCATATTGCGGGTGCGGTCAGTGTGGGCTTCGAGGCCGCCGATGGGCGACTGGTCATCTCCGGCGATGTGAGTGCTACCCCGCAGCGCACGATCCTCGGGGCGGCTCCGCCCGCTCCGCGCCGCCCCGATCTCTTGGTGTTGGAGAGTACCTATGGGGCACGCCTGCACCCCAACCGGGCGGTCGAGGAGCGCAAGTTGGCCGAGGCGGTGGGTGCGGTGATTGCACGTGGTGGCCATTGCCTCATTCCCGCCTTTGCACTGGGGCGTGCCCAAGAGGTGATCCTGATTCTGCGCGCTGCCCAGCGCGATGGGCTGATCCCGGTCTTCCCGATTGCGGTGGATGGTCTGGTGCGCTCGGTCTGTGCGGCCTATGCGGCCATCCCCGATGCGCTCACGCCGGCGCTGGCACGCCACATCCGCAACGGCAATAAGCCCTTCTTCAGTAAGTATATCCAACCGATAGAGAATCCCCAGCAGCGCGAACAGATCTTGGCTGGTCCGCCCGCTGCCATTATCAGTTCGTCGGGCATGCTCACCGGCGGCCCGTCGGTCTGGTATGCCGAGCGTCTCGCCGAGCGCCAAGAGGCAGCGATCTTCTTCAGCGGTTATTTGGATGAGGAGGCACCGGGGCGGCGGTTGCTTGATCTGGCCGATGCGGCTCCCGATCTGCGCCGCATGACCTTTGGCGAACGTACCATCCCGATGCGTTGTGAGGTGGGCCGGTATAGCCTCAGCGCCCACGCCGATGGCGACGAATTGGCGGCGATTGTGCGCGCCCTTCAGCCGCGTACCGTTGCGCTGGTGCATGGCGACCCGGAGGCGCGGGCGGCGCTGGCGGCGCGGCTGCGCGGCTTGACCGAGGTGCTCATCCCGCGTGATGGCCAGGATCTTGAGATTGTGCCCGCGCAGCGCGGTGGGCGGCGCGTGGCCGCCCCGGAGCGCCCCGCGCCCGCGCTGGTCGCTGCGTTGGGCCAGGGGGCCACGATCACTGCGGAGGGCTTCGAGCGGCTCTGGACGGCGCTGCGTGATGGCACTGGGGTGCAGGTCTTGAGCCTGCGCGAGTTGACGCGGGCATGGTATGGTGCGGCGGCAGATGCGGTGGCCGAGGAGCAGATGCAGGCGCTCCTTGAGCAGGGGAGTGGCTATTTTGTCCCCGTGCCACATGCTCCCGGCCTGTGGCGTGTACCTGCACCCACCGAGGTGCGTCGCCTGCAAGCGGCTGGCCCACGTCGCAGCGGGCCACGCATTGATACCGTCGCGATCCTGGCGGTGATCGATTCGTTCTTGGGCCATGTGCCCGATCTCTACCAACGCGGGGTAGACCCAGAGAGTGGCGCGGTGACGCTGCGCTACTTCTTCCCGGCTATGGCCAAGCTGCGTGATGCTGCCGCGATTGCCCAGATTACTACCGCGATCAACGCTCCGGTGACGGTCTGGCCGCACCCGCACCAGGCACAGATCGTGGCGCTGGCGCTCGATCTGTTGCCCGCTGGTGTGCAGGCCGAGCGCACCCCGGCGCTCTACCCGCACGAGTCGCGGATCGAGGTGCGCTGTACGGGCCATGCCGAGCCGCAGCAGATCACGGCGGCGGAGGCGGCCTTTGCCGAACGCACCGGCTGGTCGCTGACGATCCGTACCCCTCACTCCCCGCCGTCCGTAGTGGCAAGTGATCCAGAGGTATGCTATACGCCCTCAGCCGACGCCAAACGCTGCGAACTCAACTTCGCGCTCAACACCGCCCGCACCTGGTTTGGGGCTGCGGATGGTTGCTACAAAGCGAGTGCTGATCAGCAGTCCGGGGTGGTAACATTGCGCTTCCACTTCCCGGAGGCTGCGCAGCAGCGTTACGCCCAGCGCCTGACTGACCTTGCCGAGCAGATTGGTTGGACGGTGCGGATCTGGCCACAACCGCACCAGGAGGCACTGATCAGGGCAGCGCGGGCGGCGCTGCCCCCCGGCGTGCAGGCCCAAGGTTCCCCGGCGCTTCAGTTGGCCACCCGCGAAGTGACCGTGCGGGTGCAAGGGAATGTGCCGCCAGAGGCCATCGAGGCGGCCACACGCCAGTTCAGTGAGCAGACGGGGTGGGTGTTGCGGGTGGTGATCAAGTAGGGGTTCTGGGGCGGCGGCGCTGCCCCAGAAGATCTAAGACATGATCTAATACAAGAACATCGGCTTGCCGATCAGGTGGGTCATGTGCGGGCGGTACTCTTGCACATCGTACAGCTCGTGGACATTGACCCGCTTCACGCCCAGAATCGGCATATCGGCGGGGACGGTGGTGTAGACGCCGTTCTGGAGCGCCACCATGATCCCACTATGGCCACGCTCAAGCTCCTGGATGGCGAGGTTGCCGTAGGAGGTCGCCACCATCCGGTCGAGCGAGTCGGGGGCACCGGCGCGCATCAGGTAGGCGAGTTGCTGGTTGACCACATCAATGCCGGTGATCTTCTTCAGTGCATCACCAACTATCGAGCCAATGCCGCCCAGCTTCTTGTGGCCGTAAGCATCCTCTTGGCCATACTCCATCACCTGGCCACCGAGCATACTCGCGCCCTCAGAGATGACCACCACCGCATAGTTGCTGGGGTTATTACGCCGGTCATCTACAAGCATCTTGGCTAGGCGTTCAATATCGAAGGGCACCTCGCTAATCAGTGCGCGGTCGGCATCGGAGAGATAGGCCGAGATCAGCGCGGTTTCGCCGCTGTTGCGCCCAAAGAGTTCAACTACCGCGATGCGCTCGTGGCTGCCCGCCGGGGTGCGCAGCGCATTGATGAACTCGACACTGCGAGTGATCGCGGTACTAAACCCGATACAGTAGTCGGTACCAAAGACATCGTTATCCATCGTCTTGGGGATGGAGGCGACCCGCACACCCTCTTTGTAGAGGCGCACCCCAAAGGAGAGTGTATCATCACCGCCGATGGGGATGAGCGCATCGAGCTTTAGTTTCTCAATCACCTTGAGCACATGGGCGGTGCAGTCAGCCGTCTTTTGGCCTTCGGCGAAGGGGTAGGCATCGGCCAGAAAATCGGGCAGGTCGGCTTGACGTACCTTTTGCGGATTGGTGCGTGAGGTGTGTAGATGGGTGCCACCATAGCGGTCAATCGTGCGCACATCATTCTTGGTGAGCGTCTCGACCCACTCACTCTGCTCGGCCTCGTCCTTATCGAGTTGATAATTGAGCAAACCAGCCCACCCGCGTCGAATCCCCATCACCTCCCAGCCATTGGCTGCTGCCCGATTGACCACCGCCTTGATGCATGGGTTGAGACCAGGTACGTCACCACCACCTGTCAGGATACCGATTTTCATGGTCGTCTCCTTCTCGCTACATATGAGAACAACGTATGCCTACTCGTGATCCATGCGATGGTTCAGGTCGTGCGAGACACTCCCTAACGCCATCCACCACTGGTCACGTGGGCGGGCGTGGGCTGCATCCATCATGCGGGGCATATCTTCGAGCTTGAAGATCTGCATCTTACCATTCTTATAGCCAATGAAACTGCTTTCCGCCTCGTTGTGATGTCCCTGTTCGATCAGATACTCAACACAACGCACCGCGAGGCGGGTCGCTTGGATACGGTCGAAGGGCGAGGGGTCGCCGCCTTGTTGGAGGTGGCCGAGGATCGCCTGGCGCACCTCGAAGAGTTCGCCGCCCTCCTCTTCAAAGAGCGAACAGATAAAGCCAGTGGTATAGATCGGGTTGGAGCGTTCGTTGCGGATCATCAGGCTCAGGCGCTTACCACGGCTAAACCAGTAGCACATCTCCTTCAGATCATCCTGAAGATCCTTGAGGGTAATCCCCTCTTCGGGCAGATAGGAGCGTTCGGCACCACTCGCCAGCCCACTCATCAGCGCCAAATAGCCACAATCACGGCCCATCACCTCGACGACAAAACAGCGCCGCGAGGCAACCGCACTCTGCTTGATGCGGTCAATAGATTGGACGATATTATTGAGTGCTGTATCCGAGCCGATGCTCAGTTCGGAGCCAGGGAGATTATTATTAATACTCGCTGGCAGGCAGATCATAGGAATATTGAAGGCAGGGAAGATATGGCGTTCGCTATAGAGACGGTGGCATGTCTGGTAGCCTGCCCAGCCGCCGATCATCAAGATGCCATCAATCTGGTGGCGCTCGATGGTGCGGGCGATCTGGTAGAGATCTGGCCCTTGGGGGATGTGGCGATTCGTGCCGAGTTCCGCACCACCCAGCGTTGCCCAACCACTCACACTCATCCAATCCATCTCGAAGAGGTCTTCGTGGATGAGACCCTGGAACCCGTTGCGTACCCCGATCACCGTATGCCCATGATCAACGGCCACGCGCACAGCGACACGCACCGCCGTATTCATACCGGGGGCCGGGCCACCCGAATGGACGACCGCGAAGCGCAGGGCACGTTCACCGCTGCGTAAGGGGTGCGGTTGGGGTTGCACCAACGTACCAAAGGTACGAAAGGCTTCGCCAAAGCTGCGCCCGCGCAGTTCCATCGCTCGTTCATACTCCTGCGCTGTGACGGCTTCGGTCACGGCGCGGGTATCGGCGACACAGCGCATGAGGGGGACACGGGTGACCCGGTTTTCGCGCAGGCCGATCAGTTGTGGCTCGCGTTCGGGGGTGGTCGAGATCAACTCCAACACCGCCGTATAGCCCAGCAGGGTACTCATCCAGCGGTCGAAGGCACTCGGCGCACCACCGCGTTGCACATGGCCCAGGATGGTGACACGGGTATCTTCACCGAGTCGTTCTTCAAGCAGGTGCTTGATCTCCTGCGAGGTGATCGGCTTGCCCTGCCGATCACGAGCACCTTCGGCCACGACGACAATACTATCGCGACGCCCACTCTCACGGCCTTTCCTGAGCACCTCACAGACATGGCTCTGCCAATCGTCCATTTCAGGCGGATTCTCAGGAATAAAGACCCAGTCGGCACCACCAGAGATTGCCCCCATCAGGGCGAGGTAGCCACAGTTGCGCCCCATCACCTCGATCACAAAGGTGCGCTGGTGGCTCGCGGCGGTCGATCCAATCGCATCAATCGCCTCGGTGATGCGGTGGAGCGCCGTGTCGGCCCCGATGGTCATGTCGGTGCCGCTGAAGTCGTTGTCAATCGAGCCGACAATCCCCACAATCCCCAGGAACGGGTGCTGTGCAGCTATTGCTGCGCTGATGCGGCCTTCAGCGACCAGTTCTTGGATCAGTTCTGGCCACTCCTGGCGAAAGAGATTTGCCCCGGTCAGGCTGCCATCACCGCCAATCACTACGAGCCGGTCAATCCCACGTTCTAGCAGGTTGGCTGCGGCTGTCCGACGACCTTCGCGGGTGCGGAAGCTGGTGCTGCGGGCGGTACCGATAACCGTGCCACCCTTATGCAGAATACCACCAACATCATCCCAGGAGAGTTGGCGGATCAGATCGCCGCCGTGGATGATCCCCTCGTAGCCCTCATAGATCGCAAAGACTTGGCACCCCCGGCTGATGCCGGTACGTACCACGGCGCGCACCGCAGCGTTCATTCCCGGCGCATCACCGCCACTGGTCATGACACCGATGCGCAACTGTTCCTGTTCCGACATAGATCCCCTCGTATGCCAATGTCTGAACCGCTATTAGTATCGCACTTCTTGGCCTAGCTTGCCGAACCGGTAGTCAGGACATCACTTAGTTATTATCTTGTTACCAGAGAGGGCGTAGGGGCGAAGCATCGCCCGCCAACCTCATTCGGGTGCCCCCGCCACATGGCGGGCGATGCTTCGCCCCTACACCGGGAACATCCCACTGATCGACTCGTGGGTATAGATGCGCCGGATTGCTTCGGCTAAGAGCGAGGAGACCGAGACGACCTCCATCTTGGGCGAGAGCGTTACCGGATGGGTCTCGATGGAGTCGGTGAAGAAGAGTTTCTTGAGCGGGCTGGCGTCAATCTTTTCCACCGAACCAGGCGTAAAGACGCCGTGGGTGACCATGGCATAGACATCCATCGCCCCGGCTTCGATCAATCGCCGTGCTACTTGGGCCAGCGTGCCCCCAGAGATGGTGAAGTCATCAACGATCAGCGCGGTCTTCCCCACCACATTCCCGATGATCTCCAGCACCTCGGCATTCTCGGTATGATCGGGGCGCTCCTTGTTGGCAATTGCCAATGAGGCTCCCAGGTAGGCGGCGTAGCGCCGGGCGGCCTTCACAAACCCGGCATCGGGTGAGACCACCACGAGGTTGGGGAGATCTAAACTGCGCACGTGGTCGCACAGAACCGGCAGGGCGTAGAGGTTATCCACCGGAATGCGGAAGAAGCCCTGGATCTGTGGGGCGTGCAGATCCATCGTCACCACCCGATCTGCGCCTGCCGCCTCAATACAATCGGCGCAGACGCGGGCGCGGATACTCACCCGTGGCTCGTCCTTCTTGTCCCCTTTGGCATAACTAAAGTAGGGGATAACCGCTGTCACCGAAGCGCTACTGGCGCGCTTCAGTGCATCAATCCAGAAGAGCAATTCCATGAAACTGTCGTTAGTGGGAAAGACGGTGCTCTGGATAATAAATGCCTCGCGGCCACGCACATTCTCCAATACCCGCACAAAGGTGTTGCCCTCTGAGAAGATCTTGGTCTCGTTTCGGCCCGGCAACGTGTTCAGGTGGACACAGATCCGATCAGTCAGGGTACGACTGCTACTGCCTGCAAAGATGACCACATCCTCAAAGCCCATGACGTTCCTCCGGATTGGGCGATGTTTGCTTTCCGGCGGCTAGTATAGCATGGTGTTGGGTGGGGTTACGCCCCAAACCCCAATTTTTGGTGTTGTTTGGCGGCGAAGCCGCCAAACAACACCAAAAGAATCTTCTGGGGCGGCGCAGCCGCCCCAGAACCCCCACCGGAGGGGTAGAGACGGTTCACCGAGCCGTCTCTACCCAACTCTACCTGCAATCTCTGGTACAATCTGAAGTCGGTGTCCTTCGATTGAACGACCGCCTAAACCTATGTGGCTCCTGATTGGCCTGGGCAACCCAGGCGAGAAATACGACCGCACGCGGCATAATATCGGCTTCGCCTGCTTAGACACGCTGGCCAAACGGCACGGCCTGGAGTTCCGCACCAAACGCGCCAACAGTCTGGTGGCTGAGGGCACAATCGCGGGCCAGCGCGTGGCGCTGGCGAAACCCCAGACCTACATGAATGAGAGCGGGCGCGCTGTCTCGGCGCTGCGCTCCTGGTACAAGATCGAGCCAGCCCAGGATCTGCTCGTCATCTATGATGATCTCGATCTGCCCTTTGCGCGTCTGCGTCTGCGCGAGCGTGGCAGCCCTGGTACCCACAACGGCATGCGCTCGATTGTGGCCCAACTCGGCAACAATGCCTTCCCGCGTCTGCGGGTGGGGATTGACCAGCCCCCCGGCAAGATGGACGCGGCGGCCTATGTGCTCGGTCGCTTCAACAAAGAGGAAGAGGCCCAGATCCCCGATCTGTGTGATCGGGTCGCCGATGCGGCTGAGGTGGTGCTGCGCGATGGGGTGATCGCGGCGATGAATCGCTATAATGCTACGGGGTAGGATTGGGGTAACTCGAAGCCTTGTTTTGACGCTAAGGCGCAGAGACGCAAAGGTTTTGATGGGGCCTCTATTGAATACTTTGCGCCTTGGCGTCTTTGCGTCAGAACCGCTATGCTAGGGACTATTTGATTACCGCCGCAATTCCAGCCTCGATCTCCATTGCCACCCCGCCCGGCTGGAGCCATGCCAGAAACTCCACGTTCCCCGCCGGGCCGAGGAGCGGCGAGCGCTCCAGCCCACATGGGGTAAGCCCCAGTTCACTTGCAGACGCCAAGACCGTGCGCAGCACCGCACGGTGTACCGCTGGATCGCGTACCACCCCGCCTTTGCCCACATGCTCCGCGCCCGCCTCGAACTGCGGTTTGATCAGCGGTACAATCCAGCCATGCGCGGCCACAAGGCGTTGCAGCGCGGGCAGCACTAGCCTGAGCGAGATGAACGAGACATCCACCACCGCGCCGTCTACTACCTCGGCGAGACGCTCCACATGGCGGATATTGGTGCGCTCCAGCACTACCACGCGTGGATCAGCGCGCAGCCGGTAGTCGAGGATGCCATAGCCGACATCCACCGCATAGACTCGCGCCGCGCCGCGTTGCAGCAACACATCGGTGAAACCGCCGGTTGAAGCCCCGGCGTCGAGAATCACCAGACCCGCCGGGTCAAGCCCGAAGCTGTCGAGGGCGTGGGCCAACTTGTGGCCACCCCGGCTGGCATAGGGCAACCCGGCAGTGACTTCGATCTCCACCTCGGCATCTACCATCGCCCCCGGCTTGCCTGCCGGTTGCCCATTTACGCGCACACTCCCGGCCATGAGCAGGGCTTGGGCCTTGCTGCGCGTTTCGGCGAGACCTCGGCTTACCAGGAGTTGATCAAGACGAATTTTGGGCATAAGACTTGATTTGTAGCAGGTTGACACTGTGCCGCCGTATGCCCCTCACCCCCAGCCCCTCTCCCGTGGGCTACGCCCACAGGCGAGGGGGGCACATTCCTGGGGTACCCCGGAGCATATCCCCCCCTCGCCTGTTCGCGCAGCGAACGGGAGAGGGGGGCTAGGGGGGTGAGGGCTACAGAGCTACTTTCCCTCTAACCGCGCAATCTCGGCTTCCAGATCTGCCACCATCGTCAGTAACCAATCCGGTGCGGGGTTGTACGGGTCGTTCAGCTTGGTGCGCAGCCGCCGTAGCTCGCGTTGCCGTCCCGCCAATTCACTCGAAAGCTCGTCATTGGCTGGTTCTGGTTCGGGCGGGGGCATGGGCTGTGCGTCCAAATAGCCTTCGAGCAACTTGGTCACCAATACATCCAGGTTCTGCTCGGCCTGATGCAGCAGCGCATCCAGCTTGGTGCGCTGCTCGGCGGTCAGGTAGACCCGCGTTGGTAGGGTAAAACGTCCGTTATGTTCCATAAGATCACCGTAGGCGGTCGCGGAAGTACTCCGGCAACTCGCTCATCAAAACCCGCTCTTGCTGCATGGTATCGCGATCACGTACCGTGACCGTACCAGTCAGGCTCGCGTCCTTGCCCTGACCGAGGGTATCAAAGTCTACGGTGATGCAGAAGGGGGTACCGATCTCATCCTGGCGGCGGTAGAGCTTGCCGATGGCCCCGGTATCATCATAGACCGTGCGCATATTGCCGTCGGCCTGCAAGGTCTTGCGGATCTGGCGGGCGGTGGCGACAATCTCTGGTGCGTTGCGCTTGAGCGGGAAGACCGCGACCTTGATCGGGGCCAGCGCGGGTTTGAGGTGCAACACCGTGCGGTACGATTCGTCCAGCGCCGGGTCGGCTTGGCCGCGCAGCTTCTTACTCAGTTCGATGCTGGCGGCACCGGGCAGATCGAGCAGGGCGGGGATCTGGGCCATGTGGGCGGCGACATCCTGGCCGATGGCTTCGGCGCGTTCGAGAATTGCATCGCGCTGGGCCGGATCGAGTTTCTCGTTACGCCCCACGCTCTTCACAAAGGCGGCCAGGGCATCACTGACCGCCTGGGCGCGCTCTGCCGACACCGGCTTGATCTGCTCCTCATCGTAGGCTTCGGTGAGCAGCGCCAGCACCCCGCGATCCACCCCGGCGGACGGCTCGATCACAAACGGCACCAAATGGCGCTTCGTCTCTGGGTCGAAGTAGGTCAGGCGGGCGGTGCTATCCGTATTCTCCGCCACCTTAGCACTAATCCCCAGGTTGGCCTGATCCTTCGAGTGCGAACCGAGGTCATAGTCACTGCGCGAGGCAATCCCTTCCAACTCCTCAAAGCCGATGGGGAAGCGGTACATCAGATCGTAGGTCGCCTTGGAATAGTGGGCCAGATCGGCCTTGGGCACCGTATAGACCTGGAGGTTGTCGCTGCTGAGTCCCACGCTACGCCACCAGGCTAGGCGGTCATCGAGCCATTGCTGGTGCCATGCGTCCTCGGTGCCGGGCATGACGAAGAACTCGATCTCCATCTGCTCAAACTCGCGCACGCGGAAGATGAAGTTGCGCGGGTTGATCTCGTTGCGGAACGCCTTACCGATCTGGGCGATCCCGAAGGGCAACTTGCGCGAAGTAGTTGCCAGCACATTCGCAAAATTGACAAAGATACCCTGGGCAGTCTCTGGGCGCAGATAGGCGAAGGAGGTATCATCAGCCACCGGGCCAACCTGAGTCTTAAACATCATATTGAAGGGGCGCGACTCGGTCAGATCCTTCGAGCCACAATTGGGGCAGACCCCCTGGATATGATCGGCACGCCAGCGGCTCTTGCAGGCGCGGCAATCCACCAGCGGATCGGTGAAGGTCTCCTCGTGGCCGGAGTACTTCCAGGTCAGCCGGTTCATGAGGATGGCCGCGTCCAGCCCCTCCATATCATCGCGCTCATAGACATTAGCGCGCCACCAGGCCGCCTTGAGGTTATTTTTAAGTTCAACCCCCAACGGGCCAAAATCGTAGGTACCCTGAAGCCCGCCATAAATATCGCTACCGGGGAAGATAAACCCACGACGTTTACATAATGATACAATCTGATCCATTGTTACGGCTGGCATAGGTACTGCTACTTTCTACGTGATCACATGTGATCAGCGGATGAAATTCCTGCTTCATCCCAGCGTGCCATCCGAGGATGGT
>NZ_RYFD01000075.1 GCF_004138135.1 Candidatus Oscillochloris fontis
GTCTTGCCGTGGTCCACGTGGCCAATCGTGCCGACGTTAATATGCGGCTTGGTGCGCTCGAACTTCTGCTTCGCCATAAATACGTGTCTCCTTCGGGGAAAGCGCAATAAAACGCGCCGCTCGTGCCGAAGAAATCGGCACGAGCAACCGGGCGAGGCAATGCGATCACCTCGCCATCTACACATCTGGAGCCTACGACGGGACTTGAACCCGTGACCTCGTCTTTACCAAAGACGTGCTCTACCAACTGAGCTACGTAGGCGTGTTCGCGGTAAGGGTTAACAGACAAAGCCTGTACAACAATCTTTGTCTGTTAACCCTTACACTCCGTGGTGGGCCGGGCAGGATTCGAACCTGCGAAGGCGCAAGCCAACAGATTTACAGTCTGCCCCGTTTGACCGCTTCGGTACCGACCCAGGCACCATGGAGCCGACGCAGGGAATTGAACCCTGAACCTACGGTTTACAAAACCGTTGCTCTGCCAATTGAGCTACGCCGGCGTGTCCACACACCCAAAATTGAACTGTGTGAACTCAGCCCGCGTATTCTAGCATAGGCTTCTGGTTCTTGCAAATTTGGTAGGATAGGGTACCTCCGGTGGAGGTTCGGGGGCAGTTACACTGCCCCCGAAGATCTTTTTTTGGTGGTGTTTGGCGGCTGCGCCGCCAAACACCACCAAACAGTAAGGAGCCAACCTTATGCTCACACCGCTCGCCGATCTTCTGGTGTTGCGCAGCACGATGCGTGATCAAGGGCTACGCATGGTACTGACCAACGGGGTCTTTGATCTGTTACACGCGGGGCATGTCGCCTATCTTCAACAGGCTCGTGCCTTGGGTGATTGTCTGGTGGTGGCGTTGAATAGCGATGCTTCGGTGCAGGCGATCAAGGGGCCGTTACGACCGCTCACACCAGAGGCCGACCGCGCAACACTGCTGGCGGCGCTGCGTGCAGTAGATTATGTGACGCTCTTTACTGAGCCAACTGCCGAGCATGTGGTGGAATTGTTGCGCCCAGAGGTGTATGTGAAGGGTGGGGATTATGCACAGGACGAGCACGCAACGCCCGATCTGGCTCGTTTGCCAGAGGCACGGGTGGCGTTGGCCTATGGGGCCGAGGTACGGCTGTTGCCCTATGCGGCGGGGCGCTCAACCAGTGAGTTGATTCAGTTGATTGTTCGTCGCTATCGCTAGGTGAAGAGTTTGCTGGGGTGGTGTTTGGCGGCTACGCCGCCAAACACCACCCCAGCAAGCAAGATTTTTCCGGGGGCCTGCGGCCCTCCAAAATAAAGATCCTCCTAGAAAAAGAACTTGGCAATCTTGAGAATGCCCTGGCTCCAGGGGACGCGGTGCGAGACCCCGGTTGACCCCTTGAAATCGGCTTCGTGGGCAATGTACCACTGGTAGTTGCGGATCAGCGCATCCTTGTTGGAGTACTTGGGCGCAAAGCCCAGGATGCGCTCGGCCTTCTCCACCGAGACGAACGAGTCTTCGGTGACGGTGCCGTAGGCCCACTTGTAGACCGGTGAGAGCTTGAGCGCTTCGAGAATTTTGAGTGCCAGCACCATCGGGGCGCTGGGGAAGGTGATGATCTTCTTGCGCTTGCCCGCATAGGTCAGCACGGCCTGGAAGTCCTCTTTGATCGTGGTAAACTCCTTGGCCCCGACGTTGAAGGTGTCGTTCACCTTGGCCACGTCTTGGGTAGCGCAGCGATAGATCGCGTCACACAGGTCTTCCACATCGAGCAACTGGTAGCGGTTCTTGCCGTTACCGGGCAGCGGGAAGTTCTTGCCATCCTTGGCCCAGTCGTAGAGCAGGGCGAAGATGCCCAGCCGCTCCGGCCCGATGAAGGACTTGGGGCGCAGGATGGGGACGCACAAGCCGCGCTGGCGATAGTCGAGACACACCTCTTCGGCCTTCACCTTGGCCTGACCGTAGGGGCCGACCCCATCCATCTTGTCGGTCTCAATCAGCGGGTGGTGGTCGGGGATACCATACACCGCTGTCGAGGAGACATGCACCACGCGCTCAACCTTGTGTTCCAAGGCTGATTGGAGCACATTGCGCGTGCCGTCAATATCGGTGGAGAAGATGTCTTCTGGCTTATAGAGGGGCAGTGCTGCCGCCGTATGGACAACAATATCAACCCCCTGCATGGCCCGGTCAACCGCAGCCCGGTCACGGATGTCGCCGATCTGGGCATCAACGCGGTCGCGTTCAGGGTAGTCGAAGGTGGCAATATCGAGGCTGCGCACGGTATGGCCACGTTCAAGCAGGTAGCGCACGAGGTTAATGCCAAGGAACCCCGCACCACCAGTGATCAAGAAGGTCTTTTGCATGATTGATAAGGAGGTGTGGTCACAATGGACCTGCACCGCTAGAGATGTCATTCACTCTGTTGCAGAATAGCCCGGATGAGGCCACCACGGGCTATTATACCCAACAATCGTTGTTCGTTATCCACCACGGGGAGGCTCTCGTGGCCCAACGCAAGTAAGCGTTGGGCAGCTTGGCTGATTGGCATCTCCGGGCGCAAGCTAGGCGGGTCAGGTTGCACGAAAGCGTCGAGCAGTTGGCTGGTTTTGAACACACCCGGCTGCGGGGTATGGAGTGCAATCATCAGTGCGGCACGCACCTCAGTGCTGAGTTGCGGTAGCACCCCACCCAGATCGAGTGTGCCGCGTAAGGTTCCCGCACTATCGGTGATGAGGATACACCGGGTAGGCTTAGCTACCAATTGATCGAGTGCCAGTCCCAACGGCTGCCCCAGGCCCAGTTGTGGGGTGAGCGTCTGCATCACCATAGCCACGGTGGTGGGTGGTTCGGCGGCGGTGACCGTGCTAGAGACGCTGGGTTCCTGTTCAACCACGACCCGCAGGACATCCTCTTGGCCGATGATGCCTGCCACCTTCCCTTCCCGATCCACGACGGGGACATGGGTGTAACCCCATTCGATCATAGTGACAAGGGCTTGGGAGAGGCTGGTGAAGATCGAGACGCTACGCGGTTCAGCACTCATCACTTCGTTAATGGGGCGATTGATGCGCGGGGCCACGAGGGTATCACGCTCAGCGGGGGTCAGTTGGCCAAAGAGGTTGAGCGGCAGGCGCAACCCGATCCGCCACGCCAGATCTTGTTCTGAGATCAACCCGGCCAGGCGGCCCTCGGCATCGCTGATCGGCAAGGCCGAGAGGCGATGCTTGATCAGCAGGGCAAGGGCTGTGCTGATCGTCGCTTCGGTACTGGCCATAGGGGCGGGACTACGCATCATATCGCCCACCGTGCGGTCGCCCTTGAGTGGACCACTGCCGCGTAGCACGGCGCGGTAGAGCGGTACCTCCTCAATAGTCACGAGGCTTTGGGCTAAGAGATCCTCAATCAGTGGGAGCAGCCGCGCCACCCGATCCGGGCGGTCAATCCACTCCAGCACCACCGACTGATGCTGATCGGGGCGCTCGATCTTACCGGGGCGCACGCGCTGGCCGGGGCCAAACCCGGCCAACGCATGCAGTACGGTAGCTCCGGTGGCTCCAATCGTGCGCAGACGGTCGAGCATGGCCACATAGCGTGGCTGCCCCTCCCATGCATCATCCTGACTTAGATAGATCCGAACTCGTTGGGCGATTTCTGGTGTTGGCATAGGGTGTGCCTCTAGATCTGACTCTTGAAGCAGATTATAGCATTGACTCTCATCCTCTTCAGTGCGATAATTTGTTTCCAGGCAACTACTACGAAGCTACGTACCTAGCCTGCGCGTGCGCAGGCTCTTTTCGTCTCTCCCATACAACGCAGCGGAGGAAGGCGTAATGGACACGAATCCCCACGTTTCGGCACTCTTCGAGCTTCAAAGTCGGCTGATGAGTCTCAAACTTCTACCTCGTACCGGTTGGCTTCAGCGCGGCATGCGCGATGTGGAGAGTATTGCCGAGCATACCTTTGCGGTGGCTTCACTGGCTATGCTCATAGGTGACCAACAACCAGGGATTGATCGTGGGCGCTTACTGGCGATTGCGTTGTTGCACGATATTGCCGAGGCGCTGATCGGCGATCTGCCGGCTTCGGCGCGACGTTTGTTTGGGGCAACGGCCAAGCGCGAGGCGGAACGGCGGGCGATGCTCGAACTTTTTGCGGGGTTGCCCCAGGCTGATGAGTACCTCGTGCTATGGGATGAGTATTGTAGCGGTGGTTCGGAGGAGGCACGACTGGTCAAGGCACTCGATCACCTTGAGATGCTCGCCCAGGCACTGGCCTATGAACGTGCCGGGAGCCGGGCGCTGCATGAGTTCTGGGAGGATGAAGGAGCGCTGGTGGATGAATTTCCGCTCGTGCGTGCCTTAACCGATCGCCTCTATGCTGAGCGCAGCAAATTGGAGCTAGGCGGTCGTTGGCAGATGGCACGTGGCTAACGTAGGTTTTGGCCCGCAGCCGCATGCAGATCAAGGATGGGTTCAACCGCTTGTACTTCCTTGATCACAAAATGGCGTGCCGAACGCAGATCGGCCAGGGTTTGGGCGGCCTGCTCGGTGGCGCGAAGAATGCGTTCGAGGCTAGAACGCACTTCCGGGTCGTTCAGTTCCTCTTGTAACAACTGGGTCTCGCCCATGATTACCGTGAGGTGCTGGCTGATGTGGTGGGCAGCGGCTCGCGCCGTCGCCCGCATGGCCTCTTCATGGGCGCGCAACAATTCGATCTCGTGCGCCGATTGCCGCAACCGGTAATGCTCTACGGCTCGACGGATAGCGTTACGCAGCAGGTTGTTATTGATCGGTTTGGTTAAAAAGTCGAAGGCTCCCAAGCGCAGCGCCTTAACCGCCGTACTGATCGAATCATTGGCGGTAGTAACGATGACTAACGGGCGGGCGGGTGATTGGTTGATCTGGCTTAGTACATCAAAGCCACTGCCATCGGGCAGGCCAAGATCGAGCAACACCACTATCGGGTGTTCGCGTTCGAGCAGGGTATGCGCTTCAGCAACACTACGGGCGACGAGCAGGGTGTAGCCCTCGCGGCGCAACATGGCACTCAACGAGACTTGGAGCACCAGATCGTCTTCAATCAGCATCAGATGTTCTGGCATGTCTCACCTAATTTAGACGTTGACAGTGTGGACAGTAGAAGGTGCTGCGTTGGGCCACAACCACGCGGCTAATTGGTGTGCTACAGCGTTCGCAAGGCTGATCAGTGCGATCATACACATGGAAATGCTCTTGATTGTGGCCCGCTTCGCCATAGCTGTTGCGGTAGTTGCGCAGGGAACTCCCCTGATTGTGGATGGCTTCACGCAGTACCCGTTGGATCGCGGCGTGGAGGGCGTGTACTTGGTGAGCGGGGGTCTGGTTGGCGGGCAAGAGCGGGTGCAACTGCGCGATCCAGAGGGCTTCGTTGGCGTAGATATTGCCTAATCCGGCAATTGCGGCCTGATCAAGCAAGAGTGGCTTCAGTTTGGTACGATGTTGGGCCAGAATTGCTGCCAGATCGTGGCTCGTAAACTGGGTATCCAGCGGTTCGGGGCCATGTGCAGCATCAAGGAGTTTGAGGCCAATCGCATCAAGCAGGCGCACCCGGCCAAACTTACGTGGATCGGTGAAGAAGATACGGCGCTGATCATCAAGGCTGAGCACCAAGTGGGTATGCTGATCAACCGTTTCGGCTGGCCCGTAGACGATCAGGTTGCCCGACATGCGCAGGTGGATTGCGAGAGTCCAGCCCGCATCGAGATGCACAAGGAGCCACTTGGCGCGCCGCCCCACCGCCAGGATCGTGCGCCCAACGATCAGCGCACGAAAATCGGACAGATCGGGCGTCTCGACCATGCGCTCCCAGTCGAGTTTCTCTATCCCCATAATCTGCCGCCCCACCACCTGCGCGGCGAGTGAGCGAGCTACAATCTCTACTTCGGGGAGTTCGGGCATAGCAGACTCACCTCACGCACGCCATTCGGCTTCACCATCAGCCCAAAATTCCTTCTTCCAAATCGGAGCCACTTCCTTGATCCGATCCATGAGGTAGGCTACGGCGGCAAATGCGGCTTCGCGGTGCGGCGCGGCCACCACCACCACGACCGCTGTCTCACCAATGTTGAGCCGACCAATCCGATGGTGTATCGCCACCCGCCCGATGGGCCAGCGCTGATGGGCTTCGCTAGCCAGTTGCACGAGCACGGCAGTGGCCATGTCAGTATACGCCTCATAGTTCAGGTATGCCGTGGCCCGCCCGCCACTATGGTTGCGCACTACCCCCGCAAAGGTCACCACCGCACCATCTTCGGCTGTCTGTACATACGCAACCAGGGCTGCGGGATCAATTCTTTCCCGACTGATACGAAAGGGTGAGAAGGGTGCCCCTCCACTCACCGGTGGAATGAACGCCACTTCATCACCGTCGCACAAGACCTGTTCTGGCGTGGCAAATTCTTGGTTGATGGCGTAGAGCAACCGTCCTGTATAGTGTGCCAGTTGTGGGTAGGTCTTCACCACAGCGTGCCAGAGTTGATCAATCGTGGTGCCGTGTTCAATCTGGCGGGTCTGGCTCGTCTGGCCAACGATATCGCGGTGGCCAGCAAAGAATCGAATCTGAACGGTAATCATCTTAAAAGCCTGCACTAAGACCGCCGTCGGCGGTGTAGACGCTGCCAGTAATGAAGCTGGCGCGTGAACTGGCGAGGAAGAGAATAAGGTCGGCAATCTCTTCGGGGCTACCCAGGCGCTCCAGCGGTTGACGTGCGGCCCAGCTTTGGAGGAGTTCATCGGGATTGGCCCGTCGTTCATGGCGCGCCGAGGCGCGCAGCATGGGGGTATCAATCATCCCTGGGCAGACACAGTTGACCCGAATCCCCTCACTGGCATAGTCGAGCGCCATCTCGCGGCTCAACGCGACCACCCCCCCGTTGCTGGCGGTATACGCCGCCCAGCCGGTCTCACCGCGTAGGGCGTGGAGCGCCGCGACATTGATGATCACCCCGCCACCGTGGCGACGCAGTTCGGGTAGCACGGCGCGCGCCATCAGGTAGACTCCGGTCAGGTTAACACCGATCATCCGATTCCAGAGATCCAGGGGCGTACTCTCCACACTCCCCGCTAACTGAAGGCTGGCGCTATTGATCAGGATGTCAATCCCGCCAAAGGTTGCGACCGTCTCCGCCGCCACCCGTGCCGCATCGGCCTCATTGGCGACATCAGCGGTGAGCGCCAGCGCCCGCCCGCCCCACGAAGTTATTCCTTCGGCCACGGCTTGCACTGCGGCGCTATCTTCATCAACCACCACCACTGCGGCACCTTCACGCGCAAACGCCAAGGCCGCTGCACGCCCAATGCCTTGGGCTGCACCGGTGATGATTGCTACATTGCTCTGGAACTCCATTGCTCCTCCTACAACCCAATCTCCATTCCTTCAAACGCGGCCTGCGTATTGGGGAAGATCTGCTGGGCTTCTGCTTCTAAACGTGCAATCTGAGCATCATCGTAGCGTGGCTCGTGGTGGAAGAGAACGAGGCGACGTGCGTTGGCCAACTTGGCTACTGCGCAGGCCATCTGGGGGGTACTGTGGCCCCAGCCCTGCTTACTCAGATAGTCATCGGCGGTGTACTGCGCATCATGAATAATCAGATCGGTATTGCGGGAGAAATTGACCAGACGCTGATCAATATCCACATAGCCCTCGGTATCGCTGGCAAAGACGACCGAGCGCCCACGCCATTCGATGCGATAGATATAGACCCCATAGCGTGGATGGGCATAGCTCTTCAGGATGCGTATCCGTAGCGTTGAGGGGCCAATATTGAGCGCATCGCGGTAGATATTCAGGATCTGCGGTTCAGCATGGTTACCATCAATCAGAATCGTATCGGTCTCGCGCAGGCTGCGCACCACCTTCAGCGAGGGTAGTTCGTGCAAACTCACCGGGAAACTCGGTGGCAGAACGGCGTGATTGAGTGTCTCTTCCAGATCCTGCTCAAAGGTGCGTGGCCCCAGAATATAGAGCACGCTCGTACCCAAATAGGCAGGGGGAAAGTAGGGGAACCCTTGGGTATGATCGTGGTGCATATGGGTGAGGAGCAGAGTTGCGCGGATCGCCATGCCCCCCTGCTCCTTCGCCCGCCGCAACAGATCATACCCCAGATTAATGATCCCCGTCCCGGCATCCAGGATCAGGGTATGTGGGCCAGCCTGAACCTCAACACAGGTAGTATTGCCCCCGAAGTGCAACGTACTTGGTCCAGGCACCGGGAAACTCCCACGTGTACCCCAGAAACGGACCAGAAAGCGATCATCATCCTTCATCCGGGGCCTCTTTTGGTCAGGATATAGACACAGTCACTTCCAGTGGAGGTTCGGGGGCGGCTGCGCCGCCAAACAACACCAACAATGAAGGTTTGGGGTGCAGCCCCAAGGACGTTGTACATGCCATACTCTTCTGAATCAGTTCCTAGACATAACTCCGCAGGAGTTCAATCAACAACCGCACGCCGACGCCAGTGGCTCCTTTGGCCATATAGGGTCGTGTGGGCCGTTCAACCCAGGCAGTCCCGGCAATATCGAGATGCATCCAGGGCCAATCACCGACGAAGGCAGCCAGGAATCCACCGGCGGTGATCGCACCACCATAGCGCCCGCCGGTATTCTTGAGATCGGCAATGTCGCTCTTCATCACATCGCGGTACTCGTCCCAGAGCGGCAACTGCCAGACGCGCTCGCCCGATGTTTCGCCCGCCGCAATCAGGCGCTCGGCCAGGGGTTGGCTGGTGCCCATAATGCCGGTAGCGAAGCCACCCAGTGCCACCATCATCGCGCCGGTGAGGGTGGCCAGATCAATGATCGCCGTGGGCTGGTAGCGCTGGGCATAGAAGAGGCCATCGGCGAGCACAATCCGCCCCTCGGCATCGGTATTGAGCACCTCAATCGTCTTGCCGCTCAGGGTCTTGACAATATCACCCGGCTTATAGGCGGTGGAACTGGGCATATTCTCGGCAGAACAGATGATCCCGACCACATGCAGTGGCAACTTGAGGTCGCCGACGGCCTGCATAGTACCGAGCACCGCCGCCGCGCCACCCATATCCATCTTCATGTCGTCCATCTTCTCGGCGGGCTTAATACTAATCCCGCCGGTGTCGAAGGTAATGCCCTTGCCGACCAGACAGATCGTGGGAACCCCCGCTGCGGCCTGCCCGTGCTCCAAGACAATAAAGCGCGGTTCCTGGGCCGAACCCTGGCCAACCGCGAGGATACCATGGAAACCCTGCGCAGTCAGTTGGGCTTTATCGAGGACAGTGGCCTTAAAACCATAGCGCTGCGCCAGATCGAGGGCCACCTCACCCAGCACCGTGGGCGTGATCGCATTCCCCGGCCCATTGGCCAGATCGCGCGCCAGCGTCACCCCCTGCGCCACCGCCTGCCCCACGGAAGCCCCGATCTGCACCGTTTCAGGTTCAGCCGCCGCCAAGAGCGTCGCGCTGGCAACTTCGGTCAGGTTATTGGTGTCGGTCTTATAACGCAGATAGCGATAGGTTCCCAACTCAGCCCCTTCAGCAAAGGCTTGGCCAATCTGAGCGGGGGGCAGATCGAGATGAGCGGGGAGCGCCAGCGTAAAGCTGGTCAACTTCAATTCTTGCGCCTTCTGGGCTGCGAGGGCCGCCACGCGCCGCACCGCATCGGCCTGGAGTGCTTCGGCGGTTCCCATACCGAGCAGCAGCAGACGGCGGGCCGCGATGGCCCCACGCGGATAGAGCAGCACCGCTTGGCCGGGCTTGGCAGAGAAGTCATCCGCCTCCAACAAACCCGCTACCTCAGCGGGCAACGGCTGCCCCTCAATCTGTGCGAGCACGACCAGATCGCCCGCTTCACGTCCAATATCTCCACTCCGAACTACGATCTGCATGATTATTCTCTCACTATACAAGAAGATGACAGGTGTTCATACTATCTATCTCCTATTCTACGCCCCGCCCTATTGGTGCGTCAAACGCAGTTGACAGATCGGGCAACCTCGGCTATACTCACCCCTCGTGAACGGGCCTCTAGCTCAATGGTAGAGCAGTTGACTCTTAATCAATTGGTTCAGGGTTCGAGTCCCTGGGGGCCCACCAATATCTACGCCGCGTCATAACTGACGCGGCGTTTTGTGTCTGAGAACATTGCCAGTGGCATCCCACCCCCGTGGGGGCGGGTGTAGGGGCGAAGCATCGCCCACCATGAACCCCCAACCCCGTGGGGCGTCCGCAGGCGATGCTTCGCCCACCATGAACCCCCAACCCCGTGGGGGCGGGGGTAGGGGCGAAGCATCGCCCACCATGAACCTCCAACCCCGTGGGGGCGTCCGCAGGCGATGCTTCGCCCACCATGAACCCCCACCCCCGTGGGGGCGGGGGTAGGGGCGATGCTTCGCCCACCATGAACCCCCAACCCCGTGGGGGCGGGGGTAGGGGCGAAGCATCGCCCACCATGAACCCCCAACCCCGTGGGGCGTCCGCAGGCGATGCTTCGCCCCTACTTGGCCTATGCCCTAAGCAGTATCCAGTATGGTATGATACAAGCCATATGCGTGGATTCTCCTTCAATCAATGGATCATCGTGATCGTCTTCCTCGTCATTCTGGCGAATGGACGCACGCTGCCGTGGCCGATCATCACGCTGACCCTAGGGGTGAGCGGGGGTGGATTGCTGGCCTTGGCGTGGCGGGCGGCTGGGTTGGGCCGGATCGGCGCTGGTGGTGGGCGCGTCACCTATTGGCGTGGGCAACGCATTGAGATGCCCGGACGCCCCCGACGGATGGTTGGGGGGGATCTGTGGGCAGCGATCATCTATGTGCTGATCGGGTTGGCCCTGATCGCCGCAGCGGTGGTGGTCGTGCTGACCCGATCCGGGATCTAGGCGCACTACGCACGGGGATGGGTGAATCCTCGATCACATGAATAAATCTGGCCTTCTTTGATTGCCGAGGCGTACTTATGATGTTCACAAGCGGCCTATTTCAGCGCAAACGCCTGATCACCGAACAGCAGGAAGAGTTGCTCAACGAGTTGCGTGGGTTGATCATGCGCCTGCGGGCTGCCTTCGAGCGCTTCGGTGCTGATACTGATCCCAGTGATGTGCGCACGCTGAACGATATTCTGGAGCATCTTGATGAGTTGTTCCTGATTGTTGTGGCCGGGGAGTTTAATGCTGGGAAGTCGAGTTTCCTCAATGCCTTGCTCGGTACCCAGGTGCTGCCCGAAGGGGTGACGCCCACCACCGATACGATTACGCTCTTGCAGTATGGGGAAGAGGTGGCGAGTGAGTTGCGCACCAATGGCCTGCGGGTGCATACCTACCCCGCCGAGGTGCTGCGCCAGCTCAATATTGTGGATACCCCCGGCACCAATGCGGTGATCCGCCAGCACGAACAACTGACGCGGGAGTTTATTCCGCGCGCCGACATTGTGCTCTTTGCGACCTCGGCAGATCGCCCCTTTACCGAGAGTGAGCGCAACTTCCTGGCGATCATTAAAGAGTGGGGCAAAAAGATTGTCATCATTCTGAATAAGATTGATATTCTCAGCCCGCCAGAGTTGGAGCAGGTTTTGAGCTTCATTCGCGAGAATGCGCGGGATCTGTTGGGGATCACCCCCGACATCTTCCCGGTCTCGGCGCGTGAGGCGCTGCGCTCACGTAGCACCGGCGGCGAGGAGGGCGAGGAACTCTGGGCCAACAGCCGCTTCAGTGCGGTTGAGGAGTATGTGGTTGATCATCTGGATGAGGAGATGCGGGTGCGGCTCAAGCTGCTCTCGCCACTCGGCGTAGCCCAACGCCTCTCCTCCAAGTACCTGCAAGCCACCGAAGGTTTGCTCGAAACCCTGCGCGAGGATCTCGTTACCATCGAGAATATCGAGCAGCAGATGACGCTCTACCGCGAGGATCTGAAGAATGATGTGCAGTACTACCTCAATGAGATTGATGTGATTATGCGCGATCTGGTGGATCGCGGCGACTACTTCTTTGAGGAGCATATCCGCATCAGCCGTCTGCGCGACCTGATGCGCGGTGATCTGCTGCGCTCCGCCTTTGAGCGCGAGGTGGTGGGGAATGTGAGCGAACAGATTGACCAGAAGATGCACACGCTGATTGACTGGATGGTCGAGAAGAACCTGCGCCTCCAGCAGAGCAACGACGAATACATCAAGCGGCGCGCCTCGCAGCACAGCAACAAGATCATCGGCTCGGTGGGCGGCAACTTCGACTACAACCGGCGCACGATGTTGGAGACGGTGGGGCGGGCGGCGAGCGAGGTAGTAGCCAGCTACGACAAAGAGATTGAGTCGCAACTCCTCGCCGATGATGTACGCGCCTCGGTGGCCGCCACCGCGCTGGCCGAGGTGGGGGCGGTGGGCCTGGGGACACTCCTGGTAGCGCTCTTCCACACCGCGTTGCTGGATGTCACCGGGATTATGGCGGCGACGCTGGTAGCGGCGGGTGGGTTTGCGCTGCTACCCGCCAAGCGGCGTCAGGCCAAGAAGGCGCTACGCGAGCGGGTAGGGGTGCTGCGTGAGCAGTTGCGCAACAGCGTCATGACCCAGTTCGAGCGTGAAGTGGAACGCTCGGTCAACCAGGTTCACGAGCGCAACGCACCCTTCACCCGGTTTGTACGTTCCCAGCGCGGCCAGTTGAGCGATCTGCAACAGGGTTTTGCCGATATTGATGCCGGGTTGGAGCGGTTGCGCAAGGAGATCGGGTAGGTAGCGACGCAAGATATTGCGTCGCCGGTGGGGCCGTGGCGTAGCGACGCAAGATATTGCGTCGCCGGTGGGGCCGTGGCGTAGCGACGCAAGATATTGCGTCGCCGGTGGGGCCGTGGCGTAGCGACGCAAGATATTGCGTCGCCGGTGGGGCCGTGGCGTAGCGACGCAAGATATTGCGTCGCTACGTCACGTCGTTGTGCGCCCCCGTTCCCCCCACCAACACACAAACCCCCACGGGCGCCGGCATTCCTGCCGACGCCCGTGGGGGTGCATCTTCCCAATCGAGTGTGGTTGTGCGGGGTTGTG
>NZ_RYFD01000103.1 GCF_004138135.1 Candidatus Oscillochloris fontis
ATCGCTGCGGTTACGGCGTATTGGGCGAATCAGCCTGCCCCACAATTACTGCCTGCTGGGGGGGCGTGAACGGATACGGGCAATGGAATACAATTCAGACTAATGTACAAAATGACGACGAATGGGAAAAAGCCGTATCTAATGTCATTCAGCAACAAAGACCCGCACCTATCTTTATATTGTCTGATGATGTGAAACAACAAGTCACTTTCTTTAGATTTCGGCGCAATGATTGTGCTCATGGTAAGAAAAATAAAATTGATATATCACATGTAGAAGTATTATGGGCTTTCGTCTTGTCGAATTTACCTAAATTCATGGTTAATGGAAGTGAGGATGCGTTATTAAATAAAATCCGTGATCATTTTGACAGAACCCTCACACCACCGGATAAAGATTATACTGATCTTATCATTGAAATACCTCATGCCATCGAGCCAAATAATGTCGTCAATTTCTTAGTGAGAGTACAGCAGATTATCCGCAATCTCTCTCCCAGAGTGTTTTCACCCCCTGTACCAGAAGAACTTGACTTTTATCAGAGGGTTTTGCATCTCAATAATAGCGATATATCTCAGAATGTTCTTCAATTCCTGCAAAATGATGAGGATATTCTAGTTTCTTACTTAAAGGCTTACCCAGATGATATTATTGTTATTGCCAAAAATGCGGGGCTGATTAGAAGTTTATGGTATGATAAACTATTCAAGCAGCGCACCGGGCAAGAGTGGGCGGTTTTTGCTGCAATGCTGAGAAATAACCTTATTCCATCGGAAGAAATAGAAGAGGCATACCGTAGGATTATTCTTCAGTCTGTTGGTATAACCTCCGACGCATCTTTTCTTGTACTTAAAGAGAAAGGATTTTTTCGTTCGTTCCACAAGATTGCATTTGAAGAGGAAATGTTAGATCAATTTTCGTGGGGTAACAAAAATACCCAGGCCATAATTTACTATATTGATACATTCCCAATAGATTTAGAAGTAGCAAGAGCTATTTCAATATCTTTTTCAAAATACTATAACCCCACCACTTTGCAAGAAGAATTAAATAAATATCTTACTACTCACCCACATAAGAAAGAAGAGTTAGTAGGTGTGATAAGAGAGCATGATTTACCGTGGCCATCATACTTGAAGGTATTGGCAGATATAGAAAATGAAGAACCAGAGGAATAAGTTAAATTACTACACTATAATTGCTGTGCCACGCGGCCCAACATCGCCTCGCAGGTGACGCCGCTGGCGCGGCCTGCGAACGCGGTGCATTCTTTGGCTTTCTTTCTGGGCAAACGTCGTTCGGATCACGGGAACGATGCCAGCGGCGCACCTGAAGGCTGGCGTTGGGCCGTCTTCCTCTCGGCCTTCCGGGGGGGGGCGAGGCGGAGCCCGGAGCCAGTGCCGATGATCGAATCACCCAGCCCCATCAAACCAGATTTCCGATCACGAATAAGCAGCATCGTGCCAGCGGCAGCATCGTGCCAATAAAGGCTATTCCGATTTGGCGAACAACCGCATCACAAAGCTGTAAAGACAGAACCGTACATAATTTCGCTCATATCATGTTTAGCTCTCTCTAAAGCGTTAAATCGCAACTTGACAAAATAAATCGAAATAGCCTTTAATGGACAGCATCGTGCCAATGGGCAACGCCAAGGCAGTGGGCAGTATTGAGCCAGGAGCAGCATCGAGCCAGGGGCAGCATCGAGCCAGGGGCAGCATCGTACCAGAGGCAGCATCGTGCCAGAGGCAGCATCGTGCCAGGGGCAGCATTGTGCCAAGGGCAGCATCGTGCCAGTGGGCAATGCCGGGGCAGTGGGCAATGCCGGGGCAGTGGGCAATGCCGAGGCAGTGGGCAATGCCGAGGCAGTGGCAACGCCGAGGCAGTGACCGCATCGAGCCAATGGTGAGCGCCGTCGCAATGGACAGATCGAGCCAGTGGGCAATGCCGAGCCAGTAGGCAGCATCGAGCTCGTGATCAGTGCCGTCGCAATGCTCAGATCACGCCAATGGACAAAGCCAGTGGGCAGCATCGTGCCAGAGGCAACATCGATTCAATGGACTGCATCGTGCCCGTGACCGCATCGTGCCCGTGACCGCATCGTGCCAGGGGCAACGCCGAGACAGTGGGCAGCATCGTGCCAGTGGGCAGCATCGTGCCAGTGGGCAGCATCGTGCCAGTGGGCAGCATCGTGCCAGTGGGCAACGCCGAGGCAGTGGGCAACGCCGAGGCAGTGACAACGCCGAGGCAGTGGGCAGCATCGATCTCGTGATCAGCGCCGTCGCAATGGTCAGATCACGCCAATGGACAAAGCCAGTGGGCAGCATCGTGCCAGGGGCAGCATCGTGCCAGGGGCAGCATCGTGCCAGGGGCAGCATCGTGCCAGGGGCAGCATCGTGCCAGAGGATGATCTCTGTATCTCCCATTGCCCAAAGTATCATCGCTCCCTCAGCCCGCTATCTGGTCATGGTGCCAACCTCACGGCCCAACATCGCCTCGCAGGTGACGCCGCTGGCGCGGCCTGCGAACTCGGTGCATTCTGGGTATTTCCTGGTAGGCAAACTTCGCTCGGATCACGGGAAGTTGCCAGCGGCGCACCTGAAGGCTGGCGTTGGGCGTGGGGCTGACGGGAGCGCATCAGAGCGTAGCGAGATGGGAGCGACCTGTGATGCCCGTCAACGAGT
>NZ_RYFD01000011.1 GCF_004138135.1 Candidatus Oscillochloris fontis
GGTGAGGTGCTGTTTTTTCATGCCACCAGTCTAAGTGACGTGGCGATAGAACACAAGAGGTCTTAATTTACGGACTAATAATCTGCGTAATCTGCGTAATCTGCGGATACATACCTGCGGACACCCCTACCCCCCCACCAACTCCCACCACGCCTGGCGCAGCGCCACGGGCCACGAGGTGATCGCCGGGGGCGGCGTGCCGTCGCCGGTTACCCCTAGCCAGACCAGGGTCTGGATGGCGAGGCGGCGTAGGGTGGCAACCATGGGCACCTCGGCGCTGATGGGGGTTTCGATCATGTGGCGGGCGGCCTGTTCGAGTTGGCTGCGCAGGGCGTCGTCTTGTGGGCCAGGGTTGCTCACGGCGCGTGCCAGCGCCATCTGGGCGAGGCTGGCCACCAAGGGGATGCGCGGTTTCTGGCTGCGCTCGGCGAGCCAGGTGCGTAGGGCGGGGCGGTGTCCGGCGCAGGCTCCGACGATGTTGAGCATGAGGATCTCGGTGCGCAGATCGAGATCGGCTTGGGCGAGCAGGGCCGGTTCGAGCAGATCGGCGAGGCGCTCGTCGGCCTCTAGGATGAGCGCGTCGGCGATGGCCGCCTGGGTGGCCTGCCACTCCTTCTTGGCCCCTTCCCCCTCGCCGTGGAGCAGCAGATCGAGCAGGCGCTCCTGCACTCCCGGTTGGTCGCTCATGTCGCTCAGGGCGAAGGCCGCCAAGGCGCGTTCATCGCTCTGGTAGTCGGGGGCGGTGAGGGCGGTGACGAGCGCTTCGTGCTGGGTGCGTCGCCACGCTTGCAGCAGACTTGTGAAGTGGCCGTTCTCCTCGCTACTCCCCGGCATGTCGCGTAGCGCCCGCGCCGCAGCGGCGCGCACCAGGGGGCGATCATACTGCCATGCATCATCCACGAGCAGGACGCGCTCCGCCAGTTGCCTCCGCAGGGCGCTGCGTACCTGCGGGTAGGCAAGTTGCCCCAACGCCTCAGCCAGCATCGCCCGCAGCGCCGCGCTGGGTTCAAAACGCGGATCGAGTTGGATGAGCAGCCGATCAATCAGGCTGTTCAGGTGGCGCTCTTCAGCGGCGCTGGGACGCCGCACCAGCAGGCTCGAACTTTGCCGCTGCGCCTGGAAGAAGGCTCCGATACAGCGGGCGGCCACGACTGCTTGTGCGCCACTCAATTCTTGGGCGATGGCCGTCCAGATGGGCGTGAGCAGATCGAGGCGCTCGCTGCGCTGGGCCAACCCGATCAATACCGGGTTCCACCAGTCCATCCGTTGCGGCAACCCGGCCTGCACCATGATCTCGGTCAACTGGGTGGCCAGATCGGCCCGTTCTTGCAGCGCCAAGGCAGCGGCGTAGCTCTGAAGGGCCAGGTGGGGCATCTGCACCAGCGCCCCCCCGATTTCAACCAGCGCTCCGGCTTGACACAGTGCGGTGTAGAGATCCGCCTCCGGCTCATACTCGCGCAAGAGCGCACGGGCCACAGTGATCGTCATACTGCTACGCAGACTGCTATGCAGTGCCCAGGCCAGCGCGAGCATTCCCGCCCGCGCCCCCGCACGAGTGACACCGGCACTGGCTGCCCGTTCCACCAACCGATCAAGCAGTCCACTCAGCAACTCATCGCGGGTGAGCGTGCGGCTGCGCGTATCCTCAATCAGCCGCTCGGCAATCGCCGTGAGCATCTGCGGGTCATTCGCCAGATCACGCAACCCGCCGCGCATAATCGCCCGCAGGTGTGAGAGGGCACGTGGGGGATCGCGGTAGCGCAGGTAGGCGCGGATCTGGCGTTCGCTGAGCGGAGTCAGGAGTAGCCAGAAGGTGTCGGACTGGCGTAACAGATCGGGGGCTTCGGCCTCTTCCACACTGATAACGATGCGCTGTGCGGGCCAGCGGCGGGCCAGGGTGGCGAGCAGTTCGGCCAACAGCATGCGGCGGGAAGGTTCGAGGCTCTCCAGGCCATCAATCAGCAGCACAAAACGCGCTGCACCGCCATCCTTGCCCTCGGCCAGCAGATTCATCAGCGCTACCCCGTGGGCCGGATCGAGCAGACTGGCGGCTTCGATCAAACGATCCTCAATGCGCATTCCGGCTTGCAGGTGGCGATCCTCGGCTAACGCAAGGTAGACCGCGACCATCTGCGCAGTCGTATCCCGATTCTGCTTCCAGGCCCACTGCTGGAGTAGGAGCGAACGGCTAATCCGCGAACCACCACTCACCACCAGCGGCGCGGGGGTGGTCTGGCTCTGCCCCAGGGCGAGCAGATCATCGAGCAAGAGCCGCGCCTCACGCGGGTTGGGCTGTTCATCGGGGGTGGTTTTGAGCAGATTGAGGCGCGCTCCGGCGGGTGCGGCGATGGCGGCGGGGCTAATCTGGGGGTCGTTACTGAGCAGACGGGCAAATTCGAGTTGGGCATTGGGAACAAAGAGCCGCCCATCGCGGCTGCGCAGATAGAGTACCGGGGTCGTCCAGTTGGCGCTCTGCGGGTCAAAGACTTGGCGGCGCGCAGCGACCATCGCACGGTCAATCATGCCATAGCGCAGCAGATAATCGCACAGGTACTGGGTGAAGGCGCGTGCCAGATCAATCTCGACCAGATCGCGCATGGCCACGACCGCCGGTACACCGCCATCACGCACGATCTGGATGCCCAGGTTGTCGAGAGCCGGATCGGCGCGCTGGGGGGCCGTATTGCATGAGATGAGCACAAAGAGGGCCGGGCGGGTACCATTACGTCGCAGCGCGGCCACCAGATCATTGCCCGATAGCAACTGCCCCGCCCCATCAGCACGTTGCAGCATCAGGCTGGTACCGAGGCGTGGCGTATAGAGGCCATGGCCATAGAAGATGACCATCTGGTATCCATCCTCCATAGCTCGCAGCAGCGCCTCCGGGGTGGCGGGTTGTAAGAAACGGTACTCGATCTGGCCAGCGCTACTCACGGCATCCAACACCGCCGCGAGGCGGGATCGTTCCTCCACGAAATCCACCGGGGTCAAGCCGCCCCAGCGTGTTGCTAGGTCGTTGGGCGCACCAATCGCGATCAGCACCCGCAGCGGCCAGCGTTCCAGTGGAGCCACAAACGGGTTCGGGCTATCCACATAGCGTGAGAAGGCCACCAGCGGGTTCGCGGCGAGTGGCACCGGAGCGCCGGTCGCTTCCTGCACATAGAGCATCTCCCAGGGGATCGTCTGAAGTTCGGGGGCGTTACTCTTGATCCAGAGTTGCAGATGCAGCACACCGCGCCCGCGCTGGGCGGCGATCCAGGCTTGGCGAAAGAGCGCCAAGAGTGAGTCGGGGAAGAGGCGTTCAAAGAGCAACAGCCCGTAGGCCGCCAAATCACTGCCCCGCGCACGCGGCGCGGGCGGTGGGGGCAGATCAGCGAGAATCAGCCAATCACTTGCGGCACTGCCATCGGCCAACGTCAGCCGTAAGGGAAAGGCATGGCGCATGGAGTCACGGTCGGCGATCTCAAGCACCAGGAGATTGAGGGGTTCGGTCATGATTTGTCTCCCAACGCCCGTCGCAGATCGAGCGGCCAAGTGGGGGCTTCAGCCGCTATGTCACTAAGATCGGCATCCTGAGCGAGCCAACGTAGCGCTTCGAGGGCCGTGCGGCGCAGATAGAGCCACCCAGTATCATCGGTGGGGAGATGGTGCAGTGTGAGGGCGGCGAGCGGCGTGGGCAGGTTGAGGTCGCTCCGTAGGCCGCGCCCAATCGCCAGGGCTGCCGCCAGCAAGGCCGGAGCAAGCGGCAGATCGCGGTGGGTACCCACAATCCACGCCAGCGAACGCAGCGCCTTGGCCTTGATCAGCGGATCGGGGTGCGCGACCAACTGCTGCACCAGCCAGTCCACACTGACCGGATCGTGCGTCCGTACCCGCCCGGCCAAATAGATCACCTGCCCCGCAGCCTCAGTACTGAGTTGCGGGCGACGACGAAGGATCGCGGTGATCAGGGTAGCGACGCTGGCAGCATCGGCGAGGGTGAGCGCGTCAGCGGCAGTGCGCGCCATCGCCGCATAGTCGTTGGGGTTGCCTAGCGGTGCCACGAGGATCATGCGCAACAGGAAGAAGAGATCGTGGGTACTGCTTGCCAGATCGGCCAGCGCGACCAGCGCCAGCATGCGCGCCTCAATCGGTGTACTCGCATCGTTACTGTATTGGCGCAGGCTGGCCTGATCACCCTCGCCTGCCGCCACCCATGCCCGCAGCACCGCAATACTGCGCGGCTCTTGGTTAACCCACAGCGCCGCCCCGGCGCTGTGGGTAGGTGGGCGGAAGAGCATCAGGTTGCGCAACCCCAGCGCTGCATGCAGGCGCACACTCGTATACTCATAATCGAGCCGCTGCCCCACCGCTGGGCGCACGCGCTCAGTAGCGAGACGCAGCAACGCCCGCACACTCGTCGGGTCGGGCAGGCAACCGAGAGCATCAGCAATCTGAGCGCGGCGGGCCGCCGACGGCTCGCGGGCGGGGTCGGCCCAAGCCGCGCAGGCATCAAGCAGCGCTCCGCGTGTCGTGGGTGGCAGCGATTCAAACCGGTCGCCGGGCAATGCCTGAAGACAACGCGCCAGCAGGAGCATATAGAGGCCGTTATTACTCTGCAAGGCAGATCGGCGAATGGGGGCGAGGAGATCGGTGCTACGCTCCAGCATCCCGGCCAGACTGATCAACACCGTCGCCCAGCGCTCGTGGCGATCCGTCACCCCACACTGGGGTAGCAGATCGGCCAGGGTGGTCATCTGATCACTACGCTGCATCAACGCTAGGGCCGCGCAGTAGGCACGCTGTCCAGGGCGTTGGAAGGCGGTGCGCCAACGATCCACATCGTGCAGCATTCCCACCACACAGAGCTGATCATACAACTCTTCAAGGCTATAACTGCGCTCGCCACGTACCGCATTGAGCAACTGAAACGCCCGTTGTAGATCGAGCGCCTCATCGGGCTGCCAACTCATCTCCCAGGCTAGTGCGATCAGGCTCTGGCGGGCGACATCGCCGCGTTTGAGGTGGGTGGGCAGCGCGGAAATCTGAGCCTCCAGGCCATCCTGCAAAAGCTGATTACGGCTCAAACCCTCGGCATAACGCCCCTCCAAGCGGCGCAACATATCGGCGAGGAGCGGCGGCAGCGCAGCCAGATCGAGCAGGTGCGTCTCAAGGATCTGGGCAAAGCGCGTATTGGCCTGAGCCAGACTGCCCCGCCGCTGGCGTAGGTAGGCCAGCACCTCGCGCCCACTGAGGTACTGGAGCAAAAAGCGCTGCGCCAAGCCCTCTAAGTTAGCGGGCATAGCCTCACGGCGGCAACTGAGGATAAAACGTTGCGCTGTCAAACGACGATCTAGCACCAACTGGCGCAGTTCACGGCTCAGATCGGGACGCAGTTCCAACTGCACCGCCTCCAAGCCATCCAGAATGATCACCAACCGAGTGGGGGAGGGGGCTGTGCGCACCAAGATCTCCGCCACCTCCTCGGCAAACTCGGGCACATAGCCCCCCGCCGCCTCAGCAATCGTCGCCACTAAACGGCGCACCCCACCGGGTTGAGTTGCATAACGCGCCAGATCAACCAAGATCGGCACCGTCTGAGCAGGTTGATCGGCCAACTGCCACGCCAAGCGGCGCAGCGCACTCGTCTGGCCAATGAAGGCCGGGCCAAGCACCGCCACTAAGCGCTGCTCTGCCTGATTCAGCGCCGCACTCAGCGCCGCCACCACCTCCACATCGGGTGGTGCAGCGTCAATCTGATCCAACACGGCATCCCATGCCAGCCCCGGTGCCAACCGCAGCGCTCGCAACGGGACATAGTCGCTCGTGCCCCAACGGGCAAACGCGGGATCAGCACGGAGGGCGTGGCAGTGGCGCAACGCGAGATCTGTGGGCATGGAGTCTTCTCCACAAGCAGGATCTGGGAGGTATTATAACCCGTGTTGGCGTCATTCCCCGATTATCAAGCCCCACTTCCGTGCTGCATCCGCACTGGTTGGCATAGGGGTCAAAGCTCAGCCCGAATGTAACTGTTCACACTTCTCCTAGCTTCCGGTTTTTGACGCAAAGACGCAGAGGCGCAAAGCCTGCAATAAAACCTTTGCGTCCTTGCGCCTTTGCGTCAATACGAGATTTCTTTTACCCCAAGTGTGAATAGTTACGCCCGAATGGCATTTTGCGCTCCGTGAAAGACGATGATGAGTGGCAGGGGGGAGGCACTGACGGCGGGTGGGACGTGCAGAATATAGGTGCGTCCCATATTGTACGATAATCTAGCGAATAGTAATCCCATGCAGCGCATTGGTAATCAGTGGTGTCTGGTTTGGATGTGGAACGACACCAAAGTTGGCGGACGCAATCCGTGGCCATGGCTCATCCTGACGTTGGCCACAGGCTCCATCGGAGCATTGATATACCTGATGAAGTACAAAAATGCCCGTAGGGGCGATGCGTTGCCCCTACCCGAACGATAGATCGCTCGTCTCCAACCACTGCTCCTCTGGCGCATCCAACAAGCCCCAACCAAAACGGCCCTGCGGCGTCACCACCAGATACTGGTTGTCTACCCAGGCCACAAAGCAGAGCGGCCCACGAGGTGAGGGTACCTGATCAAGTACCGCAACTCCATCCACCAAGAGGCTGCTGACCCGTTCACCCCACACGATTTCATAGTCGTGCCAGTCGGTCATGCTGCTGTGGAGTTGTGCCTCCTGTACCCCCACGCAGCGCTGGATTCCCGGCCAGAGCATGCGGTAGCCCGCGTAGCTGCGCATAAGCGGCACGGCCAGTGGTGCGAACGGGAGCAGCGTCAGTGCTTGGGGCCGCCCGGTATCCATCGTCGCGGCCTTCCAGCCATGCCCCGGCACCCCTAGCGCCAGCTCCATCGCGGCGGGTGGCGAGGCGAAGAAGAACCAGAGTGTCTGGGGGAGCACCGGATGGGTCAGGTTGGGGTAGTTCCACAACCCGAACCCGGCTGTGCCACGCAGTGCGTGGGCCGGGTGCGAGAAGCGCGCCCGCAGGCTGATGCGCAGCGGCGGCCTGCGCGGGAGGTGCAGCCCGCGCAGGCGATAGTCGTGGATCTGGGCGTCGCTGTAGCAACGCGCTGTGACGTTGCGGGTGGTCATGCGCAGCCCCGCCGCGCTGGCCGCCACCCGCCCCTCTCCCGCCTCGTAGATGCCCCAGGGGGCTTGGCGGTCTAAGATGTCACGGATCGTACTCATCTTCGCATCCCGGTTTTGACGCCAAGACGCCAAGGCGCAAAGCGTTCAATAAACCCTTTGCGCTTTGGCGTCAAGAAGAACATTCTGCCTTCTCCTGGCATCCCAGTTTTGACGCCAAGACGCAGAGGCGCAAAGCGTTCAATAAACCCTTTGCGTCTTTGCGCCTTTGCGTCAAGAAGAACATTTTGTTTCCTCCAACCCTTTGCGTCTTTGCGCCTTTGCGTCAACACGAGATTTCTTTTACCCCAAGGGTGAATAGTTACCTGGCATCCCAGATTTTGACGCTAAGACGCAGAGGCGCAAAGCGTTCAATAAACCCTTTGCGTCTTTGCGCCTTTGCGTCAAGAAGAACATTTTGTTTCCTCCAACCCTTTGCGTCTTTGCGTCAACATTCGGCGCGCACGATACCCATCTGCACCGTCCCTTCACCCAACTCCACCGCCTCCACATGCGCCTCGGCGGGCATCGCCCCCACCACCAGGCTGGTGGCGAGTGTCTCGCTACCCACATACTCACCCCACACCGCCAGGGTCTGGCTGAGCATTTCGGCGGTGGCCGCGTCGCTCGCCTCCAGACTCAGGCTGATCCGATCCGAGATCGCCAACCCGGCCTGTTTGCGCGCATCCTGCACGCTGCGCACCAGATCGCGCGCCGCCCCTTCCATGCGCAACTCATCCGTCACGCTGGTATTGAGTGCCACCAACATACCATCCGCATCGGCGACCGCGTAGCCCTCTGGGGCGCTGCTCTCAACGAGCAACTCTTCGGGGAGGATGCTCAACTCCTGGCCCTCCACGTTCAGCACCACTGGCTGCCCGGCTTCGACTGCATGCGCGGCTGCGCGTGCCGCCACACCATCCAGTGCCTTGAGTGCGGCGGTAAGCGCGGGTACCTGCTTGCCGTACTTCTTGCCCACTAGGCGCAGGTTGGGCTTGAAGCGGTATTCGACAATCTCCGATCCGGCTTCCAGGTAGCGCACCGCCTTGACGTTCAGTTCATCACGCAGATCCGACTCGAAGCGCCGCACGCCCTCGGTGGCTGCCGGGGTCTGGCCGCGCACCCACAGTTCGCTCAGTGGCTGGCGCACCTTCAGGTTGGCATTCTTGCGTGCCGCTCGTCCCAGCGAGACCGCCGCCAGGAGCGCTTCGGTATCGGCGACGAGTTGGTCATCAAGGAGCGCCGCATCCACCTGCGGCCACGCCGCCAAGTGGACGCTCTCGGCAGCATCGGGCTGGCCGCTGCTCAGGTTGCGGTAGATCGCCTCGGCCATGAAGGGCGCGAAGGGCGACATCAGTTTGGAGACGGTGAGTAGCGCGGTGTAGAGCGTCTGGTAGGCGGCCTGCTTATCCGCATCGGTCTCGCTCTTCCAGAAGCGCCGCCGGTTGCGCCGCACATACCAGTTGGAGAGTTCGTCTACAAAATGCTCAATGGCACGCCCTGCCGGGTAGACCTCATACTCCTCCAAACTCGCGGTGACATCGCGCACCAGGCCATTGAGCCGCGCCAAAGCCCAGCGGTCAATCGGCTGGAGCGCCGCACTCTCCGCCATCCCCGGCTTCCAATCATCCAGATTGGCATAGGTGACAAAGAAGCTATAGGTATTCCAGAGCGTCAGCATGAACTTGCGCAGACTCTCATTCACCAGCGCCCCACTGAAGCGGCGCGGGTTGCCGGGAGGGGCAGCGGTGAAGAGATACCAGCGCAGCGCATCTACCCCGTACTGCGTGATCACCTCCTGGGGCGTGATCACATTGCCCCGGCTCTTACTCATCTTCAAGCCCTGCTCATCCAGAATATGACCCAGACAGATCACATTATTGAAGGCCGGGCGGTCGAAGAGCAGCGTACTCACCGCGTGCAGCGTATAGAACCACCCTCGCGTCTGATCCACCGCCTCGCAGATATAGTCGGCGGGGTGTGCGGCCTCAAAGACCTCCTGGTTCTCGAAGGGGTAGTGCCACTGCGCTACCGGCATTGAGCCACTATCGTACCAACAGTCGGCCACATCGGAGATGCGGCGCATGGTGCCGTGCTGTGGGTGCTCCCAGGTCAGATCATCCACGTATGGGCGGTGCAGATCGAGATCCTGGAGCGAGCGCCCCACCTTCTGCTCCAACTCTTCGAGCGAGCCGATACACTCCATGTGGTTGCCATCGGCACTGACCCAGATCGGCAGCGGGGTGCCCCAGTAGCGCTCACGGCTGATTGCCCAGTCAATGTTATTCTCCAGCCAATTGCCGAAGCGACCATCACGGATATGCTCCGGCACCCAGTGGATCTGCTGGTTATTCGCAACCAGATCGGGCTTAAAGGCGGTCGTCTTGATGTACCACGAACGCTTGGCATAGAAGAGCAGCGGCGAGTCACAGCGCCAGCAGAAGGGGTAGTAGTGGCGCACGCGCCCACTCTTCAGCAGCAGCCCGCGCTCGCGCAGGTTGCGCGTGATGTCGGGATCGGCCTGCTTGAAGAACTTACCCGCAAAGCCCAACTCGGCAAACTCCGGCATCACCATGCCATTCAGATCAACCGAGAAGAGCGTCGGTAGGCCGTGCTTCTTCCCCACCTCCAAGTCGCCATAGGCCGGGGCGATATGCACAATCCCGGTACCATCATCGAGCGACACCATCTCATCGGCGATGACGCGGTAGGCCGTCTCCAGATCGACCGTATCCCCCGCACCGGGCACACCCGTAAAGAGCTTCTCGTAGCGCAACCCCACCAGATCATTGCCGTTGAAGGTGCGCAGAACGGTATACTCCTCACCCAAGACCGCATGTAGCAGCGCCTCGGCCAGCACCAGCCGCTCGCCCTGATACTCGACCTCTGCGTAGGTTGCCTCGTGCTTCACCGCTAGGGCCACATTTGCCGGGAGCGTCCAGGGTGTCGTCGTCCAGGCCACGAGGAACGCCCCGACTAGCGTCTCCCCATTCGCGCCAGCGCGAGGCACCCCATCGCCACAGACGCGAAACTTAATAAAGACACTCGGATCATCCACATCGTCACGCGCGCCCAGACTGACCTCGTGGTCACTCAGGCCGGTGCCACAGCGCGGACAGTGCATCGTCACCTTATAGTCACGGAAGAGCAGCCCGCGATCCCAGAGTTGGCGGAAGATCCACCAGAGCGACTCGATATACTTATTGTCGTAGGTATAGTAGCCATCATCGCTCACCCAGTAGGCAATGCGCTTGGTGAAGGTCTGCCACTCCTGGATATACTCCCAGACACTCTCGCGGCAGCGGGCATTAAACTCGGCAATCCCATACTTTTCAATATCGGGTTTCCCACTAAATCCGAGCTTCTTCTCAACCTCAATCTCCACCGGCAGACCGTGGGTATCCCAACCCTCACGGCGGCCCACGATCTTATAGCCCTGCATCGCCCGGTAGCGGCAGATCACATCCTTAAAGATACGGCTGATAACATGGTGCAACCCTGGCCGCCCGTTAGCGGTCGGTGGCCCCTCATAGAAGACAAACGGCTTAGTACCCGACGCGAGCGACTTGGCGACAATCTCATTCTTCTCCCACCACTCCAGGATCTGATCCTCAAGCTGGGGAAACGAGACATGCGTACCAACCGGAGTAAACATCAGCGCAACCCTCCTTGAACCACAACAACAAAAAACCCCGCCCCACTGTGGTGGCCAACGGCCAACCAGACAGGGGACGAGGCGACATATGCCCCGTGGTACCACCCCGGTTCAATGTGTGATCGTGATCACGACACTGCACTCAGCGAACGTCCAATAACGCTCTGTGCCGCTAACGGGGCACAACACCGGGCGCAACTACTCACAGGTGTGGCCTGCTTTCACCTACCAGCTCAGGGGTGATCTTCACCATACGCCCGACCGCCCGGCTCACACCATCCCGGACTCGCTGGAGGGGTTGCGTAGGGTTACTCGTCCCCGTCATCGCTATTGGTTAGGAAGTATAGCAATGCTTGGAGTGGGAGTCAAGTAGAAGACGGAACGTAACTGTTCACACTTGGGGTAAAAGAAATCTTGTATTGACGCAAAGGCGCAAGGACGCAAAGGTTTTGTTGCAGGCTTTGCGCCTCTGCGTCTTTGCGTCAAAAACTGGAAGCTAGGAGAAGTGTGAACAGTTACGACGGAACTGTTCACGATTGGGTCAGGGCATGTACAACGTTGTTGTCGCCTGCACTTCATCCTATATGGCCGGGTGGGTGCTGCTTTGCCCCTAGCGAATGATCGAAGAGCCACACCTCATATGTTAGAATACCCCAGTGGAGACGGCAACAAGTATACATAAGCGTATGATGCATGGGCTTTCGGTTGCGATTATTGCGCGTGATGAGGCTCGGCATATCGAGGGATGTCTGGCCAGCCTGCTCGGCCTTGCCGATGAGGTGGTGGTGCTGGTTGATGCACGTACCCGCGATACCACCGCATCGCTCTGTGCGGCGTATGGCGCTCGCGTCTTTATTGAGCCGTGGCGCGGCTTTCCCGCCCAGCGTAACCGCGCCCTCGATCTCTGCCGTTACCCGTGGGTACTCTTCATTGACGCGGATGAGCGCGTTGAACCCGATCTGGCGGCTGAGATTCGTGCGCTCTTGTCGGCCACGCCGCTGGCGGTGGGGTACTGGATTCCGCGTCATAATCGTTTCTTTGGCCAGACGTTGCGCGGTGGTGGGTGGTACCCGGATTGCCAACTGCGTCTGTTGCGCCGCGATGTAGCACGCTATGACGAGGCGCGCTTGGTGCATGAGTTTGCCGATCTGCATGGCGAGTTGGCGACGCTGCGGGGCCACTTTACCCACGAGAATATCGAGACGCTGGGCGAGTTTTGGGCTAAACAGACGAGCTACGCCTTAGCGCAGGCGCGCACCTTGGCGTCCGAGGGGCGGCGCACCCGCCTGCGCAACTTCTTCGGGGCACCGGCGCGTGAGTTTGTGCGCCGCTACATCCAGTTGGGTGGCTGGCGCGATGGTGCGCTGGGTCTCTTCTTGTGTGGCGCGTTGGCTTGGTTTGAGTTGGTGGCGTATGCCTTTCTGCTGCATATTCAAGCGAAAAAGTAATGAGTGATCTGCACAGCTATGCAACATTCCTGCAACGTCTGTTGCTTGATCAGGTGGTAGTCGCGGCTCCACTCACTGATCTGGCTCGGTTGGAACACATGCTGACTCAGCCTGCCTTTGCTTTCCCCTATCTATTTACAGCGCATGTGGATGCGCTGCTAGAGACATGGCCAGATGGGGCGACGCTACGCCCGGAGAGTATTCCCCCCACACCGCTCTGGCTGGGAGCGGTACTCTATCAGATCGCGTGGTTGCATGATCATCCCGATGAGGATTTGATCACCTTCACCGAGCGCATGATTGCGGCTCTACCAGTGGCCGAGGATCTGCCTACCCAGATCGGCTACCATTGCCTGATATGGGCATGGATGCGGGCGCAACGGGGCATCATTGCCGACCACCTGCAACCATTGCTGCGCGATCTGCTGGCGCGTAGCCCGCTCAGTGCGGTATGGTTCCTGCATCTAGAGGTATTGCCATCCCCACAGATGCTCAGTTCTCTACTTGTCTATACGCCGGTGCGGGCGGCACTGCGTGACCATTGGCTCAATCTGGGCTTGCGCCCCGCTGAGGTGCGACGCGGGCTGCGTCCGGAGCGCGTGGCGGCGAGTGCGGCGGTGGGGACGCTGCTGGGCCAGTTGTTGGCGCTGGATGTGGTGTGGCAGCCGTGGGTGTTGGACTTCTATGAGGTGGAGTGTATGCTCTCGCGGCAAGGCAATGATGAGCGCCCGCAGTGGCCACTCTTAGAACAATTGCGCCTCGCCCGCGTGCATGGGGATGCTCGTCAGCGCCGCTTGGTTGAGCGGGCTATGAAGCGTTACCGTCCCCTGCACACTATTATGAAGTCCGAAGCGGCCAGTTTGCGCCCATACATCTATTTGGATGTCCGCTTTCTCGAACAGATAGCGCGTCTGTATGCCAAATCTACCCCGTGAGTACCATAGCCGATATCGGATTATCAGATCGATTCAGTATATAATTGCGAGATAAAAAACATGGAGCGACCTACTCAACAATTAGAGGGTCAAGAACTGTATGAGCGCCAAAAGCAATTGCGCTCACAAATGCTTTACCCGCCAGCGCCCCGTATTATTGCTGCAAATCTCCAAATTCCTGATAACTTGGGGAGTGTTCTTCGGCTTGCGGATGCGGCTGGAAGTAGTTCTGTCATATTCATTGGTGCTATCGAAATTGATCATAAGCGTATACATAAGATAGCCAGGAACTGTGATTCTTTAATACCTTGGGAGGTCTATGATAGTGATCGATTCTTTGAGGAGATTCACCTATTCCGTCCGCTGGTGGCTCTTGAAATAACATCTTGTTCAAGTGATATATTCTCAACAAATATGCCCGATAACTGCACATTTGTTATTGGGAATGAGCGTCATGGTATACCAGAAAAGATATTATCTGAATGTGACTTTTCAGTGCATATTCCTATGTACGGAACAAATGGTTCAATGAATGTAACGCATGCCTTAGCGATAGCACTATTTGAATGGAGAAGACAAAAATTGCATTATGCCAAATCTACCCCGTGAGTACCATCTGCGCCGGGCGGTGCAGTCTTATGAGCAGTGTGGTGAATACCGGGCGGCGGCGGAGTTACTCGCGGCGTTCGGGACCCCCACGGCGAGTGCTGAGGCGGCGCGGCGGCTGCTGATCCTTGATGATCTCCCGGCGGCGGGCGAGGCGTTTCTGGCGGCCCAACAGCCGCGTGCGGCGCTCGAATGTTTCCGCCGCGCCGGGATGCCCGCCCGCGAGTTGGCGTGCCTCCAGGCACTCGGCGATGATCTGGCGGTGGGAACGCTGCTCTTAGATCTGGGGCGCGTGGCCGAGGCGGTGGCGCCGCTGCAACGTGCGCTGGCCCAAGCCGAAGATCGGGTGATTCAGGCGCGTCTGCACCTCCAGGTGGCGCACGCCCTGGGCGACCCGGCTGGTCAGGCGGATTACCGGGCGGGCTTGGCGCTGCTGCCGCTGCTGCCCCACAGCGCCGAGAGCGCCCCGGTCTGGTTGGCGCTGGCCGCCTGGGGCGAGGCGGTCGGGCGGATGGATCGGGTGCAGGAGGGGTATGCCGAGGCGCTACGGTTGCTCGATCATCCCAGTACGGCGGCGGCGCACCAAGCTGCACTGCGGCGCTACCGGGCGGCGGCTGAGCGGATGGGGAATCGGGGGTTAGTGGATAGGTTGGGACAATCTTGAGGAGTGGTGGAGAAGGTTGGCGCTTATAGGAGTGAAACAACTATGAATAATACCTATAACATCTACTGCGATGAGAGTGGACATTTGGAACACGGCACACCATTAGTGATGGTTCTTGGTGCTATCTGGTGTCCTATGGAAAAGACACGCGAGATTACTTGCCGAATACGTGAGATCAGCGAGCGTAATGGCATGTCACCGAATTTCGAGATCAAGTGGGGAAAGGTATCCTCGGCAAAAACGCAATTCTATCTCGACTTAGTTGATTATTTCTTCGATGATGATGACTTGCATTTTCGTGCACTCGTTATTCCAGATAAAACACAACTTCAACATGAAAGATTTAAGCAAAAACATGATGAATGGTACTATAAAATGTATTTTACTATGTTAAATGTGATTATTGATCCAGGATTGCATTACCGTATTTATCTTGACATCAAAGATACACGTAGTACAGATAAAGTACAACATCTCCACACAGTACTTAGTAATAAAAATTACGATTTTAGTCGTACAATTATTGAGCGTATTCAAAACGTCCGTTCAAATGAAGTGAAAATTCTACAAGTGGCAGATCTCTTTATCGGCGCTGTAAGTTATGCTAATCGTCATTTGTCAGATAATGCAGGTAAAGTGGCAATCGTTGAGCGTATCCGTGAGCGATCTAAATATACACTTACCCGATCTACGTTTCCTCGTGAGAATAAGGTCAATATCTTTATTTGGAAGCCTAACAGGGGGAATGTATGACATTACCTGATTGGCTTCCTCCAATGCTCGATCTAAGCGGAGACTGGAATGATATCCTTCATCAGCTTTATACCGTATTTACCCGTGATTTCAAAACGGGGTCGTTGTTTCTGGCTGGTGAGCCGATCTGGCATGACCGTCGTATCTTACCGGGTGAAGCTTACGAGGAGAGTTTCTGGCATCTTGTGACGCGCAAAGATAACAAGAGTGGCGACCGCTTGCCAGATTTTCGTCGTGCTGAACGGCTGCCATGGTGTGCCCCCATTCTGCGCAATATCAATGATCCTGCGATCAAATTTTGGCACTATCGGGAGGGGAATCAGCGTTTGCGCATGTATGCTTGGTTAGAAGCCGGGGATTATGTGGTCATACTTGAGCATAAGCCGAAACGCATTGGACAGGTGGCGTTTCTCATAACTGCATACCACCTTGATGGGGAATCGATGCGAAGGAGTATGCGTAAACGATACGAGCGGAGAGAATTATAAATGCAACTGCCGCAGCCTTACAGCTACGGCAGAAGATCTCTTTCTACACCTGGCAGATGAGTCTAACGTTATTATACCACACATAATGGTTAAAAATCAATGACATTAAAAGTAAGTTTAGCACATGCTACCGGCCGCGCCCATTCTTGGCAGCAGCGTGCCGCCAGCCTCGCCCCGGCGTTGCCGTTGGGTCTCGTGGCCGATCTGGGGATGCTGCTGGTTGCCGAACAGCCGCTGCCCACTAGCGATGATGCGTATGCCCGCTTTCTGTGCGCGGTGGCTCAGTTGCCGGTGGTGGCCACCGCCCGCAGCCTCAGTCTGAATGATCTGGCCGTGGCTGCTATTCTGGCCCATCTTGCGGCTGGGGTACCCGCCACTGATGATCTGCCAGTGCTGCTTGCCCACCTCGGCACCCGGCTGCGCACCTTGGCCCCGGCGGATGTGCGCTTCCTGCACGCGGTGGCCACGCAGACGCCGGGGGTGGCCGAGGTGTCCGATCTGCGCGGGTTGCGCGAATTGTTGGGGGTGGCCGATTTTCAGCATGCGCTCTTCGATGAGGTGCTGGCCTTCACTCCGGCGCTGGCCGATGTTGACCCCGGTGCGGGTATGCAGACCTATACCGCCGATGGTTATGGCGGTCTGGCGCGTACCGGTTCGCTCGATGCGATTGTGCCGAGTGAGTGGGCTTTGCCGAGTGAGTTGGTGGCGTACCGTTTTCTGAATGGCGAGTTGCTCTACTATGGCCACGAACGCCCCCCAGAGCGCCGCCCGCGTCTGTTGGTGCTGCTGGTGCAGTTGGGCGATGCGATGGCGGGTGATCTGGAGGTGCTGGCGAAGGCGGGGGCTTTGGCGCTGGCGCGTTCGGGTTTGGCGCATGGCATGGCGGTGCAGGTGATCAGCTTTGACCACCTGATTCATCCTCCCCAAGGTTTGGCGCGTCCCGCCGAGGTGGCGGCGCTGGTGCGGCGCAGCGGCCAGGGGCGGCCCGATCTGGGGCGGGTGGTGGGGCATGTGGCGACGCATCTGCGTGCTCAGGCCAGTACCTACAGCCAGATTGAGGTGTGTTGGTTTGTGCATAGCCAACTTGGCCTTGATGAGCGCGAGGATCTAGCCCGAATTAGTCCCGATCTGCGCCGTCAGGCGCGTAGCCGGGCGCTCTTCCTCAGCCCCGGTGCGCCGATCCCTCAGCCGGGGTTGGCCGATCTGCTGGCTGACCAGTGGGTGAGTGTGGGGAGTGCGGCGCTCTACGATGCGGAAGAACAGGCACGGGCGATCCAGGCGCTGCGCGATCTGGCGCAGCCGCGCCGCCGGGTGCAGCCCAAGGAGGCTGCGCCATCCCCGCAGCGGCGGGTGGTGGTGGCGACGCCACGGGGTGATCCGGCGCAGCCGCTGTTGGAACAGGGAGCCTGGGATGCCGCCTTCGATCTGCTTGAACCCCGCGCCCGTAGCGGGGATGCGACGGCGCGGCGTTGGTTGGCCGTGCTGGTCGAGGGTGAACGGGGCGCAACGACCTTCCCGCCGTTGGGCTTGCGTCTGCGTGCGGCGGGTCTGGTGGGGGCGTTGGGTGATCCCCGGCTGCTTGATCCGCAGCGTGGCGATGCGCCGCTGGGCGGTTATTGGTGCCACCTCCCGGCGGGGAGTTTCTGGTTTGGTGATGCGCAGGTGGGTCAGTTGGAGCGCCAGAGTCTGCCCTACGCCTTCAGTATTGGGCGTTATTTGGTGACGAACACCGAATATCGGCGCTTCTTGCAGGCGGGGGGCTACCAGCAGCGTGAGTGGTGGAGCGCCAATGGTTGGCCCTTCTTGCAGGCGAGTGAGAGCCGCTTTAAGTCGAATGGACGCCAAATCACCCATCCCTGGTATTGGGCCGACCCGGAGTATAACCAGCCCAACCAGCCAGTGGTGGGCATCAGTTGGTGGGAGGCGGCGGCCTACTGTGCATGGCTGACGGCGCAGGGGCGGGCGGCGGGTTGGCTGGAGGCGAACGATCTGATTCGTCTGCCCACCGCGCTGGAGTGGGAGCATGCGGCGCGCGGTGAGCAGCCCCGGCGCTATCCGTGGGGTGATGCGGCTCCGAGTGCGGCACATGCCAATTTTGATCAGACCCGGATCGGGCGCACGACGCCGGTGGGGTGTTTCCCGCAGGGTGCGGCGGCATGTAGCGCCCTCGATCTGGCCGGGAATGTGATGGAGTGGCTGGCGACCCCAGAAGGTGAACCGAGCCACCCAACGCCCCTCAGTGACGTAGATCCGGATGCCCAGGTCTTACTTTCTCACGCCGCCTTTGATGATGATGCGAGTGCGCTACGCTGTGGGGCGCACAGTGAGAGTGGCCCGTTTGCGCGCTATTTGGATCGTGGATTTAGAATGGTGCTCATCCGGGAGTAACCGATGTACGAACTGCGCCTCGATTTTGCCGAACATAAGACCGCCGCCTTGATCGAGGCTGGGCGTACCCCGACCTTGCTCCTGCGCGACTTCTTGCAGCGTTTTCCGGCTCGTGCGGCGGCTCCCATTCCTCCGGCTTGGCTTGATCTGCCCTTGAGTTCGTTTCGGCTCATTCCGGTGAGCCTTGGCCCGCTTGCGGTGCAGGCACTCAGTGCGCAGCCACAAGCAGTTCCCGTACCTCCCAAGCCTGCGGGAACGCCTGCCTACGCTCCGCAGGCGTTCCCGACCACGCTCACCGATAGCGAGGCGGTGGCACGCGCCTATGCGGGTGAGATTAGTAAGATCGGGCGCTACCTGAGCAATGATCTCTCGGTGTTGGTCGTCTGCGACAAGGTGCTGGCCGAATATATCTACCGCCACGCGGTGGCCCAATCCAACAAACGCCCCTTGTTAGAGAGCGACAGCGAGAATAGTGATCAGTTGCTCCTTCAGCGCGATATGCTTACCCCGGCGGTGCGGATTGCCGGTTTGAGCCGCCTGCTCGCCGGGATCAAGAGCGATCAGGTCTTGGTGGTGCGCCACCTCGATACCCTAGCTGGAAGTGGCGAAGGCCCGCTGAGTACCGATGCGCGTATGCTGACCGAGGTACTTTACCGCAGCCAGGAGAGCATCCCGACCATCCTTGGCTTCATTGATCCGTCGCTCGGTCTGCCCAAGGTGATTGTGGATCGCTTTGCGGTGCGGGTGGAATTGGCCGGTCTGAGCCGCGATGCCATCCCCTACCTGCTCACCCGTGCCGAGCGTGAGCGGTTTGCCCATTTTGAAGCCGAGACGCTCTTTAAGAATGTGTCGGGCTACAATGCCATCCAACTGCGCAATGTGATGCGCTACCTGCTCGCCAACAGCCAACCCACCACGCCCACCCCACGGCTCATGGCGCTCATCCGCGAGTTTAAGCGCGGCAGCGGCGATGATGTCGAGATCCCCGATGTCACCTTCGCCGACATCGGTGGCTACGAGGAGGTCAAGACCGAGCTCTTCGAGGCTATCGAGCTGATCACCGGCAAGCGCCCGCCCTTTAGCCTAGAGGGCGAACCCGAACCTACCGAGCATCTCCCGCCACCCGCCGAGAGCGACGCCGAACGCACCCGGCGGCGCAAACTCGCTCCGCGTGGCTTCATCTTCCACGGGCCGCCCGGTACGGGCAAGACGCTCTTTGCCAAGGCGATTGCCAACGCCATGAACGCGACGATTCAGGTGGTGAGTGGCCCCGAAATTATGGATATGTGGGTCGGTAAGAGCGAGAGCAATCTGCGTCGTCTCTTCAGTATTGCGCGCCGCAACGCCCCGGCGGTCATCTTCTTTGATGAGTTTGATAGCATCGCCACCCAGCGCAGCGGGCTAGGCGAGGGCGGCAGCCGGGCCTCGAATGCCGTCGTAGCACAGTTGTTAAGTGAAATTGACGGCTTCCGCCCCGATCAGGATCTGCTGGTGATCGGTACCACCAACCGGCTCGATATTATTGACGAGGCGTTGCTGCGGCCCTCGCGGCTGCAACCCATCCACATTGCCCTGCCCGACCAAGCCACGCGGCGCAAGATTGCCGCGATCCATGCGCGGGGGTTCGAAGCTCCACTCCTCAGCCCCGATCTGCTCGATCTGATCGCGGCGCAGAGCGAGGGCTTCAATGGCGACGAGATCCGCGCCATTTTTCAGGAGATCGCCCGCCAGATCCGGCGCGGGGTGACGATTACCACCGAGGTTTATACGCAGCAGATCGAGGCCATCCGGCGGAGAAGACGGTAGATGTTATCCGCAGATTACGCAGATTACGCAGATTATTTAAAATCATAAAAATCTGCCTTAAAAAATCTGCGTAATCTGCGTAATCTGCGGACAAATATGCATAATCTGCGGACAAATATGCATAATTTGCGGATACATCAAAGGGGTTTTATGGTTATGGATCATAACGTACAGCGCGACCCCCAGACCTATGCCATTATTGGTGCCGCTATGGCTGTCCACCGCGAATTGGGGCATGGCTTTCTTGAATCGGTCTACCAGGAAGCATTAGAGATTGAGCTTACGAAGCAAGGCATCCCCTTCTTGCGCGAAGTTTCTATTCCGATATACTACAAAGAGACGTTGCTCAAAACAACATATCGCCCAGATTTTATTTGCTTTGATGCAGTGATTGTCGAACTGAAAGCAATAGATACGCTTAGCAGTAAGGAAGAAGCTCAATTATTAAACTATCTGAAGGCGACTAAAAAACAAAGAGGCTTATTGCTTAATTTTGGCAACAAAAGCCTTCAGCATAAGCGAATGGTTCTAAATTTAAATGAAACTAGCTAAAAAATCTGCGTAATCTGCGTAATCTGCGGATGAAACTAGCTAAAAAAATCTGCGTAATCTGCGTAATCTGCGGATGAAACTAGCTAAAAAATCTGCGTAATCTGCGTAATCTGCGGATGAAAAAGGAGCAAGCATGTCCCTCAGCGATCTCATCAGCCTGTTGCGCTTTAATGTCAGCGACCGGCTGAAGCAGGATTTTGTCGGCAAGGATCAGGTCATTGATCTGATGCTGATTAGCGCGATTGCCCGCGAACATCTCTTGTTGGTTGGCCCACCCGGTACGGCCAAATCCGAGTTGGTGAAACGCTTTGTGTTGCTCCTGGGCGCACGCAAAGAGGCCGGGGATCTCTTTGAGTATCTGCTGACCCGCTTTACCGAGCCGAACGAGATCTTTGGCCCGGTCAACATCCGTGAGTTCCAGCAGGGCACCTTCACTCGTACCATCGAGCGCGCCTTACCGCAGGCCAAGATCGCCTTTCTGGATGAGGTCTTTAAGGCCAATAGCGCCATCCTGAATGCGCTGCTCACCATCCTCAACGAGCGCTTCTTCTATAACGGCTTGGAACAGGTGGCCGTCCCGCTGATCAGCCTCTACGGGGCTACCAACGAGGTTCCCGAAGGTGATGAACTGGGCGCGATCTTCGACCGCTTCCTGTTGCGGGTACGCACCGACCATGTGGACGAGCGCTACTTCCCCGATCTGTTGGCGAAGGGCTGGAGCCTGGAACGCGAACGCATCCGCCTGGGACGCACTGAATCGCTCGTTCCAGTCCTCGATAGCCTCGATCAGCTCCAGATCGCCTACGACGCCCTCGAACAGATCGCGCTGGCCCCGATCTTCGATGACTACCGCGAGGTCGTGCGCCAAATCCGCGCCGAGGGCATCACCCTGAGTGACCGGCGGGCGGTCAAGTTGCTCAAGCTGATCGCCGCCGCTGCGCTGCTGCGTGGCTCCAATACCGCCAGCCCGGCCGATTTCTGGGTCTTGCTGCATGTCTGGAACCGCCCCGAACAGATCTCGGCACTCCAGGCGATTGTCGGCCCGCTGATCGAGCGTGCCGGTGGCCCGGCATCCACCGCTGAGCGCGATCTGGAGACGCTGGTTCAGGAGGTGGCGCGGTTGGCGTCGCGGGTGCATGATCAGAGCGAGGGGCGCGCCTATACCCCCACCTACTTCGGTACGCTGCTGCACGATCTCGAACGGCTGCGCCAGGAGATCCTCGGCCATAGTGCCGGGCGCAATACGGCAACCCACGCCCGCTGGGACGAACTGCTGGCCGAGGTGGAGCGTCTGATTGATGCCGCTCTGGATCGCTTGGAGGCGTGATGCAGCAGCACAACTACCGCCCACTTGGCCCCGATGAGCCGCCAACCTGTGCGGCGCTGTGGCGCGATGCACGCGGCATGCTGGTGGGTGCGCAGGGCTACATCCGTGTGCAGGCTCCCCAGCGGCTGACGGCGCTCCTTGCGGCACTGGCGCAGCGTTTCGATCTGAGCCGTGGCGTGGCTGTGGAGGCGCTGGAAGATGGCACGATCCTGGTGCGCATCCAGCCCGCTGCTGCGGCTGATGTACCGCTCTCGCTGCACTATGACGCGGTGCAGTCGGCGCTGGGGGCGGCGCACCTCAGCACTTTGGCGCGCCTCTTCGTAGGTGACGGAGAGATCGGGGTACCCTACGCCGATGCGCATGCCCCCCACGGCTATGATCTGGAGGGATCGGGAGCGCCGTGGCCCGCCGGTACGCCGCTGGCGCTGCGCGAGTATGTGTTGGGTGCCACCCCCGCGCTGCTACCCCCCGCCACTCATTCCCTCACCCTGACCCTGCTTACCGAGCGGCGCTTGGCGAGTCTCATTGCCGACTATGCGCAGCGCCATGGCTTGGCCTACGCGGTACGCTTTTTGCACTGGGAAGTGGCCGGAGCGCGGCGTGAAGCGGCGCTCTTCGATCTGGTGCATGCCGCAGAAGTGCGCCCGATTCCCGGTTTTGTCTGTGACTTCCTGCGCCGTCTGCCGCGTACCACACTGCTAGAAGATCTGCTCGGCAGTGTTGATCTCGACCAGGAGCCAGCGCGGCGCATGCTGGTGCCGTGGGGCTACCGTCCCCAAGCCTACCCGCCCCACATCCAGCATCTCTTTCCAGACCAGAGCATCGTGGTGCTGGGTGGGAGTGCCTGGGGAGCAGCGGTACTGACGGCTCCGCCACCACGTAGCCGGATGCAGGATCTCACCCTGGTTGCACTGCCCGATCTGGCCCAGGTGGCGGCGAGTAGCCCACCCGCAGCGCCGCTCCAGATCCAGATCGAACTGGTTCCCACGGAGAGAACCACTGGCTCGATCCATGCCCTGCTGCTCGATGCACCCGCCCTGGCCCGCCTGCAACGCATCGTGCGCCACCTCCCCGCACCCTTCTTCGCCACGGCGCGGATCGCGCTGGGCGAGGGTGTGGCACTGATCATTGCCGCCGACCACGGCGAGGTAACGGGCCTGCCCCTTGGGTTAGCGCTGACCCGCAGCGAGCCGCCGCATCTGTTCCTGCCACGCGGCATCTCTATACGCCCCAGCCTGCCCCAAGATCTGCTAGTCGAGGCACTCAACCTGCAACCCGACACCCTCACCGTCTTGGGGCCACATGGGCGGCTGGATGTGCCATTGGCGGCCTTCAAACCGCTCACCAGCCTCTTGGCGCTCGCCATACCTACACAGAAGATTGCGCTGCGCCCGACGGCCCTGCCAACGCTCGATCTGCGCGAGTTGGCCCCAACCCCCACCAAGCCTCCCGCCGCTCCTGTAGCGCCTGTGGCCTCCCCTAGTGAGCCGGAGCAGCGCGGGATCTTCCAGCGCCTGATTGGCGGCAAGCCCGCCCCAGGTGGGAGTGGTGTGCCCTTCGATCAGGAACTGCGCCAGCGTGCCACTGCCCTAGAGCAGCGTGGCGACTATGAGTTGGCGGCGGCCTTCTACACCTACCTGGGCGATAGTAAACGTGCTGCGGCATGTTATCGGCGTATTGCTGAGATGCGTTAGGTTACTGGTGGCTTCGACAGGCTCAACCACCGCCCCGCTGGCTGAGCTTGTCGAAGCCACCGTACTAGAGATGCGCTAACCTGTAACTCGATCACAACCGGGACGTGTTACAATCTTCAATACCAATTTGGATGTGATCTGTTAAGAAGGAGCTATGGTATGACCCTCTCCCCCATCGGCACCATGGCCGACCGGCTTGTCCCTGCGCGTGGCCCTTTGGCCAGCGCCGTCGTTCGTGATGGCCTGCTCGTTGTTGCTGGTACGATCTTCATGGCGCTGCTGGCGCGGATTAGCCTGCCGCTGCCCTTCACCCCGGTTCCGATCACCGGGCAGACGCTGGGGGTAATCCTGATCGGTGCCCTGTATGGGCCGCGTCTGGGTGCGTTGACGATGCTGGCCTATCTGTTGGAAGGTCTGATGGGCATGCCGGTCTTCTCGATGGGCGCAAGCGCCTGGAGCCCCAGCCGCTTCCCCGGTCTACCGCTGATCTTCGGCCCCACCGCTGGCTACCTGATTGCCTTCCCCTTCGCCGCTTGGCTGGTGGGGCGCTTGGCCAGCCAGGGCTGGGATCGCCATCTCGCCACCGCCATCCCGGCCATGCTGGTGGGTGAGTTGGTCATTCTGGCGGTTGGCTTTAGCTGGTTGCTGGCGGCCACGGCCCTGCTGACTGGCAGCGCCAATCTAGGGCTGCTCTTCACTGCTGCGGTGCTGCCCTTCCTGCCCGGCACCGCGCTCAAGATCGCTCTGGCGGCCATGGCTCTGCCGGGTGGCTGGCAGTTGATTGGTAAGCGGTAGCGATAGATTGTAGGGGCGCATCGCGATGCGCTCCTACGCGCTGCGATACCCGATCATCGCGTAGGGGCGAAGCATCGCCCACCATGTGCTCTGGGTAACACGAACTGGCTTGCAGGGCGATGCTTCGCCCCTACTCTGCCCCTACCCCAAAGGCTGCCTATGAGTATGATCGTCGCGGAGCGCCTCACCAAACAATTTGCGGGTGAGGCGCGGATGGCCGTCGATCAGGTCAGTTTCCAGGTTGAACCCGGTGAGTTAGTGGTGCTGCTTGGCCCTTCGGGCTGTGGCAAGACGACACTCCTCAAGTTGATCAATCGCCTCTATGAGCCAACGAGCGGTACGCTCTTGATCGAGGGGGTTGATGTGCGTAGTATGCCCGCCACAACACTGCGGCGGCGGATTGGCTATGCCATTCAGCAGACTGGCCTCTTCCCCCATTTGCGGATCGAACAGAATATCGCGGTGGTACCGCGCCTGTTGGGTTGGGATCGGCAGCGCATCGAGGCGCGTATTAATGAACTCCTCGATCTGGTTGGCTTGCCCCACAGCTACCGCCGTCGCTACCCGCGCCAACTCTCCGGCGGTGAACAGCAGCGCATCGGGTTGGCGCGTGCCCTCGCCGCCGACCCGGCGATCATGCTGATGGACGAGCCATTCGGGGCACTCGATGCCCTCACCCGCACGCGACTCCAGGATGAGTTGCTGGCGATTCAGCGCCAATTGCGCAAGACGATCCTCTTTGTTACCCATGATGTCGAGGAGGCGTTGCGCCTTGCCGACCGCATTATTGTGATGCGCGACGGACATATCGTGCAGTTCGATACCCCGTTGCATCTACTCACCCGCCCCAGTGATGCCTTTGTGCGCCAATTGACTGGCGCAGATGATCTCTTGCGCCACCTTAGCCTGATGACGGTGGCAATGGCGCTGACACCGGGTGCGCCGCCTGCGAGTATCGCCAACTTACCGCCATTAGCGCCCCAAGACAATCTGCGCACGGCGTTGGTGCGCCTCTTGGCCACCAACGTCGAGGGCTTGCCGGTCGGGAACAACGGCCATGCCGAGGGCTGGCTTAGTTTGGCGGTGCTGCGCCAAATGATGGTGCAGATCTAACATGCGCTACCTCATCGCCAATTGGCCCTACGTCGGCGAGTTGTTCCTCGAACACCTCTGGCTGACGCTGTCGGCGCTGCTGATTGCTACCGCCATCGCCTTGCCGGTGGGCGTCATTCTGAGCCGCCTGCCACGCCTGCGCGGGCCGGTGCTGGGCATCTTGGGGGTGATCTATACCATCCCCAGCCTCTCGCTGCTGGTGCTCCTCATCCCCTTTTTGCGCCTGGGCTACCGGCCCGCCGTGGTGACACTGATCGCCTATGCGCAACTGGTACTCGTGCGCAGTGTGGTGGTCGGAATCAACGGGATTGAACCCGCCATCATCGAAGCCGCTAAGGGGATGGGCATGAATAGCTGGCAACGCCTCATCCAGGTTGAACTCCCCCTGGCGCTGCCGGTGATGATCGCCGGATTGCGCGTCGCCACCCTCTCAACCATCGCGATTGCCACCATTGCTGCCTTCGTCAATGCGGGCGGCTTGGGGACACTGCTCTTCGATGGGGTGCGGAGCAGTAATAGTGAGAAGATCATTGTTGGGGCACTCAGCGTCTCGGTACTGGCCATCGGGGCTAACATCCTCTTTCGCCGCGCCGAGATCTGGGCCACCCGCAGCCGAGGATAGCTATGCAACAGCGCACGATCCTGCTCATCTGTACCGGCAACTACTATCGCAGCCGCTATGCTGAACTGCTCTTTAACGCGCAGGTTCCGGCGCACCTCGCCTGGCGCGCCGACTCGCGGGGCTTTGCGCCTGGCCCCTGGAACCATGGCCCGGTGGCCCCGATTGTCTTGGATCGCCTGCGGGCGGCTGAGTTACCCATCCCCGAACCATTGCGTGAGCCGCTGCGCCTCACCCATGCCGACCTCGAAGCTGCCGATCTGCTGATCGCACTTGATGAACGGGAACACCGGCCCTATGTGGAGGGTCTCGGACGGGTATGGGCAGCACGCTTCACCTATTGGCAAGTCCCCGACCTGCACGAATGGCCCGCGCATCGCGCACTCGACGCGATTGAGAATGCGGTAGCGGGGTTGATCGCACAGATCAGTCAAGCTTGACGCTAATGCTTCACTCTTTTTGGTTGATGTCCGTCTTTGTTTCAGCGACCACCAACTGTTATGACATAAAGGGAATATCGTTATGGGCTTTAAAAGCAAGCTTAAGGGACTGCTTGAGCATCTGACAGGCACACATATATATCGTATACTGCCGCGTGGCTTCGATGTGGCTTCTGATATTGCGCATGCCTTGCCAATGTACCATGCTCAGGTTATTTTTGATGTTGGTGCTAATGTTGGACAATCTGCTCACGTATTTCGATCTAATTTTCCAAATTCGTGTATCTATTGTTTTGAACCTGTAACTAATACATACCGTCAACTTCAACGTAATGTACGAAAATATAAGCATGTTCATTGTTATCAGTTAGCATTGGGTTCTACCCAAAAAGATGGACAGATGGTACTTCAAGGTTCATCTGATATGTTTTTTTTACTAGGTCAATCAAGAGAGCAATCTCATAAAGACGTACAAACCGAATCAGTACATGTTGATACATTAGATAATTTTTGTCATACGAATGGTATTAATTATATCAGTTACCTTAAAATAGACACAGAAGGAGGTGATATGGATGTCTTGGAAGGTGCTGTGAAGATGCTTGTCAAACAGAATATCGATATTATCCAGGTTGAGACCGGGATGAATCCGACCAATAGCAGACATGTATCATTTGAATCTGTAAAACAGTTCCTTGAATCTTACCACTATTACTTATTTGGGATCTATGAACAAGTAAATGAATGGCCTACTGGAAAACCTCATTTACGACGAACAAATCCCATATTTATCTCTCAAAAACTTATCGAAAAGAAGTAATGAGGCTCTATCTAACAACCCGGATTAAACTATTCTTTTCTCTTCAACATAATTTCCCATCCCGGTGGCCAGATCTGGATTTTGTTCTCGGGATCTTGACGCCATTCAGCAACTTCATGGCGCCATTTGGGCCAAATAGTATTGCAAGAATGGCTATGAAAAATGCAAACCAAACGAGTAGAGTTTGGTTTTGTTTAAAAGACATCAGGAAATACTCCTTAATAGAAGTAAGAAGCCAATTATTACCACATCCGCCCCAACTCTACCCCCACAAAGACCGCGATCAGCCCGACGATCATGCTCGTGCTGGCATAAATAATTGCGGCCAGCCAGTTGCCACTGTTGATCAGGTTGTAGGTCTCGTAGCCAAAACTGGAGAAGGTAGTGAAGCCGCCGAGTAAGCCAGTGACAAGGAGTAGTCGGGTGGTTTCGCTCAGTTGGATGCGCGCATTGGCGAGGCTGAGTAGTAGCCCGATGAGCAGGCACCCCAGGAGGTTGATCATCAGCGTGCCGTAGGGGAAGCTGGCTCCTAAGTGGCGAGTGGCCCACACGGAGATGGCGTAACGTAGATTGGCACCGACTGCCGCACCAATGGCGATGGCGATGATGTTGTGCATGCGCTCTTCCTACTGCGGAAAAATCGAGAGATCATGGAGTAGGCTCAGGCTTTGCCGTAGCGGCATGAGTTCCTCCAGGGGGATCTCCAACGCGCTGATCATACGGGCGATCAGGGGATGTGTTTCGGGGCGCTCGTCGCCCGCCGCCATGCGCCGGTGGCACATGTTGAGTAGCAGGCTCAACTTCTGCCTCCGGTTCAGGCGTTGGGTTGCCTCCTGCGCAAAGGTGTCCACTTCGACATGCTTCAGGTAATGCTCGATGCGCCCCAACAGATCCGGCTCGTAGGCGATGCCGCGCCGGGGTAGGAAGTCGGCTAAGGCTCCGCTCTGCCCGTTGGCGTAGATGCTGCTGGCCCCGGCGAGATGTCCGAGTGCGACCAGTAGGGCGCTGGCGGGGGTGAGTACCCCTGGCGGGTAGGTGGCGTCAAATTCGGTCCATGAGCCCATATCCTTCTCCTCGCATTGTAACTGTTCACACTTCTCCTAGCTTCCAGGTTTTGACACCAAGACGCAGAGGCGCAAAGCCGGCAACAAAACCTTTGCGTCCTTGCGCCTTTGCGTCAACACGAGGTTTCTTTTACCCCAAGTGTGAACAGTTACCTCGCATCTCGGTTTTGACACCAAGACGCCAAGACGCCAAGGCGCTAACAAATCTTTGCGTCTTCGCGTCTTGGTGTCAAAGCGGCTTCCCCAACCAATCGGCATACATCTCTCCGAAGCGCCCGGCGATGATTGCCGCCCGTACCTCGCGCATCAGGTTGAGCAGGAAGGCGATGTTGTGCAGGCTGACCAGCCGGATACCCAGGATTTCGTTGGCTTTGAAGAGGTGGTGAATGTAGGCGCGGGAGTAGGTGCGGCAGGTTTCGCAGGTGCAGCCCGGTTGTAGTGGGTTGCGATCATCACGCATACTCGCATTCAGTACGTTCAGTTTCCAGCGCCGCGATCCCTGTTCCTCATCGCGGCGTACCAGTGCGGTGGCGTGGCGGCCTAGCCGCGTTGGGCTGACACAGTCGAACATGTCAATCCCGCGCGCCACCCCTTCGAGCAGATCGTCTATGTCGCCCACGCCCAACAGGTGGCGCGCCATCCCGTCGGGCATGTGCGGGACGGTCATGTCCACCACGTCATACATCTGGGGTTTGTCGCCGCCCAGCGAACCACCGATACAGAAGCCGTCGAAGCCCATGGTGGCCAGATACTCGGCACTGGCTCGGCGCAGATCGGGGAAGACGCCGCCATGCACGATCCCGAACAGCGACTGACCGGGGTTGGGGAGTTGCTCGGTGTCGCGTTCGCGGTGCGCCGTCAGGCAGCGCACCGCCCAGCGGTGGGTGCGATCCATACTCTGGCGGGTATATTTGTAGGTGGCGTGGAAGGGCGGCAGTTCATCGAAACAGACAATGATGTCGGCCCCCAGGCCATGCTGGATCTGGATCGAGCGTTCGGGGGTGAAGGTGTGGCGCGATCCATCCAGGTAGGACTTGAAGATCACCGCGTCCTCGGTCACTTTGACCATACCCTGCATCGGGTTGGCGCGCTGGGGGCGGCGGCCCTTGATCTCGTTGGAGATACCGCCATAGATGAGCGAGAAGACCTGAAAGCCGCCGCTATCGGTAAGCATCGGGCCATCCCAACTGGCAAACCCGTGTAACCCACCGTGGCGGGCGATCAGTTCGTGGCCGGGTTGCAGGTAGAGGTGGTAGGTATTGCCGAGAATGATCGTCGCGCCATGTTCGCGCAACTCACGCGGGCTGAGCGATTTGACGGTGCCGCGTGTGCCCACCGGCATAAAGACCGGGGTCGGAACGTCGCCGTGGGGTGTGCGCACAACCCCGGCGCGAGCGCGACTGTGGGGGTCTGTGGCGGTGATGGTGAAGATGCTCATTGGTATCTGCTTAATAGAAATCGGTGAAGCCGTCTTGATCGAGACGCTCCAACATGCGTTGCAGTTTGGCCGCACTCTCCGGGTAGGGCGCGGCGGCGAGTTGGGCGGTAGTGAGGCTGCTGGCCTTCTGCCGCACCTCAAGGCCCAAGGTCAGGCTGAGCAGGCCAGTCAGGGCGCGCCGCAAGCGTGGGCTATCCTCGCCGCGCAGCCGGGGCAACACCTTCTGCTTGATCTGAAGATCGAGCGCCGCTGTCGGGCTGAGTGTTCCGGCGGCATGTTCCACAAAACGCAACATCTCGCTGATGGTGCGGTAGCCAAACGGGTGGCCGCCTGCGGCACTCAGCGGCTGCAACTCGGTCAGCGTGGCCCAGACTGTCGGATCAATTGTACCCCGATACTGGGCGCGGAATGCAGCCAGATCAACCTCGGTCAACTCAATCAGATTGGCGCGGTCGAGCAGCTTATCGCTCAGGGCGAAGGTGCTCTCGTCCACATTTACCGTCCCGATCAGGCGCAGATTGATCGGCAAACGCAGCGGATTACTGATCGTCCCGCCGCCCACCAGCAGCGTCTCGGCACTGGGCGTCCCGATGTCAATCTGGCTCTCTAGGGTCTCCATCGCCGAGAGGATGGGAGCCAGAAAATACTCCGGGCGCGCCAGATTCATCTCATCCAGACAGACATAGTAGGTCTGGTGCGGATCGGCGGCCGCTTGGAGCAGAAAGCGGGTGAAGGCACTTGCATGGTAGGTGCCGGTGAGCGCATTGTAGTAACCGAGCAGATCGCGGGCGCTGTGCCAATCGGGTTGCACCGCCACCAACAGGTAGAAGGGATTCTCGCGGCCAGCAGCAATACTATGCACCGCATCGGCATAGAGCCGGGTTAAACGGGTCTTGCCGGTGCCACTAATCCCCGGCAGAATCACCAGCGGCTTGGTCTGGAGTGCCAGGTGGTAGCTGCGCAGCAGCAGATCAGCAAGATGAAATCCGCGCTCGCGGATTCGTTCGGCGATCACCTCAATCGGCGGAGTCTCCGTCTGATAGTTGGGGCGCACCTCGCGCAAGCGTGCCGGGCCGGAGCGATCATCATGCTCGGCCTGCTCCATAAGCGCCTCGTTCAGCGGCAGCAGGGCCAGCACATCCGCAACCAGGCGCGTAGCCAGATCGGTAGGCAGATCGTCCCAGGGATAGACGAAGCCAGCCCAGAGGTAATTGGCGTTGCGGGTCGCCAAATAGCGATCAATCCAGAACGGGCCAGACGGCGCATGCTCATCGGGGTGGCGAGTGCTAAAGCGGGTCGTCCCGTGCTGCTCAATCTGCGCGATCAGCGGCAACCAGACCGGGCGCGCCCCACCCCAGAGCGAAGCCAGGGCATCCTTACGCACGCGCCAGAGTTGCAGACCCACCAGAATCGCCCGTTCGGCCCCACTCACCGCGATCAGCACCCCCGCCCCACGCGGAGCGCGGTCAAAGGCGACCCAGTAGTCCTCAATGGGGTCGCGCACGCCATGGCCGCGATTGAGGTAGCGCTGGGCCTTGAAACTCAGTTCATACAGCGGCCAACTCTGCGGGAACTGCACCGCTGCACGCTGCCGTACCTCCTCGGCCACCCCAACCAAGATGGGGTGCAGGTGTTCCTGCACCGCCGCCCAACGCTCAGCCACCCCCGGCACCAGCAGGGAGTTGAGGGCTACGGCTGGGAAGAGGGGAGGAGGAGGCATGGTGGTATCTTCGGATGGTGGCAATGGTGTTATGATGGTGCGGTTGGCCGCTTTGCGGCCAACCGCACCATCATAACACCATGTTTCGTGGGGGCCGCAGGCCCCAAGACCTACCCCTACTTCGTAATCTCACGCGAGATCACGAGGCGCTGGATCTCGCTCGTACCCTCATAGATCTCGGTAATCTTAGCATCGCGGAAGAAGCGCTCGATGGGGTACTCCTTCGAGTAGCCGTTGGAGCCGTGCAACTGTAGCGCCTTGGTCGCCGTCCACATGGCCGTCTCGGAGGCGAAGACCTTGGCCATCGCGGCGTCCTTACCATAATCGAGACCCTGATCCTTGCGCCAGGCCGCCTCGTAGGTGAGCAGGCGTGCCGCCTTAATGCGCGTCGCCATATCGGCTAGGGCGAAGCCCACCGCCTGGAACTCGTGGATCGGCTTGCCGAACTGCTCGCGTATCTTCGTATAGGCCAGCGCTTCCTCGTAGGCCCCCTGCGCAATACCGAGCGCCTGCGCAGCAATCCCGATGCGCCCCGCATTGAGGATGGTCATGGCGATCTTAAAGCCCTGGCCCTCCTCGCCCAGCAAGCGCGAAGCCGGAACGCGGAAGTCATCATAGGCCATCTGCGAGCTATGGGCGCTGCGAATACCCAGTTTGTTCTCGACCTTGACCACGCGGCAACCCGGCTCCTTGGTGTCAATCAGGAAGGCACTAATGCCCTTGACACCCTTGGAGGGATCGGTTATCGCCATGAGGATGATCATATCGGCGTGGTCGCCATTGGTGACCCAGTTCTTCACGCCATTGATGACATAATGATCGCCATCACGTACCGCAGTGGTCTTCTGGGCGGCGGCATCCGAGCCAGCGCCGGGTTCAGAGAGCGAGAAGGCACCCAGCATTTTGCCAGAAGCGAGCGGGATGAGAAATTCCTGCTTCTGTTGCTCGCTACCGAACTTCTCGATCCCATAGCAGACCAGCGAGTTATTGACCGAAGCAATCACACCCAACGAGGGATCAACCCGGCTGAGCTCCTCAATCACAATCGCATAGGAGATATAATCGAGGCCCGCGCCACCATACTCCTCGCGCACCGCCACGCCAAGCAGGCCCAGTTCGCCCATCTTCTGCACAAGTTCTGTGGGCCAGATCGCGTGCTCATCGCGCTCGGCAGTGGTGGGCTTGGCCTCTTTCTCAACAAACTGGCGCACCATATCGCGCAACATCTGCTGATCTTCGTTGAGCTGAAACTCCATTGTCTTCTCTCCTTGGTGATGTCTTGACATGTCTTGAGTGGACGATGAACGCGCTCCATTCTACGTCAGAATGGGATCTGCGGCAAGGAGGGGAGCAACGGTAACTATTCACACTTGGGGTAAAAGAAACCTCGTTTTGACGTAAAGGCGCGAAGACGCAAAGGGTTGTTGCAGGCTTTGCGTCTTTGCGTCAAAACCTGGAGGCTAGGTAACTGTTCACACTTGGGGTAAAAGAAATCTCGTATTGACGCAAAGGCGCAAGGACGCAAAGGTTTTGTTGCAGGCTTTGCGCCTCTGCGTCTTTGCGTCAAAAACTGGAAGCTAGGAGAAGTGTGAACAGTTCCGAGGCTAGGAGAAGTGTGAACAGTTCCGAGCAACGTTGCCGGGTGCCCCGATCATTGCGTAGGGGTGACGCATCGCTCTCCAACTTTGTCTGGGTTTGCCTGCTCCATGAAATGCGATGCGTCGCCCCATGTCCCCACATAGATCCCCACTGGCTGGTACAATAGGTAGGCCGATGCATTGATGCGTCGGTCTATCTGATTCTGTTGAGGATATGGTCTCGTGAGCCTGAAGATCTTTACTCTTGCTGTGCTTGATGATCCAACATTTGTTCTTCTCACCGATCTGGTGGCGCGTTGTAATCAGGCCGAAAATCTTGATCTGCCCATTTCGGCTGACTTGGGTAGTGCAGCTAGGTTGCTCGTCGCCGATCTGGATGGTGAATTGGTTGGGCTGGCAACGATCAGTCTTGGGCGTGAAGCAGAGATCTGTCTGTGTGTTGATCCCCGGCGGCGGCGGCGGGGGATTGGGCGTGCCCTTGCCGTTGCTTCAGCAATGCGTGCTATCGCCGAAGGTTGCTCTGAACCGGTCTTTGTGGTTGATCTGGCGGCAGATTCGGGATGTATCTTTGTCGTCCAGTTGGGTGCCCGATTCAGTCTTGCCGAACATCGCATGGATCTGGATCTGAGTCTCATTCCGCCCGCCCCCACACCGATCCATGGCCTCTGCATTCGCCCGGTGCGCTTTGATGATGCCCCTGCGATGAGTCAGATTCTCACGCTGGCTTTTGATGATCCGCCCGAATTGGTGGGCCATTTTGTCACAGAACGCCTCGCCAGCCGCTTCCACCGCTTCTTACTAGCAGAATTTGATGGTCAACCGGTGGGTACACTGCGTCTGATCCAAGAAGATGGCTGGGTTTATATCACCACCTTTGGGGTTACTCCGCAGTATCAGGGCCGGGGTATCGGGCGCCAGATGTTGCTCTCTGTGATCACGATGCTGCGCCACGAAGGCCAGCGGGCTATTCGTATTGAGGTCGAAACTCACAATAGCGCAGCTTTGTCACTCTATGAATCTTGTGGCTTCCGGCGGCGACGTACCTTCGCCTACTATTGCTTGGCATAATCGTCCCGGTGTGCGTGATGCGCCCTGACCGATTAAACCCGCCGCAAGCCGCCATGCTTTAGCCGAGCGGTTAGGCGGGTTTCTCGCTGGCTTTAGCCAGAACAGTGGAAGCCTCGCTATCCGCGTTCTGGCGGGCAATCTTCTCTTGTAGGGCATCTCGGATGAACTGATTCATGCTGATACCGGCTTGCGCTGCCGCAACCTTCATCGCACGATGTTCGGTTTCGGTGAACTGAAGCGGGAAGCGTTTGATCATATGTGCTGCCTATGGTATAATTATTACTAATATAATAATTATACCATAGGTCACGGTCATGGCACGGAAAGCCTTTCACTATCGTCTCTATCCGAGCCGCCCCCAGGCACGCCTGCTGGATGCGACCCTGGAGACCTGCCGCTTGTTCTACAACGACTGTCTTGCCGAACGCAAGGCGGCCTACCAGGAGCGGGGCGAAACGATAGGCAAGTACGAGCAACTGCGCTAGGTCAAGGAGCGCAAGGCGACAAACCCGTGGGCGAAACACGTGCATAGCCACGTCTTGCAGACGGTGGTACAGGATCTCGACAAGGCGTTTGATGCCTTCTTTCGGCGCGTCAAGGCAGGCGAGAAGCCCGGTTATCCGCGCTTCAAGGGGCGCAACCGTTGGCATTCGATGGGCTTCAAGGAGTACGGGAACGGCTTTCGGGTAGACGGGCGGCGGCTCAAGCTGTCGGGCATCGGGCGGGTCGCGGTGCGCTGGCATCGTCCGACCGAAGGCCAGATCAAGACGCTCCGCATCAGCAAGAAGGCTGGGAAGTGGTTCGCCAGCTTCTCGTGTGTGGTGGATGAGCCGACGCCGCTCCCCGCCACCGGCAAAGACGTAGGGATTGATGTGGGGCTGGCAAGTCTGATCACCACGAGTACCGGTGATCGGGTAGCGCATCCCCGTTTCTACCGCAAGGCGCAGCGCCGCTTGCGGGTGGCACAGCGCCGGGTGGCACGCCGCACCAAGGGTGGGAAGAACCGACGCAAGGCTATCGTGATGCTGCAACGGCAGCACGAGCGCATTGGGAACCAGCGCAAGGACTACCTCAACAAGCTGGCACGCACGCTGGTGGAGCAACACGACCGCATTGCCCTCGAAGACCTCACGATCACACGCATGGTGCATGGCAACCTCGCAACGAGCATTCTGGACGCCGGATGGGGCTACTTGGTTCAGCGACTCACGGACAAGGCTGCAAGTGCCGGTCGTGTGGTTGTCCTGGTAGACCCGCGAAACACGTCAAAAACCTGCTCTGGGTGTGGGCGACTATTCGAGGGGCTTACCCTCAAAGACCGTTGGGTTGATTGCGCCTGTGGCCTGTCGCTTGATCGTGATCACAACGCCGCAATCAACATACTCAACCGGGGCGGACAGCTCCGTTGGTCGTCAAGCTCGCCACTAGGCGGGTTGGGCCAATAAGCCGCGCCACGTTAGTGGCTGCGGAGTGTCACCAACACGGGCGGCGATCCGGTGGTTGAGCTATAGACCAACTTTGGTGGTGGGAAGACCCATTCGATGTTGGCGTTCTACCATCCTGCCCAATCAACCATCACCCCCAACTCGCGCCCATCGGGGGCGCTGAAGGTGGGGCTGCGTAGCTCAACCGGGCTACGCGGCGCAGCGGGGAGCAGGATCTGGATGGTCTGCCAGGCTCCGCCGATGCTCACGCTGTAACACGCGGCAGCGGCACAGATTTGGATCGGCACGGGTTGCCCGTCTGGGCGGGGGGCGGCGAGGCGCAACCGCAGGATGACCGGGCCTACTGCGGGGTTGCTCAGGCGCAACCATGCCCGCCCGCGTGTCCAGCGCAGGCTCGTGTCGCCCTGGGTTTCGGCGGGGTAGACGCCACCCACCCAGCCGTAGTCGAGTCCGTTACCGAGATCGATCTGGGTGGTGGGGGGCGACGGTCGCATACGGTCGCTCCAGTCTACGAGGTGTTGCAGATCGAGGTAGCGCCCCAGGTAGGCCGTGCGGGCGGCTTCGTCCTGGCCCATGTCGCGCAGCAGGCTGCCCCAGGCGACGCTGGCACCCACGTAGGGTGGGCGGAGGGCGTGGGCGCGCCGGTAGGAATCCAGGGCGGCCTCGTTATCCCCAACGTGGCGCTGGAGATCGCCAAGGGCGATCCAGCCATCCGGGGTGGGGCTGGCCGCAAGGGCGTGGCGGTAGGCGTCTTCCGCTGCTTCATACGCAGCACGGCCCAGCAGGTGATCGCCGTAGGCGCGGTAGAGGCTGCGCACCACCCCGCTACTGGCCCAGTCCCACGGGTAGTAGCGCAAGGCAGGGATGAGGGCGAGGAGGAGGGCGCTGAGGAGGAGGATGGTCACGGCCCTCACCCCCAGCCCCTCTCCCGCATGCGGGAGAGGGGGGATTCTGCATCCCGGTGCGTTCGATCCCCCCTCTCCCACGCAGTGGGAGAGGGGGTTAGGGGGTGAGGGCCGATACACACATGCCGCCAGCGGGATGAGCACCAGAAAGAGGAAGTGGCGGTAGCGCCCTTCGGCGTGGGTGACGAGTGTGGCCGCACAGAAGGTGGCGATCCATAAGACGAAGAGCCACGCCAGCGGCTGGCGGCGCACCACGAGCAGACCCAACGGGGCGGCAACGAGGATGAGCAGGTAGAGCAGATCATCAAGGAGCAGTGCTGAGATGAAGAGCGCCGGGGGCGGATCGCTATAGTAGTCGGCCATGAGGAAGCGATCTTCGATGGGGTTGACTGCCCAGATGCGCCGCCATTCGGCGGGGATCTTGCGCAGGATGATACTGGGATCTTCCTGTAGCCGCGCCATTCCGCGTGCGTTGGCCAGATCGGCGCGTTCCGCCGGATTAGCGACGGCTTCGAGGGCTTGGTTGATCGCCTCGATGCTCTCATGCGGCTCGTAAAAGGCCCACATATTGTAGGAACCACCGGTCTCGATCAGGATGCAGTGGCCATACGCCTGACAGTTGCGCAGCGTCCATGGGGCGATGACGGCACCGGCACCGAGGGCGAGGAGGATGAGGGGTAAGAAACCTTTTATTGACGCCGAACGGCCCTCACCCCCAGCCCCTCTCCCGTGGGCTTCGCCCACAGGCGAGGGGGGCACATGGCTGAGGTATCTCGGATCGTATCCCCCCCTCTCCTGTTCGCGCAGCGAACGGGAGAGGGGGGCTAGGGGGGTGAGGGCCATACCCACCCCCACCATCCACACTGCCACCAGGGGCAGCACCACCAACCCCGCCGAGCGCGTCAGGCAGGCGAGGCCGAAGAGTAGCCCGGCGAGCAGCGCCAGCAGCGGGCTGCGCTGGCGCTGCCAGTGGTGCGTCGCCAACAGGCCCAGGCCGAAGAGCAGGCTAAAGAGCGTCTCGCTCATGGAGAGGCTGGCGAAGGTGGCGTAGGTCTGGAGGAGGGCGGCAATACTGGCGGCCAGTAGGGGTGGGCCGGGGCGTTCGGTCAGGGCGCGGGTGAGCGCATACACCACCACCACCACACCCAGGCTGAGGGCGATGTTGGGCAACGCGGCCAGATGCAGGTCGCCGCCGCTGAGCCAGAGTGACCCGGCGAGGAAGAGCGGGTAGAGCGGGGCGCGCAGCCAGCGCCACGACTCATAGTAGACCCAGCCGCGCCCAGCCAGCAGATCGCGCGCCACCTGGATGTACTCCTGCTCATCGTTGGCGGGCAGGTGCAGTGGCTGCGCCCAGAGCAGCAGCCGCCACACGAGGGCGAGGAGCAGGATGAGGAGCAGTGGCAGGTGTTTACGCATCGGATCATTTTACCGCGCCATACGCAAGATCCGAAATGCCCCATAGCCGACCATCCCAAACACGAATGCTCCGATCAGCAGATCGGGGATCTTGGAGCCGGTGACAAAGACGAGGATGCCCGCAATGATCACCCCGATGTTGACCAGCACGTCGTTGGTGGTGAAGATCCAACTGGCCTTCATGTGGACTTCTTGGCTGCGGGCGCGTTGCAACACCACCAGTGAGGCGGCGTTCCCACTCAGAGCCAACAGTGAGATGCCGATCATCAGCATGAAGCCCGGTTCATCTCCGGCACCGAGGAATCGCCGTACCACTTCGGCCATACCGAGGATACCCAGGCAGAGTTGGAAGTAGCCGCTGATCTTGGCGACCTGTTGCTTGTGGCTGGCGGCGCGCCCAACCGCGTAGAGGCTCAGCGCATACACAATCGCGTCGGCCAGCATGTCGAGGCTGTCGGCGACGAGGCCCATAGACTGGGCGATCAGGCCGGTGATGAGTTCGATCACGAACAGGGCCGCGTTGATCGCCAGCACCGTGATCAGCACCCGGCGTTGCAGATCGCCCTCGTCGGTAGCCTCGATGGCGGCCACCTCTGTGCGGGCCACCAGCACTGCCCCCAGGTTCAACGCGATCAACAGCCGTTCAATCAGCGCCGCATCATCGCTGTGGGTGATCACCAGCGTGCGACCGGGCAGATCAAACGTCATGCGCCTGATCCCCGTGCGCTCGGCCAACTGCATACGGATCAACTGCTCCTCAGCGGGGCAGTCCATGTGGGGCACGTGAAAGGTTAACTGTTCCATAGTTGCTCACGCGAAGCCGCGAAGGCGCGAAGGTTTTAGGTAGGCTATCAAAACTTTGCGCCTTGGCGTCTTTGCGTCAAAACCTTGGACATCATTCACACCCTACTCTGGCGGGTACGTAGCGTATTGTACCCCCATGCTACCCCAAAACATGCCGTACATGTCAGCACAATTGCGGCCCCCGATGCGACATCAGCATAGTACGAGGCGTACAGCCCGACCAGCGCTGAAGCGACCGCGATCACTGCGGCGATGAACATCATCCGGGGCAGGCGGTTGGTGAGCAGGGCAGCGGCAGCCGCCGGGGTGACGAGTAGTGCTGAGGTGAGGATGACTCCCACGACCTGGATACATGTGACCACGGTGAGGGCAAGCAGGACGAGCAGCAGCATGCGCATGCGGTCGGCCTTGATGCCGATCACCTCGGCATAGGTGGGGTCATAGCTGGTGAGTTCGAGTTCTTTATGCAGCAGCCAGAGGGTGATCAGCACCCCCGCCGAGATAATACTAATCTGGATCAGATCTTCGGGGCGCACGCCCAGGATGTTGCCGAAGAGGATGTGGCTCAGATCGCGGAAACTGCGCACCTTACTCATGAGCAGGATACCGAGGGCAAACATGGCGGTAAAGATGACCCCAATGGCGGTATCCTCACGTACCGCACCGCGCCGCGAGACCCAGCCGATGCCGAGGGCGGTGAGTAATCCGGCGATGATCGCGCCACCAAAGAGGCTCCAGCCCCCCAGATAGGCGACGACCAATCCTGGTAGCACCGTGTGGGATAGCGCATCGCCAATGAAGGCCATGCGGCGCAATACCACATAAGCCCCCAAGACCGCACAGGTGATCCCGACCAGAGTCGCAGCAACGAGGCCAGTCTGCATAAAACTGTAGCGGAATGGAGCCAAGAGCCAGTCAATCATGCCACCTCCAGGCTGGCATAAAGGTTTTGTACCTGGGTTAATTCACCCTGTTCCATGCCAAAGACCTGATCAAACTCATCTTCGAGACGATCAAGATGATGGGTGGCAACCAGCGCCGTCTTGCCCTGTTGGCCGAGGCGCTCCAAAACCGTCGCAATGATCTCGCGGCTGGCGGCATCAACTGCGCTGAGTGGTTCATCAAGGAGCAGCAGATCAGCTTCTTGCACGAGGGCGCGGGCGAGCAGGGTGCGTTGCTGCTGGCCGCCGGAGAGTTGGCTGATCTGACGTTGGGCGAGATCGGCCAATCCCAACTGCTCAAGCACTGCCAACACCTGATGCTGATCGCTCTGCTTGGGGCTGCGCAGCCACCCCAGGTGGACATAACGCCCGGCCATCACCATGCGCTCCACCGTCACCGGGAAGCGCCAGTCAATCTCACCGCGCTGGGGCAGGTAGGCGACGCGATGGTGGCAAGCTCCGACCGGGCGCCCGTAGATGCGGATACTCCCGGCGTGGGGATGCAACAACCCGGCGACTGCCTTGAGTAGGGTGGATTTGCCGGAGCCATTCGCCCCCACCAGCGCTGCCCGGCGACCAGTAGCGATACTCAGGCTGACCTCGCGTACAGCAGGCCGCGAGGCACCGGGATAGATGACCGTAAGCCCTTCCAAGGCAAGGGCGGGAGCGTGAGCTTGGGCGGGGGTAAAGCCCCGCCCACTATAGGCAATGGTGATCATAGACCGACTAACTTGCTAACGACTGAACAATCGTTGTGACATTGTACCGCATCATCTCGATGTAGCTCGCACCAGGGCTACCCGGTTCGCCGAGTGCATCGGTGTAGAGGGTGGGAGCCAGGATCACCCCCGCCTCACGCGAGATGGTCTCCATCAGGGTGGTGTTGGCCACATTCTCGGCGAAGATGGCGCGCACCCCAGCGGCGCGAATGGCCTCGACCAGTTCCGCAATCTCGCCTGCGGATGGATCGGCTGTCTCGGTCGTGACGCCGAGCGCGGTGCCGATCACCGTGAACCCATAGGCTTTGGCAAAGTAGCCGAAGGTGTCGTGGGTCGTGACGAGTTTGCGCTGATCTGCGGGCAGTTTGGCAACTTCAGCCTGAATGAAGGCATCGAGTTCCTTCAGTTCCGCCAGATAGCTTTCGGCATTGGCGGTATAGGCCGCCGCATTGGCCGGATCAGCCGCCACCAGTGCATCACGTATCGCCGCGACCATCAGTTGGGCATTGTTGGGGTCGTGCCAGATATGCGGATCATACTCACCGTGGTTGTGAGTATCCTCGGCGTGAGCATCCTCGGTGTGGGTGTGGCCTTCAGCCATCTCCCAAACCAACAGCAGTTGGGTGGCATCACTCGGCCCAACCTGAAGCGTATACGCACCCGGCGCGAGGTCGTATGTATAGACCACCTTGATCGCGTCACAACCACTAGTCACCTGCTGCATCGCCTCCGGCTCCAGCGTAGTCTCGCCCTGAAGGAGGCTCACCGGCAGATCGGCACCCAGGTAGAGGCTGACTTCGGCATCGGTATCACGGCTCAGTGTAACCGTACCAGCCCCAGCATTCAGTTCGAGGGCATAGAGCGTATGGTCATCAGGAATGACCGCCGTGGCACTTGCATCAGCCACAACCGAGGTGGGCGTATCGCCAAAGTGCTTGCAGGGATGTGCGAGCGGATCATCAGCATGATCGGTATGGACGTGGCCCTCCGGCGCGGGCAAGGGCGTGATCTGATCGCTCACCGCGACACGGGTAGCGTGTGAACCCGCTGCGGTATAGAGATCATCAATCCAGCTCTCAAACTGCAACCCATTCTCAAACACCAGGGACGCCTCAGCCAACGCCGCACTATCACGCGGGGTTGGCTCGTAGGTGTGGGCATCCCCACCGGGGCCAACCAAGGTTGTCAGGGCAACATGCTCACCGCCGACATGCTGCACAAACTCACCCAGAATGCTGTAGGTTGCCACCACCTTGAGCGGCGCGGTGACGGGCGTAGGCGTGGTGGGCTGTGCAACTGGCGTAGTGCCACACGCCCCCAAGAGGCTCACGAGTGCAAGAAACGCGAAGAAACGGGCGAACAAATGACGCATTGAAGAGACTCCTGATTCTGTTGTAGGGGCGCGTCGCGACGCGCCCCCCGGCGCGAAGATCGCGGCACCATACGGCGTGGGGACGCCTAGGGCGCGTCGCGACGCGCCCCTACAATTTCCTATTTGATATAGACTATCATTAAATAAGAATCTTGTCAATAATTGCGAGAAGCTATCAATATAGGTATGGTAAAATGTAGAGATAGGTTTTGTGTTGTTATGGAGATGCCCGATGAGCCGCTACCTGGATGCCCGCCGCGAAACCCTCCCCCCTGCTGTCACTGATCTCGCCGAGCAATTGGCCCAAGCGGGCTACAAAGTGACCGGCCCGCGCCTCGCGGTGCTACGCGCCGCCACCGCGCATAGCGGGGCTTTCAGTGTGCAGGAGATCGAACAGTGGCTGGTGGCACGCGGCGAATCGCCGGGGATTGCCAGCATCTTCCGTACCATCCGGCTACTCTGCGATCTGAACATGATGCAGCGCATCCACGGCTTGGATGAGTGCCACCGCTATAGCCTCGGTGATGGCCACGGGCATCACCTTGTCTGTACGCGGTGTGGCGCGATGGTGCAGTTTGATGAGTGTGGGTTGCAGCCGCTGCTGCGCGAACTAGAGGCACGTACCGGGTTTCGGATCAGTGCGCATCTGGTGGAGTTGTTTGGGTTGTGTCCGGGGTGTTCTGCCGCAGGGGTGGGGTGATCCGCCCCGGACGAGTGTCCGCAGATTACGCAGATTACGCAGATTACGCAGATGTTGTTGTTAGGGCTTACTACCGCGTCACCCAGCGCGCCAGGTGCGGCAGCACCCCCGGTATGAAGCGCCCCGCCAGCGCGTAGGCTTGGGCGCGCCAACTGGGGTAGATGTGGCGTCGCCGCTGGGCCAGATCGCCGAGGATGCGTTGCACCACCGGCTCGGCCTCGTCCACCAGCCAGTTCGGGACATGCACATGGGTGCCGCCGTAGCGCGGTGCGGCGTGCAGCATCTCCGTGCGGGTGAACGAGGGATAGACCACCGACACCTCGACACCCGTGCGGTGCAGATCTTCGGCGAGCGCCTCGCCCAACCCGCGCAACCCGAACTTGGTGCTGGCGTAGACACTCACGCCGGGTAGTCCGCGCTGCCCAAAGATGGACGAGATCAGCACGATGTGGCCGGATTTGCGGGCGATCATGGTGGGGAGGAAGCGCGTGGTGAGGCGCAATGGGGCCAGGAGGTTGATCTGCACCATCTGTTCCCAGGCATGTTGGGGGACGCTGTGCAGCGGGCCGTAGCTGGCAACCCCGGCGTTATTGATCAGCATATCCACCGGGTGGGGGAGTTCTTCGCATGCGCGGTGCAGTTCGGCGCAGCCCGCGTCGCTACTCAGATCTGCCGGAACGAGCTTGATGATCCGCCCCGGCCCACCCCCTGCCATCGCCTCGGCGGCGGCTTGTTCGAGTTTGTGCGGCTGGCGGCTGCTCAGGATGAGGTGTGCCCCCTGCTGGATGAGTTGGCGTGCCAGAGCTGAACCGAGTCCCCCACCTGCTCCGGTCAGCACGACCACCCGGCCCTCAAAATGGTTGGTTGCCATAGAATCTTGCTCCTTCGGGCGTAACTTTTTGGCCTGCTCTAACGGTTTATTGTAGCAGGGGAGACGCAAAATCTTGCGTCTCTACTCCTCCTGCTACAACATCCGAGGAGCCGCCATGCCCCATCGCCCCGCCCCGCCCATCCTCGCCGTCACCCTGGCCCTGCTGGGGCTGGTGTTCAGCCTCGTTCTGCTCGTGGCGGCAGTGGGGTATGCTGCTCCCATCTCTGCCCCGCAGCCCCTCGATGCGTGTCGCACCTCGCCGCAGTTCCTCGCCGCCTTCAATGCTACGCCGGACATGGCCTTGGCCACCGATGGCACGGCTATGGGCTTGGTGCTGCGTAGCAGTACGGGTGATTACCAACTGCCCTCGTGGGACGACGCGGGCTACCTGGGGCCGCTGGCCTATGATCGGCGCGGTGATGTCTATGTCGCACCGACGCCGCGCCTCTCGCTGGCCGATAATCCGCTGGCTGGGGCGGCGACGATCTGGCGCGTCGATTCGGCCAGTGGGCTGATGCACCCCTTCACCACGCTATCCGGCGCGGCCAATGCGCGCAACCCGTTCGGGATTCTGGGGCTGGCTTATGCCTGCGATCTGGATACGCTCTATGCCGGGACGGTGTTGGGTTCCACGCCGAGTAGCGAGCATGGCGGGGTGGTGGCTATTGGCCTTGCTGATCAGAACCAGCAGGTGGTGTTGCCCAACACCGATGTGATGAGTGTTTTGGTGCTGCGCCACGGGGGTGGGTACACGCTCTATGCCGGGTTAGCACGCCGCCCGCTAGTGCTGGCGTTGCCCCTCGATGCCCACGGCCAGCCACGCGGCCCCGCGCAGCCGCTGATTGACCTGAGCCAAGCCGGGGCCACGCCCCAAGAACGGGCACGCAAGTTGCGGCTGGTGGGCGAGCAGTTGCAGATCGATCTGGTGCCGTTTACCTACTCGCTCCAGGCCAACGCCACCGATACGCCCCAGATCCGTACATTAACGTGGCAGTGGGATGCGGTGCATGGGGTGTGGGTGCGGTAGGAGGGGCTATGCTCGAATAACCGTAACCATACGTCCGCTGCCCGTCACCGCCGCCTCTGTCCGGGTGCGCTCGGCAATCGCGGGCTGGCCATGGCGCTGGTCAAAGATGATCAGCCAGCCGGTTGCAAGATTGAGGCGCGCCAGGTAGCCATCAAGCTGCGCCAGTCCATCCGGCAGCGGGTCGGGGCGCTGGTCACGCCAGACCTTCACCTCTATGCCGAAGACATCCGCACCATAACGGAGGCAGAGATCCATCCGGCCACGCCCGATGGCGTACTCACGCTCTATCGTCCCGCCGCCGTTAGCAACGCGGTGTAAAAAGGCCATCAGCACCAGATGCGGTGCAATCTCCGCATAGGGCGATGTGCTGAGCAGGGGTTCACCATGCTGCCGCCAGAATGCCAGGAACGCATCGAGAAGCAGTGCGGCTGCAATCCGCCCCTCGGAGGTGAGCCAAGTGGGGCTGATCTTGGGCAGCGAGGCGATGGTTGTGCTGGCCAGTACCCGTGGCAGTACCTCGTGGTAGATCGGGTTGGCGACAACCAGGCCATCGGTGGGGTCGAGGCGCACGAGGCCCAGATCCTGCACGAAGCGCAGATCATCGGGCGGCACGTTGCCCAAGGATTGCCCCGCCAGCATCGGTTCGATAATCGCCCGTACCCGTGGCTCCCGTAACCGCTCGGCGAGGCTATCCAGGTGCGTATCCTGGCGCATGATCAGGATCTCCTTCGCCTGATCCAGTAGCGTTGGCGTGATGACCTGGGTGCGGTCGGGGGCGAGTTGCTCAACCGTGATCTTGGCCAACGCATTGACCAGCCAGGGGTGGCCCTGGGTGAGCGTGAAGGCATAGGCGCTGGCTTCGGGGGTGAAGATTTGGCCAGTCGCGGCGGTATGTTGGCTATAGAGCGCGGCTACATCGGCCTGATCAAATGTGGCCAGGGTCAGCGAGCGAGTCTTGATGTTGAAGGGACTAGCGGTAACGAGGCGCGGGCTACCGCCAGAGGCGACCTTGTAATCACGCACATCGCGCAACCCAATGAGGGCGAGTGCCCATGGGAATGCCTGTGGACGGCGGGGAAACCCGGCGCGGAGTTGGCGCAACACCGAGATGAGCGTGTGATCCTGAAGCGCATCAATCTCATCGAGGAAGACCACCAAGGGGCGGGGTGAGGCGTTCGCCCAGGCGCGCAGCGCCGATCCGATGCGGGTACCCGGCTCCGCAGCGGGCCAGGGTGGGGGATGCAATGCAGCGGGTAACTGCCATGTCGCAGCATCATGCCAATCATTGAGGATGGCCAACTCGGCCGCACCCAGATCATTCTGAAAGGCCGCGCCGACCTCCATCGTCAACAAGACTGCCGTATAGGTTCCGGCTGCGGTCAACTCCTGCGCCAATGCCAGCATCGCGGTGGTCTTGCCGCTCTGACGCGGGGCGTGCAGGACAAAGTAGCTGCGCTCGGCTACCAGATCGGCAACTTCTGGTAGCCGCGCAGACGCAGGTAGCATGTAGTGAATATCGGGCTGGCATGGCCCGGCAATGTTGAACCAGTGGGGCATTGCACTGACCTCGCAACCGTAAAGGTACGTGGCCTCAGTATAACACCCTACTCATTCACAAACACACTCGTGTAGGTCTCGTAGATGTTGCCGTCCATATCCTCGGCCTGTACACCCAGCACATAATCCCCCGCCGGGGCCAGCATCTCCTCCATGCTGAGCGGCTGTGTGCCAAAGGTGACGCTCGATCCGGGGACGCTGATGTACTCCTCCTCGGCATCCTCGTCATCACTGTGCAGCAGGATGATCTGGTTGTCTACCGTAAAGGTGTCGCCCGCTTGGGGTACGATGACGCTAGGGGCGCTGGCTTCGCCCTGCGGGCTGAAGGTAAGCACCTTGATTAGTTCGTAGTCCTTGAAGAAGAGGTGCGCCGGTCGCGCATTGCCATCGCTGAAGGTGTAGGTGCCACGCACCACATAGGTCGCCACCTCGTCGCCATAGTCCCACGGCTCAAACAGCGCGAAGATGGTCTGGTTGCCGTCGTTGATGCCATAACGCACCGGCTCCCAGTCGTAGCTGAACTCCACCGGGCGCTCTTCACCCCAGTCGGGGTACGAGACCCCATTGATCGTCAGGCTCTCCCCGGCGTCAATGTAGTCTACGTCGGCCACCAGGATGCTGTCATCCTCTGGGTTGTAGAAGCCGGTGAAGAAGTAGATGAAGCCGATCTGCTCGCCATCCACACTGATGTCTACCGTGACCGCCTCGGCTTGGTTGATCTCATCCGCTGAGAGAACGAGCTCGGCAACGGTAAGCTCGCTCGCGCCGGGGGCGACGAGGCTGCGCACATTCGTTGGGCGCGGGTCGCTCATGGCGACGTCGTAGTAGTAGAAATCGAGGTAGTTTTCCCATGCGGCTTCGTCGGCGAAGCGGCTGGCCACCTGCGCATAGACCTTGCGCCCGGCGTCACGCGATTTGTAGAGCTTGGAGGTCGGGAAGTAGATGGAAAGCCCGGTTGCGCCGGGGCGCGCTTCGCCGTGGGTTTCGGCGATCACCACCGCTTGCAGGGCATCCAGCAGTTGATCGGCAGCGGCCTGCACATCCTCGTCATCGCTCTTCTGCTTGAGCAGCGCCACGAAGTTGCCCAGATCAATATAGGGCGAGGGGCCATCGCCAAAGGTGTTCTCGAAGCGCTGTGCGTAGGTACGCGCCGAGGCTATCGGTTTCTTCTCGCTCTCGCTCATCGCGAGCGCGAGTTCATCCAGCGCACTGAGCAGATCGGGCAGTGCAGCCGTGTCGTAGGCAGCCAGCGTGACATCCAGGCTCATATCGGCGGCCACTTCTTCGGCACTCAGCTTGGCGCGGGTGTCGAAGTTCTCTTCCACAAACATGGCGCGCGCCCGATCATCCACGATGCGCTCATCCTGATGGATGTAGCTGTCTACGATCAGGGTCGACAGAGTGGCTCCGTCCATGCCGGGATCGGCCACCAACTCGCCCAAAAAGCTGGCGTAGGCCCAGCCCAGCGCCGGTTCAAGTTCTTCTGAGGCCACCACATAGTTGGCATGCGGGGCCATCGCCGTCACCACCTCGATCTGACCCATGAGGCAGGCATCGAAGCCGATCACCTCAAAGGCGGCGATGCCGGTCTGGCTGCGGATCTCATCGAGAGCGGCGTCAATCTCGTCGAGCAGTAAGAGATCGCCATTTTCGGTTAGCCCTAGCCCATCGGGGCCGGGATCGGTGTGCGATTCATCACTCCAGCCACCCGGCCAGCCCATACCGTGGTCGGAGAGAATGAGGACGTGGTGATCGGCGGGGTAGGTCTCGGTCGCCCAGACCACAAAGTCAATCAGGGTCTGGCCATCGGCCATGTTGACTTCGCCCAGATCTTCAACCACATGCGAATTGAGTTGATCGAGATCATCATCCTGCTGAATCTCGATCCGGCGCGTCGAGTGCCAGTTGTCATCGCCCTTGAACCCACCGCGATAGCGATCTACCTGCGCTACAATCGTCACCTGATCGGACGAACCGGCGCGCTCGGCTTCGTTCAGGTCAATCACCATGTCCTGCTCCAGCACCTGATCATCGGCATCGGAGTAGAGCATCACCAGCCATGTATCAGCGGAAGAAGAGGTTGAGGCTGGAGGCGGACGACTAGGCGCGGACGTGGGGCTTAACGCCTCTTCCTCATCGGTGCAGGCGGTGAGGAGGAGGGCCAGGATGAGGAAGATCGCGAGAATGCGGAGGCGTGACATAGATGTGTCCTTATAGGGGCTACAATACACGATGTGATGTGCGTAGGGGCGCGTCGCGACGCGCCCCTACGGGATGATTGGGGGAGATAAGATCGCCTTATCAACCGACATGCCACCGGCACAGCGTGGCGTGTCACAGATGAGAGCGGCGCACCCAAACTAAAATCGCGTGCCGGTAATGTTACCAGATACGCCCGTGGGGTGCGCGCATAGAGTACATGAGCCAGGGCGAGCAGGGCGCTGGGTTCACTTAGGTGCATGTTGATGTCAGCCTGGGAGCGAGCAGCACATGTGTAACGTCCCTTGCCCGGCCCGTAAACGGGCGGGCTATGTTTACGAAGCCCGCCTACGCGGGCTGACCCTAGGCCGCGTAGGCGGCCTTTGCCAGGGTAGCCCGCCCGTTTACGGGCTGGGTGATGGTATGCCGACGAATTTGGGACGCCCTCACTCCCAGAAAGGGCCACCCAACGCACCCCGCCCCGCCCGACCCGTGCATCCACAAAGATCACCCGATCCACCTCGGCGATCATCGTGGCGAGTTCCGGCGTCAGTTGGTGAACCGTCAGCAGCGTGGTACACGCCAAACCCCGTCGGGCGAGCGCGGCGACCACATGGTGGCCCGCCGCGTCATCGCCCAGCAGGGAGTTGCCATACCCAATCACTAAATTCGTGTAACTGTTCACAGTTCTCCTAGCATTCCGGTTTTGACGCCAAGACGCCAAGGCGCAAAGCCTTCAATAAAACCTTTGCGTCTTCGCGCCTTTGCGTCAACACGAGGTTTCTTTTACCCCAAGTATGAACAGTTACCTAGCATTCCGGTTTTGACGCCAAGGCGCAAAGCCTTCAATAAAACCTTTGCGTCTTCGCGCCTTTGCGTCAATCAGAAGCTTCCTTTACCCCAAGTGTGAACAGTTACAAATTCGTATTCACGCGCCTCATCGTACTACTCGATCCAATTCCGCACCATCCGGGCCGATCAGTCGCACATCGAGCGCCATCTGTCCGGCGGCGTGGGTCGAACAACTCAGACAGGGATCGAAGGCGCGGATGCCCGCTTCAACCCGGTTGAGCATGCCTTCGGGAATGTTCGTACCGCGCACAAAGCGGCGCGCAATCTGAGCGACGGTACGGTTCATCGCCAGGTTGTTCTGTCCCGTGGCGATGATCAGGTTGACGCGGGTGATCAGGCCGTGTTCATCCACCTGGTAGTGGTGAATGAGTGAACCACGCGGCGCCTCGCTGATGCCCACCGACTCCAGGCGGTTGACACCCGCATCGGCGCGTAGGCGCCGCGAGGCGAGATCGGGGTCATCGAGCAGGATGGCGATGCGTTCCAGCGCCCCCAGGATCTCGACCAGCCGCGCATAGTGGTAGAAGAAACTGGCCTTGATGATCGCCCCACCGCGCTGGCGCAACTCGATCAGTTCATCATCGGCCTGGGGCGTGCCGAACGAGCGGCAGACATTGAGGCGCGCCAACGGCCCGACGCGGTACATCCCGTCGGGGTAGCCACGCGGCAGATAGTAGGGGAACTTGAGGTAGCTCCACGGCTCCACCGCCTCGCCGATGATCTCGGCGTAGCGGCGCGCCTCGACGTGATCCTCCAGAATGGCCCCGGTGGCATCCACCACACGCAACGCACCGCCATAATGTTCCCACGTCCCATCTTCGGCCACCAACCCCATAAAAAGACTCTCGAAGGTACCAAAACTGGCCGCCTCATCGCGGTAGGTTTCGAGGAACGTCTTAAAGTGGCCAATCGCCGCACGCGCAATCGAGAAGGCTTCGGGCAACTTCTCGCGGATGGCGTGGCGCGCCTGATCGGGCAAGCCGGAGCGCACCCCACCCGGCACCGACCATGCGGGGTGGATCTTGCGCCCCCCCAGATGCTCGATCACCTCTTGGCCAAACTGGCGCAGCCGGATTCCGCTGCGCGCCAGTTCGGGGTTGGCCGCAATCAGCCCGAAGACATTGCGCGTCGCCGGGTCGCTATCGAAACCGAGGATGAAGTCGGGGCCACTCAGGTGGAAGAAACTGAGCGCGTGCGACTGCACGATCTGGGCCAGGTTCATCATGCGGCGCAACTTATCGGCGGCGGGCGGAATATCCACCGCCAGAATGCCATCACCCGCCTTGGCCGAGGCCAACAGGTGGCTCACCGGGCAGATGCCACAGATGCGTGCCGTAATCGCGGGCATCTCCCAGAAGGGTCGCCCCTCACAAAAACGCTCAAAGCCGCGAAACTCGGTGACATGGAAGCGGGCGTCACTCACCTCGCCCAGCGCATCCAGGTAGATACTTATCTTGGCGTGGCCCTCAATGCGGGTCACGGGATCAATCACAATCCGTTGGCTCATAATCAGTCCTCTAGCTCACCCGAAGCGCAACATCTCAGGCCCCTGCGCATCGGGGGTACGACCCTCCAACAGCGCCTCCAGCAACGCCCGAATGCGCGGCGCAGGCGGGGGGCAACCGGGCAAGAAGTGATCCACCGGCACCACCGCATGCACCGGCACCACCGTATCGAGCAGCACCGGCACAATCCCCGGCTCTGCGGGGATGATTCCCCGTGGATCACCATGGTCAACATAGATCTGCTGAAGGGTGGGGGCGGCTGCGCCCAGCGGGTTGCGCAACGCGGTAACATTCCCCGTCACCGCGCAGTCACCCAACGAGACCAGGATGCGGCTCTGTTTGCGGATGGTATGCACCAGTTCCAGATGCTCATCATTCGCGATAGCCCCTTCCACCAGTGCCAGATCAACCCCAGCCGGGAAGATCTTGGTATCGGCGATAGGGCTATAGACGAGATCAACATGCGCGGCGAGGTCAATCAGCCACTCATCAAGATCGAGCAGCGACATGTGACAGCCGGAGCATCCACCCAGCCAGACCGTTGCGAGGCGTAGTTTGGGATTCATCATTCTGTCCCTCTAGCCGCGCACCCGGCGCGACTCGACAATCATGGCGATGCGGGCCGGGGAATGCTCCATCTCGGCCACCGTTGCCCCGCGCTTGAAGAGCGCGCCGGTGGGGCAGGCCAGCAGGCACTTACCACAGGCGGTGCAGGTCTCCGATTCGCCCCAGGGCTGGTTCATATCGGTGATTACCCGTGCCGAGGTGCCGCGTCCAGCGACATCCCAGGTATGCACGCCCTCCACCTCATCGCAGGCACGCACACAGCGGCTACACAGGATGCAGCGGTTATGGTCAAGCCCGAAGCGCTCGTGGCTAATATCCACCGTACAGGTCGGCGCGAGGTACTCGTAGCGCACATGATCCATCCCCAGCGCCACCGCCATATCCTGTAGCTCACAGTGGCCACTCGCCACACACACGGCACAGACGTGGCCGCGTTCGGCAAAGAGCAACTCGATGATCTGGCGTCGGTACGCCTTGAGCGCATCGGTATGCGTGCGTATATCCATCCCTTCGCTGACGGTGGTGGTACATGCTGGGCGCAAGCGTCCGCCCACTTCTACCAGACACAGGCGGCACGCGCCCACATCCGATAGGCCATCGAGATGGCACAGGGTGGGGATCTTCACCCCCGCATCGCGGGCGGCCTCCAGGATCGTCTCGTCCTCACGGGCGCTGACCATGGTGCCGTTAATGAGTAAGGTTTTTGCGGCCATGGGTGATCCTATCGTTCAATTAGGCGCTCATACTCTTCAGTAAAGTACTTGAGCGTGCTCATCACCGGATTGGGTGCCGATTGCCCCAGACCACAGAGGCTGGTGTCGCGGAGAAGTTGACATAACTCACGGAGTTGATCAAGATCAGCCGGGCTCCCCTTGCCACTCGTGAGCTTATCGAGCAGGTGATGGATCTGCACCGTCCCGACGCGGCAAGGCACACACTTACCGCACGATTCGTCCTTGCAGAACTCCATATAGAACTTGGCCAGTTCGACCATATTGGTCGAGTTATCCATCACCACCATACCGCCGGAACCCATAATCGAACCCACCCGGGCCAGCGACTCATAATCCACGGGGGTATCAAAGAGACTGGCCGGGATGCAGCCCCCCGAAGGGCCACCCGTCTGCACCGCCTTGACCTCGCTGCCACTATGGCCGCCACCACCCAACTGATGCACAATCTCGCGCAGGGTGATGCCCATCGGCACCTCGATCAGGCCCGTGTTATGGATCTTGCCGGTGAGGGCAAAGACCTTGGTTCCACGACTCGACTCAGTTCCGATACTGGCATACCAATCCGGGCCATGCTCAATGATTGCGGCAATATTGGCGAAGGTCTCGACATTGTTGATCAGCGTCGGTTTGCCCCACAGGCCGCTCTCGGCGGGGTAGGGCGGGCGCGGGCGCGGCTGACCGCGACGGCCCTCGATACTCGCGAGCAGGGCGGTCTCTTCACCACACACAAACGCCCCGGCCCCGACGCGAATATCCACGCGGAAGTCGAAGGTACTATCGAAGATCTGGCTACCGAGCAAGCCAAACTTCTTAGCCTGATTGATCGCCTTTTGGAGCCGCTGGATGGCAAAGGGGTACTCGCCACGCACATAGATATAGCCCTGATCGGCCCCGACGGCATAAGCAGCGATGCACATGCCTTCGAGTACTAGATGCGGATCGCTCTCCAGTACACTGCGATCCATAAAGGCACCCGGATCGCCCTCATCGCCATTACAGACCACATACTTACGGTCGCCACGACTCTTGGCTACAGTAGACCACTTGAGGCCAGTGGGGTAGCCTGCGCCGCCGCGCCCACGCAGCCCACTCTGGGTAATCTCATCAATCACCTCGGCGGGGCTCATCTCGTTAATGGCGCGGTAGAGCGAACGGTAGCCACCAGCGGCGATATACTCCTCGATGCGTTCGGGATCGATCTTACCGGCATTCTTGCGCACAATCGGAAACTGGCGCGTAAAGAAGGGGCGCAGCGGATCGCCGCGTTGCACCGAACATTCGCCGCCATTAATAGCGGCTACAATCGCCTCGGCATCTTCGGGGCGCACATACTCATAGAGCGTACCCTCAGGGGCAATCTCGACCATCGGGCCTTGGCCACAACTACCGATACAGCCCACCCCAACTACCTCGACCTCGCCCTCCAACCCGGCCTCAGCGACGGCAGCTTCGAGGCGTTTTTGGATTTCCAGCCCTTGTGAGGCCAGACATCCTGAAGAGGTACAGCAATGAATACGGATACGCCGCCGCCGCTCACGTTCGCGGCGGGCGATCAGTTGCAGATCGTGGAGTTCCATAGATTCACCTTATGTTCAGCTTCCGAGAAGCTCAGGTGCGGATAACAGGGCAGCAACCTGGGCTGCGACATCATCAGACGTCATGTGGCCGGTCACATTGCCATCTATGACCACCGCCGGGGCGATGCCGCATGCACCGATACAACGCACACTCGCCAGTGAAAGCTTTCCATCGGGTGTGGTATGACCAGCCGCAATGCCAGCCACGTCTTCGGCACGCGCTATCAACTCAGACGCTCCGCGCACATAGCAGGCCGTACCGAGGCAGATCGTACAGGTATGCGCACCCTGGGGCACTAATGAGAAGAAGTGGTAAAAGGTGGCGACACCATAGACGCGGCTGGGCGGCAAATGTAGGCTGCGGGCAATCCGCACGAGCAGATCGGGCGACAGGAAACCGTAGATCTCCTGGGCCTTATGCAGCACCTCGATCAGGGCATCCGGGCGGTACTGGTTGCGCTTCATCGTGGCCTCAAGAATCTTGAGGCGGGTATCCCCCGCTGCCGCCGCAGCGTCGCGGGTGGGGTGTGGGGTAGCCATCGCCGCTCCTCCCTCCAACAAGGCAGGTCATCGGGTGTCATGGTAACATCCGCAGCTTGTGTTTGGGGGCGCACAGAGGTAAGGTTTGGCCATTCTAGGTTAATATTGTGACAAAGTTCACGGTTTGGCGGCTTCGCCGCCAACATACGCGAAAAAAGCGGATCTGGGGGCGCAGCCCCAAACCCCAGTTTTGGAGGAAATGGGACGGCTTTGCCGCCACATTTCCCCAAACATTGTACAATAGCGCCGTCTCAGGTTCCGATGCCGACCTGAATCGATACTGCTGTCGAAAGGATAGACTCTATGCCCAACGATGTCGTGGCACCCGTTACCGAGCGCTTCCGGGCCATGCGTGACTTCTTGATCGCGCAGCGCGAAGATTATGCAACGGCGTTACGCGATTTTACCTGGCCCCAGTTTGAGCAGTTTAACTGGGCACTCGATTGGTTCGATGTGATCGCCCAGGGCAATGATCGTCTGGCGCTCTGGATTGTTGAAGAGGATGGGCACGAAACCCGCCGCACCTATGCCGAGATGTCCGCCCAGACCAACCGCGTGGCCAATTGGCTCCGCCAACTCGGTGTGCGCCGGGGCGACCGCATGATTCTGATGCTGGGCAACCAAGTTGAGTTGTGGGAGACCGTCCTCGCCGCGATGAAGCTCGGTGCGGTGATCATTCCCTCGGCCACCCTGCTGGCCTCCGCCGACCTGCAAGATCGCGTCGAGCGCGGGGCGGTGCGCCATGTGGTGGCACGGGCGGTAGATGCGCCCAAGTTTGCCGAGGTACCCGGCGACTATACCCGCATCGCGGTTGGTGAGCTGGTTGAGGGTTGGCACAACTTTAGCGACGCCTATAGTGCTGCGCCCGACTTCACGCCGGATGGGGTGACGCAAGGGAGTGATCCGCTCCTCCTCTACTTCACCTCTGGCACTACTGCTCGCCCCAAGTTGGTGCAGCACACCTACACCTCCTACCCGGTCGGGCATCTCTCGACCATGTACTGGATCGGGTTGCAGCCGGGTGACATCCACCTGAATATCTCCTCGCCCGGTTGGGCCAAGCATGCCTGGAGCAACATCTTTGCACCCTGGAATGCCGAGGCGACGGTCTTTATTTATAACTACAGCCGCTTTAACGCACCTGCACTCTTGGAGCAACTGGTACGCTGCCAAGTGACCACCTTCTGCGCCCCGCCAACTGTCTGGCGCATGCTGATCCAAGAGGATCTGAGCGGCTGGAAGGTGGCGATGCGCGAGTTGGTGGGTGCGGGCGAACCACTCAACCCGGAGGTGATCGAGCAGGTGCAGCGCAGTTGGGGTCTCACCATCCGTGATGGCTTCGGCCAGACCGAGACCACCGCCCAGATCGGGAATCCGCCCGGCCAGCCGATCAAGGCCGGTTCGATGGGCCGCCCGCTGCCGGGCTACAAGATCGCCCTGATTGACCCGCTCTCCGAAGCGGTGGGTGACGAGGGCGAAATCTGCCTCGATCTCTCGGCGCGCCCCTTGGGCCTGATGGTCGGCTACTTGGACGACAACATGCGCACCAGCAGCGCCATGCGCAACGGCTACTACCACACCGGCGATATTGCTTCGCGGGATGCTGATGGCTACATCACCTTCATCGGGCGCACCGATGATGTCTTCAAAGCCTCGGACTACCGTATTTCGCCGTTCGAGTTGGAGAGTGTGCTGCTCGAACATGAGGCGGTGGCCGAAGCGGCGGTGGTGCCCTCACCCGACCCGATCCGCCTCGCGGTACCCAAGGCGTATGTGGTGTTGGCGGCGGGCTGGGAGCCGAACGCGGCTACTGCCGAGGCCATTCTGCGCTTCTGCCGGGATCGGCTTGCGCCCTACAAGCGCATCCGCCGCATCGAGTTTGGCGAACTTCCCAAGACTATCTCCGGCAAGATCCGCCGCGTTGAGCTACGCGCCCACGAGGAGGAGATTCATGGCGGGGTTAAGCCAAATACCGAGTTCTCTGAGGAGGATTTTCCTGATCTGAAAAAATAATCCTCACATGCGTTTCATGTCTTGCAGTCTCAACCTGGGCAGAGTCATCAACGATTCTAAGCCAAGGTTCACCTGAGCTTGAGACTGCGCAGTAAAGGTAGCGCCAGCTTCCAGCCGGTTAGGACACCCCACCGCCGGGAAGCTGGCGCTACCTTCCGATTACACTGATTCGCCCCTTTTGAAACCATATCCATAAGGATGTTTGTAATGATTAAATTGATTGAAAAAATAGGTATATTTTATGCTTCATTGATTATTACCGTTCTTTCAATATTGTTATCACAAATGATAACTCATATGATTTACATAATAACACAAGATTCAATGTCAACCAGTGGAAAAATTGCTTCGCTTCTCTCTCCGTTGATTATTGCTCCGTTCTTTTCTTGGTGGTTCATGGGGATGCTTTTACGTATTCATGCGCTCGAACGTAAAATGCGCTTCCTTGCAACCTACGACGTATTAACCGGCGTGTATAATAGGAATTCTTTTTTTATTTATGCGATTGATTTACTAAATTTGATACAACAAGAACAGCATGAATTGACTGTACTCTATATTGATATAGATAATTTCAAAAATATTAATGATGTATACGGTCATGATATTGGTGATTCTGTACTTAAAAATTTTGGTTTATATTTACGATTAAATGTTCGCGATAGTGATCTTATCGGAAGAATTGGTGGTGAGGAATTTGTAATTGCATTACCCAAAACCAGCCTTCTTCATGGACAAATGGTTGCAGAGGATTTACGTCAAGGATTAGAATATAAAGAAATGGCTTTATCAAGATCTGATTCGATCAATATAACAATAAGTATTGGTATATCAAATTCTAATCATAAAAATTATCGAAATATTGATCAACTCATTAAGATGAGCGATACTGCTCTCTATGAGGCAAAGAAGAGTGGCAGAAATAGAATTGTTGTGAGCCGGGAATAATGAGCAAGAAGGATGGCGGAGAGTTGCGAATCATAGAACATATCCCCACAAGTAGTATTATGTGGTATAATCCAAGCCACATGTACATTCTATAACTTCATATCATCGCGGTATCCCGCTAGCCCGGATGCTAGGGTGTAAAGGTGGAAGCTGGTGAAAGTCCAGCGCTGTGCCGCAACTGTAACCGGGTGCTCGTTTTGAGCACCGGAAGCCAGGATGCCTACCGCGATGTTGTTGTTCATTCCTTCTCGAGACAAGGAGGCCGAACATGACGGATAGTTAGTCATGGATACTATCTGGCACGTTTATCACCCCGACTCTCGTATGAGAGCCGGGGTTTTTTGTTTGCCATTCGGAGTTTCTATGAGGTGTAACGATGGTATCTGAGGAGGTTCTCGATGTCCATTCCACAGAATATGCATATTCATAATGCCCTCGCTGAATGTGAAGCGCGTATTATGGCATATGAACGTGAACTCGAATTAATGACTTGGTTGCCTAGCGGATTCTATGTGATGGCGCTGGATCGTCTCGGCAATGAACGAGAACGCAAGAAGCGTCTCTTGCAACTCTTGTGGGAGAGAGCAATCCAGCCAAGATAGCTGGAGCCGCATACCAATTCCGCGCTTGGCTATCATTAACGTTAATGATATATACTATCATCTAAGAATGAGCTGCGCCACAATGCCAGCTCGTCATCCTGAAAGGATCGTTCCCATGGCTCGCGTGTGCCGCATCGCATTGTTGCTGATCCTCCTCGTTCTCAGCGCATGTACTGCGCAACCCACCGCTCAAACCGCAACCGAGGTACCAGTTAGCCCTCCCCAGGGTGTCACAGCGTCACCAGGTTTCCCCCCCCTTGCTCCAACCAATATCACCACTGGCTGCGTGACCGACTATGATCCCACCCGCGACTACTTCCCCCAGAAGATCACGCTGACTGAGGCCGAGGGCTTTCACGTCGAATACTTCAATCACTACAAGGTCGTTACCGTTGATGCACCCTGGCCAGGAGCCGATCAGCCGATCCGCTATGTGCTAGTGCAGTGTGGTACTCCGGCCCCATCCGATCCAACTCTTGCGGATGTTCCGATCATTGAGGTTCCAATCAAGAGCATTGTCACAATGTCTACAACCGAACTTGTCCCGCTTATCCAGGTGAATGCCCTTGATCGGCTGGTGGGGGTATCGAGTTTTAACTCCGTTAGCTCGGCTGAGGTGCGCGAACTCATCAATGCGAATAAGTTGATCGAAGTCGGGAATGGCAGTGAGGTGAATGTCGAGTTGCTGATCAATCTTCAACCTGATGTGGTGATGACCTCAGCAAGCGGCAATGCCGATCATGACGCGCATCCTAAGCTGAGCGAGGCAGGCATCCACGTCGTGTTCGATTCGGCATGGCTAGAGACTACTCCGCTTGGTCGTGCGGAGTGGATCAAGTATATGGGCCTCTTTGTCAATCAGGAGACGGCGGCTGAGCATACCTTTGCCGAGATGGTGGATCGTTATACCGCAATGGCGGCGAAGGCGCGCGCTGTTACCGATAAGCCAACGGTGTTGGTTGGGTTTACCTATGATGGCACGTGGTATGTTTCGGGTGGCAAGGGGTATGCGGCTCAGTTGCTCGCCGACGCCGGAGCCAATTACCTTTGGGCCAATGATGACTCGCTGGGAAGCCTCCAACTAAGTTTCGAGACGGTCTTTGATCGGGCACACGATGCTGACTTCTGGGTCAATGCGAGTGCCTACTGGTTCAGCCTCGCTGATGTGCGCAACGAGGACGAGCGCTATACCCAGTTTGCGGCCTTCCAAAACGGTACGATCTATAACTACACTGCGCGGGTGAATGAGCATGGCGGCAATGATTACTGGGAGAGTGGGGTTGCCCATCCCGATGTGGTCTTGGCCGATCTGATCAAGATCTTCCACCCCGATCTCGTCCCCGATCACGAACTCTACTACTACCAGCGCCTTGAACCGTAGATGCGAACGACTAGGGGTGTTAAACCCACAGGAGGTGTATGTCGAACACCATATCTATCCCCATCGAGAATCCCTGGCCCCGGCTCGGCCTGCGCCCGCTTGCCCTTGCTGTGATGCTGCTGGTGCTGATCGCTACCTTCTTTCTCAGTTTGAGCCTGGGGTCGGTACGTATCCCTTTTGATCAGGTGCTCACGATTATGCTGGGCGGAACGCCTACCCGCGCAACGTGGGCCACGATCATCTACGATTTTCGGCTGCCCAAGGCGCTCACGGCCTCATTGGCCGGTGCGGCTCTGGCGGTGAGTGGCCTCCAGATGCAGACACTCTTTCGGAATCCTTTGGCCGACCCCTATGTCTTAGGAGTCAGTTCGGGAGCGAGTTTGGGGGTGGCACTGGTGGTACTGACGGTGGGCGCGGCCCAAACCACGCTGCTCTCGGTGGTGGGTGTGATGGGCAATCTGAGTATGGTCGTAGCGGCCTGCATCGGGGCGGCTGGCGTTTTGTTGCTCGTCCTCGCTTTGGCCCAGCACGTGCAGAGTAGTGTCACGCTGCTCATCTTGGGCCTGATGATTGGCTACCTGACCAGCGCAATCGTGAGTCTGTTGCTCTACTTCAGTATCGCCGAACGCATTCATGCCTATATCGCCTGGAGTTTTGGGAGTTTTGGTGGTGTGACATGGAACCAGTTGCAGGTTTTGGCTCCAGTTGTGCTGGTGGGGCTTGTCATGGCCTTCATCCTCACCAAGCCGCTCAATGCCCTGCTGCTCGGTGAATCCTACGCGCAGACGCTGGGCTTGCCCATCCGCCACGCCCGTATGGCGGTTGTGGTGGGTAGTGCTCTTTTGGCCGGTGCCGTGACCGCCTTTTGTGGCCCGGTCGGGTTTCTGGGGATTGCGGTGCCCCACTTGTGCCGCGCTCTGCTGCGCAGTGGCGATCATCGGGTTCTGGTGCCGGCATGTACGCTCCTGGGGGCCACGATTGCCTTGCTGGCCGACATCGCGGCTCAGGCTCCCGGTAGTGATGTGGTGCTGCCACTGAATGCGGTGACGGCCCTGATTGGTGCGCCGGTGGTGGTGTGGATGATGTTGCGGCGGGGGATGGGACGGGAGGCATTTGGCGTATGAAGGATGTCATTCTTGAAGCTAAGCAGGTAACCATTGGCTATACCGCACGCGGGCTTCCCACTCGCGTGGTGGCCTCCGATCTCAACCTGCACCTGCATACGGGCGAGGTGATCTGTCTGCTTGGCCCCAATGGGGTGGGGAAATCAACCCTCCTCCGTACTCTGGTGGGCATGCAAGCCCCACTGGCAGGCCATGTATTGCTTGGTGGGGCTGATCTCTTCACGCTGCCCCCCCGTGAACGTGCCCGACGTTTGAGTGTCGTGCTGACCGAGCGGGTTGAATTGGGCCAACTCTCGGTCTATGCCTTGGTGACGTTGGGGCGACATCCGCATACCGATTGGATGGGTCGCCTGAGTGCGCATGATGAGCAGGTGGCGCGTTGGGCATTGGAGGCGGTGGGTGCAACTAACTTGGCGCAACGCCAGGTGCATCAGTTGAGCGATGGTGAGCGCCAGCGGGTGATGGTGGCGCGTGCGTTGGCGCAAGAGCCATTGCTGATGGTGCTTGATGAACCAACCGCATTTCTCGATCTGCCCCGTCGGGTCGAGATGATGCACCTGCTACGCCGCTTGGCCCGTGAGACGAAGCGTGCCTTGTTGCTCTCAACCCACGATCTCGATTTGGCACTCCGTACCGCCGATGTACTCTGGCTCTTAGCTCCGGGTGGCACCATATTCAGCGGGGCACCTGAAGATCTGGTGCTGACGGGAGCCTTCGAGGCAACCTTCGCTACTACTGGCATCGGGTTTGATCGTCACCACGGCAGTTTCCGGGTGCATCCGCCGGCCCAACGTCGGGTGGCTCTGGTTGGTGATGGACTGGTGGGAGCTTGGACGGCACGCGCACTCGAACGGGTTGGCTGTCAATTGGCCACCGACGATGAATCTCCTTCACTGCGAGTGGTGGTTGGCGGTGATCCCCATGCCCCCCGCTGGGAAGTGGCCTTTAATGGTGGCCCACCGCAACAGGCTGCCTCGTTGCACGCTCTGGCAGCATTGGTATGTGAGCATGTATGAATAGTGATACCGACACTCCTTTGCAAGCCCTCCGTCCACGCTATCCATTCTCGGCTATCGCTGGTCAGCCCACGATGAAGTTGGCGCTCCAGTTGTTGCTGATAAACCCCGCGATTGGTGGGGTCTTAATCCGGGGTGCGAAGGGCACCGCCAAGTCTACCGCCGTGCGCGCACTGCATGGCCTCTTGCCCGAACTTCCCCTGGTAGACCTGCCGCTCAATGCTACCGAGGAGATGCTGTTGGGTGGCCTCGATTGGGGCGCGGCGCTTCAGTCTGGGCAGCGCCAGATCCAGACGGGTCTCCTGGCGCGTGCCCACGGCGGCATGCTCTATGTTGATGAGATCAACCTGCTTGATGATCACCTGATTGATGTGCTCCTTGATACCGTCGCTGGGGGTCGCCACATTGTTGAGCGCGAGGGGGTTTCGGCATGCCACGCGGCACGGGTGGCCCTGGTGGGCACGATGAATCCCGAAGAGGGTGAGTTGCGCCCGCAGTTGCTCGACCGTTTCGGGCTGTGTGTGGAGATCTCGGCTGAGGATGATCTGGCGGTGCGTCTGGAGGTGTTGGAGCGCCGCGAGCAGTTTGACGACAACCCACAGATCTTTCAGCGCCAGTTCCGTGCGCAGGAGGCGGTGTTGCGTGGGTGTCTCTTGGCGGCACGCGAACGGGTTGCAGCGGTGCGTGTGCCTGCCAATCTGCGCAGTTTTATTGCTGAGTTGTGTACCCAGCATCAGGTGGCAGGCCACCGTGCCGATCTGGTTATTCAGCATGCGGCTGCGGCCTTGGCAGCTTATGAGGGGCGCTATCAGGTGACGTTGGCCGATATTGAAGTGGTAGCACCGCTCGCACTGCGCCATCGCCAGCGCGATGCCCTCCCCGATCCACCACCTCCGCCGCCACCACCTCCGCCGCCACCTGATCCCCCGCCTGATCCACCTTCTCAAAGCGAGACGCCCCCGCCCGATCTTCCCGCTGAGTCACCGCCACCGGCTCCGGGTGAGACGCCCCCGCCGCCGGTCGGGGAAGACGAGCAGGTCTTTACGATTGGCAACAGTTTTGTCGTGCGACGGATCGAGGCGCGCAAGGATCGTGCTACCCGGCGTGGATCGGGGCGGCGCTCGCGTACCCGCACCATGCGCGCTGGGCGCTACATTCAGGCGCTGCCCAACCGTGGTGGGCGCGATATTGCCCTTGATGCGACGATTCGTGCGGCGGCTCCCGAACAGGCCCGCCGTCAGCCCCCGCCGGGCATGATGATCGCGATCTGTTCCGAAGATCTCCGTGAGCGTCTGCGCGAACGCCGGATCGGGAACTTTCTGCTCTTCCTGGTTGATGCGAGTGGCTCGATGGGGGTGCAGGCGCGCATGGTGGCCACCAAGGGCGCGATTATGGCCCTGCTCTCCGATGCCTACCAGAAGCGTGACCGGGTTGCCCTGATTACCTTCCGCCGCCAGCAGGCCACCCTCGCACTCGCCCCGACCGCCTCGATTGAGTTGGCGGCGCGGCAGCTCCAGCAATTGCCGGTGGGTGGGCGCACGCCGCTCTCCGCCGGTCTCTTGGAGGCGCAGCGGGTCATCCAATACCAACTCGCTAAAGAGCCGACCTTGCGCCCCATCCTCATCGTTATCACCGATGGTAAGGCGAACGCTGCCTTAACCCCCGGTGCCGATCCATGGGGCGAGGCGCTCCATATCGCTGGGCTGTTGGCCAATCATCCGCGATTGACCACGCTGGTGGTAGATACCGAGGTGCCGGGCATGCTCCGTTTTGGCTTGGCTCGCCCGTTAGCCCAGGCGCTAGGGGCCACCTATTACCCGATTGACGACTTGAAGGCACGCGATCTGATCGCTCTTGTACAGCAAAGGTTCTAATCATGCAATTCACTCCCTACCCATTTGCCGCGATTGTGGGCCAGGAACAGATGAAACTGGCCCTCATCTTGAATGTCATCAACCCGCAGATCTCGGGTGTGCTGATCCGTGGTGAAAAGGGTACTGCGAAATCAACGGCGGTGCGCGCGCTCGCCGACATCCTGCCCGAAATCGAAGTTGTGGCTGGTGATCCCTTCCAGACGGCACCCGGCGATACATGGCGTGGATCTCACGAACCTCCGGGGCCAAGTATTCAACGTAAGGTGCGGGTGGTGGAACTGCCGGTTGGGGCTACCGAAGATCGTCTGGTTGGAACGCTCGATCTTGAGTACGCCCTTAAGCATGGCGAGAAGCGCTTTGAGCCAGGTCTCTTGGCGGCTGCACACCGAGGCATGCTCTATGTTGATGAGGTCAATTTGCTTGATGATCACTTGGTGGATGTCTTGCTGGATGCGGCTGCCATGGGCGTGAATACCGTCGAACGCGAAGGAGTTTCGTTTGCCCACCCGGCGCGCTTTACGCTGGTGGGAACGATGAACCCCGAAGAGGGTGAGTTGCGCCCGCAACTCCTTGATCGCTTCGGGCTGTGTGTTACGGTGGCGGGGATTAGCGGCACTGCCGAGCGAGTCGAGATTATGGAGCGCCGTTTGGCCTACGAGGCCGACCCGCACGCTTTTGCGCACCAGTGGGCCGCTGCCTCGCAGCAGATCCGTGAACGTATCGCGGCGGCGATTGCGTTGCACCCCCAGGTGCTGGCGGAGCGCCACCATCTGCTCACTATCGCAACCCAATGCCAGGAGTTGGGAGTGGATGGCCATCGCGCCGATATTATTACCCTCAAGACGGCCAAGGCACTGGCGGCATGGCATGGCCGTACTCAGGTTGAAACTGATGATCTGCGTCTGGCGGGTGAGTTATCACTGCCTCACCGTATGCGCCGCTTGCCTTTTGAGGCGGTGGGGGAGGTGCGCCGATGAACATCGTTCTGATTAGTGCTACCGGGAATGGCATTCCGGCTGCGCGCCAAGCTCTGCTGCAACTTGAACCGCACGCCCCTGGTCAGTGGTGCATCCAGGCCCGTGCCGCGAGTAGCCTCGCCGATAAGGAAGTTGCCGCGCAGTTCTGTGCGCAGTATGTCCGTGATGCCGATGTCCTCATTGTCATCTTGCACGGCGGGGCAGCTTCGTGCCCGCACCTCGATCTGGTATTAGCGGCATTTAGCGCTGGGGGTGGCTATTGCTATATTCACCCCTCGGATGAGGATGCTACGGCTATCTCACAGATCAGTTCAACCGATTTTGGTAGTGCCTTTTTTGTTCAGGTGCAACACTATGTGCAGTATGACGGTGCCGCAAACTGGTGCAATCTGCTCTGCCTATTGGCGAGTCGTCAGGGGTTGAATCTGGCCTATGATCCGCCACATCCCCAACCCACCGAGGCGCTCTACCACCCCGATACCGGCATTGCTGCGACGCTGGAGGAACACCTGATCGCACGCGGCACTAGTAGCGCCGCGCTGCGCCAGAGCCATCGCCCGGTGGTGGGGATCTGTTTCTACCCCAGTTTCTATGACGATGACAATATGGCTTGGGCAAATGCGCTGATCCGCGAGATTGAGCATCAGGGCGGCTTCCCGCTGGCCTGTTTCTACATGCGCATGCCCGATCCCATCCGCAACAATCGGATCTCGGATTGGGTGGTCGAGAACTATTTTATGCACGCCGGTGCGCCGCTGATCCATGTGCTGATCAATACCATGCACTTTTCGATCCGACTCGCGACCCCCCAGGTGGCCGATGCCTATGCCCGGCTGGGGGTGCCGGTGCTCCAGACGATGTTGCTCTACCTCGCGCATGATGAGTGGCGCACGAGTATGCAGGGCACCACCATTATGGAGGTGGCCAGCAGCGCCGCTCAGCCGGAGTTTGATGGGGCCTTGATCACGATCCCGATTGCAACCCGCGAGATCCTGCCCGCCGATGATCTGACTGGGGCTAGTCTGCATGCCCACCTGCCCATTCCTGAGCGTGTGGCGGCGTTGGTGCGCCTCGCCCATCGCTGGGCCTCGCTCCGCCTGATGCCCAATGCCCACAAGCGGGTGGCGATCATCTTGCATAACTATCCGGCTACCAATGAACGTATCGGCTGTGCGACGGGCCTCGATTCACTCGAAAGTGTGGTCAATATTGTTCAGATGTTGGCCGCTGAGGGCTATGCGGTTGATCACTGCTACGCTTCGGGCGAGGAGTTGATCGCCGCGCTGCTGGCGCATGCCACCAACGATGAGCGTTGGCAGACCCCTGATGTTCTGGCCGCCCGTGCGATTGATCTGCTCTCGGTGCGCAATTACCTCCCCTGGATGCAGGATCTTCCCGCCGACCGCCGTGCCGAGATCGAGCGTGATTGGGGGGCGGCTCCTGGCCCGATCTTGGCCCATGATGGTCGGGTGATCATCACCGGCCTAACGAATGGGAACCTCTATATTGGCCTCCAGCCACCGCGTGGCTTTGCCCATGATGCCGATAAGGTTCACGATCCGCTCTTGCCGCCGCCACCCGCCTATCTGCTCAGCTACCGCTGGATACGCGACATCTTTCAGGCTGATGCGGTCATTCATGTTGGAACCCACGGTACGCTGGAGTGGATGCCGGGTAAGGCGCTGGCGCTCTCGGAGCAGTGCTACCCCGATCTGGCGATCATGGATCTGCCCAATCTCTATCCGTATATTATCAACAATCCCGGTGAGGGCGTGCAGGCCAAGCGCCGTTCGTATGCCTGCGTGGTTGATTATCTCATCCCGGCCATGACCAGTGCCGACCGCTATGAGCATCTGGAGACACTCGATACGCGGTTGTTGGAATATATGCAGATGGCGGCGATGAATCCCGCGCAGTTGCCTATTCTGGCGCGTGCGATTTGGGAACTGACCACTACCTGCCACCTGGATCGGGATATGGAGGTTGATGAGGCCACTGCCTTCGCCGACTTTGATGCCTTTGTCCATCGCCTGCATGCCTATGTGTGTGAACTGGCGGACGCCGCGATCAGCGATGGCCTGCATACACTTGGCGAACCACCTGAGGGTCAGCGCTTGATCCAGTTTCTGGCCCAACTTGTGCGCTTGCCCAATGGCGATGTGCCCTCGTTGCGTGAAGGTATCGCCACGCTGTGGGGCTATAACTACGACACACTGCTGCGTCACCGGGGTGACGTTGATCCCACTGGGCGCTTCCCAAGCTATGGGGTGGCGCTTGAAGCCATCCACACCGAGGCGTTGCGTCTGCTCCAGGCGCTCTATGCTGGTGACGCACATGTCTGTGATGATGGCCCGCTGGCACCAACCCTGAGCTATGTGCGTGACGCACTCATTCCGCGTCTCCAACAGACAAAGGATGAACTGGAGTCCATTCGTTTGGGCCTCGCCGGAGAGCATGTGCTTCCCGGTGGCAGTGGCGCACCCACCCGTGGTATGGCCGATGTGCTGCCGAGTGGGCGCAATTTCTATACCGTCGATCCGCAGAAACTCCCCTCGCTGGCCGCTTGGGAGGTCGGCGTTGCCCTGGGTGATGCGATGGTCGAACGCTACCGCACCGAGACAGGCAGCCTACCCGACACCATCGGGATGGTGGTTTGGTCTACGCCAACGATGCGTACCATGGGCGAGGATATTGCCCAGATCCTCTATCTGATGGGGGTGCGCCCGCGTTGGCACACCACCAGTGGGCGCGTCGAGGGCGTCGAACCCATCCCGCTGAACGAACTCAGGTTCCCGCGTATTGATGTCACTCTCCGCATCTCTGGCCTCTTCCGCGACACCTTCCCTAATCTCATGGCACTGATTGATGATGCGGTGCAGATGGTGGCCATGCTCAACGAGACGCCTGAGCAGAATGCGCTGCGGCGCAACGTGCTCCGTGACCGTGACGAGTTGATTCAGCGTGGGATTGACCCCGAAGCTGCATTGCGTGACGCAAGTTTCCGCATCTTCACCGAGCCACCGGGTGGCTATGGCAGCGGGATCGGGGAGATGATCGAGGCTCAGGCATGGCAGGAACGTGCCGATCTGGCCGAGACCTTCATCAGTTGGGGCGGCTATGCCTATGGGCGCGGCGTCTATGGTGTGGCCCGCCACACAACCTTCCGCCAACGCCTGGCTGGTATTCAACTCGTGGTCAAGAATGAGGATACCCGCGAGTATGATCTCTACTCCGACGACGACTGGGCCGGTTACCTGGGCGGCTTTGGGTTGGCGGTCCAGACGGTCGCCGGACATACGCCACTCGCCTACAGCGGTGACGCCTCCGATCCCCAACGCCTCGTCTACTGCGACAGCCAACAGGAGAGTCGCCGTATCTTCCGCACCCGCATTCTCAACCCCAAGTGGATCGCTGGCTTGCAACGCCACGGTTTTAAGGGGGCTGGCGATATGGCCCATACGATTGATAATGCCTTCATCTGGAGCGCCGTTGGTGCTGTGGTTGAGGATTGGATGTACGAGGGTATGGCCGAGCGCTACACCCTTGACCCGGCCATGCAACAATGGATGCGCGAGGTCAACCCGCACGCCCTTCAGAGCATCCTGGCTCGCCTGCTTGAGGCGATCAAGCGCGGGATGTGGCAGGCTGACGAAGCAATGCAGCAGCGCCTGAGCCAACTCTACCTGGAAGTTGAGGGCGATATTGAGGAGCATGCTGAATAGGCTGCGCTACCCCGAACGTCCACCAGAGGTCACTTTGTTATAAAGGATTCTATGCTCCTAGCCACCTACTACGATGGTGTCGAGATCCATCGTGCTGAGAAGATCATCTACGCCCGCTTCCTCACCCCACATCGGGTTATTTCGACCTGCCGTAGTAGTGCGGGAGGCATCCACGATCATCTCGACTACCTCTACAACCACCAATCATGTGAACCAGGCGGTCATCACCTGAGCAGCGACCTGCACCGCTTAGCGGTTCATGAACCCGACGCCTACCGTGCCGCTATCGCCAACCGCCACGACCTGCCTCCAGAATGCTGCGCCACCATGGGAACAGCCGCCAATATGCAGGCTGCTGCGATTGCCCACGAGGTCTTCCGCGATCTCGAAGTGGTTGCCGTGTGTACCGGTGGTGTTGAGAGCAACGCGGGGCGCGCCGGTGATCCGGCGAGTTATCACGAGGAGGGCGGTGAATATGTGTTTCTCCCTTCACCCAACGCCGGTACCATCGTGATCATGCTCTGCATCAGCCGCGAATTGGCCCCTGGCACGATGGTCGAGGCGGTTACGATGGCCACCGAGGCCAAAACGGCAGTGCTACAGGAATACAGTATTCCCTCGTGCTATTCGAGCAGGTTAGCGACGGGCACTGGCACCGATCAGATTGGTATTGCGGCACGGCTAGGGGGAAATTCGCTGCGGGGTGCCCAGAAACATACGAAGTTGGGCGAACTGATCGGGCGTGCGGTACAAACGGCGCTTCGCCAAACCCTGGCGCGTCAGAATGGCCTAACTCCGGTAAGCCAGTGCAGCAGCCTCGCCCTGCTACGCCGCCTAGGAACTGATAGTTCGCGTCTCAGTACGGCGATCTGTGATCACCTCAGCCCCGATGATGCCGCGTTACTACGCCGTAATTTGCTGGTGGTACTCAATGATCCGCCGACGGTAGCTGCGGTTGCTGCACTGCTCCATCTCTATGATCAGTTCTGCTGGGGCGTCCTGCCGCTAAGCTGCCTCCCCGATGTTTTGATGCCCTATGTTGCCCAGATCGCCACAGCGGTGGCGGGGCGCTCGCAGCCCAGCGCCGGATACCAGCAGCAGCTTGCCTTCCACCCGGTATCGCTCATTCCCGATACGATCCTCGATCTGGTTGCCCGCGCCTTCGCCCTCGGCTTTAGCGACAAGTGGCCATCCTAGAGAGAGCTATGCACACCACCACACCGCAACCTTCAATGTGCGCCTTTAGTGTTATCTGGTCGGGCCAACTTCTCTCGTTGATCGGCACTGCACTGAGTAGCTTTGCGCTCTCGATCTGGGCCTGGGACATGAGCGGTTCAGCGACCGCACTGGCGCTGGTGAGTTTCTTCGGTTTTGGGGCAACCATCCTCGCCACGCCTTTTGCTGGGCCAATCGTAGATCGAATTCCGCGTAAGCGGGTCTTGATCCTGAGCGATCTGGGGGCTGCCGTCTCCAGTTTCGGCTTGCTCATCTTTTTATTGGTGGGCCAGCTTGAGATCTGGCATCTCTGTGTTGCCAGTGCCATCGCTGGGATTGCGCAGGCATTCCAGTACCCCGCCTACGCGGCAGCGGTGAGCATGCTCTCCCCACCCGCCCATCTGGTACGTGCCGGTGGTATGTTGGCCTTTGCCCAATCCAGCGCCACAACTGCTGCGCCGATCCTCTCTGGTATCCTCTTGGGCGTTGTCGGGCTTCAAGGGGTGCTGATCATCGATCTGCTCACCTTTTGTATGGCGATGGCTACCCTCGCGATGACGGCTATCCCCGAACCTCCATCAACTCAGCCCGCCGACCTCCCTCTTGGCGGGCAACTACGCCAGGAACTCTTTTATGGGTTTCGCTACATCCTCGCTCGGCCCGGCTTGCGCCAACTCCAAATCCTCTTTCTGCTCATCAACCTGACCGGCTCCATGAGCCTCGTGCTGCTCTCACCCCTCATCCTCGCCCGCTCCGGCGGTGATGCGCTGATCCTGGGTTGGGTACGGGTGGCCCTGGGCATCGGTGGTATCTGCGCGGGCCTCGTCCTGACTATCTGGGGCGGCCCACAACGCCGCATCCATGGCGTTCTGCTGGGGTGGGCACTCCTGGGCCTTACCGGTGATCTCCTCTTTGGAGTGGGGCGTTCGGCGATGATCTGGATCGTGGCGGCATTCTGCTCAACCTTCTTCTACCATATTGCGGTCAGCGCGAACCAGGCTATTTGGCAAACCCGCGTTGAACCTGAGGTGCAAGGGCGGGTCTTTGCGGCCCGGCGTCTCTCATCCCAAATCACTGCCCCACTGGGGATGCTCGTGGCTGGCCCGCTTGCCGATGGCCTCCTGGAACCAGCCATGCAACCGGGTGGCAGCCTTGCGGGCCTCTTTGGTTGGCTGGTGGGGGTGGGGCCAGGTGCGGGTTTGGCACTCCTCTTTGTTGTCACTGGCATACTAGGCACGCTGATCGGTATCGGTGGCTATCTGCTGCCCGCTGCACGCATGATTGAGCCTCCCACCACCGCTTTGCTTTGAGCGTGCGTTACACGATATTTTATCTTCATAGTTTATGTCAGAGCATGGGCAATGTCCTTGGGGCTACGCCCCAAGCCCCATTTTTTGTGGTGTTTTGGCGGCGAAGCCGCCAAAACACCACAAAAAATTTCTGCGGGGGCGGCGCAGCCGCCTCCGCACCCCCACCGGAGGTGACTTTGCACATGCCCTGTAGTTTATGTTGTATTGACCTTCATAAAATACTAAATCGTGGTATTATAAGGCAACCAATGGTCTGTTTTGAATCCCATCCTCGCCCGGTAATTGTGAGATAGCACAATTACCCATCTCCTGTCTGATAAATTCCCATACATGATCTAAAGTATGATCAATTTGTATGTGTAATTGATAGGAGGGCTTCGGTTATGCTACGTCGGACATCCACGCTTGCAAGCCTGTTCGTTGGCCTCATGCTCGTGCTCACCTTCTTCAGCGTCCAGCACGTTACGGCCCAGGATCAGCGCTGTTTTCCAGAGACAAATCAGTGTATCTCTGGCCCTATTCGTACCTATTGGGAGCAGCGGGGCGGGTTACCGATCTTCGGTTTTCCGATTACGGCTCAACGTCTTGAGACAGTCGAGGGACGACAGTTGCAGGTACAATGGTTTGAGCGGGATCGCTTGGAGATCCAGGCCGATGGAACCGTGACCACTGGGCGTTTAGGGGCTGAGTTGCTGGCCTTGCAGGGCCGCCCATGGCAGCAAGGGAATAAGCTCTCGCCCGACTCGGGGTGTATCGCCAACTTCCCCACTGGACACCAGATCTGTGGTGCCTTTGCCAAATTCTGGAATGCAAATGGTGGCCTGGTTCGGCTGGGCTACCCGGTTACGGGCGAGATGCAGGAGACCATCGAGGGTCAGACCTATACGGTGCAGTATTTCGAGCGCCGCCGCTTTGAACTCCACGGTACGCAGGTGATGTTGGGCCTCCTGGGGCGCGAGGTGCTCAACTTTATACCCGCAACTCCACCACCACCTACTGACCTCTGCGATCAGGTTCCGGCAAGTTTGAGTGCCTATATTGATCCGAAATGTGGCCCAGGGGGGACGACCTTTGGGGCGTATGGGACGGGTTTTGCCCCTGGTGAGTGGGTAGGTGTTTATCTCACTGCCCCCGACCAGAGTGTGATCGGGGCACCCTTCCAGGTGCGTGCGGGGCGTGATGGAACTACATCAGGGGTTACATTCCGTAGTCAAACCAATTTCCCTGCGGGGATCTATGCCTTCACCTTTGAGGGTGTGGATAGCCACCATAAGGGTATTGCGTACTTTGGATTGAAGTAAGGGGCAAGCTAAGCCCGTAGCCGGGGTGTGGGGGCCGTAGGCCCCCACGAAAAAGAGTGTTTTGATGGTGCGTTTGGGGCGTAACCCCAAAGGGACTCTTCATGAATAGCCTTCTCGCTGACAATGCGGTTGTGAGTAACCGCTACCAGATTATTCGTCAGATCGGGCGCGGTGGCATGGGGGCAGTCTATGAGACGCTTGATCTTCGTCTCCAGACGACCGTGGCGCTCAAACAGCGCATGACGATTGATGATACCTATCGGAATGCCTTTGAACGAGAAGCACGCATCCTCGCTCGCTTGCGCCATCCCGGTTTGCCGATTGTTAGTGATCACTTCTTTGAGGGTGATGATCAGTTTCTGGTCATGGAGTATGTGTCTGGCCCGAATCTGCAAGATCTGTTGGAAGAACAAAATGGGCCGCTCGATGAGGCCGAATCGCTGCGTATCGCTGATCAAATTTTAGAAATTCTTGTCTATCTCCATAGTCATAATCCACCAATAGTTCATCGTGATATTAAACCGCAAAATATTAAAATTAGTGGTACTCATCGCCGCCCGGTTCTCCTCGATTTTGGCCTCGCTAAGGGCCAAAGTATCAGCGGTAATACTCAGACCCAGGCGAGTATTTTTGGCTATACCCGCAACTATGCGCCACCCGAACAGATTCACAATACCGGTACCGATCAACGCAGTGATATTTATTCGCTAGGGGCAACCCTCTACCACATGCTGACCGGCAAGGCTCCTGCGTCGGCCCAAGATCGCATGCCTGCGGTATTGGAGAAACGTGCCGATCCGCTCCAACCCGCGATCAGCATCAATCCGCGCATCAATCCAGCCGTTAGTGATCTGTGTACGAAGGCATTGGCCTTGGCAGCTTCGGATCGCTTCCAGACGGCTGCGGAGATGCGGGCGGTATTACTGGCGACACCATCGGGACGCCATTTTAGTTCGACGACGCCCCTCGTGAAGGTTGCCGATGCTGAGACGATTGCAATGGGGCGTGCCTCCAATCAGGGATCGCTCCAAGTGGCGCACCCTGATCATGGAGTACCCCAAGCCGCAAGTGCCGATCATTCCTCGCGCCGAACCGTGATGCTGGTTGGCGTGGCGATCCTGCTGTTGGTGTTGCTGGGTGGGGGTAGTGCCGCTTTTGCGCTTATGCAGAATATGGGTGACCCAACTCCTGTTCCGCTCATCGCTTCTTCAGCCGTGAGCGCTACTCCGCTGCTGGCCACGAATACTTCGGCACCCCCGACGGAGACCGCACTGCCGCCGACGGAGACTGCATTACCGCCAAGCAATACCCCGATCCCGCCAAGCAATACTCCGATCCCGCCAAGCAATACTCCGATCCCACCAACCGATACCCCAGAGCCGCCAACTGATACCCCAGAGCCGCCAACCGATACCCCAACTTTGCGGCCATTACCCGTTCGTCCTTCACCAATACCGATTCGCCCAACGATCCGCCCAACGATTCGCCCAATTGTCACCCCCGACATCAATATCGAACCCACCTGGATTCCACCAACCATTGCACCGTAGTGGGGGGGGGATTCATGCACACCATCGAGGCACCGCTGGTCTTCAATCAGCGCTATCAGGTGATCCGTCTGCTCGGAGAAGGTAGCAGCGGTCGGGTGTATGAAGTGCTGGATCGCAGCCTTCAGACCCATGTGGCGCTCAAGCAGTTGGTGCATCTGAGTGAACGACGACGGCGTGCCTTCGAGCGCGAGGCGCGGATCTTGGCCCGCTTGCGCCATCCTGGCCTTCCGGTTGTGCACGACTATTTTAGTGATCCGCACGGCCCATGTCTGGTGATGGATCTGATCGGTGGGCGTGATCTGGCTGCCGTGGTGGCGCAGCGTGGGGCGTTGGATGAACGCGAAGTGGTGCAGATCGCCGATCAGGTGTTGGGGATCTTGGAGTATCTCCATGGCCAGCATCCGCCGGTGCTCCACCGGGCGATCAAGCCCCACGATCTTCGCCTCTGTCCCGACGGACGGGTGATGTTGCTCGATTTTGGCCTCTCAACCGATCAACCCTCTGCACCGGTCGGCCAGACGAGCCTCAATCCCTATAGTCGCTCCTTCTGGTATGCCCCACCCGAACTGCTCTATCGTCGCCCGCTGGATGGGCGTAGCGATCTCTATGCCCTAGGGGCCACGCTCTACCTCCTGGCGAGTGGCCATGCTCCACTAAGTACCGGCCAGCGGGCGGCGGCCCTCGTTGCTACCCAACCCGATCCGCTCGTTTCACCCCATGATCTCAATCCATTGATCAGCCCCGCCCTGGCCCAGGTGATCACTAGCGCAATGGCGCTCAACCCACCAGCACGCTTCGCAGATGCTACCACGATGCGCCATGCGCTCCATCAGACTCACGCCGGACAACAACTCTGGAATCGCATGCCCCCCAGCGATCCCGCCCCCGCCACTCGCCTTGCGCTGGGGCTTGTCGGGGTTGCGTTCCTCCTCGTGCTGATCGTATTCGTTGCGGTGGTGATGGTGTTTGGGCTGTTGGGCTAAACGCACGTCCTTTTCTGTGCGGTATACTATGGTCTGTGTTAGTAAATTCTTCTGTTAGGATGTGAGTAATCTATGCCTCCCGCAATTGCCGATCTGGAACTCAGTATCGCGCCCCTCGGTGAAGGTCTGGGCCTTAGTCTCCGCCTGATGAATCCCGATATTCGCCACGGCCCCTTCCCGATGGCCTGGGATAGTACCTCGCTGTTGGCAGTGTCGAATGATATGCAAGCCTATGGTGCGGCACTGCGCGATATGCTCTTCAACGAGAGCAAGGCGCGGGATGCCTTCTTGGCGATTCGGGCTGCGGGTTTGGGGGCCGGTCGCCGCTTGCGGGTGCGTATGCTGCTCCCGCCGGAGTTGCAGACGGTACGCTGGGAGGCACTGCTTGATCCCCAGAGTGGGCGTGGGCTGGCCCGTGATGGTGATCTGTTGCTCTCGCGCTACCTCAGTGGCGATGACTATACGCCGCTCCAACTGCGCCCCAAAGCCCAGTTGCGGGCCTTGGTGGCGATTGCTTCACCCACCGATGCAGCCGATTATGGCCTGGCTTTGATTGATACCCAGGCCGAAACCGAGCAGATTATGGCCGGTTTGGGTGATCTCAAGCCGACGGTGATTGCGGCCACCTGGGATGCCCTCAGTCAGTCCTTGCGCGAAGGCTATGACATCTGTTATCTGGTGGCCCATGGCATGGTGAAGAGTGGCCAACCCTGGCTCTTTCTGGTTGATGATCAGAACAATGCCGACCGCCGTCGCGGCGGGGCGCTCGCCGATCTGCTGCGCAGCCTTGATGCCAGCCGCCGCCCGCGCCTCATGCTGCTGGCCAGTTGTGAGAGTGCTGGCGATGGTTATGCTGATGCTCTGGCCACGCTTGGCCCGCAACTTGCCCAAGCCGGTGTTCCGGCGGTGCTGGCGATGCAGGGCAAACTGCGTATCGCCACCAATAAGCGGATGGCTCCGGTGCTCTTCACGGAACTACTCCGCGATGGCATGATTGACCGTGCGGTCAATAGCGCCCGCCTCGCAGTGGAAGATGAACCCGATTGGTGGATGCCGGTGCTCTACACCCGGCTGACCCATGGCATGATCTGGGAGGAGCAGGCTCCCGCTCCCGCCCCAGCCGCACCGATCATGCCATTGCGCTCAACCAGCGCCAGCCCCGAAGAGATCAGCACCGCGCAGCAGACCCTCGCCAGCCTGCCCACCACGAGCATGCCCGATCCCGATGACAACGTACCGCCGGGTTCGTGGATGAACCAACTGCGCCGCAACCAGCACTTTGTCGGGCGTGTCCGCGATCTTCAGGCTCTCGCCGGTCTCCTCAAAGGCGGATCGGGTTCGCAAAGCCGCCTCACCTTGCTGAGTGGTATGGGTGGTGTCGGCAAGACCCAACTGGCCATCGAGTTGGCCTACCGCTACGGGCGCTACTTCGCCGGGGTCTTCTGGATCAACTGCGCTCAATCTGCCAACATCCCTAATGAGATCGCTCGCTGTGGTGGGGCTGGACAACTCCAACTCTACACCGAGGCAGCCGGACTGAAGATCGAGGAGCAAGTCAATCTGGTGCGGGCACGCTGGGGTTGCGGCTTGCCCTACCTGCTCATCTTTGATCAGTGTGAAGACCCGGATATTGTGCGTACCTATGATCCGGGGGGAGCCGTGCGTATGCTGATTACCAGCCGTAGCCCGGAGTGGCCGAACGATATTGCACTTCAGCGGCACACCGTGGGCATGCTTGAACGTGCCGAGAGTGTGGCGCTCTTGCGCCAACAAGTCCCCAACCTCGCAGATGCCGATGCAGTTACCTTGGCTACCGAGTTGGGTGATCTGCCATTGGCGCTGCACCTCGCCGCCCGCTTCTTGCAGAAGGTCGGCAAGCAGGTGACGGTCGAGCGTTACCTTGCCGATCTGCGCAGCCCCAAGATTTTTGATCGTATGGCGCTGCGTAGCGATGATGGTAATCTGCCCACTGGACATAATCTGGATGTTGCGCGTACCTTTGCGCTCAGCTACGAACAACTCGACCCCCACGATGCCGAGGATGCCCAGGGCTTGCGGCTGCTGGCGCGTGCCGCCTATCTTGTGCCGGGCGAGGTGGTGCCGGGGAGTCTGTTACGCGCCAGCCTAGAGAACACTACCGATGATCTCGATCTGGTGTTACAGATTGAGACCGGCATTGAACGCCTGATCAGTCTGGGCTTGTTGGAGCAGGTGGGTGATGATGGGTTGCGCATTCATCGTCTGGTGGGCAGCTATGTGCGCCAGGTGAGCCAGGATGCCAGTGCCCAAGCGGCTGTCGAGCGGGCAGTGATTGCGGCTGGCACCCAATTGATGATCGCCCCCAACCGCCCGGCATTGCTCGCCTTCCAGCCCATTCTGCGCGGCATGGCTGATGCCGCCTTGCCGCGTGAGGATGCCGAGGCCGCGACCTTGGCACATTTGTTGGGTGCCAACCTCAACTGGCTGAGCATGTACCACGAGGCCCAGCCCTACCTCGAACGCGCCCTGGCGCTGCGTGAACGTCTGCTTGGCTCCCAGCATCCCGATACTGCCACTAGCCTTAATACCCTCGCTGATATGTTTGAGAGCCAAGGCGACTACCCACAGTCCCGCCAGTTCTATGAGCGATCACTGGCGATCCGCGAACAGGTGCTTGGGCCTAACCATGCCGACACTGCAACCAGCCTCAACAATCTTGGTTGGTTACTGTGCAATCAAGAGGAGTACGAGGTAGCTGTGTCTCTCTTCAAACGTGCCCTGGCGATTCGTGAGCATGTGCTTGGTGCCGATCATCGTGATACTGCTGAGAGCATCAACTGTATTGGCGTGGCCTTTATGGATCAGCAGGAATATGACCAAGCCATGCTCTACTTTGAGCAGGCGCGGGCGATTTGTGAGCGTGCGCTGGAGCGCAACGATCCCTATACCGTTGATGTCCTCAACAATATTGCCGTGGTCTTGCAGAACCAAGGCCAGATTGATGCCGCTCGCCAACTCTATGCCGAGGTGATCGCTATCTCCGAGCAGGTCTACGGCCCTGAGCATCCCGACACAGCGATCAGTATCAATAACCTCGCCGAGATGCTCGATCAGCAGGGCGAGTATGCCCAAGCCCGCCCGCTCTACGAGCGGGTGTTGGCGGTACGCGAGCGCGTATTGGGCGAGCATCCCTATACGGCCTGGAGTCTGAATAATCTTGGTGCGCTGCTCTTGAATATGGAGGAGTATGCCGCCGCATGCCCGCTGCTTGAGCGGGCGCTGGCGATCAACACCAAGCTCTTGGAGCCTACCCATCCCAATCTTGCGATGGTGCTGCACAATCTGGCTATCACCCTCGATAACCTCGAAGAGTATGCAGCGGCATTGCCCTACTATGAGCAGGCGCTCGAAATCTATCAGGCCAATCTTGATCCCGACGACGAGACTTTGGTGGAGGTTGCTGAGCGGATTGAGGAACTACGCGAGTATATGGAGTAGCTATGAGCCCCGCCCGCATGGATCGAGTTGAAGCCGGGATGCGCACGATCATGGCCTTTCACGCGGCCTACAACCGCCACGATCTGGCCGCGATCATGGATCTTGTTAGCGCCGATTGTCGCTTGGAGTGCGCCAGCCCCGCGCCGGATGGCGCACTCTATACCGGTGCTGAAGCCATTGGTCAGTTTTGGCAGCACCACTTTGAGACCATGCCCCAAGCTCGCTTGGAGATCGAGGAGATCTCTGGCTTGGGCAACCGCAGTCTTCTGCGTTGGCGTCTGCACTGGCTCGATGCAAATGGTACACCCCGCCATCTGCGCGGACTAGACATCTTTCAGGTGTACAACGGCCAGATCTCTGAGCAGTTGTCGTATCTGAAGGGTGGGCAGTAGGGCATGTGCAAAGTCCTTGGGGCTGCGCCCCAAACTCCAATTTTTGTTGTTTTTTGGCGGCGAAGCCGCCAAAAAACAACAAAAAAGATCTTCGGGGGCGGTTGCGCCGCCCCCGAACCCCCACCGGAGGTGACTTTGCACATGCCCTGGGGTGGGCAGGGGTAACCTTGCATCGCTACCCATGGCTATGGCATACTCTATACCAATGACACCGCAATGACCGAGGAAGGACAGCCGACCGATGTTCCGCAATCTGTTTCGCAGCAACCCTATCCCCCAGATTAGTGTCCGTGACCTGAAGGCCAAGCTGGATGCCCGCGAGAAGCTGGTGTTGCTGGATGTACGCGATCCCCAAGAGTTTACCGGTGATGGTCATATCGTTGGGGCGCGGTTGATCCCACTCTCTGCGCTGGCGCATCGTTTGGGTGAACTGAACAAGGAAGATCCGATCTACTGCATCTGTTTGTCAGGTAGCCGTAGCCATGTCGCATGCGATCTGCTTCAGCGCCAAGGCTTTACTAGTGTGACCAATGTGGTGGGCGGGATGGGCGCATGGATGCGTTCCGGGTTGTCGGTGAAGCGAGGTTCGAAGTAGATTAAGTGTGGAGACAGAACAATGTTACACGCAATACGCATACTGCTAGTGCTCCTCATCGCCGTGATCCTGGCTGCATGTGGCGCAACAACGTCCACGACCACGATCTCGTCGGCCCCTCCCGCCGCCCAGTCGGGGACATTGACGGAGATTAGTGTCGCTGATCTCAAAGTCAAACTTGACGCCAACGAGTCGCTCTTTTTGGTGGATGTGCGTACTCCAGCCGAGTTTACCCAGGATGGTCATGTCGCCCAGTCCACGCTGATCCCGCTCGATCAACTCACCTCGCGGTTGGCTGAGTTGCCAACGGACACACCGATCTACTGTATCTGTCGTTCGGGGAATCGCAGTACCACCGCGTGTAACGATCTGCGCACACGCGGCTATACGGCGATCAATGTCTCTGGCGGGATGATCGCCTGGAAGGCAGCGGGGTTGCCGGTGGCGATGCCGTAGAATGATACGGTGTGCGGTGTGATGGGTATTGACGTTGTTCTTGGCCATGACGATGTCGTTCTACCGATCTCATCCCAACAGACTCAGCAACATCTGTGCTGCCAGAATCTTCCCAATCGTCGCTGTCGGGTAGACCATCGCATAGCCCACATTCGGCAGATCATTTTCAGCCTGCTCGCTGGCAAAACCGAGCACCGCCGGTTGGGTTTGCAGCCCGGCGAGCATGCCGGTGAGCAGACCAAAGGGGATCTTCAGCACCTTATGGCCAATCACCAGCATGGTAATCGCGGCCACACAGGTGATCATGGCCCCAGCAAAGAGAATGGGCAACCCACCACCCTGCGCCAGGGTATGCACGAAGCTATAGCCAGAGCGCGTACCGACCCCGGCCAAGAAGAGGATCAAACCGAACTGACGCAGGGTGAGATTGGCGCTATAGGGGAGGCTCCAAACAATCGGGCCGGTACGTTCGCGCCACCCCAAGAAGAGTGCCACCAGCAGCGGCCCGCCCGCCGACCCCAGCCGAAAGATGACGCCCCCCGGCAGCGGGATGGGGATCGCGCCGAGTAGTAGCCCCATGGCAACTCCTAGGCCCAGGGAGACCACATCAATCTCGGCGAGCGAACGGTACGAATCGCCAAAGAAGGTTCCCACCGCATCGAGATTCTCACGCCGCGTCACCACACGTACCCGATCTCCCAGTTCCAACACCATATCTCCGTGGGGAAGTAGCTCCACATCACCGCGCCGCACCCGCGTGATCATCGCCCCAAAGCGGCTTGGCAGCCCCAGTTCACGCAGTGGTACCCCAGCAACCTGCGAGTTGGAGACGAAGATGCGTCGGAAATCGAGGATATGCCGATCAAGTTCGAGGTGCTCGCCACTCACCTCGCCCAGCGCCGCCACCACGATATTCACCTCATCTGCATCACCCACCACACTCAACAGATCTCCCAGCGCCAACCGTGTCGTACTGGTGACGAGCGTCACCTCTCCGGCGTGCAACAGCCGCCCAAAGATGACATCGCGCTGGAGTTGTGCTGTAATCTCAGCCACCGTCAACCCGGCCCACTGCGGCTGGGTGATCAGAATCGTCTGGTTCACCAACTTCTCATTATGGGTACCGATCTCTGGATTGGCCCGTATCTCGGAGGCATAATCAATCCGCCAGAAGCGCTGGAGCATATAGATCGCCATGATCATGCCCAGCACCCCCATGGGGTAGGTGATCGAATAACCGACCACTGGCTCGGCCAACACCTGATCGCTCAGGGTTCCCAATGGCGAATGTTTCAGTTGCTCTAGAACCGCTGCCAACGCGGGCGTATTGGTCAGACTCCCGGCGAACATCCCCGCTGTCAGCGGGCCACCCAGATGCAAGACGGCATTTGCGGCCAGTGCGAGGCCCAACGCGAGCAGAATGACCCCCAACACCAACAGGTTATTGCGCAGCCCTTTACGGCGCAACGAAGCGACAAATCCGGGGCCACTACTCAGGCCAATCGTATAGACAAAGAGCACTAACCCCAACAAATAGACAATTTCGGGCAACTTGAGATGCTCATCAAGAGCGCCAAAGGCGAGGCCCACAAAGAGCACTGCCGCAATCCCCAAACTAACCCCGCCAATCTTGACGCGGCCCAGGACATAGCCGATGGCTGCAACCACAAAGAGCAGGAGCAGCGGATTATCAATCAGGATCTGGATCATGAAGAACCTTACTATATGATATGTGCAACGTCACTTCCGGTGAGGGTGCGGGGGCGGCGTAGCCGCTCCCGCAGATCTTTTTTGTTGGTATTTGGCGGCGTAGCCGCCAAATACCAACAAAAATCGGGTTTGGGGCGCATCCCCAAAGACTCCCTCACACAACCACCGTGTATGGTATCATGGGAACATTGTCACAAGGTTATGGAGAAGTTGCATTATGATCACCGAAGAACTGGTTCGCGCAGCTCTGACGAACGTGGTCGATCCTGAGATCGGCCTGGATATTGTTAACCTCGGCTTGATCTATCGCGTGGATATTCTCGAAGATGGTCGCTTGGTTGACATAGACATGACCCTGACCACCCCGGCATGTCCGGCTGCTCCGCAGATGATTGAGCAAGCCCGGCGTGCGGTCTTGAGTCTGGCTGATGTCTATAAGGGGCTGGAGGAGGTGAAGATCAACCTAGTCTGGACACCCTTCTGGAACCCATCATTGATGTCGGAGGATGCCCGCGAGGAGTTGGGGTTTTATTAGGGAGGATTGTTAGATTTTAGTAATTGCGTGAATATCCGTTCAGACAGGGCGGATGTGACACTGGGTGTCATGAAAAATTTTGGCTAGGGAACTACCCAGCGGCTGAAGCCGCAGCCTAGATGGTACAAAGTCAACCATCGAGGGCTAAGACAAGCCGGCATAGGTAGGTGGTTATACCATGTAGTCCGTCCGCTTACATGCAGGGCGAAAGTGTCGTCTGAAATTTTTCGTGACACCCGGTATCACCTTTTGGGTTGCCAGAAATAGGAGGATTAGGCATACTACCGCTATGGACGAGCTGTAACGCTGATTGACCAGATCCATGGGTGTTATTATTTAGTCTATCTGTCGCTGACTACGTCGTTCCATGTCAATTGCTGTTTGGAATTGTTCACGCATGCGTGAACCTATGCGTTTAAACTCCAGATCCTTTCGTAGCTCTTCCATGATCTCCTCATCGGTTCGTAGGATGCCATCAGAGTTGATCCAGCGGACTACTGCAATAAGCTCGGTGCGCACGTAGGAACCAATCGGGAGTCCTCGCAGAATATTCGGTCGCGACGCTCGTGCGGGAGGTGTGGGTTCATTCTCTTCCTCATCCTCAATCTCCCCTACAGAAGGCAGAGGTTCTTGAGCGGGGGCAGGGACGTGCTCTGCTGCATAATAGCGCTTATCAGCTACATGCAGTGCCTTAGCATAGGCTTGCAAAGCTGCCTCAATCGTTTGTTCCCGCCGCTGATACCAATCGAGTGACCAGATGCGGTGATAGCACCAGTTGAGCCTGCGAAGCTGAAGTGGGCGCAACCGATCACGATCAGATGCGGTAGGCGCGGCATAGTAGGCTGGGCCGTCAGTCTCAATAGCGAGGACATACTCATCTGTCCGGTGAGGATGCTTGACCGCGAAGGCTATTCGCGCCTCAGAGGCGCCGAACCGGGGTTGGAGATGAAGACCACGTGCCGTTAGTGTCTCGTAGATGTCGCTCTCAAAGGTATCAAGCGCATCTGCTCCCTGATCGTGGGATGTCTCTAGAAGTACACCATGCGCCGCTACATAGGCTAGGTATTCACGCAATAGCTCGACGCCGCGCGCCTGAGATTTCCCTGGCGACATATCCGTGTGGTCGAACGATGAAACCACGGTTATGCGCTGGCGCGCACGGGTAATCGCGACATTAAGACGACGCTCACCACCAGATTTGAGTAATGGGCCAAACACGCTATAGTTCAGCCGCCCAGAACGATGTTTAGTATACCCCAAGCTGAGGATGATCGCATCGCGTTCATCTCCTTGTACCCGCTCTAGATTTTTAATGAAGAAGGGATCTGGTTTACTCGCGGCAAAAAAATCATCGAGATCCCTGCGCTCCTTGATCGCGGCATCAAGTGCTGACTGAACACGCTGCATATGCGTAATTCCAAGCGTAATAATTCCCAGGCTTACTGTTGGATTCTGTTCTGCATGTTCAAGAATTAATGCCACGACCTTTCTAACCTCAGATGCACTACTGTCTTCATTATCATTTGAAACAGTTTGTACAAGCACATGATTTACTGCCGAGGCGTGGCGGGGTGCAGGGAAAGTGATCAAGTTGTTCTCGTAGATATGCTTATTGGCGAAGGCGATTAGTGACTCGTCGCGACTTCGATAATGCCAAAGAAGTGGCCATGGTTCCAAAAAGGCACTCATAAGATCGATAAGGCTCTCAAATCCTTGTTCGGGTGCGCTTTGATCTTCATCATTGTTATCTGTATTTCCTCCTGCGAAGAAGGAGGTTGGCGGTAGTTGATGCTTATCGCCAGCAACAACGACCGTTGTGCCACGTAGTAAGGCTGCAATGGCATCCTCCGGAACGACCTGACTGGCTTCATCAAAGATAACGACATCGAAGTAGCGTTTATCAGCGGGAATGAACTGGCTAACGGAGAGTGGACTTGCCATCCAACATGGGCAAAGTGTTATCAGGAGATCGCTGGTGCGCTCAACCAGCCTCCGCAATGGAAGATGCCCACGTTTCTTTTGAATCTCCGCTTGGATAAGGATATCCTGATCACGATAGGTATTTCGTGCATCACGCACATGCTCTGCATGCACCCGGCGCACACGTGCTGCAGTCATCTGGATACGATCATGATCGGCCTGTTGGAACTCGTCAACGACCTGCTGATGCTTTTGTCCCTGGAAGGTGATGAGTGCAGGGTCGTCGCGGTGTGCTTGCTCAAGGCAAGAAGTGAGCCAGGCACGCTCAAAGAAAGGCACCCAACTTTCTGGCGCAGGCTGTTGCTCACGAAGTTCGCGAAGGAGCAAGGTTACACCCAGGTGCTGGAGCATGCTACGGATCTCATAGACTCGTGGCATCAGATAGGGCGTTTGCTCATCTGCCCGCAGGTGCGCTAAAAAGGCTTGAAGATGATGAAATCGTGCCGTGTCGAGTTGGTCAGTACGACAATAACGCTGAAGGAGACTCTTCTTGGTAAAGACGTTTGCCAGCAGCATCAGATCATCGTTGGCCTCAGGTGCAGCAGCGCTTTCCAATGCCGCATGCACCGCTTCAAGTTGTGCTTGTTCTGGAACAGATGCATCCTGGCCCAGGGTCGCGAGCCATTGCTCTTGGTAGGGTGCTACTTCGGTAATCGCTTCGTGAATTGTCCATGGCCAGACGAAGCCACGGCGCTTCACATATTTGCTTGTTCGCCGATAGGTACGCAAATACTCGCCATCAATCACCAGATACCAGAGTGCGCGAAACCAACCCTCTCCCGCTGGTGCGAGGCGCTCCACCAGAGTCATGAGATCTTCGTCGTATAAGGATCGTTCATAGTCTGTCAGCGTTGCTGCGATGTAGGGGAGGAGATCGATCAAAATCAAGATCTGAGCGACGGTAGTGGGAGGCGGCAGATCTGCGTGCGCAACGGCTTGTCTGGTAGCCTCTATCATCTGAGGTAGTCGCCTGAGGGCTAGGCGGTCAACAAGTGTGATGGCATTCTCGACTATCGCACGATTGGATAAACGCGCATGTTGCCACGGTGAAGGATGCAGGCCAAGAAACAAAGCACTTATTCCACTCGCCTCGCTGAGGAGTGATCGAACGGTCAGGGCTTTATTGAGGGTGATACTGGCCAGGTCTGCATTGCGCCAACGGGTTTGTGGTGTGCGAGTTGCGGGAATACGCTGTAATGCACCTCGAAGACCGTACACACTTAGCTCTGCTGGTAGGCGGGACGCATGGAGGCAGCGCACATGATCATTCAGATACCCCCGATGCGCTACAAATTGTTGGTGAACATAGCGCGTATCAACCGGGCGAGCCTGCTGCACTTCTGCGAGTGACCGATTGAATTGATCAAGAATCGTGCGGTGCGCTATTGAACCATCATGGATATTCAGGACAAGATGGCTCAACTTGTCTTCGTGTAGCCGACGGCGCACCACTTCCAGAGCGGCCTGCTTTTCGGCCACAAAGAGCACACGCTTTCCGTTGGCTGCCAGGGTGGCAATTAAGTTGGCGATAGTTTGGCTCTTGCCGGTGCCGGGAGGCCCCTGAATAACTCCGCTCTGCCCCGCAAGTACCGCTGCAATTACTCGCTGCTGACTGGAATCGGCATCACGTATCAGGAAGTCGTGATCTGGGGAACGGCGATCAAGGCTGTGGGCATCTATCGGTGTACGTGAATCCTGGATGCACTCTCGTGCTACCGGATCACCGGCAATAGCAGCAATCAGATCATGTGCGGCGAGTTCGTCAGCATGCTTGAGGAGATCATTCACGATCCCCAGTTTCTGAAACGTAAAGTTGCGCAGTACGATTTGAAGTCCGGTCTTCAGTCCTGGGATACCACGGGTGATGGGAGCGAGGCGAAGTATAACTGTTTTCAGGTAGCCTAAAATCGAATCGATCTCTTCTTCACCCTGACTCTGCAATTCTAGCGCTGCGGTACGGCCATGTTCATGCGCAAGCGCATACAGTAGCACATCGTTAATTCGCGGATTGCCTACACACTGCAAATGTGCATCACCTTTACGAGGTGCCATCGTGATCTGTACTGGTTGGAGAATAATAGGGGCGGCAGGAGGACGACCTACAGTTGATGCTTCCCATGTCATAAGACCAATTCCCAGAAACAGTGTTTCGATGCCCTTTTCTTCCTGGCTGGCCTTGGCATACATGCTTATCTGGTTGGCCTTATGAAGTACCTGCTGATGGAGGTTAGTTGGAAAGAGATCACGAAGACTAACACTTTGACCTGATAAAAATGTTTGTAATACATCTTTATCTACATTATTGTTAAATTCAAGTGTACTTGTCTTTAGAGGTTGGTAGTAGAGTAGCGGATTGTTACGTGTCAGATTAATGAGGTTTTTCCGCCAGCGTTCGCGTGCGGCATCAACACACTGCCGACGGTCGGTATCTTGAGACAAAGATGAAACGTGGAATGTCATCCTCAATTCTCCATTATTTTCGGCCAAAATACACAAAATACTTACACTAATCCTTGACCGTTGATTCTTCCTTCGCGCTCTTTCCAATCTGGCAAATATGCCAGCATAAAACTCTTGAAAATTTTACCATGGTTGGGTGCGATTAGGTGAACCAATTCGTGGACGATCACGTATTCGCCAATGTCGCGTGGCATGGTCACTAATGCACGGCTTAAGGTTAGGTTGCCAGCAGTGGACATGGAGGCCCACTTGGTGCGTAGTTCGCGCACCTGGATACGAGCGACCCGCACGCCGATCCGCGCCGCCCACTGGCGCACGGCGCAGCGTAGCTCTTCGGCGTCATGCCATGCCCCCGTAGTCGCCGATCTACTATTCTCACTCATACACGTTGGAGTTTCATCAGTGTAGTTGTCGCCGCAATAAAGTATTGTTGGCCAACTAGCGGCAGCATCGCTTGGTAGAGAGCAGTTCGTAGTGCGCTCTCCTGCTGGTTATCCCAGCCGTAATCCGGGTAGTGCTGGAATATGGCGTTTAGTGTGTTGATCTGCTCACTGGTGATGGTCGCGAGGTAGGGGGTGAGTGTTACATAGATCGCGTAGCCGTTGGCGTCAAGCCCTAGGCGCTGACGTTCAGCCGCTGCCTCGGTCGCTTGCTTTGCCAGCGCCTCAAAGGCGGCTAACGCCTGCTGGGTGGTTAGTTGGCGATCTTCGTAGGCTTGTGCAACACTCTCGGCCTGTTCGCCAATCGAGATCAGGAAGGGCTGACTGGTGGCCTGCTCATCTACCACCTTCGCCAGCGCCCGCCGCAGGTTTAGCACCTTCACTGTATCCGAACTGTCCGACTGCTTGAGTGCCGTCAGTTCCTCCGCCCCCAGACTGTGGATGGTAGTCGGTGGGGTTAGGTTGTAGAGCGTGGTGTGCTCATGCAACAGCGTGCGGGTTTTGTCGGTCAGATCGCGATCAGTATAGGGGCGTGCACTATAAGCAGTACGAATAAGGTGATAGAGGGCAGCTAGCGCCTCGTAGTCGTTCAGATAGGGGCGTAAAAAGGCATCCGGCGAAAGTACATCGTAAACCATCTGGATCTGGCGGTAGAAGGTATAGAACGCTTCGCGTTGTTCTTTGGCCTCGAAGTGTTCGATGGCGCACTCCTTGGCCTTGTCGTCCCATCCACGGGTGAGTGGGAGGTAGTGTGGAGCAGTTTCGTGCATCTGGGTGGCGAAGAGGTTGCGTAACACATCGAGATTCTGGAGTACTGAGGTAACGACATCGGCGTCGAAGGCTAACGCACGCTCTAACTTCTCAAAGATGCCCACGAAGTCCAATACAAAACCATAGGGCTTGACGAGACCATCGTCATCTTCGTAGGGCCGGTTGACACGGGCGATGGCTTGGAGCAACACATGGTCGCGCATGGGCTTATCCAGGTACATTGCGTAGAGGATCGGGGCATCAAAACCGGTAAGTAATTTTTCGGTGACAATCAGAATCTTCAGGGAAGTTCCCTTCTGGGTAAACGCTTTGCGAACATCCTTCTCTTGCTCGGCACTTAGGTAGTGAGCCTTGAGCCGTTCCGGGTCGTTGTGGGCAGGTGAAATGACGACTTGGCTATAGTCTTTGGGTAGTTGGAGATCGAGTGCCTCTTTGTAGCGTACACAGGCATCACGATCCACCGCTACTAAGAATGCCTTGAAGCCCAGTGGCTCAACATTCTCACGGAAATGCTGGGCGACAAAGGCGGCGACCTGTGCAACCCGTTGCGCGGATTTGAGGGCTTCACTGAGCGTCACTGCCTTACGCAAAATCGCGTTCAGTTCCTCGAAGTCACTCACACCTTCAGCATCGGCGAGGTCGAGGAACTCACGCTCCAGCATTTCACGATCCACCCGCAGATCAGAGGGGGCTAGGGCGTAGTTGAGGCGCACGGTGGTGCCATCCTCGACCGACTCGGCAATATTGTATTTGTCGAGGTAGCCTTGGGCATCATGCACACCAAAGACCTTGAATGTGCCCTGGCCCTTAGCCAGTTTGTCAATGGGCGTGCCGGTGAAGCCGATGTAGGTAGCGTTGGGAAGTGCAGCCAGCAGGTAGGTACCGAGATCGCCGCCGGTGGTACGATGGGCTTCATCTACTAGCACCACCACACTATGGCGCAGGTTGAGATTGGCTGGGATGGAGTCGAATTTGTGAATCATCGAAACGATCAAGCCACGATAGTCGTCGGCAAGCAACTTCTGAAGGTCGCGCTTACTCGCGGCCACCTCTAGAGTAGCAATCCCGTAGCCAGTGATGTTCTTAAAGAGTTGAGCCTCTAGTTCATTGCGATCAACAATCATCAGCACGGTAGGCTTTTCGCCATCAGGGGCCTCACGCAGCAACTTGCTGGCAATGGTAATCATCGTCAGGGTCTTACCGCTACCCTGGGTATGCCAGATCAACCCGCGTTGTTTAGTCGGCTCGGCCACGCGCTCCAGCACACGTTCAACCGCACGTGTCTGGTGCTGGCGCAGGATTAGCTTGCTCAATGTATCATCACGGTTGAGGAAGACGATGTAGTCGCGCAGTACCCTGAGCAGTCGGGCACGGTCGAAGAAGGCTTTGACCTTACGCTCGTAGTTCCCCGGCTCTTCCTCTTTCCAGTTGAAGAGACTCTTACGGCTGGTGTTCCAGGTGATACCGTAGAAGAAGTCGAGCAATTGCGTCACCTCGAAGAGTTGCGGGGTGATCAACAATTCAGGAGTCTCGCGGTGGTAACGGCGTACCTGAGCGACACCATCCTCTAGGCCATCCTTTTTAGCAGCGGCCTTGGTCTCGGCCAAGGCAATGGGGATGCCGTTGATCAGGAAGACCACATCGGCCCGATTAGCATAAACGGTGCCACGATACGTCCACTCATCCGTGACCTGGAAGACGTTAGCGTCAGGCTGATCGAAGTCGATCAGGCGCACGTTGCGCTCGCGGCGCTCCTCTGGCACGAAGACCGAGCGCTCGCCACGCAGCCATGCCAAGGCATCGCGGTTGCCCTCGATGGTTGGGTTGAGCAAACTGAGTTGGCGCACAATCTCACTGGCTTGTGTGACATCCACAACTCCAGGATTGAGTGTACGCAACTGAGTAGTTAGTACCTCAGTAAAGATACGCCCCGTTTCACCGCCACGCAGGCGCAGAGCTTCTTCACGCGGCACATACTTCCAACCAATCGCCTCAGCGTAACGGAGCATAGGGTTTTGGACGGCGGTGCGTTCGGTCATTTACCTAACCTCCGTTGCAATTCTAGAACGAGGGGGGATGGTCCCACTAAATGACCACGAGTATTTTCGCCTTCACTGGCACATACGATGTGTATTTCACTCTTAGCGCGGGTAATTCCGACATAAAACAGACGCCGGCTTTCCTTTTGATCTCTTTGATTTACATTCCGACGAGGCAAAACACCTCTATCAATACCCATAAGCACAACACTATCGAACTCGGTACCTTTTGCACCATGGAGTGTAATTAAATTCAAGTGACTAGACGAACTATTCTGTTCAGAAAACATTCGTACCGAGAAGTCCGCAAACCGCTTTTTTGGTTCTGTGAGTGTAAGTAGTTTATTAAAAGCTTCTTGCTCTTCTGCCATCTCACGTTGCTGAGTAAACAACGGGACAAGACAAGTTTGATACAATGAATTAAGCCATACTCGCAAATTACAATCAATGTTTTGATGGTCTAAGAGAAAAAAAGATAGCTGCCTCTCAACAATAATCCTTTGAACTGAGCTATTAGCCCACCGATTCCAGCCTAGCCAAGCACGTACAAGATCATCATATCTGGGTTGAGCATTTTCCCATCCACCATTGCACCAACGCGCGCAGAGTTCGATCCAGCGTGTCAATCGTGTTCGCGGATAACTCGCCCTACTATCAAGGCGAATATATGGCAGATTAAAAGTTTCACATGCCCTAGCCATTTCATCACCATAATATCCTGTGGGATAAAGGATAGCTATATCTCCCAGATTTCGCTTCGGTTTACTTTGTAACTCACCTTACGCAGTACGTATGTACGGATAAAGACGGTCTTTCGTGCCAGATCATGCTCCTTGCGTCGCCCGTAGCG
>NZ_RYFD01000104.1 GCF_004138135.1 Candidatus Oscillochloris fontis
CCAGCCATACCACACCGGAGGTCTTTGGTCAACCTCCCAGACCTGCTATGAACCAATTTTCAACTAGCACAACCCCCGAATAATGCCTTTTTACTTTCACGAGCACGTTCAGCAATAAAAACTACACTCCGACAATGTTGTAATCCCTCAAATAATTTTCCGGGGCGATCATCAAAGGTAGCAACATAGAGTGCCTCACTAGACTGCCGCAAGACTTGTCGCACTGTGGTCATCCGAGAGGAACTGACTAAGGGAAGTTGCACAATAAAGCTGAGCCGTCCACCTGGATGACATAGGTTAAGCGCACGTTCTGTACACATACCATATAGATTGCCACACCCTTCTGTTTTATAGCCATAAACCTTATAGTCCTTTTTTGTAGCTGCATATTCACGCCAAGGCGGATTCCCCACAATCACATCAAAGCCACCATCACTGAGGATGGCGGAGAAGGCCGTGAACCAGTGGAAGGGCTGGGTGTTGTAGGTACCGTCGGCTTCTTTGCGGATCTGACCGATCTTGAGCAGGTCGGTATCGAGGCCCGCATTGAGCGCGTCGAGCCGCTCGCGGATGCGCTCACGGGTGGCGTGGCCCTCGGTAGATGCGGGGTTGTACTGGAGTTGCGCGTTGCGGTAGGCGGTGAGTTCGCGCTGTACCGCCGCGATCTCCGCCATCAACTTCTGCTGGCGCGGGTTCATGCCCACTACGCTGCCACTATAGACTAGCCCGATCTCCTCTGGGCGGGCGTAGCCAACCAGCGTGTTCCCGGCACGAATGTTGAAGTCAATGTCGGGCAGTGGCTCAATGTGGCGGGCATCATCGAGATCGGCCACCATGCGCAGGAAGAGCCGCAGCTTGCAGATCTCGGTCGCCTCGGCCATCAGGTCTACCCCGTAGAGATTGCGCACCACAATGCTCTTGGTGATGAAGTAGTCGCGGTTGGCGTGCGCCTCTGCCGCATCAAGCACCGCGCGCAGCGGCAGGTTGTGGTGCTGCTTCAGTTCCAGCAGTTCATCCATGCGATCCAGCAGCGCCTCATAGATCGGCTTGAGGATGCGCAACGCCGCAAAGAGGAACGCACCAGAGCCAACGGTGGGATCGAGGATGCTCAGGGGCAGCTTTCCCGTAGCGGGATCGCCCGCAAGGGCGGTGTAGAGGTGGTAGCTCTGGGTGGCATCGAGGCGGGGGATGAGATCGCCCAGCATCTCTTCGAGGTTCAGGTTGGCCGTGACCGCATCGTTGATGGTGGCGATCTTCCCGGCCTGGGCGTCGGCCACCAGCGTGCCCACACGGGCACGCCGCGCCGCATGCTCACGCTCGGTCTCGGTGGGCAGCGGCTCCGCCTGGGTCATCGCCGGGTAGAGATAGTCGGTGATGGTGTGGGGCAGATCGAGCGCCGCCAACGCAAGACCGGCCTTATCCATAAGCGCCGGGATAATCGTATTGCGGCAGATATAGCCCGTGATGTCGTCGCGGGTATAGTAGGCTCCCATCTGCTTCTGGTTGATGTACTTCTCGAAGATATAGCCCAGCACATCGGGGTCAATCTCGCGGTCACTCGTACCCGGACGTTCGCTGAGGTGCCAGCGCCAGAGGCTAAAGAAGGCGAAGAGCTTCTCGAAGGCACTATCGGGGATGTCAATCGCCGCGCCATAGCGATCCTCAAGCGGATGCGGCAAGAAGAGTCCCCCGTTGAGGTAGGGAATCGTGCCGAGCTTCTGGTTGACCTCAGGGCTGCGCTCGTGCGGGGCGCGTGCGAAACCCTCGAAGAAGAGCACGCACAAAAAGTCGCGGTAGTAGCGGTCGGGGCCGAGGTGGGTCTGGCTCCACGCCAAGCGTTCGCGCAGATAGTCGGTCGTGCTATTCAGGAAGCCCTTGGCCTGAATGAAAGAGATAAACATCAGGCGGTTGAGCATCACCGAGACATACCAACGCTGATCACTCTCTAGGGGGATACCCTGGATGAAGGCTTGGAAGGTGCTGCGCTGGCGGTCAAACTCGACATAGAACTTCTTCGTTACCTGCTCAACATCCAGGTTTTTGGCGACACGCGCCGTGACCTTGGTGATCTCGATGCGCCCCTGGGGATCAAAATCATCAATCGAGAAGGCGATACCCTGAAGTTTCTGGATCAGCGGCTCGCCCTCTTCGCCCCGGCGATAGTGGTACTCGCGGGTGCGGCGGCCCTGGCTGCCCCGCTTGACCCACTGGATCACCGCAGTCTGCTGATCCGCGTCCTCAAAGATCAGGATATGCTCAACCTGAGTGCGGCGCAGGCGGATCTCGATCTTATTGCGGATGGGACGGGGCGGCAATGCGCCATCATCGCCCCGCACCACATAGACCTGCATGCCGCCCGTGTCGGCAATCGGGGTGAGCGTATAGCGCCGGTTCTCCACGACCTCCACCCGCACCGTATCGCTCGGCTTCGTCCACTTCAGCGACGAGCGAAAGACCTTGACCCAATCGAAGTTTTTGAGTGCCGTGCGGAGATTTTTGAGATTGATGGACATGGGAGAACCTTACTATTCAGGATGCGGGGGCTTCATGATTGACGCAAAGGCGCAGAGACGCAAAGGGTTTGTGGGTTTATAGTTTTGTCTTTGCGTCCTTGCGTCCTTGCGTCAAAATCGGGGAGATAGGCATTA
>NZ_RYFD01000105.1 GCF_004138135.1 Candidatus Oscillochloris fontis
CACACTTGGGGTAAAGGAAGCTTCTGATTGACGCAAAGGCGCGAAGACGCAAAGGGTTGTTGCAGGCTTTGCGCCTTTGCGTCTTTGCGTCAAAACCTGAAGGCTAGGAGAAGTGTGAACAGTTACTCAGCAACCCCAGGGCATGGGCAAAGTCACCTCCGGTGGGGGTGCGGGGGCGGCGAAGCCGCCCCCGAAAATCTTTTTGTGTTGTTTTTTGGCGGCGTAGCCGCCAAAAAACAACACAAATTGGGTTTGGGGCGTAGCCCGAAGAACTTTGCCCATGCCCTGGTCAGCAACCCTGAAACCAAATGTATTATAATGGTAAACGAACGCAGCGATGGCGCAACGTGCGGTGTTTCTAACGCGAGGACACGACGGCACGCCCCGATCTTCAGCGTACCGTCTCCGCCCATTCGTGGTAGAAAGAAGCCCTGTATGCACAAAGCGCGTTCCCTCGGCGTTCACCCAACCGCGCCGGTTGTGAGTTCGGCCTGGGTCTGGATGTTGATCTCGCTCATGGCCCATACGGGCTGGGGTGCCTATCCGGTTTTGGCACGCTACCTTCAGACCGTGAGCCATATTCCGAGCATGGCGCTGCTGGCTACGGCGAACATTGTGGCACTGGGATTCGCGCTACCCTTTATCCACCGGCATCTGGATCTGCGCCAACTGCGCTCGCCGGTGTTGTGGGGGCTGGCCCTCATTGTGGTGGTGCGTGCGATCACCAACCTGCTGGCCGCCCGCTATACCCATGCAATCTATGTCCAGTTGATCACCCTGATGACCCCGCTGCTGGTGGCGCTGATGAGTGCTGGTCTCTTTCGTGACAAACTGCCGCCCTATACGCTCCCGGCCATCGGGTTCTCGTTGCTCGGTTCCTTGCTCATGATTACGGGCGACCTGGGCGCGGGCGAACTGACGCTCGTGATGGGCATGCACGACTGGATCGGGATCGCGTTGGCGTGTGCCTCCACCTTGTGCTTGGCGAGCTATATGCTCCTCGTGCCACGTATTATGCGCCAGTCGGTGCCGGGCGAGACGGTGTTGGTGGTGCAACTGAGCGCCCTGCTCGGTGCAAGCATCGTTATCAGCCTCGTGATGGGTGAAGACTGGGGCCACTTCAGCAGCCTAGGCATCGGCGATTGGGCACTCTTCTTGGTCTTCGCGCTCTTTGTGCAACTAGGAGCCAATCTGGGCCAGATCGCGTCATTACGCAACCTGGGCGCACCACTGGTAAGTAGCACCATGGCGTGGCGGCTCGTGAGCACCCTGATGATTGCCGCGCTTCTGCTAAGCGAACGCCTGACCTCACTTTGGCAGATGCTCGGTGCCGTAATTGTGTTAGCGACGATTACCACGTATCTTTGGCGACAACGTAGCATCGCGTGACATAGAGTGAACAGGAGCAAAATACCGATGATCGCACCAACGACGATCCGCAACCTTCACGTCGAGCATCTCGATATTCCGCTCCTCACCCCGTTTGGCATCGCCGGTGGTGCCCAAGAGGTAGCCCGCAATCTGTTGGTGGTGGTCGAGTTGGCCGATGGAACCCGTGGCTACGGTGAGGCTGCGCCCTTTCCCGCCTTTAATGGCGAGACACCGAAAAGTTCCCTGGCCGCCATTGAACGTATGCGCTCGGCGATAGAGGGTGCTGATGTGCGTGAGTGGCGCCCGCTGGCGATGCTGTTGCGCACCGGGATTGGCACGGCGGGATCGGCGCGCTGCGCCCTCGAAACGGCGGTGTTGGATGCACTCACCAAACGGGCGGGCATGCCCATGTATGCCTTCTTTGGTGGAGTCTCCCGCGCCCTCGAAACTGACATGACCATTACCACGGGTGGGGTGGAGCAAGCCAGTATCGCCGCCGAAGAGATTCGTTCGCGGGGGATCTCCACGATCAAGGTGAAGATCGGCGGCAGCAGCCTACAACACGATCTTGAACGACTGCGCTCGATCCGCACGGTAGCGCGTACCGCCCCGCTTATCCTCGATGGCAACGGGGGGATGAGCGCCGATGAGACGCTCGAACTCCTGGTTGCGCTCGAAGCCAATGGCATTCGCCCCACCCTGCTGGAGCAACCCGTCCCCGGTGATGACTGGTCGGGGATGATTCGGCTGGCCGCCGCCGGTTTTGCACCCCTCGCCGCCGATGAGTCGGCGGCGAGTACCACCCAGGTGCTGCGCATCGCCCAGGAACGCGCCGCCCATGTGGTCAATATCAAACTGATGAAGTCCGGGGTGGTTGAAGCGCTCGATATGGCCGCCTTCTGCCGCGTGGTTGGGTTACGCCTCATGATTGGCGGGATGGTCGAGTCGATTCTCTCTATGAGTATGTCGGCTCACTTTGCCGCTGGACAGGGCGGCTTCGATTTTGTTGATCTCGATACGCCAATGTTTATGGCCGAGAATCCCTTTGAAGGGGGCTTCCGCCAAGTTGGTGGGCGCTTAGATCTGAGTCATATCACCGCTGGCCACGGTGTGCGCCCCCGGTAACTGATGCACAATCCGGTCTGTACATCATGGCCATAGTCAATGGGTTGGTATCCAAGTATACTAGCA
>NZ_RYFD01000106.1 GCF_004138135.1 Candidatus Oscillochloris fontis
ATCACGATCTTGACGAGTTGCATTGCCAGAGCGATGCTTAATCGCAAAAGCTGCGGCAGCCTCCACCCGCGTCATTGTGCTCATCAACAGGGTATGCTCAGCCTTCGGATCTGCTACTGCGATCACCCAGGCTGAGCCAGTTTCTGGAAAGTAGCGCTTCACAAGTGCGCTGGTATCAAAATAGTAGGCACTCATCCTTTTGTGCCACGCTGTTCAATAACGATTTGGCTGAGTGGCGTGCCACCGATACGCGCAAAACTTGCCTGTACCGCTTCAAGTGTCGCCGTAGACTGCGCCGCAATGGCATGCATGGTCGGAGTCGGCTCGATAAGCAGACCCGCAGTGCGCAGCACATCACGAGCGCGCTCACGATCACTCTTTGGGGGTGTCGGGATTAGCCGCTCAATAAGCCATTCACCAGCTAATATATCAACCGATTTTCCTTCGCGCAGCGCCGCAGCGTGGAGGCGTTCAAGTATTTCAGATGGGAGATCAAGCATAAGTACGGTCATAGATTTCTCCTGAAAAGCTTCTTCTCACATTTCCTTACTCGTTTTTCAATTATACCCCCTCCGCCCCGATTTTTCACCGCCGAGGACGCGGAGGGGCGCAGAGGATGTGTTCTTGGGTCTCCCCCTCTGCGTTCCTCTGCGCCCCTCTGCGGTATACCCCTCCCCGACCCGATTTTTCACCGCCGAGGACGCGGAGGGGCGCAGAGGATTTCTACTCTATCCCTCTGCGCCCCTCTGCGGTATCCCCCCCGCCCCGATTTTTCACCGCCGAGGACGCGAAGGGGCGCAGAGGATGTGTTCTTGGGTCTCCCCCTCTGCGTTCCTCTGCGCCCCTCTGCGGTATACCCCTCCCCGACCCGATTTTTCACCGCCGAGGACGCGGAGGGGCGCAGAGGATTTCTACTCTATCCCTCTGCGCCCCTCTGCGGTACACCCTCCCGACCCGTTTGTTAACCGCCGAGGACGCGGAGGGGCGCAGAGGATGTGTTCTTGGATCTCCCCCTCTGCGTTCCTCTGCGCCCCTCTGCGGTATACCCCACCCTACCCCGGCCACTTCCCATGCTCGCGCACATACGCGACCGTGTGCGCATCCTCCTCGGCATCCGGATGCCCAAGCTCCCGCACATAGGCCACCCACAGATCGAGCAACCCTAGCGCCTCGCTGACCTGGCCCTGGCCCACGAGCGTCTCACCCAGATTCCAACTCGCCATCGCTTCCCCGCGCCGGTCGCCGATCTCGCGGGCGATCACCAAACGTTGCTCGTAGAACGCAATAGTGCGGCGCGGCTCGCCCAGGTCTTTGTAGGCAATGCCTAGGTTGCCCAGGGTTTGGCCTTCCCCGCGCCGGTCACCGATCTCGTGCATCAAATCCAGCACCTGCTCGTAGAACGCAATGGCGCGGCGCGGCTCGCCCAGGTCTTTGTAGGCAATCCCCAGGTTGCCCAGGAACCGACCCTCAGCATCCCGCCGCCCCAGGCGGCGCGCTGCGGCCAGTGCGGCCTCAAGTTGGGGGATGCGCTCGCTGCGGAGGGTGTAGCGTAGATCACCAATATGCGCCGTGGCATCAGCATCGTCAATCAGGAGTGTATCCACCTCACAACTGCCTGCGTGGGCGTGCAGCCAGTGCCGCGCTGCGTCCAGGTTGGCGCGTTCGCGCTCGAAGTGGGCCAGCGCAGGCACGATCTGATCGCCGCCAGCGAGGTAGTGCTGTTCCGCCTTTTTGGCCTCGGCGATGTAATATGTGGCATAGCGCAGCCGCGCCGCCCGCTCCTCTTCGCCCAGGCGCTGCACGGCAAAGTGGCGCACCAGTTCGTGTAGGTCGTAGCGCTCCTGTTCGGGGTCGTATTCGAGGAGGCTGCGCCGGTAGAGTAGGCTCAGGTTGTCCCGCAGCCGTTCGGGGTCGTCGGGTTGCACCACCGCCGCTGCTGCTGCGAGGGTAAAACTGGCCCCAAAGACCCCCAACTGGGCCAGGGTGGCCTGCACCTGCGGCGTGAGCAGGTGGTAACTGAGCGCTATCGAAGCCTCGACATCCAGCTCCGGGTTGGCGTCGCTGTCGGGGTCTTTGAGCGCCATCAGGGCGCGCTTCTGCTCGCTCAGGCGGGCGATGTAGTCGGCACTGCGCAGGGTGGCGTCGTTGTGCAGCAGGCTCGCGGCGATGCGCAGGGCCAGCGGCAGGTAGCCGCAGGCAGCGGCGATCTGTTGCGCGGCGGCGTCATCCATCCGCAGGCAGATCGTGCGCAAGAGCGTACCTGCCTCGTCCATTCCCAGCCGAGCCAGGTCAATCCGTTGCATCCCCTTCAGGGTGAACTTCTGGCGGCTGGTGATCAGCAGCGCCGACCCGGCGGGGGGCAGCAGCGCCTGCACCTGGGCGGCGTCTTTGGCATCGTCGGCGAGGATGAGCACGCGCTTACCCGCTAGGGTGCTGCGGTAGAGGGTGGTGAGTTCGGTGATGCCATCAGGGAGTTTCGCATCGGGGAAGAAGGCATGGATCACCTGTTGCAGCGCCTGCGTCGCGGGCATGGCCGGGTTCCGCGAGCCTTG
>NZ_RYFD01000076.1 GCF_004138135.1 Candidatus Oscillochloris fontis
CGATGATTTCCAGCGTTTTGATGACACCACATCGCGTAGCTTGAGGGGTATAGGGCGCGTCACGACGCGCCCCTACGCATGCCCGAAGGTAGCTGAAATAGGAATTACTAATGGGAAAACATGACACCAGCGATCTGCCCAGTCTGGGCGATCTGCACCAAGAGGAACAGCGTTGCCTCGCCATCTGTGCGGGGAAGAAGTGTGCCAAAGCTGGTTCAACGATGGTTTTGCACGCGGCCCAGGGCGCGTTGCAGGAGGCGGGGTTAGATGCGAGCACGCAGATTGTCCTGACGCAGTGCCAGGATCAGTGTGAGGAAGGCCCGGTGGTGACGGTGTTGCCGGGGGGCTACCCCTACCTCAACATGCGCCCCGATTGGGTGCGGCAGGTGGTGGCCTCGCACATCCGTGATGGGGTACCCGTAGCGGATCTGTTACCACGGCGTTGGCGGCGGCGTTTGGAGCGTGGCAAGGAATAACGAGGAGTGGGGCATGTATGGGGGAGATAGCGACAATTGTGCAGGTTGCGCCAGGACGGCAGATCGGGTTGGCGGAGGATGGGGATATACGTCTGATTTGGGATAACGCGGCTATTCGGCTACCGATGTTTGATCTCTCCCACCTTGTGGCGCTGCTTGATGCGTGGGCGATGGAAGAAGAACTGCCGTCCCTCCGTCGGGGCTACTACCGGCTCGTCCATAGTGCCGAGGGTCAGATCCAGCTCTGGTTGAACGGTACGGGCTTGGCGCTGAGTCGCGATGAATTGCGCATTCTGACGGGAATGGTGACAGCGGCGTCTGATGAGCTCGGCCAGCCGCTGTGTCGCCAACCAAACTCGCCGTTGGGGTTGGGCTACCGCCCACTTACCGTCACGCCCCGGGCGGGGAAGTATGCGAATTAGAAGAGATGTAAGGAGAGACGCAGGTTAGAGACGCAGGCTAGAGACGCAAGATATTGCGTCTCTAACCTGCGTTTCCAGAGACGCAAGATGTTGCGTTTCCAGAGACGCAAGATGTTGCGTCTCTACCCGCGCTGCTCGATGTGCGCCCGGAGCAACCAGGCTTGCTTCTCGTGGCGCTCCATGAGGCCGGTGAGGAAGTCGCTGGTACCCATATCGTCATACTGCTCATCGGCGGCACGGACATCCTGGCGCAGATGGCGGATGATCGCCTCGTGGCCCGCCACCAAGCTCGCCACCATGCCGGGAGCATCGGGGAGATCGCCGGGTTGCTCGGCGATGGTTGTCAACTGAAGCATCTCGGTCAGGGTGCCCGGAACCGTCGGGCCAAGCATACGAATGCGCTCGGCAACATCATCAATCTCGTTGGCGAGCGCCTCATACTGATCCTGGAAGAGTGCGTGCAGCGGGCCGAAAGCCATGCCGACGAGGTTCCAGTGGTAGTTGCGCATCCGCATATAGAGAACGTGCTCATCGGCAAGGACGCGGCTCAGGATCGTGGCGACCCCCTGGATGTTGGCTTCGCTCAGGCCAATGTCGGGGGTGGGCGTGGTGGTGATCTGTCCGATTCCAATCTCGCTGGTCATTGACTGGTCACTCCTTGCATAGTTGCGCTGTTTATACGCTGATATAGCATCCAGTACTATGTGACATACGTTACCAGAAAATAGGCGCTTCGGCAAGGGGTTTGAGATGAGTATGTGGTATGCTACCATGTCTGTAGGGGCGACGCATCGCCTGCCAGTCTCGTTCGGCTTCCCCTGCTCCATGGTGGGCGATGCGTCGCCCCTACTCCGCTGTATGCGATAAGGAGTTGCTATGTCGCTCGACGACCTGCGTAAAGACCGTCATGAGGCTGCCCTCTCCGACTTCTCGCGGGCGATTGCGATTGACCCGAACTACTCATGGGCACGTTATCAGCGTGGACAGATCTACCGCGATATGGGACGCCATGACGACGCTCTGGCGGATTTTTCACACGCTATAGAGTTGACATCGGATGATCCGGCCTATTTGGCTGAACGGGGCGAGACGTATCGGGTGATGCGGCGCTATGATGAGGCGCTGGCCGATTTTTCTAAGGCGCTTGAGCTTGATCCTGATTATGCCTGGGCCTTGGGTAGCCGGGGCCAGGTGTACCGCAGTCTGCGGCGCTACGAGGAGGCGCTGGCCGATCTGAGTCGGGCGATTGAGTTGCGCCCGATGATGAGTTGGGTGATTGCGGAGCGCGGTGAATTGTTGCGCAATCTGAGCCGCTATGATGAGGCGGTTATTGATTTTACGCGCGCCATCACGATCCAGCCCGATTATGTGTGGGCGTTGGGGCACCGGGCGATTGTCTATCGCGAACAGGAGCGCTACGCGGAGGCAATTGCTGACCTTGAGGCGGCTATTCAGTTCGATTCCTCACAGTCCTGGCTGTATGCTGAACGGGGTGAGGCCCAGCGCCTTCAGGGGCATCTTGATGAGGCGCTGGAAGATCTCTCGCGGGCGATTGAACTTGATCCCAATTATGCCTGGGCCTTGGCGAGCCGTGGGGCGGCGCGACGCACATTGGGCATGACTGACGAGGCGCTTGAGGATCTGTCGCGGGCGATTGATCTTGATGCGGGCTATATTTGGGCGCTGAGCCAGCGTGCTACGCTCTATCGCAGTCTGCGCCGCTATGATGAGGCGCTGGCCGATTTTAGCCGGGTGATTGATCTCAATCCGACGCATGTCAGTGCGCTGGCCGAGCGCGGCGAGATTCACCGCTTGCACAAGCGCTACGAGGAGGCGATTGCTGATTTTAGCCGTGCGATTGCGGCCAAGCCCGATTATGCGTGGGCGATTGGCAGCCGGGGTCAGGCACTGCGATCCTTGGGGCGTCACAACGAGGCGCTGGAGGATTTTACCCGCGCTGCTGCGTTGCGCCCCGATGAGGCGTGGATCATTGCCGAGCGTGGTGAGACGTTGCGCCTGCTGCGCCGTTATGAAGAGGCGATTACTGATCTGAGCAAGGCGATTGAACTCAACCCGCAAGATTCGTGGGCCTATAGTCGGCGTGGTGCCGCGTACCAGTCGCTCAAGATCTTTGAGGAGGCATTCATTGATCTGACCCGTGCGATTGAGATTGATCCCGAAAATGCCTGGGCATGGGCACAGCGAGGCAGTCTCTTCCGGCAGATGTAGCCCCTCACGTCCGCCCTAGGCTATCGCGCAGATCGGGGAAGGTGGTGCTGCGCCGGGGTGCGCTGGTATCGGCAATGAACTGGGCCAGGGCGGTTAGTTGGCGCTCGGCGCTGTACTCCACTTCTTCATCGTTCATGCTCGCAATCCGTTGCAGCATCATACGGTGGAGGCGACGGGCCTGCTCTTGGCGAATGATGCGGGCGCAGTCTTCGGCCTCGCGGCGGTAGCGGAAGTCCTGGGGTTTGCGTTTGGCCTGTTTGAGCAGATTGATGATGTGTTCGCGCAGGGGTGCCGCAAGGTGCTCGACCCAGATCAGCAGTTCGGATTCGTTGGCGGGGCGCTGGGTGAGCGGGATAGTATTGAAGATCGTCCAGATCTGCTGGTTGGCCGGATCTTCAAAGAGATCCTCGATCCCACCGCCAAGCAACCCGCGCAGGTGCGGGAAGCGCTCTAAACCCTGTTCGAGCAGCGCCTCAATCGCGGCGGGCACGACGGTGCTGTAGCGTAGCGCCAAGACAATCAGGTGCTGCTCCATCTTGTGGGCGGTGGTGGCGGGGATGGAAGGAGCCACCGGGGGGGCTACCGGGGAGGGCGATTCACGTCGGGGTGGCGTGGGGCGGCGACTCGTCTCGATGCGTCGTACACCGCTGCGGAGCATATCGGCAATCAGATCGGCACGAATGCCGGTCACCTGCTCCAAGCGGCTGATGTAGATGCGTTGCTGCACTCCATCAAGTTCGGCAAGCAGTGGTAGCAACTTCTCCAGCGCTTGACGCTGGTGTTGCGGGTCACTCATCTCCAAGCCTGCCGTAAAGATCCCGATATAGAACTCCATCACCGGCATGGCGGCGTCGAGCAGTTGCCGCCACAGGTCGGGGTCGCTTCTAATTACCTCGTCGGGGTCGCGGCCTGCGGGCATGTGGATGATGCGCAGGCTGACATCACTCTCCAAGCGCACCACCCCTTGGGCCGTCACCACCCTCCGGTTGCCCTCGCCCTCTTCGGCGCTTTCGCGCAACACACTCAGCCCCTTGACGGTCGCCTTCTGCCCCGCACTATCGGCGTCGAGGGCCATGTAGACGTTGTGCGAGAGGCGTTTGAGCAACCCGACCTGGTTCTTGGTGATCGCGGTGCCGAGTGGGGCAACCACATTACGAAAGCCGTGCTGATGTGCGGTGATCACATCAACATAGCCCTCAACCAGCACGGTACGATCTTCGGTTCGAATGGCCTCGCGAGCCAGATCGAGGCCGTAGAGCAGATCGCTCTTGTGGAAGAGTGGCGTTTCGGGCGAGTTGAGATACTTGGGTTGAACCTCGTTGTCGAGGGCGCGCCCGCCAAAGCCAACGACCTGGCCCTTGGCATCGCGGATGGGGAAGACCACGCGGGCGCGGAAGCGATCATAGGGGCCGTGAGTCTCATGATTGATCGCAAGACCAGCCATCATCACCTCGGAGGGATCGTAGCCCTTCTTCTGGGTGAGATAGTTGAAGAGGTGAGTCCAATCATCTAGGCTATAGCCGATTTGGAAGGCTTCGACCATTTCCGGGCTGATGCCACGTTTCTCGATATAGGCACGTCCGGCACTGCCACGTGGGTGGCTGAGCAAGATATAGTTAAAATATTTCGCCGCCGCCGCATTGATCTCAAGTAAGCGGGTGCGCTGGGTATCCTCTTGGCGTTCCTGGTCGCTCTTCGGCTCTAGGCGCACCCCGGCGCGGGCCGCTAGTTGCTCCAGGGCGTCCTTAAAGTCCAGACCCTGCTTGCGCATCACATAGTCGAAGACCGATCCGGAGGCATGGCAGCCAAAACAGTAGAAACTCTGCGATTCAGGATAGACCGCAAAGGCGGGGGTGCGCGTGTTGGGGTGGAAGGGACAAAAGCCCATAAAGCTGCGCCCCGTCTTGCGCAGGCTCACCCCAGAGGCGCTGATCACCTCGACAATATCAATCTTGGAACGGACTTCGTCAATGACGTTCACGATTGGTTACACATCCCACGCCTTGGGAATAAAGATCTGCCGAAAGATCTCGATCGCATAGCGGTCGGTCATGCCGGAGATATAGTCTACCACAGCCCGCTCCATCGGCTCTTGGCGTTGGGCGTTGATTTCGAGTAACTCATCGGGTAGTTGATCGGGGTGTTGGCAGAAGTGCTCATAGAGCGTCGTGATCACAAAGCGAACCTTGGCATCTTCCTGTTTCGCACTGGGCGTAACATAGACATGGCGGAACATAAACTCGCGCAGGGTGTTGGTCGCCTCAAGCACCGTCTGGCTCATTCCCAATATGGGTGAATCGGGGGCGGGTACTGCGCCGGTAGCCCACCAGTTATGACGAATCAGATCCGCGACCATCGTATTGATGCGACTACCATGGGTTTGGCCGAGTACCGCGAGGCAATCGGCGGGCAGATCGCTTGGATGCAGCACCCCAGCGCGGATAGCATCATCAATATCGTGGTTAATATAGGCCACACTATCGCAGATCTTGACCACCTGGCCCTCCAGGGTACTGGCGGTGCCCCATGCGGTGCCCATAATATCGCTGCGTGCCTTGGAGTGCAGGTGGATTCCCTCGCGTACCGCATAGGTGAGATTCAGGCCCGCGCCACCACGTTCAAGTACCTCCACAATCCGGCGACTCTGCTCGTTATGGCGGAATCGTTCGGGGTAGAGGCGTGCGAGGGCAGCTTCGCCGGCATGCCCGAAGGGGGTATGGCCAATATCGTGGCCCAGGCCAATCGCCTCGACCAGATCTTCATTGAGGCGCAGGGCACGTGCCACCGTGCGCGAGATCTGGGTCACTTCGAGCGTATGGGTAAGCCGGGTACGGTAGTGGTCGCCGAGTGGCGCAATAAAGACCTGGGTCTTATGCTTGAGGCGCCGAAAGGGTTTGGAGTGCAGAATCCGGTCGCGATCAATCTGGTAGGCCGGGCGGATTGGACAAGCAGGTTCGGGGCGCTCGCGCACCGCCGCACTGCTCAGGGCGGCCAGGGGCGAGAGAGTCTGCGCTTCGAGAGTCTCGCGCTGCTCACGAATACTCAATGTGATCATCGGCACCTCCGCGCCTCTAACGCAGCGCCCGCCAGCTCGTAAGGCTCACCCCGACGAGCGCATGCAGCACCAGCATCGTCTGGAAGTAGAACGTATGGCCACTGGCGGTAATCTGTTGGGGGTCAACCAGGAGTGTCTCGATCCGTTGGGCGACAAAGAAACTGAAGAAGTAGAGTCCGAAGCAGCATGCCGCCGCCAGGGCGAGTTCGTGGCGGCGGGCGATCAGCCAGCCCACGAAGAGCGCGAATGGCCCGGCAAAGACTGCCCAGACCAGTGGGCGCACCGTGGCGTCGTTACGCAGATCCCCGGCGAGGTTGAGGTTGTAGGTGGCCCAGGCCAATCCGATCAGGAGCGCCAGAATCATCGCGGCCAGGGTTTTGTAATCAATACGTTGGAGTATAGACATATCTCTGAGCATTCATGTTTTGACGCCAAGACGCCAAGACGCAAAGCCTTCAAGTATAGATTCCTATTAAAACCTTTGCGTCTCTGCGCCTTTGCGTCAACAAAGGGTGTTACACACCTAATAGTTGTTTGATCTTGGCCTCAAGCGTGGCGATCTGCTGATTCAACGCCTCTTCGCGCTTGGAGAGGCTGATCAGCCCATCTTCAAGTTGGTTGAGCGTCGTGACATACCGTTGCCGCAAGGTGCCCTCATCGCCCTCACGACCGAGGGGCTGTAGGTTGCCTTGGATCTGGCGCTGTTGCTTATAGATCGCCTCGCGTTCCTGCTCCACCTTCCTGATCTCGGCTTTGGTTGCTTCGATCTTCTGGTACAGAGTGAGAATACCTTCAAGGAACTGCACCGTCTTGGGATCAAGCAGGCCATCCTTGAGTAATACCTTCAGCCGCCCGGCATTCAGGTTGCGTACATGCTCCTGACGGCTCACCAGTTGGCGTTCGGTGACCGCAAACTTACTCTGACCATGGGTTGGGCAGGGCACCCGCCAACGGGCAAAACCGGGGCTTTCTTCATCGGGGGGGCGCGTATTGTCCAGATCATAGTTGGCGAGGCGAGCATGTTCGATCATCACCTCGGCGGGTTTATCGAGGCCACTGACAATCTCGTAGTACCGGGTACGGATGTCATACTCTTCGTAGACGGCATACTCACCCCGGATACGCACCGCATGCATGCGACGGTGATTGAGCACCTTCTCATGCACCTTGATGCCCAACTCGACTGCGTATGGCACAATCAGTTCACCCCCGGCGCGGGTGAAGGGCAACACCGCCTCGCCAGCATAGTCACCATCATCGAGTACCGTGACTGGCCCGCGTTCAAGGGTCAGACCGGTCTCATTCAGTAGGCGCAGCGAGGCCACCGGGTGATCGGGTAGTTTGGCCTTGTTGTAGAGCAGATCGCGGCTGGCGGGCAGGCGCTTACTTACAATCGGCACCATCGCCGATTGGCCACGGGCGACACTCACCGGATGGCCGACCTTATAGGCAAAGAGTGCGCCGCGTTCATCGCCCTTGGCGCTGATTTCGACCGACTCTTCCATCTCCTTGGCCGAAAAGCGATCTGATGGGGCCGCCATTGATCGCATGGCCCCGGCAGGTGCGGGTGTCATCATCGGGGCGGGTGGCGCAGCCCCAAAGGCCATCTCCGCCACCATCGGGGCGGGTTCGGGAGCGGCATCGAAGAAGATCGGTGCGCCTACGGTGCGCTCCTCGTCTTCCACCAACGGGCGTTCGGGGGTATGTGGTTCGTAGAGACGGTAGCGGAATGAGATCGGCATTCCGGCCACCAGAGTCAGTTCGACACCCTCAAGATCCTCATCCAACTGATTGTCGAAGATGCCCCAACCCTGGAGCAGACAGCCACCCTTGGCCTGCTCATCCTTGGGTTCCTCGTAGAGCAGGCGGTAACTGACGCGCCATGCCGGGGCGGGTGCGATATAGCCCACGAGCAGATCATGCTCACCGGGGCTGAGGTGGATGGTCGCGCTGCGACGATCCTCTTCACTCTGGGCGGCACGCAGGAAGAAGTTCAGGTCGGCCACCGCAGCGGGATCAAGCAGATCCACCCGCGCCAATTCGGCGACTGGCAACGCCCGCACATGGTGGGTCTCAAGGTCATAGATCGAGACGATAGCGCGGCGCAATGGCTCGTCGGCTTCATAATCAACCCCGACCACCAGCCCCTCAACCCGAATCTCGCCCTCGACATCCAGCACCAGCGCCACTTGGCGCCCGCGCAGGTCGCGCAACAGATCGAGCATGCTCTGGTTGTCCGAGAGATGAATACTGCCACGTTCGAGAATCGTCGCCCGATCCTCTGGGGTCTCAAAATCAACACTCTGGACTTGGCCTGTACCGAGATCAAGCGCCACCAGACTCTTCAACACATCGTCCATAGCCTCGCGGGCAAAGGTGAGCCGCAGGCTCTCACCCGTTAGGGGGCCACGACGTTCAAAGTAGCCGACTCCGTGCTTGTAGATCGTGATCCGACTGATCGGTAGCGACATGCGGTACTGCTCCTTCGCTGAGGGAGAGGGTCTTTAGACATGAGGTATGGTACCACACCATATCGCTCGGCATGGGTGGGGTAGAGACGCAACATGAGACGCAACATGAGACGCAACATGAGACGCAACATCTTGCGTCTCAAGACGCAACATCTTGCGTCTCAAGACGCAACATCTTGCGTCTCTACCCCTCCACCCCACGCAGCGTATAGATCGTCACTGCCGAGATCAGATAGGCCAGTGCGGCGAAGATAATCACTGGGGTGAAGCCCCAATGTTCCAGGACGATCCCGCTTGTCCATGCGGCGGCGGCCCACCCCCCCGACCAGAAGACGCTCATCATGCTGGCGGCAATACCACGTTGGCGTAACGGAGTAGCCCGCATGATCAGCGCATCATTCAGGGGGTAACTGGCGGCAATCGAGAGGCCACGGAAAAAGAACCCGATGCTGGAGAGCAGCAACGAGGGGGTGAGCATCAGCAACATCGCGGGCACCGCGCCTATCCGGGTGAGCGTGGCGGCTCTGCGCAGCCCCAGCCGGGTTGCTACTGGCCCGCCCAGCAGACCACCGACTCCCATTCCCATGGCGCCCCAGGCCAGGACCATGCCCACTGCCGCATCGCTCAGCAGGAAGACATCGCGGAAGAAGAGATTCTGGAATGGTAGAAAGGCTCCGCCGCCCATCCCCAGCAGTAACCCGGCAACTGCGAAGCGTACTAAGCGCGGCATGGAGAGGAGGCTGGTGGGCAGTGGGGCAGCGCCGTGGGGGCGCTCATGCGCTACTGGCGGCATCCGAATCAGGATCGGCAGCATCGCCACCACACTCAAGCCCACCACCACCATCAATGCTATGCGGTAGGCGGCGGTGTCCTGTGGGCCAACCCCGATCAGCCCGGCGGCTAGGCTGGGTAGCAACCCGCCCACCACACTCCCGGCTAATCCTACCGCCATCGTCGCCGAGGCGTTCCAGCCAAAAATGGTGGCCCGTTGTGCCTCGTTGGTGACGCCCGCCAAGAGCGGCGTAACGGCGGTTGCGGTTAGGATGTAGGCTGCGCCTATCAGAAATTGGATCGGGATCATGATCCACAGGCTGGTGAACTGAAGGAGTAACACCCAACCCACCCCATAGACAGCAACCCCGATCAGGAGTGAACGCTGGGCACCAATACGGTCAATCATCATCCCTAGCGGAATACCCATCAGCATCCCGGCGGCGCGCCCGATGGTTGAGAAGAGCCCCGCTGTGGCAACGGTATAGCCGAGCGAAACGAGGTAGAAGTTGAAGAGGAGATCGCCAATACTGAGGGCGAGGCCGAAGAGGGAACTGTGGAGCAGGATGAACCAGATCGGTGGGCTGATCTTGCCCCCACTTAGGCGCGCACGCATGGCGAGCATAACAACTTCTCCTTATTGTCAGACGTGATCGGTGTATCCTCTAGGGTAACACGGGGTTGTAGGTGTTGGGATCGGTACGAAGGCGGATGTTGGGCGCGGGGCGTTTTGTCTACAGATGACGCAGATGACGCAGATTGTTTAGTCTCGTGATGGACTTCCTAAGAGTTCAGATGCTGCTACAATGCCAGCATAATCTCAGGTTGCCCCTCATGTTCGCATGTCCCCGGAGGCGGCGATGCACGATCCCCAATCCTTCTCAGTGCAACATACAACCATCCATGGCGATCTGATCCAAGTTGCCGGGGATTATATTGATCAGACCACGATCCATCTGCTGCGCCCCAAGGAGTGGATACCACCCGAACCGCCTGTTTGCCGCGAGGATGCGATTGATCGCCCAGAACGCATCGCTGAGGTGACGGCGCTGCTCGCCGAAACCGGGACGGTGACGATTACCGGGCGCACGACGTTGGCTCTCCAGGGGATTGCCGGGATTGGAAAGACGACCCTGGCCCAACTGCTGGCGTTCCAACTCTTCGACCAGGGGCGCTACCCTGATGGGGTGTTGTGGGAGGATCTTGGCCCCTCGGTTACGACGCCAGAGCATGTGCAGATGATCCTCGATAAGTGGGGCGCATTGGCGGCCATTGGCCCAGAGGGAACGACCAAGCGCTTGCACTTTAGGCCCGATGTGGTGCGAACCCTGCTCAGCCAACACCGGCGCTTGCTGGTGCTGCTCGATAATGTCTGGTCGCTCGATGCGATCCGTCCGCTGCGTGATGCCCTACCACGCGGGGTGGATCTGATTATCACGACCCGTATCCCCCGGATTGTGCATGCGCTGGGCGGGAAGATCTATGCACTGGGTCGCCTGAGTGAGCGCGAGGTGCTAGCGCTAGTTGCCGCCCGCCTGGGCTGGGCACCCGCCACCCTCGCCGAAGCCCCCTGGCTCGAACATCTGGTTGAGGCGGTTGAGCGCCACACCCTGGCCCTTGATGTGGCGCTGCGCCTGCTGCGCGACGAGGGCAGCACCCCATCACGGTGGCAACAGACCGCCCAGGCCATTCTGGCCACCATTAACGAGGCCACCGACTTTGAGCGCCTAGCCGTCCCAGAGGGCGAGGGCGATCAGCATGTCGAGAAGGTGCTTGCCTACAGCTATACCCATGGCTCGCTGGGGCGTAGCGAGTGGCTGCGGACGGCCTTTCGGTGGCTAGGCGCGACCGCGCCTTCGGCCAGTTTTGACCTTGCGGCGATAGGTGGCCTGTGGGAGTGCGACGCCACCACAGCGCAACAGACGCTCAATGACCTTACCGGCGCGGGCCTATTGGAGCGGATCGAGCATCCCGACGCGGCGCTACGCTGGCGGCAACACCCCATCCTACGCGCCTACGCACTGGCTCTGCTGCGCCGTGTGGGTGAACATGAGCAGGCCACACTGGCCTATACCCGCACCTATACCCAGTTGATGCAGGCAGCCGATGCTGCCAATGACTATATTCGGATGCTCCCCGAAGCCCCCCACCTGCGCCACGCAGCCCATTGGGCGCTGGAGAACCAGCTTAGCTTGGCACTCGATCTGATCAACGCCAGTGCCACCATGCAAGCCACCTTCGGCCTGGTTGCGGATCAACTGGCGTGGGCACAGGCGGCGCTACACGCAGCCCAGCTACGCGGCGATCCGGCCACCATGGCGAAGGCTCAGGGAACGTTGGGCAACGCGCTGCAACACGCAGCGCCGAGTTCGGTCAATGATCGCCGCGCCCGCCTGCTGGCCGCGCTCGACGCCTATGATGCCGCGCTGCGCTTTTACACCATCCGAACCCGCGTGGTAGCGCGGGGTTGTAACCCCGGCAGAGGAAACGCGGGCGCGGCGCATGGAAGGCACGCACGGCTCGACTGAGCTCGCCGAAGTCCTCGGATACGTGCGCCGCGAACAACTGGTCTGTTATGGCGAAAACGATGACTGTATGTCATAATGTACACATGCAGCGAACGATACGCATGCGATTAACCCCATCTCCTCCTCAAGCGGCTGCGCTGACCGAAACGAGCCGCCTGTTCACGGCTGCCTTCAATCAGTTCGTGCGTCTGGGATGGGACGCGAAGGTCGGCAATGCGACCAAGCTGCATTATCTGGCCTACTACCCGGTACGGGAGAGCATGCCGACCCTGAACAGCAACCTGATCAATACCGCCCGTGCC
>NZ_RYFD01000012.1 GCF_004138135.1 Candidatus Oscillochloris fontis
GGTGAGGTGCTGTTTTTTCATGCCACCAGTCTAAGTGACGTGGCGATAGAACACAAGAGGTCTTAATTTACGGACTAGTGAATAGTTACCAGAAAAAGACCCGCGTGGAAGCCGCAGGGCTGTAGCCCTCGCGGAGGAAACGCGGGCGCGGCGCACGGAGGAATCGCACCTCGGATAGACGCGCCGCGAGTCCGGCTCCTGGTTATCATCGCTTGATCGTTCCTTACTTGTTGTGATATACTTCTTGCTATGAAGCTCATCGCACAAGTCAAACTCACCCCCACCGCCGCGCAGGCAGACGCCTTGCTGCGCACCCTTGAGGCGGCGAACGCGGCGTGTGACGCGGTAAGTGCGCTTGCGTGGAATACGCGCACCTTCAAGAAGTTTGACTTGCAAAAGTTGTGCTACTTGAGCATTCGTGCAACCTACGGGCTGTCGTCGCAGTTGGCGATCCGCGTGATCGCGAAGGTCGGAGATGCCTACAAGCTCGACACCACGACCATGCGCACCTTCCGGCGACATGGCAGCATTGCCTATGACGACCGGATCTTGTCGTGGGCCTTGCCGGCGCGCAAGGTGTCCATTTGGACCCTCGACGGGCGGCTGTCGATCCCGTTCCTGACCGGCGAACGGCAACGCGCCTTCCTTGCGTACCAGCACGGCGAGAGCGATCTGGTCTACCGCAAAGGCGCGTGGTACGTGCTTGCGACCTGCGATATTCCCGAACCGACCGAGCAAGAAGTTGACGACGTGCTTGGGGTAGACCTGGGCATCGTCAACCTTGCGACCGATAGTGACGGTGAATCCTATACCGGCAAGGACGTAGAGCGCAAGCGGCAGTGGTACGCGGGGCGCAAGAAGGCGCTGCAAGCGGTTGGTACGAAGTCGGCCAAGCGTCGCTTGCGCCAGGTGTCGGGACGGCAGCGTCGGTATCAACGAGACGTGAACCACGGGATCAGCAAGAAACTGGTTGCGAAGGCAGAATGCACGAAGCGGGCGATTGGGCTTGAGGAACTGACCCATATTCGCCAGCGGGCGAGGGTTACGGGGCCAACGCAACGAGCACGACACAGCAATTGGGCCTTCGCGCAGCTTCGCGCCGGTATCGCCTACAAGGCGAAGATGGCCGGCGTGACCGTGCGCGTGATCGACCCGGCCTACACGAGCCAAACGTGCCATGCGTGCGGGCATAGGGCGCGAGCGAACCGGCGTTCGCAGGCTGAATTTTGTTGTGTGCAGTGCGGCCATAGCGCTCCTGCTGACCATAACGCGGCGCTGAATATCCGCGAGCGGGCTGCGGTCATACAGCCTATGGTGTCCATCCCAACGCTTCGGCGTTCGGGTTGAGGCACAAGCCGTGGGGCTTTAGCCCCTGCGGTTTATGACATCTGTTTCTGGTTCGACCACCAGCGATCACCGATATTCGCACCACCATCGCGCCGTTCATTACTGCGGCGCAGCGGGCGGGGGTCGAACAGATCGTGTTTCTCTCGTTACTTGGCGCTGAACACAATCGCTTTGTGCCACACTACAAGATCGAACGCACGATCCAGGCGTCAGGTATCCCGTGGACATTCTTGCGCGCCAGTTTCTTCATGCAGAACTTGAGCACGATCCACCGTGAAACTATTTGTGAGCGAAGTGAGATTGACGTTCCGGCTGGTAACGGACGCACAAGTTTTATTGATGTACGCGACATCGCGGAGATTGCGGCGACAATCCTGTGCTCCTCAGGGCATGATCAGCGAGCGTATCCACTCACCGGCGCGGACGCACTGACCTATACGACGGTTGCGCAGATCATGACCGAGGAGTTTGATCGCCAGATCGTCTATCCGCCCTCCTCGGTGCTTACCTTCATCCGGCGTATGCGACAGCGTGGCTACGAATGGGATTTTGTGCTGGTAATGCTTGCGATCTATACCACGGCTCGGTTGGGGTTGACCGCGACCGTGACACCCGACGCTACGCGATTGCTTGGCCGCGCTCCGCGAACAATGCGCAATTTTGTGCATGATTACCGCGATTGCTGGTTGGGTGGTGCTGCTAGCGTGAAGACGAGTACAACGCCGCCCAGCCCCTGAACGATACTGCTAGGTAATCTCAAGTTTACAACTTCCCGGTTTGTCTGCTTGTCTAACTCGGCTTGACAGAAGTTAGACAAGCGAGTATAGTTCGATGTGATACCAAACCGATGTTTAACTTGTCCCCTCTGCCCTGGCGCAAAGACGCTCCAACGAGAACTCGGCATCCTGAGTTCCCGTATTTTTTGGTAGGCACTATCCACTAGTTAAACCTGCGGTTCGCTCGGCTCCTCATCTGATCCACCCGGTGTTTCGACACTGCGGTGCGCCCCCTTTCGCACGACGACGCGCACCGGGGGCCGTTTGGCTATCTGCCGCACTTGTGCGGTACCCAACTGATACGACAATGGCGCTCGCTCCACCTCAATGTCCTTGAGGCTATAGCGAGCGTTTGTGTGTTTTTCAGCCAGTTGTGAGGGTGACAACAATGCAACTTCCTGAGCGAGATGTCCACGGTCTCTATGACCCCCGTTTTGAGCATGATGCCTGCGGCATCGGTTTTGTTGCGCGAATGAATGGCAAGGCCGATCATGGCACGCTTTCGATGGCCCTTGAGGCGCTCTGTAATCTTGAGCACCGTGGTGCTGTGGCGGATGATGCCAAGACGGGTGACGGGGCTGGTGTCTTGGTGCAGTTACCCCGTGAGTTGCTGTTGCGCGAACTGGCCACTCGTGATCTGACGGCTGAGCCGGATCGTCTCGCGCTGGGTATGTTCTTTATGCCTCAGAGCCAAGCTGAGTGTGCTGAGGCGCAGAAGATTGCGGCTGAGGCGATTGAGGCGCGTGGCTTCCGGGTGCTCACCTGGCGTTCCGTGCCGGTTAATCCTGATGCGCTGGGTGCCCGCGCACTGACGGCGATGCCGACGATCATGCAGGCGATTATCGAGCGCCCCGCTGCTGGCCCCACCACCACCGATGAGCGTCGGCTCTACCTGGCTCGCAAGCAGATGGAGGCGATCTTTGCCTCCAAGGGGCTGCTCGCCTATGTGCCCTCGCTCTCGTGTAACACGGTGGTCTATAAGGGTCTGTTGCTCGGCACCAATCTGGCTGAGTTCTACACCGATCTGCGCGATCCCCAGTTTCTCACCGCGATTGCGGTCTATCACCAGCGCTACTCCACCAATACCTTCCCGACCTGGGAGCGTGCGCAGCCCTTCCGTATGCTCTCGCACAATGGTGAGATCAATACCATCCAGGGCAATGCCAACTGGATGCGGGCGCGTGAGGCTGAGTTGCGTCTACCGGAAGATTTTATCCCCGGTGGCTCCGATGAGTCGGCGTTGCTCACTCCGGTGCTCGATACCACTAGTAGCGATTCGTCCCAACTCGATAACGCCCTGGAGATGATCGTGATCGCTGGGCGCGATATCCGCCACGCGATGACGATGCTGGTGCCCGAAGCTTGGGAGAAGATTGCCGATCTGAACCCCGCATTGCGCGCTTTCTACCAGTACCACGCTTGTCTGGTTGAGCCATGGGACGGCCCCGCTGCGCTTACGTTCTCCGATGGTCGCATCGTGGGGACAACGCTCGACCGCAATGGTCTGCGCCCGGCACGCTATATTGTCACCGATGATGGTCTGGTGATCTCCGGCTCCGAAGTGGGTGCGGTGCAGATTGATGATGCCCGTGTGGTGCGTAAGGGTAAGCTCGGCCCCGGTCAGATGATCGCGGTAGATACGCTCACCGGCACCTTCTATACCAACGATGAGATTAAGACCCAATTGGCCACCCAGCAGCCCTATGATCGCTGGCTCGGCGAGCATATGAAGGCGATGGAGAATCTGGAGGATAGCACGCTGCTCGAAGAGCGTGATCCGGCGCTGCTCAGTGCGCTCCAGATGGCCTTTGGCTATACCTCTGAGGAGTTGAAGGTTGTCCTCAAGCCCATGCTGATGACCGGTCAAGAGCCGGTTGGTTCGATGGGTGATGATACGCCGACTGCGGTGTTGTCGCAGGCTGAGTTGGGCCGCCCGCTCTTCCAGTTCTTTAAGCAGCGCTTTGCTGAGGTTACCAACCCGCCGATTGACTCACTGCGTGAGGAGTTGGTGATGTCGCTCAGCGTGGCGGTCGGTATTCGCCGGAACTTGCTCGCCGAGACGCCGGAGCATTGTCACCTCTATCAACTCATCTCGCCGGTACTCACCAATGCCCAGATGGAGGCGTTGCGTCAGGTTGAAGATCCGCGTCTGCGGAGTGTCACCGTCTCCTCACTCATGCCGGTGAAGGGTTCGAGCCTGATCGAGGCGCTCAACCGGCTCTGCGCGGATGCCGAAGCGGCGGTGCGCGGTGGCGCGGCCATGGTGATCATCAGCGACAAGGGTGTTGATGCCGACCACGCGCCGATCTCTTCGCTCCTGGCGGTTGGTGCGGTGCATCACCACCTCATCCGCACGGGTCTGCGCTCGCTGCATAGTCTCATCCTGGAGACGGGCGAGATGCGCGAGGTGCATCACCTCGCATGTCTGGTGGGCTATGGGGCCGAGGCGATTAACCCCTACTTGGCCCTGGCGAGTGTGCGCCAGATCGCGGTAGACCGTGATGTGCTCAAGGAGCGCAAGCGCAAGGATGCGATGCCCGGTGAGCCGGATGCGGCACGTTTGGTGGCGATCTCGAATGAAGCCGAGCATCACTTCATCCACGCCCTAGAGAAGGGTCTGCTCAAGACGATGTCCAAGATGGGCATCGCGGCGCTAGATAGCTACTGTGGTGCCCAGATCTTCGAGGCTGTCGGTGTCTCGCAAGAACTGATTGACCAGTGCTTTGTCAGTACGCCGACCCGCATTGGCGGGATCTCCTTCGCTAAACTGGAGAGCGATATGCTGGCACGCCACCGGCGCGCCTTCCCGATGCGCGAAGACTCGACGCTGCTGCCCCACCCTGGGTTCTACAAGTTCAAGAAGGATGGCGAGTCCCACGCCTTCAGCCCGCCCGTGGTTCAGGCGCTCCACCGCGCCGTGCAGAGCGATCACGCCTTGGAGCATGACAACAGCAGCCCCACGCCCTCCGAGGATGGCTACGCGACCTACCGCCGCTATGCTGCGTTGGTCAATGGCCGCACGCCTATCGAGCCACACGATTTGCTCGATATGATTGCGGCTGGCCCGCCCGTGCCGCTCGATGAGGTTGAGTCTATCGAGGCGATCCTGGCGCGCTTCTCGACGGCGGCCATGAGCCACGGTTCGACCAGTTCTGAGTCGCATGTCACGCTCGCTATCGCCATGAACCGCCTGGGTGGTATGTCCAACAGCGGTGAGGGTGGCGAGGATGCCGAGCGCTTTAAGGATGAGCGCAACAGCCGCATCAAGCAGGTAGCCTCCGGGCGCTTCGGTGTCACCCCGGCCTATCTGGCCAGCGCCGCCGAGTTGCAGATCAAGATGGCTCAGGGTGCCAAGCCCGGTGAGGGTGGCCAGTTGCCCGGCCACAAGGTCAACGAGGAGATCGCCCGCATCCGCCACACAGTGCCCGGCGTGGCACTGATCTCGCCGCCCCCGCACCACGACATCTACAGCATTGAAGACCTGGCCCAGCTGATCTACGACCTCAAGCAGGTCAACCCGAATGCCTTCGTCTCGGTCAAGCTGGTGGCCACCGCCGGTGTCGGCACGGTCGCGGCGGGTGTCGCCAAGGGCTACTCGGATGTGATTCTGATCAGTGGCAACAATGGTGGCACGGGTGCCTCGCCACTGAGCAGCATCAAGAATGCCGGTATCCCCTGGGAGTTGGGCCTCGCCGAGACCCAGCAGACGCTGGTGCTCAACGGCCTGCGCGGGCGGGTACGGTTGCGCGCCGATGGTGGGATGAAGACCGGGCGCGATCTGGTGATCGCGGCGATGCTAGGGGCCGACGAGTTCTCCTTTGGCACGGCGGCACTGATCGCCGAGGGCTGTATTATGGCCCGTGCCTGCCACAATAACACCTGCCCGGTGGGTATCGCCACCCAGCGCGCCGACCTGCGCGCCAAGTTCCCCGGTAAGCCGGAGATGGTGATGGCCTTCTTCCGCTACATGGCTCAGGAGATCCGTGAGATCCTGGCTTCGCTCGGCCTGCGCTCACTGAATGAGGCGGTCGGTCGGGCTGACCTGTTACGCCAGAAGGAGTGCGATCTGCCGGGTGCCGATCTGCTTGACCTCACCCCACTGCTGGGCGCGGCCAAGTTGATCGAGGGCAACGACATCCGCCATATGGGCCAGGCCAACCACCTCCCATCTGAGGATAGCCTGAATGACCAGATCATCCAGGATACCAAGAGTGCCCTCTCGGCACGCGGGCCGGTCGAGCTGACCTACGCCATCCGCAACCGCCACCGCTCGGTGGGGGCGCGCCTGAGTGGTGCGATTGGCCAGATCTATGGCGATAAGGGGCTGCCCGCCGGAACGATCAAGATCACCTTCCAGGGCAGTGCCGGTCAGAGCTTCGGTGTCTTCACCGCCCCCGGTGTCGAGTTGCACCTGCGTGGCGACGCCAACGACTATGTCGGTAAGGGTATGTCGGGCGGGGTGATCACCATCGCACCGAGCGCAAAGGCGAGCTACCCCTGGCACGAGAACGTGATCGCTGGGAACACCCTGCTCTACGGGGCCACCGGCGGTGAACTCTTCGTCGCTGGGCAGGTCGGCGAGCGCTTCGCCGTCCGCAACTCCGGCGCGGTCGCTGTTGTGGAGGGCGTGGGCGACCACGGCTGCGAATACATGACCGGCGGCGCAGTCGTCATCCTCGGTTCCACCGGGCGTAACTTCGGGGCGGGTATGACCGGTGGTGTCGCCTACATTCTCGACGAGCACAACAAACTGGCCCAGCGCTACAACCCGCAGTTGATCGAGTTGCGACCGCTGAGTTCGCGTGATGAGACCCGGGTGCTTCAGTTGCTGCGCCGTCACGTCGAACTGACCGGCAGCCCCCGCGCGGCTGAGGTGCTGGCCAACTGGGAGACCACCTTCCGCAGCATCTTCCGCACCGTCATGCCACGCGATGCGGTCGCCAAGATCGAGGCTGAGGTCGAGGGCACCGAAGAGGGCAAGCCTGCCAAGCACGCGGCGTAAGATCGCTCCTTCAGCGACGGCTTGGTTTGAGGGGCGTTGTGGTGGCTATGCCACCACAACGCCCCTAACTGTATCTTGGGGCGGCTTGCGCCGCCCCCAATCTCCACCATTTCTCCATACTCATCTGCTACACTACCCGCAGAATCCTTCTTTTGGTGTTGTTTGGCGGCTACGCCGCCAAACAACACCAAAAAATTCTTCGGGGGCGGATTGCCGCCCCCAAACCTCCACCAGATGAGGCACCATATATGCAGACCATCCTCGTCACCGATGATGACCGCCAGATCGTGCGACTGGTGAGTTCGTATCTGGAACAAGCTGGCTATCGCATCCTCACTGCCTATGACGGCGAGGCTACCCTGCGTCTCGCTCGTACCGAGCGGCCCGATCTGCTTGTGCTTGATCTCATGCTGCCCGACCGTGATGGGTATAGTATCGTGCAGACGCTGCGTAGCGACCCGCATCTGGGTGGGATGCCGATCATTATGTTGACTGCACGGGTGGAAGATACCGACCGCATCGTGGGCTTGGAGTTGGGAGCCGATGACTATATCGGCAAGCCCTTTAACCCGCGTGAAGTTGTCGCCAGAGTGCGGGCGGTTTTGCGGCGCGGCGCTGGGCCGCCCCAGTTACCCCAACGCCTCAGTTATGGCGCGATCAACCTTGATCTGGACGCACATCGCGCCACGCTCGCCGGGGCACCATTGGATCTGACCCCCAGCGAGTTTGATCTGCTGGCGCTACTGATGCGCAATCCCGGCCATGCCTTCACCCGCTTAGATCTGATCGAGCAGGGATTGGGCTATGCCTACGCGGGAATGGAACGCACAGTTGATAGCCACATCAAGAATCTGCGCAAAAAGATTGAACGCGACCCCCACGCGGCCCCCCTGATCGAGACCGTCTATGGGGTGGGCTATCGGCTGCGCCAGGAGTAGACGAGTATGCGCAAACTCTGGGTGCAACTGAGTCTCGGTTTCGCGGCGGTCATTCTGGTCAGCGTTCTAACGGTGGCGTGGCTCACCAACCTCCAAGCCGATTCGACCTTTCGCAACTACCTAGCCCAGAGCCAAGTGGTGAGTTCCGGGCTACCTGAGAGTCTGGGGGCGGCGTACCAGCGCGATGCTGGTTGGGCCGCAGCCACGGCCATTCTGGAGGCGTATCTGAATAACAGCGGGCCGGCGCATGGCCAGGGGATGGGGCGCGGCCAGGGGATGGGGCGCAACACGATAAGCCTGATCCTGGCTGATACGACCGGGCAGATTATTTACCCAACCCAGGGTGGACGATTGAGTCAAGGGCAACTCAGCACAGCCACCCCGGTGGTTGCCGCAGGCCAGATTGTGGGCTATCTGGTTGCCGAGCAGCATACCAGTGCGGCGCTCTCACAGGCGGCGCAGCACTTTCTGAGCCAAATCAATCTAGCGATCATCCAGGCTGGTCTGGTAGCCGGAGTGATCGGTATACTACTCGGTCTGATCGTGGCGCGCAACCTTGCCGCACCACTCGCCCAACTCTCCAGTTCGGCGCGGCGGATTGCGCTGGGCCACTTTGATGAACGAGTTGCCCAAGCGGGGCCGGAGGAGGTGGCCGAGGTGGGGAGCGCCTTCAACGAGATGGCAGCGGCACTAGAGGCGGCGGAGGAACAGCGTCGCCACATGGTCGCCGATATTGCCCACGAACTGCGTACCCCCCTGAGCGTCATCCAGGGCAACCTGCGCGCCATTTTGGATGATGTCTACCCACTGAGCAAGGCCGAGATTGCCACGATCTATGACAGCACCATCGGCTTGCACCGTCTGGTTGATGATCTACGCGAACTCTCGTTGGCCGAATCGGGGCACCTGCGTTTGCACCTCGAACCGATCTTGGTCGAGCCGCTCCTCATGCGGATGAGCAGTCTCTTCAGCGAACCCGCCAATGCGCGAGGGGTGAGCCTGAGCCTCGTGATCGCCCCCGATCTGCCCCGTATCCAGGCAGATAGCGAACGGATTGTTCAGGTGCTAACCAACTTCCTGGCCAATGCGCTGCGCCACAGTTCGGCAGGTAGCACAATCCATGTGAATGCCGAACGTGATCCACAGCGCCCCAAGCATGTGCTGATCGCAATCAGCGATCAGGGTACGGGAATTGCCGCCGACGATCTACCGCACGTCTTTGAGCGTTTCTGGCGTGCCGACCGTTCCCGCAGTCGGGGGCAGGGCGGCAGTGGGCTAGGACTCGCCATCGCCCGCCAGATCATCCACCTGCACGGCGGCCAGATTGGGGTAGAGAGTCAGATTGGCCAGGGTAGCCGCTTCTGGGTGAGCCTGCCTACCCAAACGGCAACGTAATCTCCGGTGGCTCATCAGGCATCGGGGGTGGATTATCGAGTAAGGGGATCTGATCGGGATGGCGGCAGCTATGGAAGGATGGCGAGTCAACCGCAAACGGGAGTTGCTGGAGTTCAGGCGGTAACTCGCGATACTTCTTCGGATCATCGTAGCTGGTATGCGCCTGGATCGGGTCGTCGAGCTTGTTATTCTCCACAAAATAGACATTTGGCAAGGGCATACCATTGGCATCAAGATGCCCAGCACCGACATTCATGGCCAAACGATCCTCTGGATCAACATAGAAACGCACCTCGGTATTGGCCAAGAGGGTAGCGATCTCTGGACTCGGCTGGCTGGGTGGGAACCCGTTGCGCTGCGGGTCTTCCGGGCGCACCGCGCCATAGGTGGTGATGCTGTGGATCTGATACCCATCCGCGAGCAGGCGTTGCTGAATCTCTGGGTCATTGAGCAGCATCATGGTCATCCCGCCGCCCATACTATGGCCAGTGAAGTTGAGTGTGTCGCCGGGGGGGATGTGATCCAAGTAGGCCAGGAAGCGCTGCTTGACCAGTTGGTAGTAGCTATGCTTGAGCGGATCATGGCCGTAGGCGGTGAGAAGCACCGCGACTAATCCGTTGGGAGCCGCATGCATATTCCCCGGATCGAGGCCACAAATGGCGATGATATGCTCATGGGGCTGGATCTGCTGCCATGTCACCTGCTCGTTATAGTAGGGGCTGATCGCGCTATGCTCACCGGCCATCAGCGACCATGCGGGCAGGTCTATCTGTCCAGTTGTATAATTGACTTGTGAACCAACAAACGCATCAATCGCCCAGACATAGAACTCGCGCCAAGGCTGGGGGCGAGCATGCGGCGCAGCAAAGAGGGTTCCGCGCATCCGCAGATTGAGGCGCTCGATCTCTTCGGCCAAGGGCAGCAGGATGGCCGGATCAACCTTGTTGAAGGCCATGTTCCAGAAGCCTTGGTGGATGATCTTCAGTTGTTCCATGGGCTGATTGGGTTTGAAGAGCCATTCGCCATCCCCAACCATGATCAAGCCCAGCATAGCTGCCAGATCTATAAGCACTGGCCGAATATGTCTGAAATCTACATCCTCACTCGCATTAAGTTCGCGCAGTGCTTCTAAGAGACTGAATGCCATCGTATTCCAAGCCCAGCGATCAAGGTTGGTGATCGAGTCATTCACCACCCCTATCCCGCGCTCGACATCCGCCACCCACTCTTGCGTAGCTTGTTGGAGGCTCGCCACCTGCTGCCACAAACTCGGCGGGGATGCTCCGACTGTGCCCAGGGTGAGGGACTGACGATCAGCAATACTGAACGTGGTGGCCACCCCACGGACTTGGTTGGCCAACTCGGTATTGCGGCGGCTCAAGCGCATCAGTCGCCCACTCATGCTAGGGATGCTACCGAGCGAATACTCCTGACAGCGTGCCGCTGCATGGGCGACGGCATCACCCACCCGGCGACTCTGGTTGCCAAGTTCATCGGCGTGGGCGCTCAGGGTTTGAACAAAGAAGAGCATATTCGGAGGGCATGCCGAACTAATCATAGGCACCTCTGAGGATCAAGCACCAGCGCTGCGTGGCGCTGGTGCTTGGGTAGGGGCGAAGCATCGCCCGCTATATGGATGGGGAATGAAGGCTGGATTGGGGGCGATGCTTCGCCCCTACGAGTTGCCACCTGCCTGCATAATGTTCTGATTGATCTGGGCGATTTGGCGGCGCATCTCCTCTAGGGTCTGCTGCACCGTGCGCAGCTTGCCGTTGGTTTCGGCCCAGTAGCCCCGAAACTGGCTGGCCAACTGGCCATCCCAATTGTTCGCATCGGAGAGAATCTGCCCCTGGGCGTGCAGTTCATTGATCTGGTCGAGCAGCGGGCCATTAACGATGTTCTGGAAACGTGAAATGGCGTTGCGGGCGGTACCAGTCGAAAGGACGCGGTCGCTCATTGGGTTCCTCCTGTGTTACTACGGTGAGTCAGAGTTTGCACTATCTATACCGTTTCAGCAGGGTAAAAAGATACGCTCATTCAGTTTTGAATGGCGATCTGTTCTAAGGCCACCTGACACTCCTCCGTACTGATCATGCCCCAGGAGCGCACATGCCAGCCATCGGCATCTTCGGCGGCAGTACCCTCAAAACAGACCTCGCCCTTTTCAAAGATGATCTGGGTCACTACGTGGTGGAGCGTTGGATCATTGGCATCCACATAAGCACCCGATTCACGGAGATCATTAAAATCGCCTAACTCCGGTTGCGCAGTGCCAGATAGAACAGACTTCAGCAGATCCATAGAGTCTTCAATCTCTTGCTGTGGGTTAGTGCTCGCAACCGGACGATAGAGCAACTCAGCGGTGGGGATGTCGTAGGTCGTCAGGGCGATCATCCAGGTACGATAGGCAACATCAAGCGTGCCGGTCAGTTCGGCAACACTCACCGTGCTGCCAATCGCCAGCGTGTGCATTCGCTCGCTATTCTGGGATGTCGGGGAGGGCTTTATGCTTGCTGTTGGTTCAGGAGTGGCCTGCGCCACTGGGGTGCGGCTACTACTCGTGCTGGTTGTTTGGTTGTTACACCCAACGAGAAAGAGCAGCATCATGAGGCCAAACAAGAGCGTGATCACGGGCGGGTTGAGCTTAGATAGCGAACGGCGGCGTGGGGTCTGCATACGGGTTCTCCTTGATCTCAGAATTGGGAGCATCACAGGTATACCGTTTGAGCAGTTATAAAGGATGCGGGGCTTGCAGATTACGGGGCAGCATGATATGATCGGCGCTATCGCTTCCTACGCAAGCTGCAATACCCACACATACCTATGTCATCAGTGGAACCTCCACTGCCCATCGAGCTCGATCAGATTCGTCTCGTGCTCGCATCAGGATCGCCACGTCGTCACGAGTTGCTTGGGCTTCTGGGTCCGAGTTACCATACCCTGATTAGCGATGCTGAAGATCGTGATGATCCTGTACCTTCCGCTGTTCTCGCTGCATTGCCGCCTTTTCCACTGCCTCATACTACTCATCCCTCACTCCTGGCATGGCGCAAAGCGAGTCACGCTGCGGTTCTCTCTCCACACCATACGACCGTCCTCGGTGCCGATACGATTGTGATGATTGATGGGCAGGTGCTGAATAAACCGCGTGACCTCCACAATGCGTACCAGATGTTGACCCAACTCTCCGGGCGTAGCCATATGGTCTATACTGGTTTGTGTGTCATCCAGCACGAGTCGATCTCCTTGGCCCATGTGATGGCGGGCGAGACTCTTCCGATCTCATGTTCAGCACACTCCTATCGGATCTGGTTTGATCTGGTCGTGAGTGAGGTGGAGATCGCAGCGCTGAGTGTGGATGAAATCAATGCCTATGTGGCAACCGGCGAGCCCCTCGATAAAGCGGGGTCGTATGGGATTCAGGGCTTGGGTGGGCGCTTAGTGCGGGCAGTGCGTGGAAGTTATACCGCAGTAGTGGGGTTGCCGCTTGCCCAAACCTATCGTCTGCTGCGTGCCGCAGGGATCAATGGCCTGAGCGATCCAGAGCAGACCTATCTGCATTGGCTCAGCACACTCGGAAAGGAGCCGCTCCCATGCCCACCAACCCTACCATAAAGCTGCTGATCGTTGATGATCACCCGCTCTTTCGTCAGGGGGTGCGCTGGGCGCTCTTCTCTTCGGAGGAGGATATTCAGATTGTGGGTGAGGCGGCGAGTGCTGAGGCGGCGCTGACGTGGCTAGAGGCGGCTGGCCCCAACCATGAGCCGAATGCGATGCTGGTTGATCTCAATCTGCCGGGAATGAATGGCCTTGACCTGACCCGTCAGGTGCGGCGGCAGTATCCCAGCATCGGCGTGGTGATGCTCAGCATGCACGAGAGCGATGAGCAAGCCTTTAATGCCCTACGTGCCGGGGCGGCTGCGTATCGCTCCAAGGATGTGAAGCCCCAAGCGTTGGTGGATATTTTGCGCCGGGTGACACGCGGCGAGTATGTGATTAACGATGTGGTGCTTGAGGAACCTCAGGTGGCCAAGCGGGTGCTTTCGCAGTTCCGTAGCCTGCCTGATGCAACGAGTATCGATCCCGCTGCCGAGTTCCCCATCTTTACCCCACTCAGTGATCGTGAGATCGAGGTGCTTGAGCGTATTGCGGCTGGTGGGAGTAATAAAGAGATCGCCGACTCACTCAGCATCAGTACCCAGACGGTCAAGAATCATATCTCGTCCATCCTGCGCAAGCTCTCGCTCAATGATCGTACCCAGGCGGTACTCTTCGCGCTGCGGCGCGGCTGGATCGAGACCCCAACCTCAATTCGCCAGGGTGAGAATCGTCAGGGGGAGTTTGACCCGGAGGGGTGATTCTGCCCCCGCATCAGGCGGATAAAGCGCACCCCATACTGCACAAACGAGATCCCAAAGGGGATCATCGCGATCCAGAGGAGTGGCCGCCCACTGCGTGGCCCGTCGGCGACATAGCCGAGTGTGGCGGCGGTGAGCGCAACCGTCGTGGCTTTGCCGCTCGATTGGGCGGTGGTAATCTTAGCGCGCCGCCCCAACACCACCAATGCCGCCAGCAGAATCCCGATGTCGCGGAAGAGGATCAATCCGGTGATCGGCCAGGGAAAGCCGCGTGTGCGCGAGAGCATGATCGCGGTTGAGTCAAGCACGAGTTTGTCGGCAATCGGATCGAGCAACTCGCCCAGCCGCGAGACTTCACCCCGCGAACGTGCGATTGGCCCGTCTATCGCGTCGGTGAACATCGTAAACGCGAAGCACGCCAATGCCTCGCGCCGCCGCTCCGGGCGCCCAAGGTAGAAGAGTGTCACCGGGAGCAGGAGTAGCCGACTTATCGTGAGTAGGTTCGAGGGGTAGAGGAGTTCTTTGGCCTCGATCTTCACATTGTCCATAGGTTCCACCCCTCTCAATCTTCATTTTTTGGTGGCGAATAATCTTCGAGGGTGGTGCAGCCACCTCCGAAGATCTTTTTTTGTTGGTGTTTGGCGGCTTTGCCGCCAAACACCAATTGAGATATGAGGCGCAACCTCGCCACCTACAACGGGCGCATCCCGGCGGGCAGCGTCTGTTGCGTCATCTGGCCTAGCAGGTGGCCAAAGACAGCGGCGGCATACACGCTGGTAAAGAGTGCGCCCACGCCAAAGGCAACACTCCCCACACTCGCCACCAGACCACACAGGATCTGGAGCAGCCACAGGATGAGCCAACCACTCAGGTTACTGCGCACCATGGCGATCACATCGCCAACCTTGAGTGCCGGGCTGAGTTCGCCGGTCTGAATATGGCGCACCATAGCCGCCAGGGTGATCGGTTGCAGCACCAGGGCGATGATCAGCATCAGCGGCATGAAGCAGAACATGCTCAACATGGCCATCCCCGCGATGGCATCTTCATTGCGCCCCATTGCCCCGCCACTCAGCATGAGGAAGCAGGAGAAGGCACACACGAGCAATAGAACCGGCAGCGAGTAGACGATCTGGATCACGAAGGTGGGCAAGCCATTGGTGAAGGTCTCACCCAGATGGTTCCAGCGCGGCAAGGGGCGGCTCTGGCCCATAACTACATTCCGTGCGGTCTCAAAGAGAAACCCCAGCAACACGATCTGGCCCAGGATGGGCACGAGCATGATCAGGCCACCGATGAGAATAATCGTGATCCACTCTTCATCCTCAAAGACAAAACTGAAGGCGCGTCCAATATCCATGATGAAGCCTCCCTTGTATCAGGGTCGCATCGTCTATGCGATATCTATTGTACGCGCCAGCGACTCAAATGGATGCAGCATTTGTATCAGACATCATATACTCGCGCAGCAGATCAAGCGCCAGCGTACCCACAAACTCCCAGCCCTCCGGCTGGTTCAGGTCGTAGGAACGGGTGACTTGGTGTACTCCGGTGGAGGTGCAGAGCGCCACGCTCACCGCCGTGAAGCCGCGCTCATCACTGGTGCTCGACGCCTGCACCGCCAACCCCAGATCACTGCGCCAGCGGTCGGCGGCACTGATCGCCCCGGCCAACGCCAGCGAGGCAGCCCCATGCTCGTCGGTCGGGCGATCCAGCGGATGGATGAGTACCCCACGCACATGATCGAGGCCATTCGGGGTTGCACTCAACGCCCGGTAGATCGGGGCCATCAGGGTGCCCTCGTAGATCGTCAGGGTCAGGTTACGCTCGGTCAACATCCGCACCACTCGCTCCGCCAGCGCTTCAGCGCCGATCAGGTTGTTGCCCAGACGCTCGCGGATGGTAGCCTCCACCTGCGCCACCAACCCCTCGGCCTCGGCGTAGCTGTTAGCGCGGGCACCAATCCGTAACTCGTAGTGCGCCTGCTTGGCCGAGATGCCCAGCGTGGGGTTCTCGGCCTGCATCAGGTCGGCCACCATCTCGCCGATCACGCTCTCGCCCAACCCCACCGCGTGCAGCGTCTTCACCAGGATGACGCTGGTGATGCCACGCTCATTGCGCAGGTAGGACACCACGGCATGCTCAAAGAGGTAGCGCATCTCGTGGGGCACACCGGGCAATACGATCACGGTGCCCCGCACATCCTCAACCAGAAACGCAGGCGCGGTGCCACGTGGGTTCTCTATCGCTCGCGCACCGGCGGGCAAATAGGCTTGCTGGCGGTTGCTGGGACTCATCGTGCGGTTCATGGCCGCAAAACGCGCCGCGATCTGTTCCAGCAACTCCTCATAAAACTCCAACTCGCGTCCCAAGGCCAACGCCACCCCTTCACGGGTCACGTCATCCACGGTTGGGCCTAACCCACCCGTACAGATCACCAGATCCACCCGTTCCAATGCCTCACGCACCATGGCCGCGATGCGCTCGGTATTGTCGCCCACCACCGCTTTGCGGAAGAGGTTGATCCCCGCCGCCGCCAATTGGCGAGCGAGGTAGGTACTGTTGGTGTCTACGGTCGCCCCCAACAGCAACTCGGAGCCTATGGCAATGATTTCGGCGTTCATGCTAACTGTTCACACTTCTTCTAGCATTTTGGTTTTGACGCAAAGACGCTAAGGCGCAAAGCTTTCAAGATAGACCCCTCTTAAACCCTTTGCGTCTTTGCGCCTTTGCGTCAGTATGAGGCTTTTATTTCCCTCTATCGTGAACAGTTGTCGTTCATGTGCTTGGCGCAACCCGCTGGCGGTATTGCGCCCACAATTCCTGTTCCGCCGCCGCTGCCGCCCGTTTGCCCGCCTCAATCGCCACCTGCACCCGTTTGGTCAGGGTACTACGCAGGTCATCGGCCTTGAGCTTGAAGTTCACCCGTGTCTCTTCACCCGGTTCAGAGACGGCCATACTCACCACGGCGGCCCCAATCGCGGCACCGAGGAGCAACCCAACCACAAACTTGCCTCCCGATGCGCGGGCGTGACGCTCATTCTCTTTGCGTAGCGCGGCAATGATCTTGATCGTCGCCGCACGTTCAGCCTCTAGGGCAGCAACAGTTGAGGCGCGCTCCGCCGCGATGACCTCACCGAAACGGCGGGCGGCCTCCACCAGAGTATCGGACTCGACGGTCATGCGGGTCTCCTTCGCGATGAGGGGTTTATGAAGTTACTCATGGTAGGCCAGCTTCCGGGAAGCTTAGAGCTTCCCGGAAGTCAGTATGACCTTACGAACGGGTTTTGATCTCTTCCAGGGCGCGGGCGATGAAGTCGTCTACTGGGATTGCACCGAGATCTTCGCCGGAACGCATGCGCACAGCAACCGCACCGGCTTCTAGCTCTTTGTTGCCGATTATAAGCATATAGGGGATCTTCTGCAACTGGGCGCGCCGGATCTTGCCCTGCATGCGGTCACGGCTGTTATCCACTTCAACCCGCATCCCGACTGCCATCAGGCGTTGGCGCACCGCTTGGGCGGCTTCCATCTGCTTGTCGGTAATCGGGATGATCACCGCCTGCACCGGGGCCAGCCAGAGTGGGAAGGCTCCGGCGTAGTGCTCGATCAGGACGCCCAGGAAGCGCTCGGTGGTGCCGGTTACGGCGCGGTGTAGCACAACCGGCGTGTGGGGCTGGTTGTCCTCGCCGATATATTCGCAGCCCAGCCGCGAGGGCTGGATGAAGTCTACCTGGATCGTGCTGAGTTGCCACTCGCGGCCCAGTACATCCCGCGCCAGGAAGTCGGCTTTGGGGCCATAGAAGGCCGCCTCGCCCTCCTCCTCGGTATATTCAACCCCGTTGGCATCGAGCGCCGCCCGCAGCGCACTGGTGGCCTGCTCCCACTTCTCATCATCGGCCACAAACTTGCCCGTATCGCCACGCAGCGAGAGGCGCACCTTATAGTCACTGAAGTGGTAGGTCTCCAGCACCTCACGAATCAGGTTGAGCGCCAGGTTGAACTCTTCCTGAATCTGGTCGGGGAGACAGAAGATGTGGCAATCATCCTGCGTCAAGGCGCGCACGCGGGTCAAGCCATTCAAGGCCCCGCTATCCTCGTAGCGGTAGAGCGTGGCAAACTCGGCAAAGCGCATAGGCAGATCACGGTAGCTGATCACGCCCATCTGGTTGAAGAGCGTCATGTGGCTGGGGCAGTTCATCGGCTTGAGCCGGAAGACCAGATCTTCGCTCTCGACCATGGGCGGGAACATGCTATCGCGGTAGTTCTCGTAGTGGCCAGAGCGGTGGTAGAGTTGCTCCTTGACCACATTCCCCGTCCAGACATGCTGGTAGCCGTAGCGCGTCTGCACCTCGCGCACATAACGTTCCATCTCGTAGCGCAGGATCTCGCCCTTGGGCGTAAAGAGCGGCAACCCTGGCCCCACATCCTCGGAGAAGAAGAAGAGGCCCAACTCCTTGCCCAGCTTGCGGTGGTCGCGGCGCTTGGCCTCTTCCAGATTGTGGATATGCTGCTCAAGCTCGGCTTTACTATTCCACGCCGTCCCATAGATACGCTGCAACTGCTTCTGCTTCTCATCGCCACGCCAATAGGCACCGGCAATACTCATCAGCTTGAAGCCCTCAGCGGGGATCTGGCCGGTATGCTCCAGGTGCGGGCCACGACAGAGATCCTCAAACGTATCGTGGGTATAGGTCGAGATGACCGTATCGCCATGGTGGGTCTCGCCATTCTCATCAAGCCCTTTGGAGAGGCCATCAATCAACTCCAACTTGTAGGGTTGGTTGGCGAAGATCTGGCGTGCCTCAGCGGCACTCACCTCGCGGTAGGTGAAGGGGAAGTTCCCGGCAATGATCTTCTGCATGCCATGCTCAATAGCGCCCAGATCCTCTGGCGTGAGCGCACGCGGCAGATCAAAGTCGTAGTAGAAGCCATGCTCAATCGGTGGCCCAATCGCCACCTTGCCTTCGGGGAAGATCTGCAAGACCGCCTCGGCCATCACATGGGCTAACGAGTGGCGCAGACGGTAGTAGGGGTCATTGTCGGGTGAGACGGGCATTAGGAGCCTCCTGTTTCTATAGAGAAAGCCTTAGCGGGTAATCACAACCACGCGGCCATCCTCAATCTGAATATCCTCAATCACGCGGCCCTGATTGGCCAACTCGGCATTCAAGCGATCCAGCAACGGGTTGATCAGATCCTGGCTGGAGACGATCAGCCCTAGCGGGCCATCAATCTGGGGATTGACGAGCGTGATGCGGCCATCCACCACCGCCACCCCACTGCGCACCACCCCGCGCACCCCCAGCGCCTGCACATTCGCGCTGGCCTCACCGGGGCGAAACTGGAGTTGCGCCTGCTCCAGCGGCCCATAGTCCCCCTGATGATCGGCGAGGAAGGCATTTGCCTGGGCCTGCTCGACCACCACCGGGCCAGAGGGCAAGGCTGCAATCACACCGGGCAGCGCGGCGTCGCCCAACGCTTCAGCCTGGGTTAGTGGGGCGATCCGTTCACTGATCTGCGCACCGAGCATACTACTGAGTGCCGGGCGCAGGAAGAAGCCATAGATCGCCACGCCAACCAGAAGCACCGTCGCGAGCACCAGCAACTGATTGAGACACCCCCGACGCGGTGGGCGGCGGCGTACCGGGCGCGGCACGCGGCGACGTGGTGGACGTTGCGACATGAGTCAACTACTCCTAAACACCAAAAAACCCGCGTCCGCATGGGACGAAGGTTTGCTTCGTGGTTCCACCCACATTCGATGCACCATGGGTATGATGCACACTCTGGGGCGCTGTAACGGGCGCAACCCGTGGCCTCATACTACCCGCTGGGGGTTCCGAGGCCCGCTCGGAGGTGGTTTTGGCCCAGTTCCATACCGAGAGGCGTTTCCAGTCTCTGACGCCCCCTCCCTGGCGGTGGTTGCCGGGTTACTCGTCCTCGTCATCGCGATCCATCTTGAAGGTACTGCGGATATGATAGCACCGAGGAGGGGCTACGTCAACGGTTTGACCGAGTATGCCAAACAGTGTACACTACCCTTAACCCAATGAACGTCCCAATACCGCTGAAAGGATGCCCTGATGGAGCGCACGGTGAGTGAAGTGATGCATCGTGGCGTGTTGACATGCCAGCGTGACACGCCGGTTCAGGATGTCGCCCGCCAGATGACCGAACAAGATATTAGTGCATTGGTAGTGGTGGATGAAGTTGGCAACATGATCGGCCTGATCTCACGTACCGATCTCGTCAACGCCCGCCTCTACGAGCAATATTGGAAGAATTGGCGCGGCCTCACCGCTGGGCACATTATGGTCACGGATGTAGTTTCGGTACGTTCTGAGGATTCGCTTCAGTATGCCAGCCGCCGTATGATGGAGCGCCATATTCATCGGGTGGTGGTGATTGAAGATGCCGAAGGCGGCGTGCGCCCAATTGGTGTACTCTCAATTACCGATCTGGTGCGTGATATTGCGCGTGGGTAGTGATGTCCATCCATCAAGCAAACACCGCTGTTCTGTTGATCACAGAACAGCGGTGGCAGAGCCGACGCAGGCACAGAACGGGGTTTAGAGCCACTCGTGGCGCGGGCGGGTATCAAACTCACAGTGCGGATCGCCCTTGGCGACACATTTGGTTTCACGGCAGTGCAGATCCATCCCAAAGACCACACTACAATACCCAGCAATATAGCCCGCCAACTGCCAGCAAACCGGCTCAGTCGCCGGGCCCATCACGCGCACATACTGCTCAGCCAAGTAACTATCCTTAAACTCCACCAGCAGACGAAACTTCTTGGCAGCGGCATCATGCTCAAATACGGCCAACTTGGGCAAGCCCACACCTTCCCAGGCATGAATGGTGGGACCAAAAGCCAACCACTCCTCTTGGCTTTCTGGCTTGAACATCTCCTTGACCATACGTGCCCGCTCACGGCCATTGGCTTCGCCAAAGCGGCGCATCACCACCTGAGCCGCAATGATATCACCGACGTTAAACAACTCCTGGTAGAGCGAACCTATCGCCTCGGTGCCCATCACGATCACTCGGCTATCACCAAGTTTCAGTAATCCATCCTGGGGGTGGAACTGAAGCGCCTGCTGCATGTTGAAGTCCGCTGCTTTCATCGAGTGCTCCTCATCATTTTGGTTCGCATCAACCATTAAATTTATGTATATCAATATACACGCGGGTAATTGTAGCAGATTGGTATAACCAAAACAACGGAGTAGAGACGCAATATCTTGCGTCTCTACTCCGACGGGGCCAAATCGTTTACATCTTCATCTTATGGCCAACTTCTTTAAGGATCTCGCGGGCGATAACGTTCTTCTGGATCTCGTTGGTACCCTCAAAGATACGTGTGACACGTGCATCACGGTACATCCGCTCAAGTGGCACCTCACGTGAGAAGCCCATGCCACCATAGATCTGGATCGCCTCATCAATCACTTGGCTGGCCATCTCGGTGCAGTAGAGCTTGACAATACTGCTCTCCAGGGTAGCTGGTTTCCCAGCATCAACCAAGCGGGCGCAATCGTAGACGATCTGCTCCATGGTATAGATCTTGACCGCCATTTCAGCTAGTTTGAACTGGATGGCCTGGAAATCGGCCAGAGCACGCCCGAACTGATGGCGCTCGACAGCATACTTACGGCTCAGTTCAAATGCCTCTTTGGCCCCACCCACGCTGCTTCCACCGAGGCCCACCCGACCGATATCCAGCGTCTTCATTGCTAATGGGAACCCGTGCCCCACCCCATGTGCCCCACCAATCACATTCTCCGCCGATACGCGGCAATCCTCAAAGAAGAGGCTGGCCGTGTGCGACGCCTTGAGGCCCATCTTGTGTTCGACCTTACCAACACGGAATCCGGGAGTATCCTTCTCGACAATAAAGGCTGTAATACCACCCCGTGCTCCCTTGTGGCGATCATTGACCGCATGGACGACGATCACATCGGCAAAACTGCCGTTCGTGATCCACATCTTCTGGCCATTCAGCACCCACTCATCGCCGTGCAACTCGGCGGTTGTCTGCAAGTGGGCTGCATCTGAGCCTGCGTTGGGTTCGGTGAGTGCCCACGCACCGATCATCTCGCCCTTGATCAGTGCCCTGAGGTACTTCTCCTTTTGGGCTGCGGTTCCACCCAAGTGGATGCTCATCGCGGTGAGTTGGGTATGAGCGCCAATGATCGTGGCCGTGCTCGCACAGGAACGGTTCAACTCCTCCATTAACACGCAGTAGCCGGTGATGCCCATGTCCAAACCACCGTACTTCTCCGGGAATGGCACACCGAGCAACCCCAATTCGCCAGCCTTCTTTACTACCTCAAACGGTACCCGTTCCTCTTCGTCGAGGTCATGCGCGATCGGACGGATCTCCTTGTCCACAAAGTCGCGGATTGTCTGGCGCAGCATCTTGATCTCATCGGTGTGCTCGTACTCCATCGTCGTGGCCTCCTTGCGATATGGTTTTTTACACACTGCGTCATAAAGTATAGCAAACCATATGCACGCATGTCAAAGGGATTTGGAAAAGTTGCAGATCATTGACATATATGCTATACTTCCGCGAAGGAGCAGGGAAGATTCCTGCAAACCTCTTCGGGTTGTGTCAATGTCGCAACCAACGCATTGGCCATCACTCCCCATTCTTCTGTGTCCCATTGCACCTAATCTCGCTCACGTCACGCAGCAACCTATATGCGCGGCGCGTGTGAAGGCCGGTCGTAGGCTTTCATGGTTTTGTTTCCGCACCTAACGTCCGTAGGCTAGAGTCCTAGTGCAGCGCAAGCGACACGACGTGTCCCATCCGCTCGTCACTCGATCAGCGTTGATGCCCGAGTCGACCCGCTAAAAAGACAATTCCTCGTCTAGTACCTTCCGCGCTGTCATCCACCTGCACCCACAACACCCTCAGAGTACTATGTGACCGCAAGGAGAAACCCGTCGTGAATGTCGCAGAATTGGAGTCCAAGACTCTCAGCGACCTGCGCGAGATGGCCCGCAAACTTGATATTACTGGCTTTAGCGGGCTCAAAAAGCAGGATCTCATCTACAAGCTGCTTCAGGCACAATCCGAAGAGCAGGGCAACACCTTCAGTGATGGCATTCTCGATATCGTCTCGGATGGATTCGGCTTCTTGCGCGGCGACCGCATGCTGCCCGGTTCGGACGATGTTTATGTCTCCCAATCACAGATCCGCCGCTTTGGTTTGCGTACCGGCGACCGCATCTGGGGCCAGATTCGCCCTCCCAAGGAGAGCGAGCGCTTCTATTCACTCTTGCGGGTCGAGATGATCAATGGGGTTGACCCCGAAACTGCCCGCAAACGCCCCTCCTTCGATCAACTCACGCCCATCTTCCCAAATGAGCAAATGAAGCTCGAAACCGAACCCAATCTGCTGCATACGCGATTGGTTGACCTGATCGCCCCGATTGGGCGCGGCCAGCGCGGTTTGATTGTCTCGCCACCCAAAGCGGGCAAGACGATGCTACTCAAGGCGATTGCCAATGGCCTGACCTCCAACTATCAGGACATTCATCTCATGGTGCTCCTGATCGGTGAGCGGCCTGAGGAAGTGACCGATATGCGCCGTAGTGTCAAGGGTGATGTCATCTCCTCGACCTTTGATGAGCCAGTAGAGGATCACACCAAGGTTGCCGAGATGACCCTCGACCGCGCCAAGCGCCTGGTTGAAGGCGGGCAGGACGTGGTCATCCTGATGGACTCGATCACCCGTCTGGCGCGCGCCTACAACCTGGACATGCCACCGAGCGGGCGCACCCTCTCCGGCGGTATTGATCCGGTTGCGCTCTACCCACCCAAGCGTTTCTTTGGTGCGGCGCGTAATATTGAGGGCGGTGGCTCGCTGACGATCATCGCCACATGTCTGGTAGATACCGGTTCGCGTATGGACGACGTGATCTATGAGGAGTTTAAGGGCACCGGCAATATGGAGTTGCACCTGGATCGTAAACTGGCCGAGAAGCGCATCTTCCCGGCCCTCGACATCCAGCGCAGCAGCACCCGCCGCGAAGAGTTGCTGCTTAGCCCCGATGCACTGCGTCAGGTCTGGACCTTGCGGCGTATGGTGAGTATGCTCGGTGATAACGAAGGCACCGAACTGATGCTCACCCGGATGGCCAAAACCAAGACCAATATTGATTTCTTGGCTACCCTCAGTAAGGGCAGCCAAGGGTAGGTGGTTGGTGTTGTGTGGCGGCTTCGCCGCCACACAACACCAACAATGAATGATCGTTGGGGGCGGCTTCGCCGCCCCCAGACCCACACCAGCAAACGGCCACGTAGCACTATTTGGATGCTACGTGGCCGTTTGGCTGCAAAACGGAAACAAAAATTGCCCAAACGACGTACAATGCAACAGTGATATGCAAGTGATGCGCCATTGGGCGCATTGGAGAGGAGACATCTCTCATGCGATGCAACAATTGTGACGCCGAGCTCGCCCCGAATGCCCGTTTCTGCACCACCTGTGGCACGCCCGTAACCACCACATCCGCCCCAATGGCACCTAGTGGCGGTAGCGAGTCACAGACAATGGCCGATGTCTATGATAACCACCCCGGTGAACGGATTGATCTGCCCGATCCCGCCATTGTCGGCGCTGGTCAGGGAGCCAGTGGCCTCAAGTACAAGATCATCGGTACCACCATGCAGGCGGTGGTGATCGAACTGCCCCCCAACCAGACCATCTTCTCCGAGCGCGGTGGCATGAGTTGGATGAGCGCCAACATCAACATGCAGACCAACATGGAGGGCGGCTTAGGCGGTGCCTTCAAGCGCATGTTCTCCGGCGAGTCGCTCTTTATGGTCAGCTTCACCTCGCAGGGAGGAATGGGGATCATCGGTTTCTCCGCCGAGTTCCCCGGTAAGATCGTGCCGCTTAACCTGGGCAGCGGCCAGCAGATGATCTGCCAGAAGGACTCGTTCATGTGCGCGGAGCGCAGCGTCACCCTCGATCTGCACTTCCGGCGTAAGCTGGGGGCGGGTTTCTTTGGTGGCGAAGGCTTCATTATGCAGAAGATCACCGGCCCTGGCTTGGCTTTCGTCGAGCTTGATGGTGAGATTGTCGAGTATACCCTTGAGGCCAATCAGATGCTTAAGGTGGATACCGGCCACGTCGCGATGTACGAACCAACCGTGCAATTTGATGTGGAGATGGTACGCGGCTTTAAGAATATCCTCTTTGGTGGCGAGGGGCTCTTCCTGGCGACCCTGCGTGGGCCGGGCCGGGTGTGGCTCCAGACGATGCCCGCCATGAATCTGGCCAAGAAGATTGCCCAGTATCTGCCTTCTACTGGCAGTAGCAGCAGTGGGAGCGGGCCGAGCATCAACCTGGGCAGCCTGTTTAATGAGTAGGGTTGTCCTGACGTTCGGTTAAGGAACATGTAGGGGCGCGTCGCGACGCGCCCCTACACGACACATGCCCGTAGGTAGCACCCCCAACGCAGACAGGGCCGAGCAGCATGCTGCTCGGCCCGCATCGGTTGAACCTTTGGAGGATCGCCCTGGATTAGACCAGGTTGATCAGTTCGTTCGCCGTTCGGCGCATATCAAGGAAAACAAGACCGAGTTTGGCACGGCTCTGCGCAAGTGCGGTCAGCACTGCCTCTTCACCAATAGCCATTAGAATCACATATCCATCCTCACCACGAACAAAAACCTGGTCGAGCTGGCCACGCTTAAGCTCATTAGCGATACGCTCACCCAGGGAGAGCATGGCTGCGCTCATGGCCGAGACCCGGTCTTCCTCAACATCCGCCGGCAACGCCGAAGCCATGATGAGGCCATCAACACTCACGACGGCTGAAGCTTCGATGTCGGGTGTGTTCATGGACAAGGCCTTCAGATGCCGCACCATCTCTTCGGTTCTGCTTGCCATTCAGATCCTCCTTAGGGGCCGTCAGCAGTTCTGGAGCAGAGGCGAGAACGAACTGGCAGTCGGTGCCAGGATAAGGCCGCTGTTAACGGCCATCTGGGCTTATTCTACTACATTTCGGGAGCCTGGGCAACTAGCTTACTCGGTGGTAATCAGCAATGTTGGCCGTACACAGGCAACGAAGTGTAATGATTAGGGAATGTAGTAGATTATAGCATGTTTGCATTACGAGAATGTAGCCAGTTTAGGGCGTCAGATTGAGCCGCTGGCGTAACAGATCTTCGGTTTCGCTCACCGCTTGTTCGGGGGTGAGCAGGTGGCGGAGGGTATTGGCCTGCATCTCGGCGAGTACATTCCAGACAATCTCGTTGGCTTCGCGGCGATTGGGCATGGGTTGGCCCTGTTCAGCCTGGCGGCGAAAGATGATGGCAGCTTCGCGCAGATAGGGGCTGAGATCGGGTTGTTGTTCCAGATCGAGCAGCCTACTGGTCGGCTGACAGCCAGCTTGCAGCAGGATGCCCTGGGCTTCAGCGCCGAGGAGATAGCGGATGAAGTCGCTCGTCATCTGGCGCTCGGTGCTGCTACTGCGGGCGTTGAGTACCATCAGATCAGTCTGGACATAGGGTTGTACGGGTGGTGCGTCTTCACCGAGTTGAGGCAACATGGCTACCCCCAAGTGTTCCTGCCAGAGATCATGGTAGGTACTGAGCGCATACGACCAATCAAAAGTCATGATGACTTCGCGGCGCATGATCGCATTCTCAACCGCGATGCCATCGGTACTGGCGAGTATCTGGGGATCACTGTGCAAGCTCTCGACCCAAGCCAACCATGCTTCGGCCCCAGCACGCCCGGTAGTTCCAATAACCACGTTGTTTTGGGTATCGAAGATGCGCCCATCAAAGGCGTAGAGGTAGCCAATCGTCCGATCCAAACTCAGATTGAACGCCAAGCCCCAGGTGGATGGGTCACTCTGGGTATCGGTGAGACCACGCGCCACACGCAGGAGCGTGGGAAGGTCGGCGGGTGGAGTGGCAGCAAAGTTGGCTTGGTTGTAGTAGAGTGCGAGCGTATCGAAGGTGATCGGGATGCCATAGATCTGCGCGGGCGTGGTCTGTAGCTGCCCAGTAGCGAGCGTGGTGGGCAAAAGTTGGCCCAACTCAGTGGTGGTGAAGTACCCGTCGAGCGGTAGGATGGTACCAGTCTCGACGAGCGTACCCAGGGTATGGCTCTTGATGAGCGTCATATGGGGGCCGCCGCCCTCACTGACCGCCAGCGCCAGATCACTGCTGATCGTCGCCACCGAATGACTCTGGACGATAATCTGGACGTTAGACTGGCTTCGGTTATAGCGATCAACCAACCCAGCCAGCACACGATCCTGCGGATCTGGCCAGGCATGCCAGAGAATCAGAACGGTACGCGCTGGGAGGGGCTGAGCCGTGGCCGCAGACGGGATCGATTCCGCTGAGAGGGGCTGACAGGCCACCAAGCAACAGAGAAGAAGTCCAGTGACCAAGAAACGCCCCATGTGCTGCCATGCGGTCACGGTTGCCTCGCTTTCCACGCAGAGAACGGAGAGAGTATAGCATGGCGCATGGTGAGGGTGCAAAATAGGGTAGGATAGAGCCGAGGAGGTGCCGATGCAGCCAATAGATGATCTGCTGATACGAGTGAGCCGACGAACCACGGGGACGAGCTACACCTATGCGGTTGAGCTGTGGCTAAGTGGTGGGCGGCGGGTGCATGCCGAGGAGGATCGCCAACTCCAGGATGCGGGCATTTCAGTGGTGGAGTTAGGTGAAGACCTTGCCAATTACGGGTTGGATCTCTTCAACTGGCTCTTAAGTGGGCGTTTGGCGGTCGCGTTTCAGCAAGCATGGGCCTCGGCGGTCTCGCGGGATCGGATCTTGCGCGTGCGCCTAGCGCTCGACCCGCATGCGCCCGAACTGCACGCCATCCCCTGGGAGTTGCTCCACTTTGATGATAGTGGCGGTATGGCCCCTCCGCGCCCGCTCGCAACTGATGGCCGCATCGCCTTCTCGCGCTATATTGAGAGTGATGCCTTCGATGAGGCGCGTCTGGTGGATCAGCGGCCCATCCGCCTGCTGTTGGTCATTGCTGATCCGAGTGATCTGGCTGAGCGCTGGAACCTGGCTCCGGTGGGCCGCGAAAGCGAAGCACGCGATATGCGAACCCGCTTTAGCGCCCTGATCAGTTCGGGCCAGTTCGCCTACGATATCTTGCCCGTAGCATCACCTGAGGCATTGCATCAAGCTATCGCTCAGGGTGGCCTGGTACACGAAGAAGTCCGTGGCTATGATGTTATTCTGTTTATGGGCCACGGAGTTTATACCGAGAAGTATGGGACTCGGCTGCTTCTCGAACATGGCGAAACTGGCAAAGGCGAACTCTACCCCAGCGAAGAGTTGGTGGGACTTATGCAGCAACTCCCCCAGCCGCGCCGCCCCAGGCTGATCGTTCTGATCTCCTGTAGTACGGCCCAGACCTCCCCGCACCGCTCCATGAATAGTCTCGCGGCACAATTGGTGATCAGTGGGGGGGTGCCGTCTGTCTTAGCCATGCAGCGGATCATCGAGATCAGCCTCGCCCGGCGCTTCACCTACCACCTGAGCGATCATCTGCTGCGCGAGGGCATCATTGATGTCGCGGTCAATACGGCCCGCAGGCGGGTCTATGCGACCGATGATCTGGGCTGGAGTATCCCCACGCTCTACATGCGCTCAGCCGATGGCCGCCTCTTTGCCCCCAACGTACAGTTGGAGTATGTGGCCAACATTCTGGCCAACCCCGACTATCTGCGCTGGAGTGGGCCGGAGTTTATCGAAGCCGGGGTCTTGGTGGCCGCGCCCGGTCAGAGTTGGCATCTACTCCGAAGCCGCCCGGAGGATGCGCCAACCAGTGTGAGTGTGCTCGAAACGCTGCACCGCCTGCTCACCCAGCCGACGCCCAAACCACGCCCGCACAAGGTGTTGGTGAGCCAGAGCAACCTGATCGCGGTGATTGGCCCGCCCCACTCCGGGCAGACGACGATTCTGCAACGCATCGCCTATGATCTGGCCGTTCAGGTAACACATAACCCACAGGACCCACCGGGGATGATGATCTCGCTCAGTGGCTACGAGAGCCAGCGTGGAGCGGGGCGTTTAGAGCGCCAGATCATCGAGCAGGCCAGTATTGCCAACCCCGCACTGGGCAATGCGATCTGTGATCTCTTCCGCCCATACCAACCCAGCGCTCAGCGCCCGCGCTACATCTTCTTGCTGGATAATCTGGATAGCCTGCCGGCCCAAGTACGGCTCGATCTGGCCCACGAACTGGCGGCGATGAGTAGCCGCTTGGTTGATCAGAAGTTCGTGATTACCGCCACCCAAGAGAACTTCCCGACCCAGATCCTCCATCAAGCACATGTGTTGGTGCTCCAACCCCTCAGCGAACAACAGATCCTACGTTATGTCCGCCAACGTGAAGAACGCGGCGGCTATAAGATCTTTTGTCAGATCCGCGACAATCGGCTGCTCGCATTGGCCAGCGATCCTAGCCTGTTAGCCATGATCTATGCACGGGTGGCGGGCAACCCACAGGCACAACTCACCCGCAACCAAGTGGTGCAGGAGTATCTGGATCAGGCGTTGAGTCTGCTCACCCCGCGCTACAGCACCGGTGATGTGGCGCGCGTCAGCCTGGGGGCCTTGGCCTGGTATAGTCGCTGGAACCACCTCGATCAGATTCCGCTGCATGACATGTTCCGTATTCTGGCGGAAACGCGCCGCGAGCGCGACTACAGCCTCGAAGATCTCTACCAAGCCCTGTGTGAAGCGCGGGTGCTGGTAAGCATTGGCCACAGCGCCACTCGCTTTGTCAACCCGGCGCTGCACGCCTACTGTGCGGCGGTGGCGCTGGCGGTGCGCCCAGATATGGACGAGCGGGTGAGTGACATCATCAGCCTGTGTAGCAACCCCCGGCGGCAGGTTTGGTGGGAGGATGTGTTGTGTGCCTTGGCCGGTCTGCTCAGCGATCCAGAGCCGCTCTTCGCCCACCTTGCGGCGGCGATCCGGGCGGGGAGTTACACCCACGCCCTACTCGCGGCGCGTTGCCTGGAGGCGTTGCCTCCCGAACAGGATGCCCGCTTAGCAGTAGCGTTGCGTGAGGAGTTACTGGATGCGTGCGTCTTACGCCTCCGCGCCGACCGCGAGCCGGTTGCCGAGCGCCGCGAGCAGATGGCCACCGCGCTGGGGCGACTAAGTCACCCCCAGGTGCGCCACGAACTGCGGCGCATTCTGGTCGAACGGGTGCGTGAGACGAGTAGTGGCCCGCGCTATGAATATACCAATGTCCGGATTGCCGCCGCCCGCGCCCTGCGCAATATCTACCTGCCCGGCAATGTTGATCTGCACCAACAGACCCAGATGCTCAGCGCAGACGATCTGCTGATGACTCGCGGCTACCACGATATGGTCTCGTTAGCGGAACCACCGAGTGAACAGCCCGATGCCAACTTTTCGATCAGTAATCTGCGCAACGACCGCATGTTGGTGCGCTTGATGGAGATCTGGGAGCAGGGGCCAGCGGGTCGCCGCGAATTCCAACATATTCTGCGCTACTCGCCGCACCCGCCGGAGCGCGCACTGGCCGCCTTTGCCCTCGGCGACATGATTGACAGTGATCAGCGCAAGTTGCTCGATGTCCGCCAACTGCTGCGTATCATCCTCAGCCCCAGCGACCACGCCGCTATGCAGATTAGTGATGACTGGGAGGATACGATGTGGGCAGCGGCGGATGCGCTGACTCTCTTCGAGCCAACGTTGGTCGAGCCGCTGTTGACCATTCTGGTGCGGCGTGAACGCGATCTGCCCAACAGCGCGGCACAACAACTGGCCTACCTGGCGGGGCGCGTGCGTGCGGCCAACCCGACGGTGATCCGCTGGTTGATGCGGCTGTTGATCACCAACCCCAGCCAGACGATCAAGAGCAAGGCGTTACAGAGCCTCGCCTGGATGGGGATGGGGATTGAGAAGGAGCGCCTCGAACTGCGCGATGGCCGCCCTGGCCCGACGCTAAAGCAGGTGATCCAGGACATTGCCGCTGGGCGCGAGTTGCGCCGCTTCCAACTCGGTACGTTCAGTGTCAATGGGCGCACCAGCGACCGCGAGGGGGTGCCGGTCTACCTGCGGCGCAAGGCCATCGAAGCCCTCGCCTGGATCGGGGATGCCGAGACGCTGGATGATCTGGCGAGTCATGTGAATACGTGGCCGCTCGAACTGCGTGAGCCGTGGTATCAGGCGGCAGCGACAATCCGCGAGCGAGGGTAGGGAGAGCCGCAAAGGACGCCGAGAATCCAAGGAAATGGAAGTGGCATCAGCGTGCATAGTATCCGCTTGGAGCGACTATGCCCAAGCGGATGCACGATCTTCCAGAGGAATACCTCACCCACCAGCACACCCTGGCGCGTGCCATTGGTGCGCGCATACGTCTACGTCGGAAAGCCCTCGATCTGACCCAAGAGTACCTTCGGGCACGTATGGAACTTGCGCATGTCTATATCAGCCGAACCCACTATAGCCGGATTGAGAATGGTGATGCGCTACCCAATGCAGATGTTTTGGTAGCATTGCACAACATTCTGGGGGTTAGTTTTGATTGGCTCCTCTTAGGGATCGGGAATGATGAGCAGGATTCCCCGAAACGAGCATAGAGGCAGGATACTGCGTAGCCGCAGAGGACGGGATGTAGGGGCGCGTCGCGACGCGCCCCTACGCGATGTTCCTTAACCGAACACCTATGGGGCGCTATCCTCTCTGCGTTCTTTGCGGCAAAAGAATGAGATGCTGTAACTGTTCACACTTCTCCTAGCATCCAGGTTTTGACGCAAAGACGCAAAGCCTTCAACAAAACCTTTGCGTCTTTGCACCTTTGCGTCAATCAGAAGCTTCCTTTACCCCAAGTGTGAACAGTTACGGGCTGATCCCCTATTGACGTCATCCCTCCTAAGTGCTATGATCAGCGCCGCGCATTGGACACCGGGCATCACCCCCCCCGGTACAACACTCAACTTCGATGATGAATACGACAGCCGACCTCCGCCGGACTGCCGCCAGTTCGGTGGTTTTTTGTTGTCGTCTTTATTGATTCTCGAACCTTCCGAGTTGGGGTGACTCGGACTACGCAGGTATGGTGTATCGTGGGCCAGATCAAGCGTTTTCTCGTTGGCAAGCCGATTGCAACCGAACATCAACACCACGAGCGACTAAGTCGCATCACAGCCCTGGCTGTCTTCTCGTCGGACGCGCTCTCATCGGTGGCCTACGCAACCGAGGCCATTCTGACGATCCTCATCCTTGGCGGTGCTGCCGCACTTGGTCTCGCTCTTCCAGTTGCGGGTGGCATTGCGGTGCTCCTTGTGGTGGTGGCTTTCTCCTACCGCCAAACCATCCGTGCCTACCCCAAAGGCGGTGGGGGCTATATTGTGGCCCACGAGAACCTGGGAAAGCTACCCGGCCTGATTGCCGCCGGAGCATTGCTGATTGACTATGTTCTCACCGTGGCAGTAAGTATTTCGGCGGGTGTCGCGGCCATCACCTCGTTAGCGATTACGTGGGGCGCACCATGGTTCAAGGACTACGCAGTGGAAATTGCGTTGTTCTGTATTATTCTCGTCACCCTTGCCAATCTGCGTGGTGTTAAAGAGAGCGGCGTGATCTTCGCCGTTCCGACGTATGTCTTCATTGCCAGTATTCTCGTGCTGGTGGTGTATGGTATTAGTATCGATCTGCTCTTCGGAGCCAAACCGGTTGAGCAACACCTCGCGCATGAATTCATTCATGGCGAAACCATCGGTCTCTGGCTGATCTTGCGCGCATTCGCCGCCGGATGTACCGCGCTTACGGGAATCGAGGCGATCAGCGATGGTGTACCGGCCTTCAAAAGCCCCGAATCTAAAAATGCCGCCTCAACCCTCACCTGGATGGTCACGATTCTGGTGACGATGTTCTTGGGCATCACCTGGCTCGCCAACGCCCACGGAGCCATCCCTAACGAACTCACCCACGAGACCGTCATCTCGCAGATTGCCCGCACCATCTTTGGCAACGGCCCGATCTATTTTGTCATCCAGGTCGCCACCGCCATCATCCTGGTCTTAGCGGCCAATACCGCCTACGCCGACTTCCCCCGGCTGGCTTCGTTCCTCTCACGGGATCGTTTTCTCCCGCGCCAGTTCTCGTCGCGTGGCGACCGCCTCGTCTTCTCGAATGGCATCCTGGCGCTCGGCTTCTTCTCGGCAATGCTGGTGGTCATCTTCCAAGCCAACGAAATCGCGATGCTCCCGCTCTACGCGATTGGTGTCTTCATCTCCTTCACCCTCTCACAATCTGGCATGGTGCGACGGCACTTCCGTATCAAGGAAGAGGGATGGAAACGAGGGGCGATCATCAACAGCATTGGCGCAAGTCTGACCGCAATTGTGTTGGTTGTCCTCACAATCACCAAATTTACCCATGGGGCATGGGCCGTGATGGTTCTCATCCCCATCTTGGTGATCATCTTCAACAGCATCCACCGCCACTACCACAGCGTGGCACGCCAACTTTCGCTCGAAGGGGCCGACCTACCCATCGCGCTACGCCGCCACACGGCAGTCGTGCTGGTGAGCGGTATTCACCGTGGGGTGCTCCCTGCACTTCAGTACGGGCGCTCGCTGGCCCCAGATAACGTCTCGGCGGTCTATGTCAACCTTGATCCCGATCATACCGCCAAGCTCCAGCAGCGCTGGAGCGACTGGGGGTGTGACGTACCACTCGTAGTGCTCGAATCACCCTACCGCTCACTCATCACCCCACTCTTCAACTACATCCGAGAGCTTGATGCGCGCTACGATGATGACGTACTCACCGTGGTATTACCAGAGTTTGTGCCTGCCCACTGGTGGGAACATCTCCTCCACAATCAGACTGGCTTCCTGATCAAGGCCACGTTGATGCTCAACAAGAACGTGGTTGTCACCAGCATCCCCTACCACCTAAAGCGCGATGTGTAGCTATACGAAGAATCAAAAATGGCCGCACAGCGGCCATTTTTGATTCTTCTTGGGCGATCCACACACCTAGTCCTCAACGGACTCCGCCCCACCCTCACCCGAATCTTCCTGATAACGCGAAGCAATATGGCGCAGCAACGAGAGCAGAACTGTCTTTACACTCAGACGCTCCGTGGCGACACACGGTAACACCGGGATCTCCAGCGGGATACCCAAACGGCGACGCACATAACTCACCGGCAGCGCCGATGGGTCATCCTGCTTATTCGCCGCCACGACAAAGGGCGCGTCGGTGATCTCGATAAAGCGCGCCATCAGCCGCTGAGTCTCAGCAAAGTGGCCCGGACGACAACTATCTACCAAGACCACATACCCCAACGCGCCAAGCGCCAGATGCTCCCACATAAAGTCAAAGCGCTCCTGACCTGGTGTACCGAAGAGGTAGAGATTGAGCTTATCGTTAATTGCAATCGTCCCAAAGTCGAGTGCAACGGTGGTTTCACGCTTGAGTTCACGTTCCTCGTCGAGAGTAACGGCGTAATCAGTCGAGACCGTCTCGATATCGCTGATAGTACGGATAAACTGAGTCTTGCCAGCCGAATAACTCCCAGTAATCACGATCTTGAGCGGCTGCATAGTCGAGGGATCCTTTCAGTTACAACCCGCGGACGCGCCGCATAATCGCATCGAGCAGAACTCGGCCAGCCGCATGCCCCCCCTGTTCAGCCGAGAGGCCGCTGCCCAACATTGCCCTGCCATGGTGCAAGAGTGTCTCTTCGTGGACATGAACCTTAGACGTTTGAAGTTTAGGCGGCACAATCTCCACCAAACCCACCGCGAGCAATTCAGCAACGGTACGAATGGCTTGGGTCGGATCAATTCCGGTTGCCTCGCAAATCGTACGCAGATCTGGCGCACTTGAGACCTGGCTGAGGATGCGCCACTGATTGACATCAAGGCTCACCCCGCTCTCGGCGCTACTTGGTAAGGGTGAGAGTTGCAATTGCGTATCGAGTGTGATGGTATGGTACGAAATAACCTGCGTCGGGTCATCGCGACGACGCAAGCTCTCCATGACCAACCACTCACTATCATGTTTCATGCGTAAGGGTCGATCCAACACCGACTGCGTAGGGCGGAAGGTAAAGCGTGCATCATCCCAAAGGAGCATAAGGATCACAGCCTCATCATGTGAGGCTAAGATCGAGCGATCTTCACTCGCCATGATCGCCGCATCAATCAGTTGTCCAGCAGCAACATAGATGATTCCACGCTGTTCGTCACTTGTCAACAACAATATTCCAGTCTTCGGACCCATACGAAAGACCTGGAAGAGGTCACTCAAGGACATATCTCGGAGCGTACCATCAAGAGCCATAGCTCCTCCATACGCAAAAGCGAAAGGAGGCCAAGGAGGCCACCTTCCTCAGAATAGGGTATGTTGTAGGAAGGTAGCCCCAAAATATAGGGTGCAAGTGACCCGCACCAGACTGCTGTTTAGGTGCCAGCCAACAAGCGGCGAGCAAGACGCTCACCACCCACCAATTCAGCAAGATGCTTGAGTTGATTATCTTCGTAAGCTTGGTTAAAGATCGCCACATCAAGCGCAAGAACCTTACGGAACGCCTGGGCAGCCAGAGTCGGATTGGCATGCTTGGCCGCAACCTGTTCCCCAAAGGGCATCACCACATCGAGCATCGCAAGTGGGTAGCGCACCGGCAGGCCGATTTTGACATGCACATGGCCAATCGTCAAGCGACGCTGCGCATAGGCTGTATCATACTTCCCACTAAAGAGTTCTGCAAACCAGGTCTGAACCATGCCATGCAGACGATCAACGCTGACATTTTGCAGGTACTCTGCGGTGGCCGCATGCGCAAAAAGCCGCTCATAGAAGGTCTTCGTCATCTCCGGGGCAGAGGCTTGTGCCTCTGGGAGCATGTCCTTCATCGCGGCAATCTCTTCGGCTGAGAGATTCATCAAGGCCACCAACTCGGTGAGTGTGGCCTCGTCTTTGATCTGCCAGCTACTACGATCATCCATACACAGGTCTCCTTTATGCCAACAGCTTCCCGGAAGTTTGGTGGAACTCCCGGGAAGCTGAGCTATGCTTTTTAGAGGATGGTGCCAATCGTCTTGGCAGCTTCGCGGGCTTCGATGCGTACCAGACCCAGATTAGCTCCCTGACGCAGGTTAACTGCCAACAGGCTCTGATCACCAGCCGGAAGTACCATGAAGAGCCCGTTATCAGCCTTGATGATTGTCTCTTCGGTGACGCCGATCTTCAACTCGCCCGATACACGACGGGTGACACCCATCATCGTTGCGGCGACAGCGCCGACACGATCTGCATTCACGTCCGCCGATAGTTTGGAGACGAGGACGATTCCGTCCATGCTGACCGCAGCTACGCCAGAGACATCGCTACCGGCATTGTTCATCAGACGCTCAAGGGCGCTGGCAATCTGTTCCTGTCGAGAAGCCATGGTGGTTCCTTTCAAGTAGTGTGTGTGACTTTTTCTGCGTCACTTGTGTCTTCTGCGTAACCTTGTGGGTATTGATTGAGTTCCCTATGTCGCTAGTATAGCGAACGGAGCGAACCAATGTGATAACAAAAGCACAACCAACACATAACTATTGCATTGCCATGGTATCCTATCGTTGTACATATGTCAGGTAGTGAAGGCCGTAGCAATGCTTCCCGACCCGCAGAATGAAATGGCGCTGCAACGCTCCCGTGATCTATTACGGATTGTGTTTGATCACCTCCCCGAAGGTTTGATCCTCGTTGATGGCCAGGGGGTACTCTTAGCAGCCAACAATGCGTTCTGTTATGGCATTCTTGGCCAATCCCCGCGTTATGTGGTTGGGAAGCATTATGCCCAGATCTGGAGCGAACTGGCCCCGCTCTCGGATCTCAGTCTGACCCCACAAGGTCCCTCCGAACATGGGGTGGCTATCATTCCTCCCCTGGATGGCAACTTTCCGCTGATTCATGCCAACTGGCGCATTCTCTCCTCGGATATGGTCGGCCAACATCGTTGGTACACGGTGGATCGCATCCCAATCAGCGAAAGCCCCGATCTCCCCGAACAGTGTCTGGAGCGCTGGCGCGATATTACCCACCAAGAGGAACTTCAGCGTCGGCTGCTCGTCCATGAACAACTCACCAGTCTGGGGCGCTTGGCAGCGAGTGTGGCCCACGAGGTGGGCAATCCGCTTCAGAGTGCTATGGGTTGCCTCGAACTCTGCCGCGCTGATCCGGGGCTGAGTGAGGGTAGCCGCGAGTACCTCGATCTGGCGCTGGGTGAGTTGGAACGGATGAGTCGCACAATGGCCAGCCTGCGCAACCTCTATCGCCCACCCGAAATCACATGGGAAGCAGTTGATCTGAATCATCTGTTACGCCAAGTGGCCCAGTTTACCCAGCGTCAACTCGAACGGGCCAAGGTGAAGTTGTACCTCCACCTTGCGGAACGCTTGCCCATGATCACCGGCCAACCCGATGCGCTGCGTCAGGTGTTCCTGAATCTCGTCCTGAATGCCCAACAAGCCATGACTGAAGGCGGAAGTATCCAGATTACCACCCACGCCAAACCAACCGACCGCCTATGTGTCATTGTGGTGCAAGATACCGGCGTTGGTATGAGTAGCGAACAACTTGGCCGTCTCTTCGAGCCTTTTCAATCCAAGAAGGCCCAAGGTGTCGGCTTGGGGCTCTACCTGAGCCGCCAGATTATTGAGCAACATACAGGGCATATTGATGTGAAGAGCCGATCTGGCCAGGGTACCAGTATCACTATCCAGTTTCCGTGGAGTGATGCCGGCCCGTGGCAACGCCCCGAAGATGATGATGAGATTGAGTTGGAGGAGGATTGATGGTGCAACGCTCTCTCAATACCGAAACCGCCAGTATCCTCGTGGTTGATGATGAGGCTGTGGTGCGTCGTATCCTCGGTGATGCCCTCGCACAAGCCGGTTATCGCGTCCAACGCGCCCGTAACAGTAGTGAAGCACTGGAACTCCTTGAGCATCCCGGTGCCGATCTGATGTTGCTCGACCTTCAATTGGGTGATGATGATGGGGTGGAGGTGATGCGTATCGCACGGAGTAAGTGGCCCCATCTGCCGATTGTTATCCTAACTGCCCACGGCTCAATGAGTAGCGCGATTGAGGCGGTGCGTCTTGAAGCCGCCGATTATCTGCTCAAGCCGATTGGGATTGAGGCGTTGCGTACCCGCGTCGCCGCAGTGATCGAACGCTACCGCAGCAACCAACAGCGCCACGAGCGGATTCGTTCGATGTACCAGCAACTTCAAGAGATCGTTAAGGATGAAGGAATGGAGATGGGGAGTGAGCCTATGCTCACAAACAACCACAACCATGGATCGAGCCTGCGGGTGGGCGATCTCAGTATTGATATCCAACAACACACGGTGCGTATGCGTGGCCAAACGGTAGAGGTTACACCTACCGAGTTTGCGATCCTGCATACGCTGGCCCGTCAACCCGGTATGGTGATCCCATGTGTGCAGATCATCCAAGCCTTCCAAAACGTGCAGATGGAAGAGGACGAGGCGCGTACCGTCATTCGTCCACATATCGTGCGCCTGCGCCGTAAACTCGAACCCAACCCGCAACGCCCGATCTACATCCAGTCCGTGCGTGGAGTTGGCTATCGCTGGAGTATCGAGCCTGAGTAGAGACGGCCCCACAGGGCATGTGCAAAGTTCTTGGGGCTACGCCCCAAACCCCATTTTTGGTATGTTTTGGCGGCTGCGCCGCCAAAACATACCAAAAAATATCTGCGGGGGCGGCTGCGCCGCCCCCGCACCCCCACCGGAGGTGACTTTGCACATACCCTGGACGGCCCCAAACCCCGCTTGACAAAGCATCCTCGGTCGCGTACACTGTTAAAGATCATTTGTGCTATCTTCAATCCAGGTGAGCCATGGCACGCGATCTGAACAAAGTGCAACTAACCGGACGCTTGGGGGCCAACCCTACGATCCGCCATACCGCGCAGGGCAGTGCAATCTCGACTTTTCGCATCGCCTCCAACCGCTCGTGGCGCTCTTCGTCTGGGGTGGCTCACCGCGAGACAGAGTGGTTTCATGTGGTGGCCTGGGATCAACTCGCCGATCTGTGCCAACAATCGCTCGTCAAAGGCGACCACATCTATATCGAGGGTCGTCTGAAGATACGTCAGTTGGCCGAGAGCAATGGGCGGAACGGAACGATCGCCGAGGTGATCGCGAGTGAAATCATTCTGCTGAATACGCAGGATGTAGTGGGTTAGCTTGTCATCCGTGCGACAGCCTGCTCCCAGGTCGGCAGCGCAGTAATCCCGCGCCCCTCAACGGCAGAGGCCGCCACCGCACTCGCAAATGCCGCTGCCGCCAGTGGATCGCCACACTGATGGAGGTGAATCAGCAGTGCCGCTGCAAAGACATCACCCGCCCCGGTGGGGTCGCGCTCCTCTGCGGGGTAGGCTGCGATCTGGTGTGGGGCGCCCGCGATATAGAGCGTCGAACCACGCGAGCCACGGGTCAGCGCGACGAGGTGGCAATGCTGGGCATACGCCGCCACCAGCGCCTCATCGCCGCCCACATCCTCAATACTCAAGACCAACAGATCGACGTGGGCAAGCGCGGCGGGATCGGGATGCCAGGACACCCGCCGGATCGGGGCTGGCAGCGGCAGATCCCAACGACGCATCCAGCCCTGGGGCGTAACCGCCACGAGCGCATCGGAGAAGGCGGCGGCCAGATCGAGGCCGAACTCACCGGTGAGTGGGCCAAGGTGTACCAATGGAGCCGCACGCCAAGCCGGAGGCAGATCGGCGATCTGCAACGTAGCCCCCTGCGCATGCAGGAGTTGGAGCCGCCCATGGGACGTATAGCGGTTCTCGAAGGTTGAGGGCTGAGGCGTAGGCACTAACGCTACCGCAACCCCTTTGGGGAGGCTTGGCGGACTTGCTGGATCACCCGACGTAAAGATCGCCGCTGGAACCCCCAACCATGCCGCCGTAGCCGCCGCGTAGAGCGCTGTACCGCCCAGAACGCTACTCCCATCGGGCAAGAGGTCGTAGGTGAGATCGCCAATGACGAGGTAGGTAGGAGTTGTCATAGGGCAACACGCAATGTTTGGTGGTGTTGGGCGGCTGTGCCGCCCAACACCACCAAAAAAGATCTTCGGGGGCGGCTGTACCGCCCCCGAACCCCCACCAAAATGAGACTATTTGGCCGGATAGATAACAATCTTGCGCTGTTCACCCTCACCAGAACTCTCGGTATAGATACTCTTATCCTCACGCAGAGCAAGGTGAACAATCCGCCGCTCATAGGCCGCCATCGGTTCGAGCATAATCGGGCGCCCGGTTTGGCGCACGCGCTCGGCCATGCGGCGAGCCAAGCCCTCCAGCGACTCCTGGCGGCGCTGGCGGTAGTTCCCAACATCCACCACCACCTGGGGCCACTTCTGCACCCGGCGGCTGACGAGCAGGTTGAGCAAGAACTGGAGCGAACGCAGGGTCTCGCCACGGCGACCGATCATCAGGCCCATCGCCTCCTCATCGGCCCCCTCGACATGCAGCGTCACCGTCTCCTCGACATCACCCTTCTGGCCGGGCACGCGGGTCAGCACCGCAGTAACGTAGGCATGAATATCCATGCGAGAGAGCAGATCCTCAAGGATCTGGCGTGCAATCGCACCCACCTCACCAACCGCATCATCAAGCAGGGGTGGCGGGGCGACATCCGCCTCGTCGTCATCATCAACGACCGTCACGCGCACCAGTGCCTCATCGCCCGCCTCCCCCGAGTCGAGCACCGCGATAGCCACCTCGTCACGATCCTTACCCAGTTGGGCAAGAGCAAGCTCCACGGCCTCAGCGACTGTTCGCGCGCTTATCTCGATGCTCTTCATCGTGTACCTCGCTAGTGCGACACTCTCAGGCTAGAATCAACGCCGACGGCGCGGGCGACGCGGGTTTGGCTGCGAACGACCCTGGGTACGGGCCTCTTCCATCGCCTCATCGGTAGTATCAGCCGGTTCAGATGAACCACTCGTGCTCCCGCTTGACGATTCAGTTTCGGTCAACGGACGCATCACCGTCCAGAAATCAGCCCGTTTAGCGGCCTCACCTACGGAGGTTGCATCACCTGACGGAGCGGTCGCAATGGCCGGAACCATCTGCGTCGCCGCACCAGGGCCACTATCTACTGGCAAGAACTTGAGATAGTTGGCCAGCGAACCCCAACCAGAGGTGAAATACTGCTGAACCACGCCCACCAAACTACTCACCACCCAGTAGAGCACCGCACCCGAAGGGAAGGTGAAGGCGATATACCCAAAGACCAGCGGCATAAACATCATCGCCTGGGTCATCGCCTTCTGCTGTGGATCTTGGACACGCGGCGTAGCCATAGCCGTCTGGAGCAACTGGAGCAGAATAGAGAGAACGGGCAAGATGAAATAGATCGGGTCGGCAAAGCCACTTCCATGGGGGCCAAAGGCAGTACGTCCCAGATCAATAATGCCGAGTAACTTCTCACTAAAGAGCGCCACGACCTCAGGATTCTCCATAGACGCCTTGGCCCCAGCGCTCAGGTTCACCCGTTGCTCCACCACCATCAAGTGGTAGACCGCCTGATAGACCCCGAAGAAGATCGGCAACTGAAGCAGCACGGGGAGACAACCACCCACCGGATTGATCTTATAATCGCGGTAGAGTTTCAGTGTCTCTTCTTGGAGTTTCTGCTGATCCTTGCCATATTTGCGCTGTAGCTCTTTGATCAGCGGCTGGATCTGCTGCATCTGTCGGCTTGAGCGCAGCGAGGTGAGTGTCAGCGGCAGAATGATCAAACGAGCGCAGATCGTAAAGATGACAATGCCCAGCCCGACGCTTCCGGTCGTCGTACTGAACCAGAGCAAGATCTGCTCAAGGAGACCAACAAAGCCGCCCCAGATTTGACCCATAATTAACGCCTCTTCTCACAACGAGCCACCGCAGCAACCCGTAGGAATTGGTTATGAACGCTCCGATAGCGCCGGGGTACGCCAGACTTGCGCCCGGCGCAACAGATCCTCAACCGCCGTCTGGAGGGTGACAAATGGCATCTCGATCACATCGGTGCTACGCACCACCAGAACCAGATCATAGCCGGGGGTGATATGAGGAAGGGCCAGACGCATGACTTCACGCAGTCGTCGTTTCGCCCGATTACGCTGCACGGCACCGCCGATCTGCTTTCCGACTACAAACCCACAACGGGTACGTCTCTGGCGACCAGCGACCAGATTGAGCAAGAAGAGTGGGGTAGCAAAGGTACGGCCTTCGCGGCGTGCTCGCCGAAACTGATCTGGTCGCCGCAAACGATAGGCACGTTTCATAACAGCGTGGCCGGTGTGGAGGGGAGGCAGCGCAGTGCCCCCCCAAAAGAGCGTGGCATCTAACGATGACCGCGACGCACCCCACGGCGCTCATCGCTCACGGTCAACTTCCAGCGCCCCTTGAGGCGGCGACGGCGCAACACCTCGCGGCCATCTTTGGTCTCCATCCGCGACAAAAAGCCATGCTTGCGCCGACGTGGAATTCGTTTCGGCTGCCAAGTTCGCTTTGGCATCGTCTATTTCTCCTCTGCGCAAGAGTGCGCACTCTAGCATCGTATGGGCAAAAACTCTCACCATTATACTTGTCGCGCTACGACAGGTCAAATACGGTGGGAGTTCGGGGGGCGGCTGCGCCGCCCCCCGAAGATCTCTGTTGTTGTTGTTTGGCGGCAAAGCCGCCAAACAACAACAACTTAGGGTTTGGGGCTACGCCCCAAGGACTTTGCACATGGCCTAGCCGCGCAAAAATGGGGTTGGGGACGGCAAGACCGTCCCCAGCCCTTACGCGAGCGTTCGGAAGAACGCTACCTAATCGTCGCGCCCGACCTGCTGGAGCGTGCGCCGGATGGCATCACGCTGGCGGCGGTCGCTACCATCTTGGCCCTCGGTCTCCTCCACTTCGACGCGCTCCTTGCGGCGATCACGACGAGTGTTGGATGGGCTGCCATACTTGCTGAGCAGATCCTCAAGCGTGGCATCACCAACAAACTCCTCGGTATCATCCTCGGTGCTATACGTCTCTGGCACCGACGGTTGGGACTGATTGCGGCGGCGGTCGCGGCCACGATCACCCCGATCAGGCCGGTTCTCGCGGGCAGCGGCGGCCGCTGCGGCGAAGCGCGGGGCGGCACCGGGGCCGGTGCGCGGGATGACCTGAGTCGCTGGCTCATCGTCGTAGGAGACCGTCGGTTCACTATCATCAAGGCGCATGGTCAGGCTAATCCGCTTGCTCTGCTGATCAACCTCCAACACCTTAACGGTGACCTTATCGCCCACCTTAACCACATCCTCAACCTTGCCAACGCGGCTGGAGGAGAGCGCCGAGATATGGACGAGGCCATCACGCCCAACCCCAATATCAACAAAGGCACCGAAGGGGGCCAGACCGCTCACCGTACCATCCAGGATCTGGCCTGGCTCCAAGCCCTGCATGCGCTGGCTGCGCATCGCACGACGCAGGCTCAGGCTGATGCGGGTGCCATCAGGATCAATCTCCAGGATCTTAAAGTTGAACTGCTCGCCAACCTTAACGGCATCCTCAGGCTTCTCGACACGGCCCTCGGCCAATTCGGAGACGTGGATGAGGCCATCCTTACCCACCCCGATATCAGCAAAGGCACCGAAGGGTGCAAAGCCCGTAATCTTACCATCAACCACATCACCAACCTTGAGCGAAGAGAGGCGATCACGATCAACCTCAGCTCGCTTGGGGCGACTGCGACTGCGGCCACCCTCACTGCGCTCCTGCGAACGCATCGTGAGGCTAATCCGGCGCACATCAGGATCAACACTCTTGACCCGCACCGTCACCGTATCGCCGATCTGCACCAGATCAGAGGGGGTGTCAATGCGCGTATCGCTCATCTCCGAGATATGCACGAGGCCATCACGGCCCACGCCCAGATCAACGAAGATACCATAGAGGGCAATCGAGGTAACCCGACCCTCCAGATCCATCCCTGCCTGGAGATCCTTGAGGCGGCGCGGGCGGCCACCCTCTTCGGCTACCGGCGTGAAACTCGCCCCTTCTGCCCCCGTCTCCTGAGCCGCGTCTTCCCCCTCCGCCTCAGCACCCGTCGCCGAAGCGTCCGACGTCACCGGCTCCGCCTCAGCGGAAACCTGCGCCTCAGTTTCAGGGGTAGGCTGTGCCTCAGCCTCCTCCGCCGCATGCTCCGGCGTGGTGGCATCGGCCTGAGCCGCCGGAGCGTCGGCTGCGTCGAGCACCGTAGTCGGCAGCTCGCTCTCAGCGACTTCTTCCCTACGTACCTGATCGGTCATCTCCTGGATCCCTCCTACGTCGTTGGTGGACAAAACGATATGTTCCCTTGATTAGAGTTGCATCTGCTGTCGGACGGCCTGCACTAAGCCGTCATCGTGCAGATCTTCGAGCCGATAGTAGCGCCCCTTCAGGTGCTCGGACAAGCGCCGTGAAAGCCCCCGCTCGAAGTTCGGGTGCTCGGTATCAATCACAATCGCACGAATATCGTGCGCCGCGATCAGATCGGCTATTGCATATGCCTCTTGCTGCGGGGGCGCATTGCCAATGGCGACATTTGCTTGGCCATCGGTTAGCAACACCATCAGCGGGACAACTTCATGATCCTGACGCCGGGCACGCTCCAGCAACTCATAAGCTGTCAGCATCCCTCGTGCAAGGGGTGTCTTCCCACCGGTCGGCATGGTCTGGAGCCGACGCTGAGCGAGTTCAACACTATTCGTCAGGGGTAACAATACACGCGCATAGTCGCGCTGAAAACTCACCAGACCAACCTGATCGCGGCGCTGGTAGGCGTCCCGCAACAGTGACAGCACCGCCGCCTTGGTGGCCTGCATACGCTCTTCGGCGGCCATACTCCAACTCGCATCAACCACGAAGCAGACAGCATTGCGCGTGCGGCGCACGCGCACCTTCTGACGCAGGTCGCTACGGGTGATCAAGACTTTGGGGCGACGGCGGTGGGAGACATGGGGCTGATGAGTCAACTCTGCCCGCCGCTTGCGCTGGTAGATCGCCGCTTCGCGCAGGGTCGCATCGAGGGCCAGATCAGTAACACGTGGGACAATCTTACTGGTGATGTAGCGCCCCTGTTTGCGCGTCGTGCGCGAACGCGAACGCTTCCCAGGCGAACGGCGCTGCATGCGATCCGCCTGAGCCTCAAGCCGACGGGTACGGAAGATCGATTCGGCCTCGATCTGCTTACCGCCGCTATTCTTCTCACCCGTCTGCTGGCTCTCGCCAGTTCCCACACTACCGATTGGTGTCATACTGCCGCCGCCGGTTCCCGAGTCATTCTCATCGCCATCTTCAGCCGACTCGGTCTTTTCGCCTAGTTCAGACTTTTTTTTTACATCATCGCCAGGCATGCCCTCGGCGGGCTTACCACTACGCTCAAGAATCTGAGCGATGCGCTGCTCATCCACCTTGATCTCGGCAAAGGGTTGGCGACGCATCCGATGCGGCAACGCCAACTCTGCCGCAAGACGAATATCTTCGGCGCTCAAGTACAAGCGACCACTCCACGCCGCGTGGGTACGCGCCGTCTCAAGAATGGTGAGGTCGGCACGATGGCCATCCACCCCCAACTCCAAGCAGAGCCCGGCCACAGCGGCCATGTCGGGGCGCTCGATCTGCACACGCGGCAGGAGTTGACTGGCCGCAGCGATGCGATCAGCCAGTTCGTTCTCGCTGGCTTGCCACTCGGCCATAAACTGCTGCGCATCGGCCTCATAGGCCATACGGCGCTCGATCACGGCGATCCGTGAGCCAATATCACTCAGTCCCACCACCTCAACCGCAAGGCCGAAGCGATCCAGCAACTGCGGGCGCAACTCACCCTCTTCAGGGTTCATCGTCCCCACAAGAATGAAACGGGACGGGTGCGAGATACTGACCCCTTCGCGCTCGACGGTATTCACCCCCATCGCCGCTGCATCAAGCAGCAGATCAACGAGGTGATCATCAAGCAGGTTGACCTCATCAACATAGAGCAGGCCACGGTTGACGTGCGCGAGTAGGCCGGGTTCAAAACGGCGCTGGCCCTCGGTAATCGCATGCTCCAGATCTAGCGACCCCACCACGCGATCCTCGGAGGCCGAAACTGGTAACTCGACGAGCCGAATCGGGCGCTCGTAGGTCGGCAATTCCGCCCCTGTGATCCGCGACTGACATGTCGCACACAGCCCTGCGGGACGATCCGGGGTGCAGCTATAGGGACAATCGGTGACTACCGTAATAGAGGGAAGGAGACGAGCGAGACCGCGTACCGCCGTAGATTTGGCTGTACCCTTTTCGCCACGGATAAGAACACCGCCAACCCGTGGGTTGACCGCATTGAGGATGAGCGCGCGCTTGAGGCGCTCTTGGCCAACGATGGCGGTGAATGGATAGACTGGGCGCAATACCGACGTGCTCACAACAATAAAAATCTCCCAGCCCGAATGGAGCCAGAAGCACTAGCAGCAGCGCCGTGATTCGATGTGGCGGAAAAACCGAATGATGCCGACAGGAACCGACGTTAACACGGCTGTTGACCAGACGTTAACCGAGTGTCGCTACAATCTTCACGACGGTACTATTGTCGCACAAAGCTTGCTAAAAGTCAAATGATGCTATCATCTGTTTATCATCTACCATGGTACATCTGAATGCGAAGCAACGAAGGAGCTATGCTATAATCGGATGCCGAACCTTCAGCGGGAGAACCCGTGGGTTCGCGTTATATCAATGCGAATATCGAACCATCACGAGCAATAAGTCGCTGCATCGGCGCAACTCGAAGATGGATGTGTGCCATAACAACCAGATGTGTTTGGAGTATATCTGTGGGCTTTAACCCAATCAACTCGCTGTTTGGTGCCTTCAGTCGTGATCTAGGGATCGACTTAGGCACGGCAAATACCCTCGTATACGTGCGGGGCAAGGGCATTGTCATCAGCGAGCCATCGGTAGTAGCAATAGATCGCAAGACGAAGAAGGTACACGCCGTTGGGGCCGAGGCCAAAGCGATGGTAGGGAAGACCCCAGCCAATATCATCGCGGTGCGCCCGCTCAAGGATGGAGTCATCGCTGACTTCGAAGTGGTCGAGAAGATGCTGGCCTATTTCATCAAGAAGGCCCATGCCTACTCCTCAATGCGCCTGATGGACCCGCGCCCACGGGTGGTGGTGGGGGTTCCCTCCGGTGTCACCGAGGTGGAGAAGCGGGCGGCCCGCGATGCAACCCTGAATGCTAAGGCCCGCGAAGCCTATGTGGTTGAGGAGCCGATGGCTGCCGCGATTGGGGCCGGGTTGCCGGTGGAAGAGCCGATGGGTTCGATGATCGTGGATATTGGTGGTGGCACCACCGAGGTTGCGGTCATCTCGCTGGGTGGGATCGTGATCAATCACTCCATCCGTACCGCTGGTGATGAGATTGACGAGGCGATCATCCAGTTTGCGCGTCGCGAATATAATCTGCTGATCGGCGAGCGTATGGCCGAGAAGGCCAAGATCGCCGCTGGATCGGCCTACCCCTTGGACGAGGAGATCAAGGTGGTACTGCGCGGACGTGACTTGCTGACCGGGCTGCCCAAGGCGGTTGAGGTAAGCAGCGTCGAGATCCGCGAGGGGATTGTTGGGCCGATCAATGCCATCGTTGCCGAGGTGCGCGCCGCCCTTGAAGAGACCCCGCCTGAACTGGTGGCCGATGTGATGGAGCACGGTATCACGCTGGCCGGAGGTGGCTCGTTGCTGCACGGCCTCGATAAGCGTATCGCCGCCGAAACACGCATGCCCGTCCATATTGCCGAAGATCCACTCTCCTGCGTGGCACGCGGGGCGGGCAAGATGGTCGAGAATTTCGAGAATCGCGTCTACCAGGATATTCTCACCCGTACCCAGAGCAGCCGACGGGCCAAGCTGTAGGGGCCAACACCTACTCCTAGCGCCAAGATTTTGACGCAAAGCCTTGAGGAGTATGACCAACCACGACCTTTGCGTCTTCGCGCCTTTGCGTCACTATAGCGGCTCCGTTTACCCCACCATGAATTGTGACTATGCGCGACTATCTTGACGACAGGTCGCTGAGGTTGCGCCGCGAGCGCAGCGACCAACCCGCCTCAGCCCGCCCGTTTGTGCTGGCGGGGGTGTTATGTCTGGTTGCACTCAGCCTGATCTACCTTGATCAGCAGGGCATCATCAGCCCGTTGCGCATGCTACTTCAGCAGGCATTCAGTCCAGCAGCACTACAACTGACGGGACTGCGCAACCATACGGAAGATCTGATCGGAGCGCCGCGTAGTGAAGATGATCTGCGGGCAACGATCACCGCGTTGGAGCAGGAGGTGAGCCAACTCAAGGCCGAGAACCTGCGCTTGCAGCAGGCTCAGGTCGAGAACGAGTCGTTGCGCCAGCAACTCCAGATCCAGCGCGAACAGCCCTGGCACTTGGTAGGAGCCGAAGTGACCGTGCGCCCGCCCGATGCAGGCCGCCAAGTGATGCTGATTGCACGGGGCAGTGCCGATGGGGTGCAGGTGGGTATGGCGGTGATCGGCCAAGATCCGAGTGGCCCAGCGGCACTCGTGGGGGTGATCGAGTCGGTGGGGACACATACCGCCGAGGTGCTCTTGATCACCGATGTGAGTAGTCGCATCAGTGCACGGGTGATGCATGCGGGGCAGGCCCACTTAGGCTTAGTGCAAGGGCAGTGGCAGCGCGGATCACGCTTGAGCATCGGGCAAGTGGATCGCAGTGCCGCAATCAGCCCCGGTGATGCGGTGGTGAGTGCGGGGTTGACTGGCTCGCTCAATCTTCAGTTGGATCTTGCCACCGTGCCCGCCAACATTCCGATTGGTTCGATAGAAGAGATCAATCCGGGAGGACAAGGCCAGAGCGCCGAGCTGCGCCCCTTCGTCAACCCCGATCAGGTACGCTACGTTTGGGTGATTCTCAATCAAAACGAGTAGAAGAACTTGTCGCCCGTGAAGTGGGCTACATCCTCTTGATCGGTGTCCTCGCACTAGTGCAGGTGACACTCCTGCGCACACCGCTCGGTTTTAGTGCGCCGTTGTTACTGGTGATCACGATCTGTCGTACCCTGATCGGGATGGGGGCCGCCTTCCGCGACATCGGTATGGTACAGGGGGTACGCTGGGCGTTCTACAGCGGATTGATGCTCGATATTCTGGCCGCAACGCCACTCGGCACGCATGCATTCGCCCTGTTGCTTGCTACCATCACGGTGGCCTTCGCCACCCGTCGGTTACGCATTGAGGGGCCACTCCTGCCGCTCCTCGCCATGCTCGTCGCCAGCCTGATCTATGAGAGTGTGATGGCGCTGCTCATCCAACCCGGCCCGGTCATGTGGGGCGACACCTTGCGGGTCGCACTCATTCCCGGTACCCTTTTGGCGCTTATTATGACACTCCCGATCTTCTTTTTACTCCGCTGGATGTTACGTGCATAGATCGAGGATGTGGGTATGTCACGCATGATCGTGCTGCGCATTCTACTGCTGCTTACGTCCATCATCTTGATCGGACGGCTCTATGAGTTGCAGATCATCACGGGCAACCAGCAACGCTTTGGCGAGACCCCCGAAGCGACGACGCGGCGTTACTTGACGGTGGCCCCCCGGCGCGGCGAGATCTTTGCCGCTGATGGCACGACGATCTTGGCCGAAAGTGTGCCGATCTATTCGATTGCGATCACACCGGGACGGTTACCCTCGGCGATCAGTGAGCCAGAGCGGCGCAACCTGGTACTGGCGCGGATCAGCCAGATTGCCGGGATTACCAATACCCTGACTCTCTCACCCACGAGTGTGCTCGATCTGCGCCCAGAGCTACGCAGCGATCTGAGCCAATTTGGCGAGCTACCCCTACTTCAAGCCAACACGCCCTTCACGATCACCGTGGCACCGCAGTTGAGTCTGCATGCGCTTGAATTGACCACTACCTATAGTGATGTGTTAAAACTAAATAATATTATCGAAGAACAGATCACCAAACAGAATATTCGGCGTTATGAAAATCTGATCGTCAAAGAGGCAATTAGCCCTGAACTCGCCTTGGTGGTGATCGAGAACAGCAACAACCTGCCCGGCGTACAGGTGATTGAAGGCTACCAGCGGCGCTACCCGCAGAGTGCCAACATCCCCTCGCTTTCGCACACCCTGGGCTATATTGGGCGCATCAGCGAGTGTGAACTCGTCGCCGAAAATCCAGCCACCTCGTGGCTAACCAGCATGAACAACGTAATCGGCCATGCGGGGCGCTGCGGCCTGATTCGCAAAGCGATTGATCCAAGCAGTATCGGGTTGCCACCCTACCAGGGCGATGACCGGATTGGCAAAGATGGGATTGAGAGCGCCTACGAAGCCGAACTGCGCGGGCAGACTGGCATCGAGACGCTGCTCGTTGACGCGCTCGAACGTCCGGCCAGTTCGACCGGCACGCTACGCCCAGTGGAACATGGCCACAACCTGATCCTGACGATTGACGCCACCTTCCAGACCGAAGTCGAGCGGATCATGCAGCGCTGGGTCGCCGAGGGTGAACGCCGCCGCCAGACCGTTGCCGAGGACTACAAACGCAACTACAAGCCGATCACCAACGGGATTGCGGTCGCGATAGATCCGCGTGACGGGCGCATCCTCGCGATTGTGAGCATCCCCAGTTATAACAACAATGTCTGGGTTGATCCGAGCCTGAGCGCCGAACTACAAGCCCTGCTCACCCCCGAAGACCCGGCCAGCGCCCCGCTGCTAGATCGGGCGATTGCCGGACAATACCCACCGGGTTCGACGATCAAGCAATTTGTCGGCATTACGGCGCTCCAACAAGGCATCATCAGCCCCGAAACCACCCTGCGCGACCCCGGCCTAATCCGGTTGCGCGAGCGTAACGGTTCAATCTTCATCTTACCCAACTCGGTGCGCAACCGCGACAACGGCGAGATCAACATTCTTGATGCGCTACGGGTCTCCTCGAACGTCTTTTTCGCCTCGATTGCAGGCGGCAATGATCAGGTAATCAACCTCAAAGACGAAGATTTCCGCACCGAAGGGCTAGGGATTGATCAACTCGTCGAGGGATTTGCCTGGTTCAACTTTGGGCGCACGATGGGGGTAGACATCACCGGGGAGGCAGCGGGATTGCTGCCGACCAAGACCTGGAAGGCGCAGACTCTGCGTGAGAGTTGGACCACCGGCGACACCTACAATATGGCGATTGGCCAGGGCTACCTCCAAGTCACACCCTTGCAACTCGCGGCTGCGGCGGGAGCCATCGCCCGCGACGGCACCGTCTACCGCCCGCATGTCGTGCAGGCGATCACCAACAGCGAGGGCGAGATTCTGCGGATGATCGAGCCAGAAGTGCGCTCAGTCGCCCCGGTGAGTGCGGAATATCTCGCGGTGATCCGCGACGGCATGCGGCGTTCCGTAACCGAGGGCTTAAACATTGCAGCGCGGGATGAATGTTCAGGGCTGAGCATCGCGGGCAAGACGGGAACCGCCGAATTTGGGCCGATCCTGACCGAAGACGGGCGACGCCAGAGTCATGCCTGGTTTGTCGGGTTTGCGCCCTACGACGACCCGCAGATTGTGGTAGCGGTACTGATCGAGGGCACTGGCGATCTCGGCGACGGATCTTCGACCATGGCAGTACCAGCGGCCACCCAGATCATGCAAGCCTATTTCAAGATCACCCCGCCCGCCGAACCGCCACAAATATGCCCGGTGATGCCGGGGGATGTGGTGCCGGAGGATAGCGAGGAGAACCCGGAGTAGCGCCGCAATATATTGCGGCGCTACTCGGTATGCTATAATTACCCCATTATTTCTCGTTCAAAATGGACACAGGTGCATGGGCGACCTGATCAGCATTAAAGGCGGGCGCGACGGTCTGCGGCTGCGGCTCGATGATACTGCCGAGTGGGCGCACCTGATGAGCGCACTTGAGCAACAATTGGCGCAGAATAGCGGATTCTTCGCTGGCGCACGGTTGATCCTAGAGATTGGTGATCGAGCGATCAATGACGAACAGATGACCACCTTGCTGGGGAGTATTCAGCAGCATGGTGTACAGATCGAAGCCTTAGGCGCTACGGCGCGTGAGAGCCGCAATGCGGCACGTGCCTCAGGGGTGACGGCGCGCCCTCTCCCGCGCTACTCCGAGCCAGCGCAGCCCGCTGTTCAGAATGAGCACGAGGGCATGTTGGTGTCGCGAACCATCCGTTCTGGGCAGGTGCTGCGCCACCATGGGCATATCACCCTGATCGGTGATGTCAACCCTGGGGCTGAGATTATCGCCGGGGGGAGTGTGGTCGTCTGGGGGCGGTTGATGGGTCTGGTGCATGCAGGAGCCTTGGGCAACCCCAATGTTGTCGTCTGTGCCTTGGAGTTGCGGCCAACCCAACTACGTATCTGTGAACAGATTACTCGTTCGCCCGATAAAGCCAAAAATCTTGGCCCGGAGATCGCCCGCATCGAAGAGAACCAGATTGTGGTTGAACCGTGGGAAGGTGCGAAGCGGGGTTAACGGAGAAGTTATGGCGCGTATCATCACGATCACATCGGGTAAGGGTGGGGTAGGTAAGACCACCACAACCGCAAATCTTGGAACGGCGCTGGCCATGCAGGGGGCGAAGGTGGCGGTGATTGATGCCGACATCGGGCTGCGGAACCTGGATGTGGTGATGGGGCTGGAGAACCGAATCGTCTATGATCTGGTTGATGTGGTTGAGGGGCGGGCTCGCCTGCGCCAAGCCTTGATCAAGGATAAGCGGCTGCCTGAATTGTGTCTCCTCCCCGCCGCACAGACTCGCGATAAGGACGCGGTGAGTAGTAATCAGATGATTGATCTGACCAACCAGCTCCGCAGTGAGTTTGATTATGTGTTGATTGATAGCCCGGCGGGGATCGAGGGTGGCTTTCGTAATGCGATTGCTGGTGCTGATGAGGTGTTGATCGTGACCACGCCGGAGGTTTCGGCAGTTCGCGACGCCGACCGGATTGTGGGCTTGGTTGAGGCTGCCGAGAAGGGGCCACCGAGCCTGATTGTCAATCGTATCAAGCCCCGTTTGGTGAATCGCGGCGAGATGCTCTCGGTTGAAGATGTGATCGAACTGCTGGCGATCAACTTGGTGGGCATCGTCCCCGATGATGAGAGTATTGTCACTTCAACCAATCGTGGCGAGGCGGTCGTTTATGATCAAACCTCGCTGGCCGGCAAGGCATTCTTGAATGTGGCACGACGGATTGCGGGTGAAGATGTTCCATTTATGGCACTCAGCGATCAGCAAGGTGTGCTTGAGCGGCTGTTGGGCCTCTTTGGGCGGCGGCGGGCGTAGCGGAAGGGGAGAATTGTGGGCTTCTTCAACTCGATCTTTGGTCCGCGCAACAATCGCAGCGCCCAGGTGGCTAAGGAACGCTTGGCGACGGTGTTGGTTGATGATCGCTATAAGCTCACCCCGGAGATGAAGGAGCAGATGAAGCTCGACATCGCTGAGGTGTTGGCACGCTATTTGCCGTCCATTGACCCGGATCAGATCGAGGTGACGCTGCTCCGTGGTGAGTCGAATGACCACCTCAAGGCCGATATTCCGTTACGGCGGGGCGGTTCGGAGAGCTAACCGTTGCTGCTGTAGCGACGGGGACGGCAAGGCCGCCCCCGCTTATTATTGTGGAGTGGGGATGGCCCACTGCCCGTACCACCAGGTGACGAGGGGCGCGTTATGTCCGTGATGCCCAAACCGATTCGCTTTTCGCCCCAAACTAAGTTGATTACGGCGGGGATTATCGTCGCCCTGACGATTCTCTTCATCCAGCATATTGAGCACGTCCTGCCGCCTTTTATTGCCGCGATCATTACTGCGTACCTCTTCAATCCCTTGGTCTCGTGGCTTCAGCGGCGGGTCAAAACCGGGCGCGCAATCTGGATCGTGGTCATGTATGTGATCACCTTCCTGCTGCTGTATAGCCTCTTTACCTGGATCTGGCCGATTATTGTGCAGCAGACGAGCGACTTGGCGCGCGCTGCTCCTCAACTGGCGAATCAGATTGCGGATTTCTTCGCAGACCACCAGGAGCTTGACCTGGGCGGCTTTGTGATTGACTTGAGTCCCCTCGAAGAGCAACTGATCAGCCTGGTGCGCGATCTCGGTACGTGGCTCAGTGGGAATGTGCCGGGTTTGGTCTTCTCGGCGCTGGAGACGGTGATCTATATCCTGGTCTATCTGATTATCACCTTCTACCTGTTGCTGGAGGCCGGGCATCTGAAACGCTGGGCCAGCAATCTTATTCCGGCCCCCTACCGCGAGGAGATTGGTAGCCTGGGGCGGCAGATTGATGCCGTCTTTAGTGCCTACATCCGTGGCCAACTGATCCTGATTGTGATCATGTCGGTGCTGCTCTATATTCCGCTCTCCATCCTCAAGGTGCCCTACGCCCTCGTGATCGCGGTGGCGTCGGGGGTGCTGGAGATTCTGCCCATTATCGGGCCATGGTCGGCGGCGGGGATCGCAGTTATTGCCACGCTCTTCCAAACGAATATTCCCTTCGGTCTTTCGCACCTGGGATTGGCCGCATTGGTGGGTATTATTTACTTCACGTTACGTCAAATTGAAGATCACTTTATCATCCCGAATGTGATGGGGCCGCTGGTGCGGCTGCATCCGGCGGTGGTGATCTTCGCCATTCTTGCCGGGGGTGCTTTAGCAGGAGCCTTCGGGCTTTTTATGAGTATCCCGGTGGCCGCGATTATCCGCATTATCTTGAGTTATCTCTATCGCAAGCTGACCGACCAACCCGAACCGCCACTGCCGCCTATCACGCCAAGTGCGGAGGGTGAGGCAAGTGCGCCGCAGCAGGCGATACAGTAACCTGAACGAGAGAGTATGTTACAGTTTTCACATGACCCGGAAGTCAATACGCTCTATGCCTACTTTACCGAACTAGAGGCGGGGCAGGCGATCTACACCCTGGAGTATCCGGCCCATCTGCTGCTTGATGCCGAGGGCATGGTGGTGGGCCTGCGCCTTGATCTGGATGATGAGGTGACGCTGGCGCACCTCGAATTGGCGCTGGATGGTGAGTTTGGGCGGCTGGATATGGAGACGGGGTTTCTGAGTATTCTGATCCCCGATGCCGAGGCGATCCAGCACGAGGCGCTCGCACAGACCGCGCTGCTCGATCTGGATGCGGATGAGCGGATTTTGGGTGTCGAGTTGGGCTTGCCGGATGGGTTCGACCCGCAGCGCCTCGCCCGGTTGGCCACGCTGATGGTAGCGCTGGACGAGGTGGCCCAGGATGGTGAGGGGCCGGTGGTGTTTGCGGCTGAACCCAATGATGATGAGCAGGTGGAGAGCGAGGAGGCCGAGGCGGGCAGCGAGCAGCCGAAGAATCCCACGCTCCGCTCCGGGTTTGTGGCGCTGGTGGGTAAGCCGAATGTCGGCAAGAGTACCCTGCTGAATACCCTCTTGGGCCAGAAGGTGACGATTGTTTCGCCCCGCGCCCAGACCACCCGCGTACCAGTGCGCGGCATCCTGAATCGCACGGATGCCCAGGTTGTCTTTATTGATACGCCCGGCATTCACCAACCGAGCCATAAACTGGGCAAGTTTATGGTCGAACTGGCCGAGCGCACGCTGCCGAATGCGGATGTGATCTGCTTTATGGTGGACATCAGCCAGCCGCCCAGCCAGCTTGACCGTAGCATTGCCGAACAGGTGCAGCGTTCACGGGGGCACAAGCTGTTGCTCCTGAACAAGGTGGACATTCCGCCCCGGCGGGGTACGACCTACCTGGAGGAGTATCGCGACTTGGGCCAGTGGGCCATGGAGTTGGCGATTTCGGCGCAACGCGGCCAGGGTTTGAGTAGCCTGCTCGATGAGATTGTCGCCCGGCTGCCCGTAGGTCATGCGCTCTACCCCAGCGAGCAAGTGACGGATCAGAGCGAACAGCAACTGGCGGCGGAGTTGGTGCGCGAGAAGGTGCTCTACTTCATCCAACAGGAAGTGCCGCATGCGGTGGCGGTGGAGGTGGATGAGTGGGAGACCAAGGAGCAGGCGATCTACATCCGCATGACGATCAATGTCGAGAAGGAGAGCCAGAAAGGCATCCTGATCGGCGCGGGGGGCACGATGCTCAAGCGGATCGGCAGTACCGCCCGGCGCGATATTGAACGGATGGTAGACAAGAAGGTCTTTTTGGAACTGTGGGTCAAGGTGCGCGAGAATTGGCGCGACGATCTCGGTGCCATGGGTTGGCTGGGCTACCGGATGAAGGATTGGCGTTGAGCGTTTGCAACAAAACCGCTTCTGGTTGCGTAGATAGAATCAGCGGGTAACTATTCACACTTGGGGTAAAAAGAAGCCCCGTGTTGACGCAAAGGCGCCAAGGCGCAAAGATTTTGATGGGAGTCTACCTTAAAGACTTTGCGCCTTGGCGTCAGAACTTGGAGCATTATGGCTGAGGTTACGCAAATCCTGTGCCCCAAGTGCCATAAAGCCAACCTGCGCCGTGCGCGCTTCTGCCAGCACTGCGGCCATGATGTGGTGTTGAATAATCATGTGCCCAGTGATGAGCGGCGCTATGTGATTACGCGAGTGATCAAGCAGGGTGGCCAGGGCGCGGTCTACGAGGGGATTGATGAGAGCGGCCAGATCTTCGCGATCAAGGAGATGCTGGATAAGTTCACTGATCCCAGAGAACGTGACGAGGCCATCGAGCGCTTCAATGCCGAGGCGCAACTCCTTCAGGGACTGGATCACCCACGTATTCCACGGGTCTATAGCCACTTCACCGACGAGGGCCGCCACTACCTGACCATGGATTTCATCCGGGGTAAGGATCTGGAGGAGGTCGTTGATGAGCGCGGGGTGCTGAGTGAGGCGTTGGTGCTGGAATATGCGGATCAGATCTGTGATGTGCTGGTCTATTTGCATGGCAAGGGGCTGATCTACCGCGACATGAAGCCCTCGAATGTGATGATCGAAGACGCATCGGGGGCGGTGAAGTTGGTGGACTTCGGCATCACCAAGCTCTTCAAGCCCACCGAGCGCGGCACCCAGATCGGGACGCCCGGCTACGCCCCACCCGAACAGTATCAGGGGTTGGCGACACCGGCCTCGGACATCTATGCGCTGGGGGCAACACTCCATCACATGCTCACCGGGCGCGACCCGACCGAGCAGATGCCGTTCGACTTTCCGCCCGCACACAGCATCAATTCGAGTGTCTCGAAGCGCACCAGCGAGGCGCTCCAACGGGCGTTGCAGAAGGTTCCACAGGATCGCTTCAGCACCATGAACGATCTCTGGAATGCGCTGCGCCCAGAGCGTAGCCGGAGACCGGCGCAGGTACGGGTGGCCCAACCGACGGTGGCCTTACCGCAACAACCAGCGGCGCAGGTGGCGAACAAACCGACACCGGCCCCGACACCGGCTCCGGCCCGGCCCACACCACCACCCACACCGCCACCCACCCGGCCCGCGCCGCCACCCACCCCACCACCGGTAGTGCAAGTGGCCCAACCACGCGGTAACTGTCTCGGCAGCCTAATCGCGGTCTTCAGTTGGATGCTGGTGCTGCTGCTACTTGGCGCAATTGGGATGGGAGCCTATATCTATATTGCGCGTCCAGCTTGGTCGGACAGCCTACTGGCCCCGATCAGCAACCCCATCGCCACCAATACCCCAACCACGCTCACCTCCCGCGAGTTCGAGGCCGATGTGACGGTACAGATATCGGCCAGTGCGAACGAGACCCAGATCCGCAGCGCACTCCAGAGTGCATTCCTGGCCGCAGCACGAGCGCAGTTTGGTACGGGTACGCTGATCAACCAAAACGCCCCGCCCAGCACGGTAGGGAGTGCGGTGCAGGTGGGGGGGCCGGATGCGAACAACATGGTGACCTACCAAGCGCGGATGACGGGGTATATTTATACGCCGTAGAGACGCAAGATGTTACGTCTCGTGAAGAGACGCAAGATGTTGCGTTGCCCCCACGAGGAGAGACGCAAGATGTTGCGTTGCCCCCACGAGGAGAGACGCAAGATGTTGCGTCTCGTGAAGAGACGCAAGATGTTGCGTTGCCCCCACGTGGAGAGACGCAAGATGTTGCGTCTCCCCCACGAGGAGAGACGCAACATCTTGCGTCTCTTCTAATGCGCCGCCTCGACTTCCTTCTTGTGCGCAGCGATGATCGCATCCACAAGGTGGCTGGGCACATCATCGTAGTGCTCGAAGGTCATCGAGAAGCGCCCGCGCCCCTGAGTCATACCCTTGAGGTCGGTGGCATAGCGCTGGATCTCGGCTAACGGAGCCTGGGCGGTAATGACCGTCTTGCCGGTGCCGGTGGGCAACATGCCCTGGACGCGGCCACGGCGGGTGCTCATGTCGCTCATGATGTCACCAGCGAACTGATCGGGGACGATGATCTCAAGATGATAGATCGGCTCGGTAATCGCGGGGTGGGCCTTGGCCGCAGCAAGCTTGAAGGCTTCTTTTCCGGCGCTTTTGAAGGCGATCTCCTTACTATCAACTGGGTGTTCTTTGCCGTCAATGACGGCAACACGAACATCAATCAGTGGATTACCGGAGAGCAGACCCTCAGCCATGGCCTCGCGGACACCCTTCTCAATTGCGGGCATAAAGCCGCGTGAGATCACCCCGCCGACAATCTCGTTGACAAACTCCAGCGGATCTTCGCGGGTCGGATCGGGCGCGAGTGCTTCAACCCGCAGGGTCACATCGGCGAACTGACCGGCACCGCCAGTCTGCTTCTTATGGCGATACTGTGCCTCAGCACGGCCACGGATGGACTCGCGGTAGGGGATGCGGGGCAGTTCGATATCAATACTGACATCAAACTTGCGCTTCATGCGCTCAGCAATGAGCGCAAGGTGGCTCTCACCAAGCCCTGAGAGCAAGGTCTCACCCGTCTGGGCATCGCGGTTGGTGTGGAGGGTCGGATCTTCTTCGATCATCCGACCGAGCGCGACCCCCAGCTTATCGAGGTCGGCGCGGCTATGCGGCTTAACCGTGGCGATAAAGGAAGCGGTGGGGAAGGTGATCGGCGTAAGTTGGAGCGGATGACCGGGCGCACAGAGCGTATCGTTGGTAGCCGTCTCGGTGAGCTTCGTCACCACACCAATATCTCCGGCTCCAAGCACCTCAACCTCAGTCTGCTCCTTGCCACGCACGCTATAGATATGCGCGATGCGCTCCTCTTTGCGGGTGCGCGAATTGAGCGCGGTAGAGTTAGCGCGTATCTCGCCGCTATAGACGCGGAAGTAGCTCACGCGGCCATAGGTATCGGAGACCGTCTTAAAGACCAAGGCACTCAGCGGCTCATCGGAGGCAGCCCGCAGCGTCATCTCCTCACCAGAGGTAAGGTCGGTAGCGGACACCGGCTTGCGGGCGGCGGAGGGAATTGAGTCAACAATCCCATTGAGCAACTGGGCAATACCCGTCACTTCCGTCGCCGAGCCACAGAAGACCGGGACAATCGAGCCATCAGCGATACCAGCACGCAGCCCAATCAGCAACTCCTCGCGGGTGAGCGCATCCTCACCACCCTCCAGATAGCGCTCGATCAGGTGATCATTTGTTGCGGCGATCTTATCAATCAGCGCGGTACGCCACTCGTGCATCAAATCGTTCATCTCGGCAGGAACGTCGGCCTCGACAAAGCCACCGTCGTGCTGAGGCGAGATGAGCCAGGCGCGCTGCTGACGGAGGGAGATCACGCCCTTAAAATCCTTGCCGCTTCCAATCGGGATCTGCATCGGAATGACCGCCGCATCAAGGCGTTCGCGGGCCTGCTCGATGGTGCGATAGAAATTGGCATTATCGCGGTCGAGCTTATTGACGAAGAGCAGACGCGGCACCTTATTCTGCACCGCCATCTCCCAGGCCAATTCGGTACCGACCTCAACGCCACCGGAGGCATCCAGGAGGATCACCGCGCCATCAATGATCCGCATCGTGGCGGCCATGTCACCGGCAAAATCGGCAAAACCGGGGACATCAATCAGATTGACCTTATCATCGTGCCATTCGAGGGGCAGCACGGAGAGCGAAACAGACATCCCGCGACGGGCTTCGTCGGGATCATAATCGCTCGTAGTTGAGCCATCCTCGACGCGCCCCATTCGCGGGATGGCGTGGGCGGTCATCAGCATTGCCTCGGCCAGCGTTGTCTTGCCGCTGCCGAGGTGACCAAATATGCCGATGTTGTGGATCCTTTCCGGGCCATATGCTCGCATGGTCGTCCTCCTTGACTAAACCGTCGAGGCCGCCCATGGGGAGGGCGGGGTAGGCGGTGAGAGTTTGGAAAGGGAATTGTTAAGAACGCATTATATGGCGTATGAAGAGGCTACGTCAATAGAGAAGGCCGTAACACAGTACCTGAACAATGAATGCACAATCCAGAAACAAACATGGCGCAGGCTGTTTGCCTGCGCCATGTTTGTAATGGGGGTGCGTCACTTATTCATCAATCGAAACTTCGACCATCACATCGCCCTGGCGAATGGCGTTGACGACATCCATGCCCTTGACGACGCGGCCAAAAACGGTGTGCTTGCCATCAAGGTGGGGCTGGGGGCTATGAGTAATAAAGAACTGGCTGCCATTGGTATTCGGGCCAGCGTTGGCCATGGAGATGACCCCCGCCTGGTGGGTGAGCGGATTGCCGCGTACCTCATCGGCAAACTTATAGCCGGGGCCACCCGTGCCAGTGCCGGTAGGATCGCCGCCCTGGATCATAAAGTTGCTGATCACGCGATGGAACTTGAGGCCATCGTAGAAACCCTGCTTGGCGAGGAAGACAAAGTTGTTGACCGTCATCGGGGCGGACTGGGGGTAGAGTTCGAGTTCGATAAAGCCTTTGGTCGTATCCATCGTGACCTTATAGGTCTTGGTGGCATCAATCTGCATCTCAGGTGGGTTGCTCCACTTGTGGGCCACGGATGTACTCCTTCTGTTTGCATTAGTGTTCCGTGAGGAATTATAGCACGTTGAGAAAAATGGCACGGAATACGACATGGATTGGTACTTATATAAATAGCAAGGGCGAAGCATCGCCCGCCATGTGAGTCACCTCCGGTGGGGGTTCGGGGGCGGCTTCGCCACCCCCGAAGATCTTTTTTGGTGTTGTTTGGCGGCGCAGCCGCCAAACAACACCAAAACTGGAGCCTCTCTCCGCAGGTCGCAATCAAACCAAACGGAGGTATGCATGACCCGCGCATCGCGAACAAGCCAAACTTGCCGCACCTGCCCGTTGCAAACCTGCATGAGCGTGTGTGGACATGAGGATCATGGTTCATCAGGAGGAGGAGGCTTTGTGCGCAACGTTCTTATTGTCCTCTTCGTGGGTGGGTTAGTGATGTTGTTTATTCGCTTCACTCAACCCGTTAGTACAACACCTATCCCTACCCCAAGCTCGTCAGGATTATTCGGCACTGCCGTATTGCAAACGACACCCACACCGCTGCCGCCCTGCCTGCTGACGTTGAATGCCCATGAACTGAATGAAGCGGGGAAGCAGGCACTGAAGAGCGGGGATTTGCTCAATGCCTCGATCTGTTTTCAGAACGCGATTGAGCGTGATTCACGCTTCTACGAACCCTACAACAATCTGGCTGGCATCTTCTATGAGCAGGGACGCGACGATGATGCGATTCGCCTCTGGGAGCAGGCACTGGAACTCGAAGCCAAAAGCCCGGATGCGAATGCAGGGCTAGGCACGGCGCTGGCGGCCAAGGGAGAGTTTGAGCAGGGTTGGGCATACTACCAACGCGCACTCGAACTCGAAGCCGGCTATGCCGACGCGGCCTGGATGGCGCGGGAGCGGTTGTGGGGTCAACGGGCGCTCAGCGACTCAAAGCTATTACGTGAATACGCGGGGCAAGTGCGCTAATGTTCGGGCTGGAGTAACTGATTCATCATGGTAACCAAGCTGCGCAGGCTGACCGGCTTAGCCATATACTCATTCGCTCCGGCAGCCAGACAGCGCTCACGGTCTCCCGGCATGGCCAGGGCCGTGAGCGCGATAATCGGGGTCTTAGCGAAGACAGGGTTGGCCCGTAACTGACGGATGGCGGAGAGGCCATCAAGTTCGGGCATCTGAATATCCATGAGGATCAGATCGGGATGGATTTCGTTCGCCAGTGCAACTGCCTCACGGCCATTGCGGGCGACGGTGAGATCATAGCCCTTATCGGAGAGATAATCACCAATCGCCGTAATATTGATCTCATTATCCTCTGCTAACAGGATACGGGCAATCGGTGTTTCGGGTATGCTGGGCAGCGCTTCGATAGGATCGTTAAAGGGCGAAGAGCTATTGGCAGACGTACCAATACTCGACAGGGTTTGACGTAAAACATCGCGCGAGATCGGTTTGACCAGATAGGCCGAGGCACCCGACGCTATACCCCGGATACGGTCATCTACCACCGAGATGATGATCACTGGGATGGAGCGCACCTGTGGATCAGCCTTGAGTTGGGCGAGCACATCCCAACCCGATTGATCGGGCATTTGGAGATCGAGGAAGATCACATCTGGATGGAGTGCAACAACCCGTTCAAGTGCGCCCGCACCACGGGAATGGATCGTCGCCTCAATCCGGAGTTCGCCCAAGTAACGAGCGATCTGCTCACCGGAGGTCTCTGAATCCTCAATCACCAACGCCGAGCGGAACTTGATCCACGCAAGGACATCGGTTGTTATGGTGGGGGTAGATGTATCCATCTGCCGATAGGGCAGCGAGACGGTGAAGCGGCTACCAACCCCCGGCGTACTCTCCAGTGCAACGCTCCCGCCATGCAACTCAGCCAAACGTCGCACCAGCGCCAAGCCCAGCCCCGTCCCTTCATGCTGGCGGGTCAGGCCCGAATCGAGCTGAATAAAGGGCTTGAAGAGGCGCTGCATCTCCTCAGCCGTAATTCCCATCCCCGTATCAGCCACCGTCATATCGAGCACACCCCGGCTGGCGTCGGCATTGACAATCAGATCGATCCGCCCACCCACAGGGGTAAACTTGACTGCATTGGTGAGCAGATTGACCAACATCTGTTTCAGACGGCGCTGATCGGCATAGATACGAAGACTCATATCCTCTTGGAAGAGATTGACCTTGAGTTGTTTCTTGTTTGCCTGTTCCTTAATAAAGATCAGGCTCGCGGCACAGACATCACTCATCAGGACAAGATCGGTCTGAAGATCCATACGTCCGGCTTCAATCTTCGAGAGATCGAGAATATCGTTAATCAGCGATAACAGATGAAGACCACTCGACTCAATATTACGCAGTGAAGCCATCTGGCGTTCATTGAGCGGGCCACGCAGTTGTTCGAGCATCCCTTCACTCAGGGCAAGGATAGCATTAAGCGGCGTGCGGAGTTCATGGCTCATATTGGCCAAGAAATCATCCTTGGCACGCACAGCCCGCGCCAACTCCTGGTTAGCGCGGCTCAGATCAGCGGTACGCTCGGCCACGCGGCGCGCCAGCGAGTTCCGTTCGTTATGGAGATCTTGCTCCATCTGCTTGCGCTCGGTAATATCGCGGACTAATGCGACAACCTCGTTCTCTTCTGCATTGAAGGCCAAGCGCGCCTCGAAGAAGGTGGGTTGATCATCAATCACCAATTGGTACTCGAAGGTCTGCAAGCCATGGGAGGCGTCTCGTAATGCGGCACGCCACTGTGCGGTGACAGCAGGGGGCAAGACCTCATCGAGCATGCGCCCGATAAAGTGTTCAGGTGGGACATAGAGATGTTGATCAGGTTTGCCCGAATAGTCGAGCAGGCGACCATCGAGGCTCAAGCGAAACATCATATCAGGAATAGCATTCAGCAACACCCGACTACGGTGTTCATTGGTGCGTAATTGTTCCTCAGCAACGCGGCGCTGTTGTTCCTGTTCGGTAAATTCTAAAGCGAAGGCAAGATCACTGGCCATCTCATCAAAGAGATGGATCTCAGCTTCATCAAAGAAATTGGCCTCAGCAGCATAGAGGTTGATAGTGCCACACACATGACCACCAACCATCAGCGGGAAGACCCCGACCGCGCCATAGCCGCGTTCGAGGGCAGCAGCACGCCAGGGTGTCATCTTTGGATCATGCGCAATGTCGTTGGTAACAACATAATGCTCCGTCCGTAGTGCGGTTGCCACGGGGCCATGGCCGCGTGGATTTTCATCAAGCGTAATCTGGAGTTGATCCAGATAGCCATTGGTGAACCCGGCACTCGCTACGGGCAGCACCGCACGAGTCGTGGGATCAAGAAGGCCGACCCAAGCCATACGGAAGCCACCCCGTTCAACCGAAATCGTACAGGTGGTCATAAAGAGGCGTTGCGGGTCACGTTCACGCACGATCATCTCATTGACCGCACTCAGAACCACATAGGCACGATTGAGCTTATGCAGACGAGAATCATGAGCCTTACGCTCAGTAATATCGATCCAGACCGCCGCAATATAGTTCTGGCGCTGGAGGTTGAGGCGGCGGGCGAGCACCTCCACGACACGTAACGAACCATCCTTATGGATGTGTTGGGTCTCGAAACTAGCGCTACCTTCTGTCAAAATTTGGGCAATATGATTATGAATCTGATCAACTGAATGTTCTACCTGAATATCAGCAAGACTCTTCGTTACAAACTCATCGCGGGTATAGCCCAAACCCTCATGGGCAGCGGTATTAAACTCAACAAACCGGCCATTGGAGGTGTCAAGTAACACAATCGCATCTAAGGCTTGGGCAACAATTGCCGAAAAGATCTCCTCACGCGCACGCAGCGCACGTGTACTACGCAACCAACCGGCCATAAAGAGGAGAAAAGTCAGTACTGAACCGAGGCCAATCAACAGAATAGGCCAAGCAAGGCGGCCGCGAATATCGGCGACATAGGGCGTATCCGCACGCGCCAACACCTGCCAGCGCCGCCCAAAGATCGTGAACGTCTGGGTATAGCTATAGCCAGCGGCAAGTGCCGCCTGGGGATCAGGTGGCGGCGGAGAGCGCTGGGGATCAAGTGAGCGATAGGCGAGTAATTGGGGAACCGCATCGGTAACATCATAGAAGGTCAGATCAATCGCCTGGGGTGTCAGATGATCAAGTGCGGAACTCACGAGCGTGTCTATCTGGATCGAGACATACACGATTCCACGCAGCGCCGCTTTACGTTCAGCGAGGGTGGTGAGTGGAACGTTGCGCACATAAATCGGACTCATCAACAACAGATACCGATCAGCATGTGGCTGCGAGACGATATGGATGGGGCTGGTCATGGCACGCTCACCAGACTGCCACGCACGGGTGAGCGTTGCATGGCGTACCGGTTCAGAGGCTAAATCGAAGCCCAGTGCGACCTGATTGATCTCAAACGGCTCGAAGAAGGTAGCTGGGAAGTAGTCGTCACGGGGAGTAGCAGGAACAAATTGACCGGAGGGAGTCCGCTGGGTAATCGTGAAATCCACGCGGCCAATGAGGTGCTGAGAGAGTTCAAACGATGCACGTTCAGCATGCGAGACATAGGGTGCCCATGCCATCAGATGGATCGTTGGGGAGCGTGCGAGCAGCGGAGTTGCAAATTGGCGAAACTCAGCCAAGTCAACCTCTTGCGATGCAGCATAGAATGAGCTCAGGGCAATCAGATTATACTCATGCTCGATCAGGCGCGTCGTAATGGTATGCACCATCTCGTTCGCATCGGTCTCTAAACGCACCGCAACCTGGCGATCTTCCTCATGCACGGCGAGGGTGAAGGTCAGCAGAGCCAGGCCGATCATCAGGCTGGTAACGGGCCAAAGGAACGGCTGAACCACGAGTTGACGATGCCGCCACTGGCTTAGCACAATCAAGCCAGGAGCAATCATCAACATCCCGGTCGCAATACCGACCCACCAGCGGGAGACGACACCCGCGATCTGGTTCCAGGGCATGAAACCCACGAGGCCAACACTGATCGCAATCATTGCGGGGCTGATCATCGAACAGGCAAGGCTAATACCAATAGCGCGCAGGGTGAGCCGAATGGTAGTCGGCGGAAGTGGTCGCACAAAGCGGCGCAGCAGGAAGGTAGCGAGACCAACCTGAATCAAGACCGCGCATGCACTGAATACGGCTAAGCCCGGCGTAATCCGGTCGCTAAAGAGAACCAGAAAGGTAAGCAAGCCTCCCAGGAGGATGCCCCATACAGCAGGCCAACCATAGACGAACACCGCCGCCAGGGCAACTCCGGCGGTAGGCCAGAAGATTGGCGGACCATTTGGTGAGCCTGCGACGTGAAGACTCAACCAGGCACTGGCAAAGTAGATCAGCGCAACCCCCACTGGCCGCAGCCAGCGCAGGTGAGGGAGCGCACCAAGAGTAGGAGGCATAGGGTATTCCCCTATTGCGCCACCGGCTGTACAGCCAACTTGCGGCGAATGATGTTGGTCAGGATGAGTGGGGTGAGCAACGTACTGAGCAGCACCATCACGACGATCACCGAGAAGGTGGCATCGTCAATCACGCCGAGTGCCCGCCCGGTGGCGGCGAAAATCAGCCCAACCTCGCCACGCGGCACCATGCCCCAACCAACGATCTGCTTGTCCACGTTGCCGGCAACCAGCCCAGCAACCACTTTGCCCACGAAGGCGGCGATGGTGAATCCGAGTGCGACCATAAGGACGGAGGGGTTGAGCAGGGCGGTAATCTGGACACTCATTCCGGTGATGACGAAGAAGATCGGAGTGAGGAGCATTCCCACCGGCTCGATAATATCTTCGATATGGCGATGGGAATGGTGTTTCATGATCTTCTCGATCTGGCTGACATTCTGGATGTTGTGCTCCTTGATCTCATGGTAGATCTCGGACACCACCCGTGGGTTCTCAAACGACTCAAAGTGTACCGCATCCAACACCAAACCAGCCGCGAAAGCTCCGACAATCGGGGCCAGACCGATCAGTTCGGCGAGGTAGGCGAAGATGAAGCCGAAGGCGATGGCGAGGGTGAACTTCATGCCGCTGCCGGTGTTGATCTTGGCCAGTATCCGCCCTAACCAACTGGCCACCATTTGGCCGAGCAGCACCGCGCCTGCCAGGAAGGCGAGTGCCTTGAGGATGATCACCCCGACATCCAGCGCACTGACGGAGCCGACGGTGACGATGGCGGAGACGACGGCGAGGATGACGAGACCCATGACGTCATCTATCACTGCCGCCCCCAGCACGATGCGTGCCTCTTGGGACTGGAGAAAGCCGAGGTCGCGGAAGACACGAGCAGTAATGCCAACCGAGGTGGCGGTGAGAGTGGCACCCAAGAAGAGGTAGGTGTGACTCTCTAGGCCGGGCATGAGCCAGGGGCCAACCAAGTAGGTACCCAGAACAAAGGGTGCAATCACGCCCACCGTGGCGACTAAGAAGGCCCGGATACCCACCCGTGCCATATCGCGGATGTTGGTCTCTAGGCCAACCTGAAAGAGCAGAATCACCACGCCCAGTTCGGCCATAAACTGAATAATCGCATTCTCTTTGATCGGTTCAAAGAAGGTGATCCCGACCAGATAGAGATTACCGAGGAGGACGCCTGCAAGAAGTTCGCCGAGAACTGGGGGTTGGCCAAAACGCTCTAGGAATGCGGAGAGTTTGGCAACGACCAACACGACCGCGATCAACAACAGGGTGACGCCGACACTTACTTCGTGATGCATGGGCACCTTCTTTTAACGCTAACGGCACCGTGAGGAGGCTTTATAATAGCATAATGTAGAGACGAGGCATCGCCCAACCCCATCCCGTGACCGGAATGGGCGTTATGACCGCACGAGCGAAGCATCGCCTGCAAAGCGACCGCTGGACTCGGTTACCCATGGAGGGCGATGCTTCGCCCCTACGGGATGATCGGGAAATCCAAAGGTGAACTGTGTCATTTCTTACCTAGGAGTAGATGATGCTTGAACTTCGTGGGGTGATCGGTGCCATGCTGACCCCCTTCACCAGTGATGTTGGCCCAGTTGATTACGAGTGGTTGCCCGCGTACCTGCGCTTTTTGGAGCGCGGTGGGCTACATGGAGTGTTGTGTCTGGGTACCACGGGTGAGGGGCCATCTATGAGTATGGCCGAACGTGAACGGGTGCTGGAGACGGTGCTGGCGCATAAGGGCGATCTGGCGGTCTTGGCGGGGACGGGCTGTGCCGCGCTGACCGAGACGATCAGTCTGAGTCGGTATGCGCTGGAGCGCGGGGCGGATGCGGTGTTGGTGATGCCGCCCTTTTACATTAAGCAGCCGAGTGAGTTGGGGATTCTGAGTTACTACCGCGCCTTGGCCGATGCGCTGCCCGCCGGGAGCCGTCTGTTGCTCTACCACATTCCGCAAGTGACGGGGGTGCCAATTACGCCGACGATTATTGAGGGGCTGTTAGAGAGCCACCCGACGATCTTCTACGGGATGAAGGATAGTAGTGGTGATTGGGTGCATAGTTCGCAGTTGATCGCACGCTACCCGCACCTGAAGATCTTTACCGGCAGTGATCGGCTGGTGGCCCAGGCGCTCGCAGGTGGAGCAGCGGGTGCAATTACGGCGCTGGCCAGCGCCTTTCCGCACCTCATCCGCGCCGTCTATGATGCCCACCATACGGGCGGGGATGTCGCAGCAGCCCAAGCACGCCTGAGCCACCTGCGGGCGCAGATCGATCCGCTCAATACGCCTGCGGCGATGAAGGCGGCGCTGGCGTGGACGAGCGATCTGCCGGAGACGAACGTGCGGCTGCCGTTGCTGCCCCTAAGTGATGCGGCGGAGGCGCAGTTGCGGGTAGAGGCGCAAGATATTGCGCCTCTACCCGCAACTGCGCCTCTACCCGTTTAACTCCAACCAGATCGCATAGACGACGCTCTTTTGCAACCCCAACTCGCGGGCGACGCTGCGCGCCGCCGCGCTGCCGCTCTGCCCGGCGTCGCGCAGGTGGCGCAGCCGCTCGGCAATCGCCTCGGTTGTAGGCGGCGCATCACTACTCGGCGCACTCAGGCGGCGGCGCTCACGTTTATGCTCGCCACTAGCGGTCTGGCCCGCGATCACCAGGGTATACTCACCACGGGGTGGGTTGGCCTGGAAGTGGGCCAGAAGATCGCCCACACTGCCCCGCCGCAGATCCTCGAAGCGCTTGGTGAGATCCTTAGCCACCACCATCTGGCGCGCACCGAGGGTGGCCTGAATATCTTCTAGCGCCTCGATTAAGCGATGGGGTGCCTCAAAACAGACCAGCGAGACCGTCAGAGGGGCCAGTTCGGCCAGCAGGGAGCGACGTTCGCCCCCCTGGCGCGGCAGAAACCCCACGAAGATGAAGCGGTCACTTGGGAGGCCCGATGCGGTCAGGGCAGCTACCGGGGCGCTGGGGCCGGGTACGGGCGTGACGGTGAACCCGGCGGCGATGCACGCGCAGACCAGTTCATAGCCGGGGTCGGAGACACCGGGGGTGCCGGCATCGGAGACGAGGGCCACATCACCTTCGGCGAGGGCGGCGAGAATGGCATCCAGACGGGCCAGTTTGTTATGCTCGTGGTAGGAGATCGAGTGCGTGGTGATCTGGTAATGGCTAAGGAGGCGCTGGGTATGGCGGGTATCCTCAGCCGCGATCAGGCGCACCTCGCGCAGCACCCGCAGCGCCCGCATGGTGATGTCTTCGAGGTTGCCGATGGGGGTGGCGACGAGAAAGAGGGTGCCCACAAGAAGACTCCTGCTTCGTAAACCACGATTTTGACGCAAAGACGCCAAGGCGCAAAGCGTTCAACAACATAAGCAATCTCAATCTTTGCGTCTTCGCGCCTTTGCGTCAAAAAGAAGGCTTCACTGCTGAGCAGTCAACCCTTTTAGCTGCGCCCGCCAGTAATCCAGCACCTCTTCGACAATCTCCTCCATGCCGATGATTGGCTCCCAGCCGGTGGCGGCACGCAGTTTGGAGTTATCGCCTTGGAGGATCGGCTCATCGCTGGGACGGAGGCGAGCCGGGTCTTGGCGCACCTCGACTGGCACCCGACCACGTGCGACCACCAGATCAACAATATCGCCGATGCGCGTAGTGCGCCCGGAGCAGAGATTATAGACCTCGCCGGGTGTTCCATGTTCAAGCAGCAACCAGAGGGCGCGGGCCACATCGCGGGTATGGGTGAAATCGCGGCGCGGCTCCAGATTGCCCACGAGCATGACCGGCGGCTGGCGACCGGCTTCAATCTCGGCCATCTGGCGGCAGAAGGTCTGGATGGAGCAGCGATCTCCCTGGCGCGGGCCGACGTGGTTGAAGGAGCGCGTGACCAGAACATGCATCCCGAAGTTATCGTGGTACTGGAGGCCGGTGAGTTCCATCGCCACCTTACTGACCCCATAGGGGCTACCGGGGCGCATGGGGTGATCCTCACGGATGGGTACCTCATCGGGGCGCACGGTGCCATACTGAGCGCTGGTACCAGCCAAGTGGATGCGGGCCTGGGGCGCGTGGCGGCGCAGGGCTTCGAGCAGATTGAGCGTCCCCTCAACATTGGCGCGCATCGTCAGCACCGGTGCTTGCCACGAAGCACTGGGGTAGCTCTGCGCCGCGAGATGGAAGACCCGATCCGGCGCAGCCGCTTGCACCGCCGTATCCACCGCGAAGGCATCTTCGAGATCGCCCTCGTGGATCGTCACCCGCCCGATCAGGTGCTCGATGGGGCGCGGATCGCTGCGCCAACGCTTAAAGACGTGTAGCTCAAGGCCGGGGATGGTGAGCAGATGATCGGCTAAGAAGCTGCCTACCGGCCCAGTGATTCCGGTGATAAAGACGCGCACGATGATCCTCCTCTTGGGTGGAGAAACTGGCTCATCATACCACTTATTGGCAATGCGCCAACGGCAGCGTTGATGCCGACAGGGCTTGTGCAAAGCCCTTGGGGCTGCGCCCCAAACCTCAATTTTTGTGGTGTTTTGGCGGCTTCGCCGCCCCCGAACCCCCACCGGAGGTGACTTTACCCATGCCCTGTTGACGGCGGGACACAAAAAAAAGAGCGGCAACTGCCGCTGTACCAAGGAAAAATTAGGAGTAAGGTAGTGTACCAAGAGGCATGCGCTTCGCCGGAACGGAGACCCCAACCGGCGTGGTACAATCGAGTGGTGGTGGGCGATAGTGGATTCGAACCACTGACCTCCACGATGTCAACGTGGCGCTCTAACCAACTGAGCTAATCGCCCGAACGCAGCGCTATGCTACCATTGAATGCGGAGGCTGTCAAGTATCCATGACAAATCGGGACACGTCAAAGTCATTGGGACGATGCGTCTCCCCACCGAAGGTGAATTTGATGTATATTGTAATGTATATTAAGGAGGTACCCCATGCCAGTCAAAATTCGTAAACAGATCTACCTAGAGCCGATCCAAGAAACAATGCTGAAGCGTATTGCAGGTGTGACGGGTGTGACGGAAGCGGAGATCATCCGTCAGGCGATAGACCGGCACCTGCAAAGTGTACAAATGCCGCGCCGTGACCGTCGCATCTGGGCCGTTGAGCAAGCCTATCTTGCACAACTTGTTGCATTAGGCCCCGTTGAGGGCGCTCGCTCCTGGCGACGCGAGGACTTATATGAGCGATAAAGTACTAATTGACACGAATATCCTCGTCTATGCGTATGATCGGGCTGAGCCGCAGAAGCAACAGAAGGCGATTCTGCTCCTTGACCAACTCATTCAGCGCGATATGGGGGCACTAACAACCCAAATTCTTGCTGAGTTTTTTGTCACTGTTACCCGTAAGCTAACTGCACCTCTAAGCCCTGCTGATGCGTATACACGGATTGAGCATTTCTTACTGACGTGGACGATCTATGAGACATCAGGGTTGATTGTTCTCGAAGCAGCCCGTGGGGTACGTGATCATCAACTGAGCTATTGGGATGCCCAAATTTGGGCAACAGCCCGCCTCTACCAATTGCCGATTATACTGAGCGAGGACTTTTCGAGTGGTTCATTGCTGGAAGGTGTCAGGTTTGTCAATCCCTTTGACCCTACATTTCAGATTGATGATTGGCGCTAGAAACCGTAAGCCCCTCCTATGAATCCTTCTTACCAACTCATCTCACTCCTCCCTCCCCCGCTATCCAACCTACTAGAGCAGGTAACGCTGCTGGCGAATCAGCAAGGTACCGCGCTCTGGTTAGTGGGCGGGGTGATCCGTGATCTGTTGCTGGGGGTGCCATTGGGCCGCGATCTAGATCTGGTGGTGGAGGGTGATGTGGCCGCACTGAGTGCGGCGCTGGTGGCAGAGTTGGGGGCGAACCTGCGCGCTGCGCACCCGGAGTTTGGAACGGCGAGTCTGGCCTTTGATCTTGATGGGGCGGCGGTGGTACTCGATCTGGCGCGGGCACGCCGCGAGGTTTACCCACAACCAGCGGTATTGCCGGTGGTAGAACCAGCCACGTTGGAGGAGGATCTGGGCCGCCGCGATTTTAGTGTGAATGCCATGGCGCTGGAGCTGCGGATCGTGGATGGGCACCTGTGCGCCGGAGAGTGGCACGATCCCTTTGCGGGGCAGGCCGATCTCTCCCAGCGCTGCCTGCGTCTGCTGCACCAGCAGAGCCTCCGCGATGATCCGACGCGGCTGTTGCGTGGGGTACGCCTAGCAGCACGCCTCAGCCTGCATCTCCATCCCGCCACGCAGATTCAGATCCGCCATGCACTCAGCCAGGGCTACTTGGGTTTACTCAGCCCAGAGCGCATCCTGGGCGAAATCTGCCTTGCGCTAGAGGAGCCGCAGCCGCTGCGGCTGCTCGCCCATGCCGATGCCTGGAGACTCACGCCCCAGATTGTGCCCGGACTGCACGCCACGCCCCACCTCGCGGCGCGGTTGGCGCGTTATGCGGCACATCCGCCACGGAGTGTGGTGTTGAGCCAGGTGGTGGCGGGGCTGTTATGCTACGATCTTACAGTGGACGATCTGCACGCTCTGACCCAGCGTTACCCCCTGCCCAGCCCCTTTGCGCGTCTGTTGAGCGATGTGCCGCGATTGCGCGATCTTGGGCCGCAACTCCACACCGATCTGTGTCCGAGTCAGATCGATCAACTGCTCCGCCCGTACAGCGACGTAGCCATCCATGTGCTACACTACGCAGAGACGGGAATAGCTGCGCAACGCGCTATGCACTACCTCGAAGAGATGCGCCCGCTGCGCCTGCCCCTGGATGGCCGCGACATCCAGCGCCTGGGAATCGCACCTGGCCCTGCAATTGGCAAGATCTTGGCTGAGTTGCGCACAGCCTATCTCGACGGGGTGATCCAGACCCGCGAACAAGCCGAAGCGTGGGTAATCAATAACAGGTGAGAAATGGTGCCAACTTCTATGCTCCAACGTCTTCACACCTGGCTCTATGCCGTCACCATGAAAGATCCGCTTGAGCAGCGCCAGTCCTTTTTGGTGCAGACCTTTCTGCTGGCACTGATCGGGGTATCGCTGCTTGCTTTACCGCTGCCCTTCCTCACCGCTGTACAACCCGGTATCGCCCTGGGTTTGACCGCACTGGTGCTGATCGAGTTACCACTCTATATCTTGGCGCTGGTGGTATTGCGGCGCGGCCATTTTACCTCAGCGATCATCCTGACGAGTGTGAGCGTGGTGGTGCTGTGTACGGGCATCCTCTTCTCGACTGGGACGCGCAGTTCGGGTGCGACCATGTTCACTTTTGCGTTGCCGATCATCTTTGCCGGATTACTCGCTGGAGGGCGCGGGGCGTTTTGGAGTATCGGGCTGAGTGCGTTGGGGATCGGGATGGTGTTAGCGCTCGAAGTTACTGGTTCAACACTGGTGGGCTTTGCCACTCCGCATGACGCCAACATTGGCGGGGTGATGGGCGGGTTTCTCTCAGTAGCAACGGTGCTGGGCTTCTTTGTGGCCCGTTTTGGGCGCACGCTGCGTGATACGTTGTACGAGTCGCTGCGCCATGAACAAGAGGTCGCGGCTCAACGTGATGCGCTCGAAGCGGTGGTGGATGCGCGAACGGCGGAACTGCGGAGTGCGCTGGCCGAGGTTGAGACGCGCATGCAGGCGCAGGCTGAGATGTTAGAGGAGATTAGCCAGCAGCGCGAGGCCATCCGCGAACTGAGTGTCCCCTTACTGCCGGTTGATGCGCAGACCTTGGTGCTGCCGCTGGTGGGTGCGCTGGATAGCGCCCGGCTTGATGCGCTGCAAGGGCGCACGCTGGATGCACTTGAAGGTGGCCAGATACGGCGACTGATCATGGATGTTAGTGGCGTTCCACTCGTAGATAGCCAAGTCGCCTTGGGCTTGTTGAATACGGTGCGCGCCGCCCGTTTGCTGGGTGTCCTCGTAACATTGGCGGGTATTCGCCCCGAAGTAGCCCAGGCGATGGTCGGCCTGGGGCTAGAGATGGACGAGGTGCGAACCTTCCACGACCTAGAGGATGCGCTGCGCTATGGCCGCTAAGGCAGAGAAGAGTCTGGTTATTGGTGGGGCGGGATTTGTGGGGCGGCATATTGTGGCCGCGTTGTTACAGGCCGGTCAGTCAGTGCGGGTCTTCGACCGCGTGCCCATCCAGAACCCGCAGGTGGAAGATTGGGTCGGCGATCTGCGCGATCCGGCAGCGGTGGCCGAGGCATGTCGCGGGGTGGACACGGTCTACCAATCGGCCTCGTTGGTGGAGGTGCGTCCGGGGCATGCCGAGCAACTCTATGCGGTGAATGTGCATGGCAACCGCCATGTGATCGCCGGATGTGTGGCCGCAGGGGTGCAACGGCTGATCTACACCAGCTCGATAGATGTAGTCTTTAGTGGGCGGCCCATCCGCAACGGGGATGAGGATCTGCCCTACCCGACGCGCTACCTCGATACTTATGGGCGCACCAAGATGCTGGCCGAGCGCGAGGTGCTGCACGCGAATGGACGCGGCGGCTTAGCCACCTGTGCGCTGCGGCTGGCCGGGGTGTATGGCCCCGGTGATAACCACCGCTTCCCGGCGGTCCTCGATCTAGCGCGGGCGAACCGGGGCATACGGCTGGGCGATGGGAGATCACGCTTCAACCATGTGTATGTGGAGAATGTGGTTTATGCCCACCTGCTCGCCGCCGAGCGCTTGCGGCTCGGTTCGCCCATTGCGGGGGCCAGCTACTTCATCATTGATCATCCGCCGGAGAATTTCTTCAACTTCTTCGATCCCTTCCTGCATGACTTGGGCTTACCGCTGCCTACGCGTAGCATCCCCTACCGCACGGCCTATCTCCTAGCCACGGTCTTTGAGTTGTTTAGCCTAACGGCAGGACGGTGGTTGGCGGCAGCCCCACCACTCACGCGCTATACGGTGGCCTCAACCTGCCTAGATCTCTTCTTTAGTGGGGAACGGGCTAGGCGCGATCTGGGCTATATTCCGCCGATCAGTGCGGAAGAAGCGCGGCGGCGCACGGTGGCGTGGCTGAGTCGGTAGCGGGAACGTATCTTTTCCACCTGCTCCAACGGTATATGGGTGACACCTCCGTCAACACCAAGGAGATCCCCTATGCCACCCACACGCATCGTCATCGCCAACCTGCTGGCGCTGTCTCTGTTGGGCCTGAGTCTGGTCTGGTTGCCGACGGCACTGGTATGGCAACTCCTTCTCCCCTTTGGGGGTGGCGTGAGCCTGGGGTTGTGGATCGGATGGGCCTGGGTGCGCCCGCGCTCGTTGGTACCTGTGGCGAACAAGAACGGGGCCAGCCCGCAGAGTTGGGAAGTTGTCACGGAGCGCGGGCAGCGCCGCAGCCCGCAGACGGTTGGCCCCGCCTACCAGTTGGTGATCGCGGCGGGGCAAACGTGGGTCAGCCACAGCCTCACTGAACGCCAGTGCGTCATCGGGAGTAGCCCCGGCTGCGATATTCAGCTCGATCATCCCCAGGTGGCCGATCTACATGTGCGGGTGAGCCGGGTGGGCCACACGCTGAGTCTGGTGGATCTGGGTAGCCCGCAGGGGACGACGCTTGGCCCAGGGGGGCTGCGTCTCAGCCCGCACCAGCCGAGTGCGTTGCAGGTGGGCGATGAGTTCTGGTTGGCCGGTGCAGTGCGCTGCCGCTTACAGTTGGCAGATTAATGCACGCCAACATCAGTTGCAGCTTCCAGCCCGTGCGCCGGATTGGCCACGGCGGGCAGGCCGAGGTCTTTTTGGGGCGACCGCGTGGCGGTGGGGAGTTGGCGGCGCTTAAGGTGGCGCACCCCGGCCATGCGGCGGGCTTGCATGATGAACACGGCTGGTTGGCGTTGCCCAGCACGGCGCACCCGCACCTGCCCCAACTCTACACCCAGCGCTACGGTGGGCGCGGCGATCTGGGCTACCTGAGTCTGCATGGGCAGCCGCCGCGCCCGTTTCTGGCGCTGGCCTACCTACCCGGCGAGACCGTGGCGGTGTGGTTGAGGCGGCGGCGCGGGCGCGGGCTGGCGCCGCATCTGGCATGTGCGATTGCCTACCAAGCGGCGCTGGCGCTCGATCATCTGCACCGCCGGGTGGGTATCGTGCATTATGATGTGCGCCCGGCCAATCTGCTGGTGGCAGCGGGGCGTCACTTGCATGTGACGTTGCTCGATCTGGGATCGGCGGAGAGCCTGGATGCGCCCCGGCGCAGCGCGATCTATGCCGCGCCCGATGCGCTGGCCCCGGAGAGCCAGCACGGGATGCCCGCCAGCCCCCTAGTGGATGTGTATGCCCTGGGGATGACGCTACGCACCATGCTGGCTGGCCAGCCCATCCCACGGGGGCTAACCAGCCTGATTGCCGAGGCGACTGCGGATGATCCGCGCCAACGGCTGCCGGATATGCGGGCGTTTATGGAGCATCTCGCTAGAGCAGCATAATCCCCACCTGCGGCCCCGCCTCACCGAGTTGCAGCGTGTCACCATCGCTGAGTGGGCGCGGCTGCTGCGGGATGAGCGGGGCATTGTTGTGAATGGTCGCCACATCGTCGCGCTCGGTGTGAATCTGCCACACGCCGGCGATCATCCCGATGCGGCAGTGGGGATGCTTGGAGACAAAACGGTAGTCGGAGCGCCCCGCATCAAAGAGGCGCATCTCGTGGGCGTAGGCGTCAGGGTGGAAGAGCGCGAGCGCATCAAGCAGCCAACGGCGGGTGATCGCGACACCCATTGGGGGCAACAGCAGCGCCCCGCCCTCCCCCAGCACCAGGCCACAGTGGCGCGGGCTGCTGGGGTTGGCCCGCAGCGCCCCGATCCAGAGGTGGCTGCCATCGCAGACCCCCTGCTGACTAAGGGGGCGCTCGTTCTGGAGGTGCGGGCCACTGGGGTTGCCCACGCGCAACAGGTAGGGGATCGCGCTGCCCTGCGGATCGGCGGCGGGCAGGCCGCAACCGGCGCGCAGGATGGGAATGAGCGTCTGGGGCGGGCTGTCTTCACATACGATGTTGGCGGCACGGGTGCCATGCTGGTTCTGCCAGTGTAGGGTGATGGTGATGTTGGTGGGGGGCATATTTAGCTCCTGCATTGTGTTGGGTACACGGACATTATTGTTCGACGCAAAGGCGCGGAGACGCAGTGGATACACGGGCATTATTGTTTGACGCAAAGGCGCGGAGACGCAGTGGATACACGGGCATTATTGTTTGACGCAAAGGCGCGGAGACGCAGTGGATACACGGGCATTATTGTTTGACGCAAAGGCGCGGAGACGCAGTGGATACACGGGCATTATTGTTTGACGCAAAGGCGCGGAGACGCAGTGGATACACGGGCATTATTGTTTGACGCAAAGGCGCAGAGACGCAAAGGTTTCTATATAATCTTGGCGTCTTGGCGTCTTGGCGTCTTGGCGTCTTGGCGTCTTGGCGTCTTGGCGTCTTGGCGTCTTGGCGTCTTGGCGTCAACAAACCGCAACCTGCACCACCACCTGACTCTCCTCGTGGACGAGCAGGGCGCGACCGGGTGGTTGTTCAGCGTCGCGCTGCTCGGCGAGGGGCAGGCTGATACCCAACAAGCGTGTGCCACCATCATAGCGACCGGGCCAGAGGATGGTGCCGGTGCGCCCGGCATCGAGCGCCCGCAGGAGGGCATCGTCGGCGTAGGTGAGGGTGGTGGTGAGCAGGATGTGAACTCCCTGCATGCCACCGCTCTGGGCGAGATCGCCCAGGTTGGCCAAGAGATTGGGTTCAGCGCCATAGCTGGGGGTCAGATGTTCACGCATGCGTTCGCGGCAGAGCGTGTAGTCATCAATGACGATCACCCGGCGCGGGCCTGCCGGGGCCAAGCGTAGCTGCGCGACTGCGGCGATCAGATCCGCCGCCCCCTGCTCGGCCCGCGCATAGTGGCTGGTGTGGGGCAGCGCACGCAGATCGGCCAACCCACCACGCGGGCTATCCAGGATGAGGAGTTCGAGTGCCCCGGCGGGGTGCTGCGCGGCCAACCCGTGGATGATCGTGCGCAGCAGGGTGGTCTTACCACTGCGGCGCGGGCCGACAATCAGCGCGTGGGGGTTCTCGGCGCTGAGTTGCAGCGCGGCCACTTCCAGGTTAAGCGCCTCACGACCCAACGCGATCTGCACGCCGGAGCTTGCCGGGGGGAGCGCGGGTAGGCTGGCCAGACTGATCCGTTCGGGGAGTAGCTCGACCGGCTGCGGGCACAGCGGATCATCCTGCCAGCGTTGGACCAGCATCTGCACCTGCTCGCGCAGGTCGCTACTCAACTCGGCATCCAGCATGCGCCCGCCCTCCGCAGCGGCGGGATCGTCGGTATGGGTGGTGGGCAGCGCAATCTGCACCTCCAGCGGGCCATGATCGGGGTGCAGCCAGAGCGCCCGACCGGGCAGCGTAGCCGGGATGGGCGTCTGAACCCGTGCGCCCAGCACCTCGGAATAATCGTGGAGATCGGTTTGGCGCAGCGCCAGCCGTGCCTCACACAGCGAGAGCAGGCGGTAACTCAGATCGTTCGCCCGGTCGGCACTCAGCACCAGAATGATGCCACAACTGCGCCCGACACGCGCAATCCGCACCAGATCATCAAGGATCGTCGTCTCGCCGGGGGCGTCGCGGAACTCCTCACTCAGCACCGCCACCTTATCCACGATCACCAGCAGTGCGGGCATTGCCGCCCCGGTCTGGGCGCGTTAGGCAGCGAGATCGGCCACATCAGCGGCACGCAGGTGATCCTGACGCTCACGGATCGTCGCATCAAGGATACGGATCAAGCGCCGCACCCGTTCGCGCTCACGCGCCTGGATCAACGCGCCCACATGGGGCAAACCGGCCAGTGGAGCCAAGCCCTGTCCACCTGCATCCACCAAGTAGCACCAGAGATCGCGGGGCGCATAGTGCGCCGCCAGACTCAGCACCAGCGTGCGCAGCAGCAGCGTCTTGCCACTCCCTGGTGCCCCAATCAGCGCGAGGTGGGCAGCGGCCAGATCGAGGCACAACGGCTCCTGGCGACACTCCTGGGGAATATCGAGCAGCCCGATGGGGGCGGAGAGGAGCGTGTTTTCCCTCACCCCCGGCCCCTCTCCCGCAAGCGGGAGAGGGGAGAGATTCTCGGATACCAACTGCCCCAGCCCGATCCGCCCCGGTAAAGGCGCACGCCAGATCGGCGGCTGGCGCGTGGGCAACGCAACCCCCGCCAAAGCGCGCACCAAGTGATCCAGATCGGTCTCGCGGGATGGCTCGGCCTCCTCGGTTTCAACCCCACCTAGAGGATGCTCCTGGTCGCCAGAGACGAAGCGCACCTGCGGCGCGGCGCGCTCCGTCTGGCTCGGAGCGCGGTTGGTGACCTGCGCGACCTGGAAGAGCCGCAGATCATTCCCGGCGCGGAAGTAGGCCCGACCGGGAATATCGGTCGGCAAGAAGGCCGCATCAGGCTTGAGGATCATCTCGCGGCTATCCTCACTACTGCCCAGCCGCAAGGCAATAAAGAACTTGAGTTGGCTTCTAATCTCATCACTCACGGCGCGGGCGGGCTGCTGGGTGGCCACCAGCAGATGCACCCCCAGCGAACGGCCCTGCTTCACCACCCGCACCAACTCATGCACAAACTCCTGATAATTGGCCGCCATCTCATCAAACTCGTCCACCACGATCAAGAGATTGGGCAAAGGCGGCAGATCGTGGAGCGCAGCCAAGGCGCGATAATCACCGATATGCTCCACCTTGGTGCCAAACTGCGCCGCCGTGGTCTTGAGCAACGCCTTACGGCGGCGCAACTCGCTGGTAATCGCGGTCATCGCGCGTTCGGCCAAGCGGCCCTCAAGATCGGTGACGAGACCGGCCACATGCGGCAAGGGCGCAAACATCGAAAGCGCGGCCCCGCCCTTAAAATCAATCAACAAGACCTGTAAGCGATCCGGATGGTGGGTGACAACGAGCGCGGCAATCACACTCTGAAGCAGCACACTCTTCCCCGCGCCGGTCGCCCCGGCGATAATCCCGTGCGGGCCGTGGCGCTGCTCACTCAGGTCAAGAAAGATCGGCTGCCCCTCGGCGAGCGCGCCAATCGGCACATCGCTGCGCCACGCCCCAGCGGGAGGATCGGCCCAGAAGCGCGGCGGGGAGAGATCGGCGGGGGAGCGCAGACCCAAGAGATCGAAGAGACGCACCTGACGCGGCACATCCTGATTCCCACCAACCTCTTGCAGCCGAATCGCAGCCAGACGGCGGGCGAGGCGATCACTCTGGGCCAGATCAACCAGATCGGGATGAAAGGCAACACTCGGCCACGCCTCACCTGCCGACACCCAGCGCGCCCCGTGGGGGCCAAGATCGAGCATGGCCGCACAGGCTTCAGGAATCTGGGGCCAGGAGTGTACCACCACCACCACCACCACCGCCATCCCCAGACTGGCCCCGTGGCGCATGATCTCACGCACGGCAGGGTAGGTCGCCGCCACCTCAGCCCCATCCACCAACAGCAAGAGGCGCGGCAAGGGCGGCGGCGCAGCATCACGGCGGGGCAGATCGCGGCGCCGACTGACATGATCGAGCAGATCGCTCATCAGCCGCGCCGCTGAAGTGGGGGTGGTCGCACACATGCGCTGGCGATAGGCAGGATCATTATGGAGCGGAACCGTATGCGGCAACCAGCGCAGCCACTCCCAGGCGGGAGAATCATTATGGGCGACGAGAGCCAGCCGCAGATCAGCAGGCGCGTGGAGCGTCACCGCCTGCCAGACGAGCGCATAGAGCAGCGCGAGCGCCTGCGGACGCGGCCCGGCCACACCCAACGCCGCGAGTTGGGCGAGAGGCAGCGTGATCGGAACCTGGCGCAAGGTGGCATACTCGGCAGCCAGCCGGGGCAGCCGCAGATCCACCGGGCTATCGGCAGTTGCCGGGGGCAACAGCGCCTGCGAGGCAGCCGGCAGATCGCCCAGACCGAGGCGCAGGCGCAGAAAATCATCATCAGTTGGGCGACGCTCCCAGAGACGCGGATCGGGCGCAGCGCGGCTGCCCACCCCAACAATCGCCAGCAGCGTCTCTGGGTCAGGATCGAGGTGCAAACGCGCCAGGAGTTCTTGATCATAGAGGCGGTGCAAGCGAGAACGTGCCGCATCCAACTGATCTTCAAAAAACGCCTGACGCGTAGCAAAGGTGGCCGCCTCACGACGAGCATTAGAACGTTCAGAGCGCACAGCGGCCACCACCCCCAAACCCGCCATCGCGCCGGTGGGCAACAGAAAGAGCCAATTGCCGCCACCAACCACCGAGACCGACGCCATCAAGCTCGCGCCAACGAGCGGCATCAGCATCGTCAGGTGGTCGGTGTGAGAACGCGCAGGCGGCGCAGGCGGCGCGGGAAGCTGGATCGACTCGGTGGGCCAGCGCGGGCGGACGCGAGGCGGGCGATTAAAGGGTGCGAGGTGCATGGAGGAAGCTCCTTATGGCGGTGCATGGGTTGCCACTCCCAGCAGAGCCGCTTCTTGACGCAAAGGCGCGAAGACGCAAAGGGTGCAATTGGAACCAATTTTGAAGGCTTTGCGCCTTGGCGCCTTTGCGTCAGTGAACAATGCTACGAAGCCGCCTGCTGCTGTTGCTGTTGCCGTTGACGTTGCTCCGCCTCCCACCGCGCACGGGCGCGGTCGCGGCGGGCCTGCTCCTCGCGGGCCAACTGCGTGAGGCGCGCCAACTCAGCGCGGGCACGGCGCAGATCGGCCACGAGGGCGGCATCCTCAGCATCGGCTTGGCGCAGACGCGCATCAAACTGCTGGCGAAAGGGGCCACGCCACTCGCGTAGCATCACACGAGCCGCATCCACCCGCTGCGTGGCGAGGCGCTCGACCTGCTGCGCCGCCTGTTCCAGCGCCGTCATCGCCGCCTCAGCGGCCCCGGCATCCCAACGCACGCGATCCCATCTGCCCATAGGCACCTCCTGTGGTGAAGCATGCTGCCAACTACATCTATACCGTTGGAGAAGGGGAAAAGGATGCGAGCTATTCTCGGCTATACTCAAACAAGACAGCAGCAATACCGGCAACCAAAGCCAACAAATATGAGCATCCCACCACCTAAAAGCGCAACCACAATCATTACGCGTCTAAACGCCCTGATCAACGCCCTCCGTGAAGGGCCATTGAGCTACCCTGACTTACTTGAGCGCCTCGCCACAACATACCCATCACGGCAGAGTGCGCGGCGCATGATTACCCGCGACATCCAGCACCTTGCCACCCTTGGTATTGTGATCACGCGCAGCAAGCATTCACCCATCACCTACACCCTCCAAGGCGGAATACCGATATACAGTGGTGAAGATCTATTAGCCCTCGGAGTTCTGCGCGACACGATAGGCACAAACCATCCATACACCGAATCGGTTGAACGCCTACTGACACGCCTCACAGCAGGACTAAGCAGCGAACAACGCGAAATCTACCAGAGCCAACGTAGCAGCAGCGTTGCGCTGCAACCCGCAATCAACTACACACCCTACGCCCAACTCATCGCCGATCTGGAGCGCGCCATCGTGAGTCGTCGTTTACTTACATTCCGCTACCGCACATCGGCGGGTAAGGAGCGTATTCATACCCGTATTGAGCCATACGCCATCGAGTACTATGATCGTCACTTCTACCTCGTTGCCTACATCCCCAAAAGCGGACAGATACAAGACCTACGGATCGACCGCATCAAAAACCTTGAATACTTACACACCCGCCCACCGGGCATACAGCGCACACGAGAACCCGTAATCTTTCGTTACCGATTAGCGGCCAACCTGGCCCAAGGCGAACTGAGTCAACGCTTCACCGCGCAACGGGTGGTCGAGCGGTTAGCGAATGGTGACGTAATCATCGAAGCGGAGGGGCGCAGCGACTTCTTCATCATCCAGACGCTTTTACGGTACCGAGCCAATGCCGAACTCCTCAGCCCGCCGGAGCTACGCCAGCGGATGATCGAGGAGGTAGGGCGGCTGGTGAAGTTGTATGGGGAGGGGTAGAGGGGAATAGATCCTTGTATACGTCAAAAAGCATCTAGCATCTACGGTCAGAATGTAAGTCTAAACTTTGCAATCTCTGAACTGAAGTGTTATCTTATTCAGCGATACTTACTCTGACCTTCAAAACATGTCATCTTCCCAGGTTATTAGGACTCCCCGAGTCCTATGGGGCATGTTATGCTAGAGCCACAAGCGACGTGATGAGAGGAGCATCCATGCAGATCACCACCTTCCCGGTCTACTCGAAGTTAGCCGATGCAGCAGAGATTCCAGTGGAGGTTGCCAAGAACGTACCACCAGGTTGGCAACTCTCGCAGCACCAGATCGAGACCTACGCGGCATTGTGTAGCAGTGACGTTGATGTGGTGATCAACACGGCGATGACCGGGGATGGGAAGAGTTTGGCGGGATACTTACCGACCTTGATTGATCCCAGTCGTGGTGCCTTCGGGATGTATCCAACTAATGAGTTAGCTTACGATCAGCGTCGTCAGTTTGATGAGTACAACCGGGCCTTTGCCAACCAACTGACTTTTATGAGTCTTACTGGGGAGGTACTAGGGAATTTTATTAGTGAACGGTCTGAATTCGCCCGCCGGGCCGAGGCACTTGCCGCATTGATGCAGGATCATCAAGTACTCCTTACAAATCCTGACATCTTCCATCTGATGATTAATTACCGTTACGGATCAAATATCCTCTCGATCCAAGAATTACCTGCCCTCGTCAATGCATGCTACAAAAACTATATTTTCGATGAGTTTCATATCTTTAATACACCCCAGATGGTCTCAGCAATAACAGCAATGCTCTTTCTTCAAGCAACGGCACCGCAAGTTGCGCATAAACGTCCACGGTTTCTATTCTCTTCAGCAACACCAAATCCTATTTTTGCCAAACTTTTACGCGAAAGCAATCTGCGGGTTCGTGAAATTCAAGGTATTTATAGCCATCAACCCGGCAGTGATTACCGTCAGGTGCTTCATGGTACGGAACTGAACCTGCATAAATTAAATGAACAACAAACACTAGAACAATGGCTTCAAGCCAATCTTACTGTCATTCAAAATCATTGGTCTAATGTAAGTGAACCACGTCCACGTGGTGTCATCATTGTAAATAGTGTTGTGGAAGCACGCCGAATTGCCCGTATGCTACAAACTCAGCTACCTTCATTGAAGATTGGTGAGAATACAGGCCTAACCGACACTGAGCGACGTCGGATGGCAATGGAGCACGCCGATATTATCGTTGGTACCTCAACCATAGATGTTGGAGTAGATTTCAATATCAGTCTACTGATTTTTGAGGCACCGGATGCGGGTACCTTCTTGCAGCGCTTTGGTCGCTTAGGTCGTGTTCGCCGTAATCAGCCCGCGTTTGCTCATTATGAGGCCCATGCGCTATTTAATGGGAAGACCCCCTGGATCTATGACAACTTTATCAAGGAGTTGAACGAACGTCAGATCCAAGAGGGTGATACAGTTGATCGTCCGACGACCTTACGTGATGCAATAGTAGCGGCCTCTCCTTCAACAACGGGTTTTGCTCGCTATATACGCCGTTGGGGTGCATTACAAGCGGCACATATCATTGCTGGAATGGAAGAGCGACGCCTTGGCGGAAGCCATGCTGAGGCAGCCACAAAACTTCGGGAGCAGTACCAGAAAACCCTTGGGCTAAAGAGTATTGGTAGCGCACTTAAGCGGTATCGCAGTCTGCTCAATAGTAAGAATGAACCAAACAGTCCACAATGCAAGGCTATTCTTGATGAAGTACTGTCGTTTCGTGGTAGCTCACCCTTCCAAGTGGTAGTTTGGGATGACTCGACTGATCCATCAACATTTTTGAGTTATGACGCCCTTGTGATTGCCCAGAGTAGTGATCTCTGCCTTGCTGACCACGAGCCATTTCAGGAGGCACTAGCCATACGTTACCCAGACCCACAAGAACGGAAAGCGGTACAAGATCGCTTTCGCTACTGTCTCAGTAGTAATGATCATCCTGTGGTGCTCTATGTTGAATCATTCTTACCTGATCGTGAACGGTTAATTCTTCAGATTGACCGATTTGAGCCAAGAATCCAGTCTAATCAGGCCATACTGCTCAATGGTCTCTCAATTAAGCGACCCATCAACGAAGACACTAAACAACTGAATATGATTTTACGTAGGCAGCGAGTAGTTGGTTATATTACAACCAAAGAACCGAAAGAACTGCGCCAGAAGCTGAAGTTACCTTCATTCTTTCCTCTTTACATCCTGCATGACAGCCACGAAAAGCCTTATACATTGGCTTTGGGACAAGCGGCACTGCTATTGGAAGCAGAAGCCCTCTGGCTTAAACGTAAGGATGAAGAAGACGAGCCAATCATCTTATAGGAGCCGATGATGATTCACCAAGAACTCCTGCGTCGTGCAGTTGCCTCACGTCACCCGATGATCCAGCACTTTGTTGAGACTCTGGCACCACACTTATTACTCGCTTTCAGTCGTATTCCTGCCCTAGGTGGCTCAGGGGCAGTGTTGCCAAGCCAACAAGAGACAACACTTCCACCAGAGGCTATTGCTTATACGCCGGAAGTACGGGCACGGTTTGGGCAAGCCAATCCTGATCAGAGTCTTTCTGCTCACCTTTTTAATGGCATTTTTGCCGGAGCACATATAGCTGAGCTATTGCCTCCAGCAAAACAATTGCAAGATATTGAATGGCAAGTCTGGATTCTCGGCTTCATCGTACACGACTATACCAAAATACATGGTGTCTCGATTGATCCGCGCTATATCACACAGATTCGTAACATCATTGCGCACCAAGGTGAACGCCTCAATTTTGACGCATTTCTCCCGAATTGGCGTGACTACCTTGATGACATCACCTTTCTGGCCCAGAATACTCAGAAGGTAAAAGATGCGGCGATGAATTGGAGCCTCTATCCACACCTTCAACTTGATGAGCGCCGTATTCTTACGCTGCGTTACCTTGCTTCATTTGCTGATGTGCTTGTTCATATTACGCATCCAGCAGATGTTGCTGAACGCGACAGCCGAGGGCGTGATACAGCACAAAATCTCCGCTCTACGTTGGGCATGCTCTTTGGTGCTGCGCACCCACCGCGTTTAGCGTATCACCAACTAACTGAAGCACGTGGGTTACTCTCAAACTTGATAAACAACAGTTTGATACGAGTTTTTGAGGGGCAAGGCTACCGTCCATACCTCTTTTTCCCTGATGGTGTCGTCTATCTTGTTCCTGATGATGTACAGGCAACATTAGAAGGCGATGCCCTGATTGACGGACTATGGCGTGAGATTGGAGCAACACTAGCGGGAATTGGTGATGATCAATCCGAAATAAGCGATGATCTCAATGATCAGAGCGATATGGCAGATATTGAGGGTGGTTTACGGATTAGCCGTACTAAAGATTATATGAAAGTACCACCCGTTCTGTATGAGCTACTAACTCGGGGGTTGTGCTAGTTGAAAATTGGTTCATAGCAGGTCTGGGAGGTTGACCAAAGACCTCCGGTGTGGTATGGCTGG
>NZ_RYFD01000013.1 GCF_004138135.1 Candidatus Oscillochloris fontis
CCAGCCATACCACACCGGAGGTCTTTGGTCAACCTCCCAGACCTGCTATGAACCAATTTTCAACTAGCACAACCCCCTACTTTTAATCAGTGATGGGGTTGGTATTGCTTGGCGCAGTGGTGCAATGGCAGAGGCACTTATAGCATGGGCACGCTATGGACTTGTGAGCATGATTCAGGTACTACCTGAATCATGCTGGGAGCGGAGTGGACTTGGGGCTTGGCCAGGAGCGCAGGTGTTAGCAAGTCAACCAGGTACACCCAATAGACGTCTACCCTATCGACATCGACGCCTACGGCGTACTCAAAACATAGCAACAAGTGTTTGCTTACCAGTATTCAATCTTCTGCCGAACCATGTTGCACAATGGGCTCAATTTGCTGCGGGTGTCCCTGGAACCACACTTGCCGCCTATTTCATGCAGTCCAATCCCGATCTGCTTGAAGAGACACAATACGATGATGAGTTAGATGCTGCATCTATTGTGCAACGATTCTTAGGCAGTGCTTCGCCTACGGCTCAGTACTTAAGTGGTCTGCTTGCAGTCGCTGCCCCACTAAATCTCGCTGTGGCTCGCCTAGTGCAGCGTGCATTGTTACCGAATGCAGATCTTACCCATCTAGCAGAAGTCTGGCTAAGTGGTTTGATCCAACGTACCACAGATCTCAGGGCATCTACCACAGACCCAGAAGAGATTGTTTATGAATTCTATCCAGGGGTTCGAGAGCGCCTGCGCTCACTGATTCCATCTGAAGATGTATTCACTGTTATACACGCTGTCTCTGCTTATATTGGTTCGCGTTTAGGGCAATCACATGATTTCCGCACATGGATAAGCGAAGATAAGCCTTTTGCTGAAGATGATCCTCGCCGGCCCTTTGCTATGGTAACGGCTGAAGCGTTGTATGGATTTGGTGGCTCCCACCGTGCATTGGCGGAACGCCTAGCACGGGTAGGTAGTAGTAGCTTTAGCATACATGGATGGTCATCATCCGCACAAATATATACCGTACCTTCCATTTCCCTTGTTGAAGCACTTCCTCCTGAGCTACACAGTTATATTGGAACCCTAAAAAAACTTTGTGCTACACCTATTGAATTAGATTTAATCATAGATCTTCTGACTGAACATCCTGTACTTGTTGTGGCTCTGCGTATGCTCGCGGGAAAGAATATTACTGGAATTGGTCAAATTCTAGAAACTCTTGATGCAAATGGTGTTGTTGAACAGATTACCATTATCTCAAATAGTAAAGATTCGATCACAATCCAACTCCCACATCTCCCGCGACAAGTTACTGCCACCGCTGCCCAAAAGTTGCTCGAAGCAATACCGCTAGAGACACTTGCCCCACTCGCTCCTCTGCCTCCCAGTTCGCGTATCTTCAGCCGTAATCACCAATTCGTTGGAAAGGAGACCGATTTACTTGCTCTCGCGCGACTGCTCAAGACGGCTGATGCAGCAATTGTCTCAGTGCTGACAATTACTGGTCTTGGTGGAATCGGTAAAACCCAGTTGGCGATAGAGTTTGCCCATCGCTACGGCCAATTCTTCGCAGGAGGAGTCTTCTTGCTCAGTTTCGCCGACCCCGCTGGTATTCCCGGTGAGATCGCCGCGTGTGGGATGTCGCTCAACATCTCCGGCTTTGCCGACCTCAAAATTGACGATCAGGTGCAGCGGGTGGTTGCTGCGTGGCAGGAAGCGTTGCCGCGCCTACTGATCTTCGACAACTGCGAAGACGAGTCGCTGCTGACCCAGTGGCGACCGACGACGGGCGGCTGCCGAGTGGTGGTGACGAGCCGCAATGCAACCTGGATTCATAGCGCAGCAGTGACGATCTACCCGATGGGCATCCTCAGTCGGACGGAGAGTATCGCCCTGCTGCGTAATCTGCGTGAAAATCTGAGTGAGGACGAGGCGGACATGATCGCTGAGGTTCTGGGTGATCTGCCGCTGGCGTTACACCTCGCTGGGAATTACCTGCGCACCTACCCCCAGGAGCAACCAGCAACCTACCTGCAACGACTCGATACAGCCCTGATTAATCATCACTCGCTTATGGGACGTGGCTCCCGCCACTCGCCAACCAATCACGAACTCCATGTCGCTCGCACCATTGCCATGAGCTATGATCGTCTGGATACTACTCACCCAATAGACGCCGGTGCTCTGTATCTCCTAGCACGGGCAGTATGGTTTGCACCAGGCGCACCATTTCCTACCGATTTGCTACTGGATAGCCTCGGAGGTGACCGCACAGACGAGGCTGCTCACCTCGACGCCCAAGATGCACTGAACCGCCTGCTGGCTCTCGGCTTATTGGAACAAGAACACGATACCCTCACCCTACATCGCCTGCTGCATGCTTTCGTGCGCCAAGTCGCGAACGATCCAGCAGCGCAGGGAGCAATCGAAGATGTGCTGATTGATCACGCAGACCAACTGAATGCAACCGGTTACCCCGCCGCGATGGATACCATCGTCGCCCACTTGCGCTATGCCACTGATCACACCGTCGGGCGTAATGATGATCGGGCGGCGAGTCTATGCAATGCCTTGGGCTACCACTTGGATATGCGAGGTGACTACGCCGCCGCTCGCCCGCTCTATGAGCGCACCCTAGCCATAGCCGAAATCACGCTGGGTTCCAGCCACCCCCAAACTGCTCAAAGTCTGAACAACCTCGCAACACTCTTGCAGACAGTGGGAGACTATGATGCAGCGCGCCCACTATTGGAACGTGCCCTCGCCATCAGCGAGTCTAGTCTTGGATCAAACCATCCCACTACCGCTCAAAGTCTGAATAACCTAGCGACACTTTTGCAAACAGTGGGAGACTACGCAGCAGCACGCCCACTATTGGAACGTGCCCTGGCGATTCACGAAGCCGTGCTTGGCCCCAGTCACCCCCAGACTGCTCAAAGTCTGAATAACCTAGCGACACTCTTGCAAACAGTGGGAGAGTATGCGGAAGCGCACTCACTCTTTCATCAAGCCCTGTCCATTCGCGAGGCGGTGCTCGGCCCCAGCCATCCCGCTACTGCCATAAGCATCAACAACCTTGCCTTACTGTATTACTCAGAAGGTGACTACGCCATCGCCCGCCCGCTCTTCCAGCGTGCTCTTGAGATTCACGAGGCGACTCTTGGCCCGACCCATCCCACTACCGCTACTAGCCTTAACAACTTGGCCGAGATCTTCCGCGCAATAGGGGACTACGCGGCGGCACGCCCTCTGTTAGAACGCGCTCTGGCGATTCACGAGGCGACCCTTGGTTCAAGGCATCCCCAGACCGCCCAAAGCTTGAATAACCTAGCGGTACTCCTAGAAGCAGTAGGCGATTATGCAGAAGTTCAGCCACTGTATGATCGCGCTTTGGCAATCAATAAAGCAGTACTAGGAGCCAATCATCCTGATACTATAACTATTCTTAATAATTTTACCGACTCTTTGCACTCTTCTCTCAATATTGAACTCACGATCACCCGTACTGCTGATGGGGCAACCACCGCCGCCCTGCGGGCTGAGTTGCCCAACCGCCGCGCCGATCTCGTGCCACCCGAACCGATCCCCCTCGATGCGGTGGCGCTGCGTGCGCTCACCACCATCCCCGATGCTTACGGAGTTGCCCTGACCGCGATGGTCTTTGCGCCGGCGCTGCGCGAGGGTTGGCAGCGGGTGCGCGGCTTTGCCGACGCGGGCCAGCCGGTGCGAGTGCGCCTCGTGCTGATGGGCGATGATGGGCTGCACGCTATCCGCTGGGAGTTGTTGCGTGACCCCGTGGATAGTACGCCGCTGGCCTCCAGTGAACGCACGCCCTTGTCGCGCTTCATGGACACTGCGAGCTTGGCCGAGGTGCAGGCCCCGGCCAAACCCACCCTGCACGCGGTCATTGCGGTGGCCAACCCGGATCTGCACAAATACCAGATGGCGCAGGTGGATGTTGCCGCTGAGGTGCAACGCGCCCAGCGCGGCCTGGGCGATCTGCGCGCCACGATCCTGGATGGCCGGGAAGGTCGCCCACTGGCGAGTCTGGCCAGCATCGCCGCCGCATTGCGCGAGGAGGTCAGCATTCTCTACCTCGTGTGCCACGGTACATTGACCAAGGGCGAACCGTACCTTTTCCTGGAGATGGATGGTAGCGGGGCGTACCAGCCCACCGCTGGGGCGGCGCTGGTGCAGAAGATCACCGCGCTGACCCGCCGCCCGCTGCTGGTGGTGCTCGCTTCGTGCCAGGGGGCGGGCGACACCTATGCGATGTTGGCGGCGCTTGGCCCGCAGTTGGCCCGTGCTGGAGTGGGCGCGGTGATCGCGATCCAGGGCAATGTGCCGATGACCCTGGTGTCCCAACTGACGCCGCGCCTCTTCACCGAGTTGCGCCGCGACGGCCAGATTGACCGTGCCCTGGCGGCGGCACGCGCCGCGCTGCACCAGTACCCCGATTGGTGGATGCCGACGCTCTGGATGGCGGTGCGGGACGGGGCGTTGTGGCGGGCGGAGCTGCCTGTCGCCGCACCCACGCCAAACATCGCTATCGGCACAGTGCAGCAGATCACGATCAGCGGCGGCAGCGTAGGCAGCATCATTGGCAGGAACTCTGGCAACCCGCCCGCCCCGGCGGGGGCGCAATCCGAAGCCATCACCCACCAGCACACCCTCTTGGCGACCCATCGGCGCACCCTGGGCCACTACCTGCAACAGCTTGCGGTCTTCGGTACAGCCTATGCCCCTCCGCATATTATGCACGGTGCCACAGAGGCACGAGCCGGGATCGCCCGCGCTAAAGCGGCGCTGCGCGCTCTGGGGGTCATGGTTGAAGATCTCCCGGACGACACACCATAAGCCTTCCTTCTGACATCACCGCCGCCTTGTCTTCTACATTGTGATTGCAATAGAACCCGCCAGATACCTACCCACCCTCCGCTATTATTTGCTATACTGTCCTCGTCAACACAGGCTATCAGAAAACAACCTATATGAGTACTGATATTCAAGAGATGACCGCCGCTGAAGCAGGATTGTCTACCCAACGTCAGCTCGATATTGCCCTTCTGGAGATGGTTAGCCGTGGTGGTGAGTCGGTGGTGCGGGATCTCTACTATGCTATCGAGCGTTATATGGGCGGGGCTATACTCTCCCAGCAGGGGCGCGATACGCTGCGTAGCCTGATCAGCCGCGCTGCGGTTGAACGTGGCTATGTCTATCCCTATGACCCAAGTATTGCTCGGTGGCAAATTACCGAAACCGGCCAAGCCTATGTGGATTCTATCCGCGATGATCTGGCGCGTGATGGTATTGCGCCGACGAAAGTAACGAGTGGCGAGATTTTGCCCGAAGGGTTTGATACCACAACCTTCGATTTGGGCAATTACCCGATTGATAGTTTGCTTATTCGCTCAGAGCAGCGCACAGTTTTTGATGTGCTTCGGCGTATGGAGCGGGGCCATTTTATCCTTAACCCCGATTTTCAGCGCGATTTTGTCTGGGATGAGGCGAAACAGAGCAAACTTATTGAGTCGACGCTGATGCGTATTCCGCTACCGGTCTTTTATCTGGCCGAAAATGACGAGGGTAAAGTGATTGTCGTTGATGGGCTTCAACGCCTCTCCACTCTTCAGCGCTTCTTGAATAATGATCTGGTGCTGCGTGGCTTGGGTACTGATAGTGGTGAGCCGAATGAGTATCGTGAAAGTCAGCGCCTCAATGGTATGCGCTTCAATGATCTGCCAGCTAAGCTCCAAAATCGGATCGAAGATACGCAACTCATTCTCTATCTGATTGATGCGAAGGTGCCTGAACGGGCACGTCTGGATATCTTCGACCGGGTGAATAGTGGTGTACCACTTAGTCGCCAGCAGATGCGTAATAGCCTCTATGTTGGCCCCGCTACCCGCTGGCTCAAGGAGCAGGCGCAGAGTGCCGACTTCCTGCAAGCTACTGGTGGCAGCCTGAATAGCAGTACGATGCGCGACCGTGAGGCGATCAATCGCTTCTGTGCATTTTTGCTCTTTGGTGTTGAGGGCTACCGGCAGAGCAGCAGCGATATGGATGGATTCCTGGCGCGAACACTCAAGATGATCAATACCCAGCCTCCAAGCTGGATCGCCGATCATCTTACCAAGCCATTCCAACGGAGTATGCGTAACAACTACCAGATCTTTCAGCGCCATGCCTTCCGTAAACATACCGATCCTCATGCTAACCGCAATGTGATCAATATCGCCCTCTTCGATATCTATTCGGTGCTGATGACTCGCTATAGCGAGCAATTTGTGGCTCAACATACTGAAGAGTTCCATCAGCGTTTTTATCTCCTGCTGCGTAACCCCGATTTTCAGGTCGCAATTACCAACGCCACCAATGGCCTGCGCCAAGTTACCGAGCGATTTGAGGCGATCAAAAACATCCACGCTGACCTTCCAGCGGATATTGAGGTGGCATAATGCTTCAACAGATCATTCTTAGGCACTTCAAATGTTTTGAGCAACTCCGACTGCCCCTGGCGCCACTCACCCTGCTGAGTGGACTGAATGCTTCGGGTAAATCAACCGTTATTCAGTCGCTGGCGCTGCTGCATCAGACCATGACCGAGAATCCAGGTAGCCCAGGGTTGGTACTGAATGGCAAGGATGTCTCGCTCGGCAGCGCTGATGAGATTGTTGATAAGATCACTGGACGCGATAGCTTTACGATTAAGATCGAGCATAGTGAAGGCGCGATCCATTGGCGGATGCAGGTTGAGGCTAACGAGTTAATCGCGCCGTTTGCCGCCATTCGGTGGGAGACGGAAGATACTCGCGGGCAACTTGATCACGAGCATACGCGAACCTTTCTCAGTATGCCTGGGCCGCCAAGCGGGTTGCTCCAAACCCTCCAGGGCCTGACCTATATTTCAGCAGATCGTATTGGCCCCCGCGAAACCTACCAAGCCAGTAGCTGCACACAGCAGACAGGCGTTGGCGCACGCGGTGAGTACACGCCATGGTTTATTGATACCTATGAAGATCTGGTGATCCCTGGTGCGATGTGTCACCCTAGTGCAACACCAATCCTCAAGCGTCAGGTGGAGGCGTGGCTCGATGCCTTCTTCCCTGGGAGCGGATTTGAGATTGAACGCCTCCCACGAACCAATCTGTTGGTGATGCGGCTGCGAACTAGTACCGCCACCAACTACCACCGCCCAGTGAATGTGGGCTATGGCCTGAGCCATGTACTACCGGTGATTACCGCATGCCTCGGAGCCGTTGGCCTTGCCCAACGCGATTCACAGGTTGCTCCGCTCGTGATGATTGAGAACCCTGAGTTACATCTTCACCCGGCTGGACAATCAGCGATGGGTCTCTTTCTGGCTAGGGCAGCGGCTACTGGTGCGCAGGTGATCATTGAGACCCACAGCGACCATATTTTGAACGGTATCCGTAGGGCGGTCAAAGGGGTAGAAGGGGAAGCAATCCTCAGGCCAGATCAGGTGGCAATCCACTTCTTTCAGTCGCGTGATGGTAGCGGGAAGCGTCCGCAGGTCATCTCTCCAGTTATTGATGCTCAGGGCAATCTCGATTCATGGCCGCCAGACTTCTTCGACCAGTATGAGAAGGATGTCGGCTCGCTGATTGGATGGTAGGTACACTGTGGATCTCTTCGTCAATGATCTCTCGCTCCACGGTCAGTTCGGTGATTATCAAGCATTTCGGCGCTCACTCGATGACGTACTCGCCTGCCGCACCTGCGCCGCCAATTACCAACGAACGTTGCGTGTTCCACGCTCGATCATTGAGCGTCAAGTCACGCCCCAAGCAGACTTTCGCCAAGCAGTGCAAGCGAATCGTGATCGCAATTTCGTTATGCTGATTATGGAGTGGCTTAATAAGCGTGGGCCATTTGTCGAAGATGATCTCTTACGCAACCCTAATGAATACCTTGCCCTGAGCGATGATACGCTTGTCACCGATGAGGCTATTGGTGAGGCAGCAACCCGCCATTTTCAAGGCTTATCTGCCGGGTTGATCAGTTTTGCACCTTCAACATACCAGCATACACCAATCAGTGTACACTGGCACCATGATGATGGTAGTGTGGAGAGTTGCGCATTACCCAATTGTTGCGAGCCAGAACAACTCCAATGTCTGCTCGAATCCTACCGTCAGCCTCCGGAAAGTTGGAATGATTTTATTGCCCAACTCCCCGGACGTTTTCCCCACCTCACGTTTCTTCCTGGATTAGAAGATTACCTCAAAGGAACCACGTTCTCTCCGTACTTGGTGGAGCGAAGTTTTGTGCTGCTCGATGTGCTGAATCGGCTCAAAACCTGCTTTGATGCAGAGGGCCAGCGTACTGCCGCCGGAGAGGAGTTGATAGATAATTTCTTTCGACGTGATAAGGCGCTCTTCTCCGACTCATCAGATTCGGAGAAGAATGATCCCGTTTTCCGTAACGCAATGACCTTCAAAGACCCAGATGGTCATGAGTTGATCTGTTTCTGGCATGGCAAGGTGAAACGACCGATACAATTTCGTATCCACTTCAGTTATCCAATTCAGAGCCATACGCCCTTGTATGTTGCCTACATCGGCGAAAAGCTGACCAAGAAGTAGGCTAAAGGTTGCAGCACGTGTAAATTTTGGAAACATCCGCAAGACGGAGGAGGGGCCGGTGGTGAGTGATGTGCGCGAGCCGCTCGTGGAATATCTTTAATAGACGACAAGATCATTCACTACAACCACTGCATTTCTCTGGTACAATAGGCGATGTTTGTCTATACAAACGTGGTTTTCAGGAGGAACTAAATGACTCACTCAGGGTATACTTTATTTAATCTGGAGGAAGAAGCGAGAAGTGGCCGTAAATGGTTTGTCGGTTCATTCTTGCCCGAAACCCATGGAGCATATAGTTCGAATATCGAGGTCGGTTATCTACATCTTCAACACGTAGATAGTGCAGATCAGTACCACTTACATGTAAAGACTGAAGAATATTATCTGGTACTAAGTGGGTATATGAAAATTCAAATTGATACTGAAATCATAGATGTTTCACCTGGACATCTCTTGTTGGTCCGACCACATATACCGCATATCATTCTAGAAGTTATCGCAGATACTCGAATACTCCTGCTTAAAGCACCGTCAAATCCTCAGGATAAGGTTATTGTTGCTCATAAAGCGCTCTTCTCCGACTCATCAGATTCGGAGAAGAACGCTCCCGATTTCCCAACGCAATGACCTTTAACTGATAGCTACTCCCCCATCACCCACACTCGCCCAGGTCGCAACGTCCGTTCCCGTTCGTGTCCACATAATCGCGGCAGTCGCCGGGGTACGCGCAGTGCTTGCGGCGTCGGCAAGTCCTACAGGCAACCGGCGCGGCGACTACGGGCACAGCAGTCGGCACGGCGACTACGGGCACAGCAGTCGGTGCGGCGACTACGGGCACCGCAGTTGGCACCTCGGTCGGTACCGCCACTACCGGCACCTCGCTCGCTACGCTGGCTGGCGCGGCGACTACCGGCACCGCAGTCGGTACGGCTGGGGCGCTCGTGGCGGTGCTGGTGGCCAGACTCTCTGCGGCGCTCGCCACTTCAGTATCTTGCATTTGCAGCGCGTTTAGCGCTTTGCCCAGCACGCCCACTCCGGCTACGCTGGAGAGTGCCGCGACGCCCATCAGTTTAAGTACTTCACGTCGGGTATAGGTGCGCCCAACCACCTCGGCTGTTGCCGGTTGGCGTGCGGCGGGCGTGGCTACGAGTTTGCCCGCAACATTCACGATCCAGCGCCAATGTAGCGCCAGTTTGATCCCTACTACGGCCAGCGTCAGATAGGCCGTCCATTTGTGGATCGCTATGAGGAGCGCCATGCTCTCTAGCGTCAGGTTGAGCCAGGTGGAGATGAGTATCCCGGTGATGCCGATGGCGGCAAAACTGCCCAGCATCAGTACATTGATCAGGTAGTAGAGCCGCACACGCGGGTTGGTCTTGCTGAAGAGGCGCCGCGTAACGGCGCTGACCCAATCCATGTGGGTGAGCATGTGGTACCCCGCCAGGAGTACCACACCCACGCCAAGCCACTGGTGCAACTCCAAGCCGGTGAGGTCGAGCCATACGGCAACACAATACCCCACGAGGAGGATGGCGTCGGTGATCCATTTAGTGGTAGGGCTTGCTTTCATGGTGCAGTGTATCTTTCGTGTCTTTGAACTATTCGATGTAGGTTGTATGTGTAGTTGTACCATCCACTATTTCAGAAGTTGTGAAGATGGAATGTAGAAGATCTTCGGGGGCGGCTTGCCGCCCCGAACCCCCACCGGAGGTAAATTTGCACATGCCCTGCAAACCTCCACCAGAGATCATGCGAACTCGCCCCCAATACCGTACAATGAAGTGAGCAACGCACGCTGCGGTGTGTATTTCATCCATCGGAGGAACCATACCATGACTGACAAAAAAGATGAGCAAGAGCCGACGAAGGCGAATTTTGGCCTCGATCTTGGCTTGGGCGGGATCTTTAAGAATCTGGGTGATATGCTCAATGTGCTCGCCGATCTGACCGATAAGGCCCAAGCGACCCAGGGTGAGGTCAGTCGTTCGGCGGAGTTTCAGGTGAAGGGCATGGGCGATCAAGCACGCGGTGTGTATGGCTTCACCATCCGCAGTGCTATCGGTGGCCCGCCACGTATTCAGCCTTTCGGCAACATCCGCAAGACGGAAGAGGGGCCGGTGGTGAGTGATGTGCGCGAGCCACTGGTGGATATCTTCGATGAGGGGGCGGAGATCCTCATTGTTGCTGAGTTGCCAGGGGTGAATGCCGCCCAGATCCAGGTTGATCTGAATGATGATATCCTCAGTATCACCACGTCTGGCGAGCGCCGCTATACCAAGGAGATTTTGCTCTCGGCAGCGGTGCATCCCGATTCGCTCCAGCAGACCTATACCAATGGGATTCTGGAGTTACGGTTGACCAAGGCGTAGGGGCGAAGCATCGCTCACTAACCCAGTTCGTGCTCCCCAGAATATATATGAGCGATGCTTCGCCCCTATTGTCATTAGGAACTCACGATGTCAAATCAGACCAACCTTTCCCTACGGATCGTCGAGGCGCTGCCCAAGGATGTTGGGCGCGGCCTCGTGCGCTTCGATCCGCAAAACCTGGATCAACTCGGTATCCGTATCGGCGATGTCATCCAGATCACCGGCAAGCGCACCACGGTCGCCCGCGCTATGCCCGCCTATGCCGATCAGCGTGGTCAGGGTCTCATCCAGGCCGATGGGATTGTGCGCCTGAATGCCGGGGCCAGTCTTGATGAACGGGTGACGATCCAGCCCGTGAAGACCCAACCAGCACGGGGGTTGGTTTTGGCACCTACCGAGGGGATACGCGCCAGCCAAGTCGCCGCCCAGGCGCGCTATTTGGCCAAGTTGCTCGATGGTATTCCGGTGATCAGTGGCGATCTGCTGCGCGTCAACCTGTTTGGTACCCGCGCTCAGACGTTTAGTGTGCTGGAGACCAACCCATCCGGCCCGGTGCTGATCAGTCCGACCACGCTCATCCGTGTTTCAGGCGAGAAGGGCGGTCGCGAGCGCGCTAGGGGTACCCTGACCTATGAGGATATCGGTGGGTTGCGTCGTGAGACGCGGCGCATCCGCGAGATGATTGAGTTGCCCCTGCGCTACCCGGAGGTCTTTGAGCGCCTGGGGATTGATGCCCCCAAGGGGGTGCTGCTCTATGGTCCGCCCGGTTCGGGCAAAACCCTGATTGCACGGGCGGTGGCGAATGAGACGAGTGCCCATTTTGTGACCATCAATGGCCCGGAGATTATTGATAAGCTCTATGGGGCTTCCGAGGCCAATCTGCGCGGTATCTTCGAGGATGCCCGCAAACGCGCTCCGGCAATTATCTTTATTGATGAGATTGATGCGATTGCGCCTAAACGCGAGGATCTGAGTGGCGACCGCCAAGTTGAGCGGCGCGTTGTCGCGCAGTTGTTGGCGCTCATGGATGGCCTCGAATCACGCGGGAATGTGATCGTCATTGCCGCCACCAACCTGCCCAATAGCCTCGATCCGGCGCTGCGTCGCCCCGGTCGCTTCGACCGCGAGATCAGTATTAATGTCCCCGACAAGGACGGGCGCGCTGAGATTTTAGAGATCCATACCCGTGGCATGCCGCTGGCTGCTGAGGTTAATCTGGACCGCTTGGCCAGTGTGACTCACGGCTTTGTCGGGGCCGATCTGCAAGCGCTCTGTCGCGAGGCGGCCATGGGCGCACTGCGCCGCCTGCTGCCCGATATTGATTTCAGCCAAGCCCAGATCCCCTACGACAAACTCATGGCGCTCGAAGTCCTCCCCGATGACTTCGCGGCGGCCCTGGCCGACATCGAGCCATCCGCTATCCGCGAGGTCTTTACCGAGATCCCCGATGTGACCTGGGAGGATGTGGGCGGCTTGGAGGATGTGCGCCGCTTGCTGATCGAGGCGGTGGAGTGGCCGTTGCGCCATGCGCGTGCCTTTGAGCACATTGGGGTACGCACGCCCAAGGGGGTGCTACTCTATGGCCCGCCCGGTACCGGCAAGACATTGCTGGCCAAGGCCTTGGCACGCGAGAGCGAAGCCAACTTCATCTCGGTCAAGGGGCCAGAACTGCTCAACCGCTGGGTGGGCGAGTCGGAGCGCGGGGTGCGCGAGATCTTCCGCAAGGCGCGCCAAGCCGCCCCGTGTATCATCTTCTTTGATGAGATTGACGCTATCGCTCCGCCGCGTGGTGGTGGCGACAGCGGCGTCACCGAGCGTGTGGTGAGCCAGCTACTCACCGAACTGGATGGGATTGAAGCCCTCAAGGGGGTGGTGGTGCTGGCGGCTACCAACCGGATTGATATGGTAGACCCGGCCCTCCAGCGCCCCGGTCGCTTCGACTTCCTGGTTGAGATGCCGCTGCCTGATGCAGCGGTGCGCCAGGCCATTCTCGGCGTGCAGACGCGCAACATACCCCTGGAGGCCGATGTCAATCTGGAACTGCTCGCGCAGGAGACCCAAAACTACGTCGGGGCCGATCTGGAGGGCTTGTGCCACAAGGCCGCGCTGTTGGCCATCCGTGAGTATCTCGATCAGCACCAGATGAGCGACCCGGAGACGGGCGAAGCAACGATCAGCTTTGGTACCCTGCGTGTCGCCCGCCGCCACTTCGTGGCCGCGTTTGCCGAGCAGCGTGAATAGCATCGTTGTTCCATCATGACTCCACAGATCCTCCACACTCCGCTGCTATCCTAGAACTATCGAGATACCCGCCCAGGAATTCTGGGCCATATGCAGCGGAGAACCATCATGAAACGTACCTTCAGTTTCATCATTGCCGGTATTGCCGGCCTCATCATTGCCCTACTCGCCCTGCCTTTCGTCACCAATGCCTTCGCCCAATCCGCGCCGCCTGATCTCGCCCAGGTCGCCCGTCCGGTGGCAACCACGTCCCCGCCCACTGCGCTCTCTGCCGAGGATGCCGAAGCTCTGATCTATATGCGCGAGGAGGAGAAACTCGCTCGCGATGTCTATCTCTTCCTCGGCCAGACATGGTCACTGCCGATCTTCGAGAATATTGCGGCCAGTGAGCAGACCCACATGGACGCCCTCAAGACCCTGCTTGACCGCTATGGTCTGAGTGACCCGGCGGCAACAACGGCTGCGGGTGAATTTAACAACCCGGATCTGCAAGCCCTCTACACCCAGCTTGTGGCGCGAGGCCAGATCTCACTCAGCGAGGCGCTCGCGGTTGGCGCGGCAATTGAGGAGATTGACATCCTTGACCTCCAGCAGCACCTGACTGCGACCACCCCAGCGGACATCACCCAGGTCTTCCAGAATCTGGTTGCAGGCTCGGAGAATCACCTGCGGGCGTTTGTGCGCCAGTGGGAAGCGCAGACCGGCAGCACCTACCAGCCCCAGTACCTGGATGCTGCGAGCTATCAGGCGATTATGAATGCTGAGAACACCAATGGGTCGGGCAATAGTAATGGGCGCGGCAACGGGCGGCGCGGTCGCCCATAATTACCACTGAGTAGGGGCGAACCATCGCCCCTACTTCCCCCACATCTCCACTTCATCTCCATGAGTTATCCATACTTCTGCGCTATGCTCGGAGCAGATCATAGTGTAAGGAGTTGTCCCTCATGCAAACGCCGACCCATTCCCACCAAACCTCGACCCGCCTCCGCATGCTCCAGAGCCTCCGACACCTCGTTCAACTCGCCGTAGTCGGATTTATTATCGTCGTTGCGACGCAACACCTTGTTCTTGGCGATGCCAGTGCCTCTCCCGAAGCCTTCTGCCCGTTTGGGGGTCTTGAGACCCTCTACAGCTATCTCACAGGCGGGAGCACCATCGCCCACACCCACCTCTCCAATCTGGCGATCTTCCTGGCCGTGGTCATCACCAGCGTGATCGCCCGTGGTGCCTTCTGCGGCTGGATCTGCCCATTTGGCACCATCCAGGAGTGGATTCAGAGCGTGAGCCGCTGGCTCCAGCGCCGCATTCGGCCCTTTGGGCGGGCGATGCACTCCCTCAACCAGCATCTGAACCCGCGCACAAAGCGCGATGCCTACACTGGCCCAACCCTCGGCCAGCGTATTGACAAAGCCCTGAGCTATGGGCGTTATGTGGTACTGGCCTGGATCATCGGGGCCACCATCGCTTATGGCAGCATGGTCTTCCGCGACTACGATCCCTGGTCGGCGCTGTTGAGCATTGCCGAACTCCAGGTGACGGTGGGAACCTATATCCTGATCGCCTCGCTGGTGGCCTCCTTCTTTGTTGATCGAGCTTGGTGCCGGTACGCATGCCCACTTGGCGCAACGATCAGCCTGCTTGGACGCTTCAGCCCCTTTCGGATTGAGATATCCAAAAGCGCGTGCAACCAGTGTGGCCTTTGCACCCAGCACTGCCCGATGGGTATTGATGTAGCCCATGCAGGTGTCGTCACCGACATGCGCTGCATCGGATGTATGAAGTGTGTGAGTGATTGCTCCCGAACCGAGGCGATTGATATGCGTCTTGCCGTACCAGGTACGCCCTCGGTCGTCACGCCCAAGCAGTAGCGCAGAACAGAGGATGAGGAACCCACCATGAATATACCCACACCCGCCCGCCGCAGCCTCCACGTCCCTGGCCTCGTCTACGCCGCCCTCGTGCTGGGCCTCTTCTTCGGCAGCATCCTGATCGCTCAAGCCAGCGGCCTCTGGTCGGTCTCCGGCAAGTTCACCCCAAATGGGGTGCCGGTACAACTGAGCGGCACTGACCCCGCCACTATCAAAGGCTGGATGACCATTCAAGCAGTCCTTGATGCCTACCCTATAGATCAAGCTAGCCTCTACCATCAGTTTGGTATTCCAGAGGCGACTCCATTAAGTACTCCGCTCAAGGATTTAGAGGAGATAGCACCTAATTTCTCTATTACTGCTCTGCGTGACTGGCTGAGTACCCAGATCGCTCCTTAGAAAGGAGCGTGTCACGACGAATCCCGAAGCTCTTTCTTAGCGCGAAAAAGCCCTGGGAGTCAGGGCGTCCCGCCCTCAGCGGATACGCGGGCGAGACGCCCTCGCTTCCAGACTGTCCCAAGGCTTCTTCGTGCTCGAAGTCGCCAAAGAGCAACAAATATTGGGGTCTGGGGTTTCAGCCCCAAGGATTTTACCCATGCCCTGCTACCCGTAACTGTTCACACTTCTCCTAGCCTCGTAACTGTTCACACTTCTCCTAGCTTCCAGATTTTGACGCCAAGACGCAGAGGCGCAAAGCCTGCAACAAAACCTTTGCGTCCTTGCGCCTTTGCGTCAACACGAGATTTCTTTTACCCCAAGGGTGAATACTTACCTAGCCTCCAGATTTTGACGCCAAGACGCCAAGGCGCAAAGCCTGCAACAAAACCTTTGCGTCCTTGCGCCTTTGCGTCAACACGAGGTTTCTTTTACCCCAAGTGTGAACAGTTACTGCTACTCCCTATCTTGACACTACCCCACCTCAATGCTACCCTGTAGCATAGCAGCGTCCACATCGGATAGGGGCTAGGCGATGACAAACCAGGAGCCGACGATTGCAAACATCCTGCGCCAACTCGCCCATGAGTACGCGGGGCCAGTTGATGAGCGCCAACTCTTAGACCATGTGCTGCAACATCGTCCAAGTTCGGCCAAGAATCCCTATGCGACTATCCGCGAGCGGCTGCGTTGGGAAGGTATGGGCTTGGGTTGGCTGCGCATTAGTCGTAGCCAGTTGATCCCGCTGCGGGTGCTCCTCCAAGATCTCCACTTTCGCTGTGTGCCGCGTGCATGTGATATTGCCGATGGCCGTTTGCCATTAGCTCACTTCCTGCCTTTTGCGGGCATTCGTGGCAATTGGTTTGATCTCGTGGATGAGCATGGCCAGCCCTTCCCCTTCATCTCACCGGATCTGAATGACTCCAATAGCGATTTGCTTGCCAGTTTCGATCTGCGGGTTTGGTTTGAGCGTACCGGCTTTGTGCATGGTGATAGTCTCTTGGTGCGGATTATTCATCCTGCGCTGCGTGGGTCAATCCTGCGGGTTTCCCATGAGCCGCAGGCGTTGCGCCAGCCAACCCCCGATCAGGATCGCGATCTGCTCGAAACATTGGTGGATCGGGTGAACCACATTCAGGATGTGCTGGTTGCGTGTGAGGATGTTATTCTGCCGATCTTCGCCCTCGCACCATGGCGCACCGATTACCCCGGTACCCCTTGGCAGCACCTCGTGGTCCGCGATGGGCGCGTGCAGTTGGTGGATGATTCCTTCCTCACCAACCAGCACCAGATTGCGATCAACTTTTTGCCCTCTACCATCCAGGTGGTCTTTGAAGCGCAGTCTATTCCTGAAGTGGAGCGTATGGCGGCTGATAATGCCCTCTTGGCCGAAATTGAGGCGCTTCAGCGCGATTTGCGCCGCTCACGTGAGGAAGACGCTGATGCCGGTTTGTGGAACGGCCAGATCCAGCGCGCTTCGGCTGCCTATTCGACCCTCGATGCTGATATTGATCAACTCTTTACTCGTACTAGCCCACTGAGTGCGATTGAGGGCTATGATGAGTTTGATACCGATGACGACGATGATGATGATGATGCCTTTGGTCTCGATCATCTCGAATCGGACGCCATGTTGCTCTTCGAGAATGACGAGTTTGCCCGCCTCCAAGCCGCGCATCGCGAACTGATCGAGGCGCTCCCACCCGGAGTTGCCGATCAGATCGAAGCCGCTCGCCCCGAAGAGGCCGAGGTAATTCTCTCCCAGCACCTCAATATGTTGCTGGCTAAAAAGCCCCACCTCTTCCCCCCTCTCGATCTCAGCATGAGTCCCGATGAGATGGGGATTGAACCGCCTACCGAGAGCCTCTTTGATGCCGCCGCTTGGCAAGAGCAGGTCGAAGAAGAAGATGATGATGATGATTGGAGTGAGGAGGTTGATGACCTCTTTGCAATTGATGATGACTCGGCGCGTTTCTACGATGAGAGTAGCGACCTGATTAGCCAGTTTTATGACTATCTGCTCGAATTGGGGAAGCGTAGCACGACGGCTCGCTCACGTTCACATAATGTACTCGTCTATGCCGAGTTTCTCGCCCTCTACTACCAGCGCAGTCTGATCCAGGGCGATTATGCCAGTCTCGATGAGTGCCTTTTCTACTACTACCCGCGCCGGGTGATGAATACCTCGCCGCGTCAGGTGCGCGAGATCTGTACCTCGATGAAGCAGTTCTATGCCTTCCTCAAGGATCGCGGTCTGCTCGCCGATGACCGTTTTGCCCATGCGATCTGGCGGCGCCGCGACCAGGCTGCACGGGTTATCCAAATCTATGATCGCCTGGCAGGCGATTCGCCCAACTTCGATGCGCTCTTTGCCCGCCTCTTCCAGCCGTATACTGAGTAGAAGCCTCTAGGCCCGTTATGAAGCAGCTTGCCCCCAATGATCTCCTCCAGGGCCGTTACCGGATTCAGACGCTGATCGCTCAGGGTGGTATGGGGGCCGTCTACCGTGCCGTGGATGAACGCCTCGGTAATACGGTGGCGCTCAAACAGACCTTGATGAGTGATCCGGCTCTGCTGGCTGCCTTTGAACGCGAGGCGCGCCTGCTGGCTAACCTCCACCACCCCGCCTTGCCAGTGGTCAGTGACCACTTTACCGAGGGCAGTGGTCAGTTCCTCGTCATGCAGTATATCCCCGGCGATGATCTGGCCGCGCTCCTGGCCGCCCGTTCTGGCCCCTTCGCGCTTGCCGAGGTGACGCCCTGGGCCGACCGCCTGCTTGATGCGCTCGATTACTTGCATGCCCAGACGCCGCCGATCATCCACCGCGATCTCAAGCCGCAGAATCTCAAACTGACGCCGCGTGGTGAGATTGTGCTGCTCGATTTTGGTCTTGCCAAAGGCCAACTCGGGACGGGTCAGGCTGGAACGATGCCCAGCCTCTTTGGCTATACGCCGCAGTATGCGCCGCTCGAACAGATTCAGGGCACCGGCACCGACCCGCGTAGCGATCTGTATGCCTTCGGGGCCACGTTTTACCAACTGCTCACCGGCAATGCCCCGCCCGACGCGCTCACCCGCGCTGCGGCCCTGGTAGCGGGCAACCCCGATCCGCTGCGCCCCGCCCATCTGCTCAATTCGGGTCTCCCGCTCGCCCTGAGCGATCTGCTCCAGACCTGTATGGCCCAGGCTCCTAATCAACGCCCCGCCTCGGCTGCGGCGCTGCGTCAGGCGTGGCAGGCTGCTCTCCCGGCTGCTCCCGCGACGCCTGCCAACCTCATTACCCATACGCCCAGTAGCGCTGGCCAGCCGACTATCGCCATGGCCCGCGAGGCCACGCCGACCTCCTCGGCACCCAATAAGCTGGCGCTGATTGGGCTGGTGGCAGGGTTGGCCATGATCATCCTGATCGCGGCGCTAGTGGGGATGCTCCGCCTCTTTAGCGCCGATTCATCGGTGCAGGTGGGGGAACGCCCCAATCCCGTCGCCACCATCGTGCTGAATGTGGGGGCCAGTACCGCAACCCCGCTGCCTGACGCCGGGAGTAGCCGCACTACGCCCCTTCCCCCTGGCTCCACCGCCCAGATCGCGAGTTGGGCCGTGGCGGTCAAGGATGTCACTCGTGGTAAGGACGCCTGGGATCTGCTGTACGAGACCAACTCGAACAACGATCCACCGCCTGATGGCCATGAGTATGTGGTGGTGCATCTGCGTGCGCAGGCATTGCAAGGTAGCGAGGATAACCCTGATCTCTATCCCCAACTGACGGGTGATCAGCGGGTTGGCTACCTCCCGGTTGCGGCGGTCACGCCTCATCAGCGCCCGGATACCTACGCTAAGGATGCGGTGTTCGATATTGATATTCCCTATTTGGTAGTGCAGGATGAGGGCAATCTGATTCTTGCGGTGGATGATCTGGGCAGTTTTGATCAAGCGCCGGTCTTTGTGGCGCTTGATGCCGGAGCTAGTGTCTCTGTGGATATGAGTCTGCGCGATCTTCGCCCAACCTCCCTGGGCGAAGATCCGCGTGAACCGGCTGAGATCGGTGAGACGGTGACCACCGAGGATTTTGAGGTGACGGTGCTAGAAGAGATCCGTGGTGAGGCAGCCTATCAGCAACTTCTTGAGGCGAATCAATTTAATGATCCCCCCAAGCAGGGCTATGAGTATCTCTTGGCCCGCGTTGAGGTGCGCTCCCTCAGTACTAAGGATGATACAGTCATGGTCAGTGATAGCGATTTCTACACTGTCATCGGCAATGCCGAAGATATTGAGGCCACTATCCAGCGCTATCCAGCCGTGGTAGAACCTGAACCTAAGCTCTCGCACTATCTCTATCCGGGTGGTAAGGGTAGTGGCTGGATTACCGTCGAGATCCCCAAGGATACCCCAGAGGTGCGCCTCGTCTTTGGGCCGAGTTTTGCGAGTAATGAACGCAATACGCGCTATTTTGTGATTGGTGATTGATGCTTACCTATACCGTCTCCATGCCCGATCCGCATACCCACCTCTTCCATGTTGAGGTGGCCATTGACGCCGTTGCCAGCCCCCAGCTTGAGCTGCATCTGCCCGCGTGGACGCCCGGCTCCTACATGATCCGCGAGTATGCGCGCCATGTGCAGGAGTTTTGCGCCACTGGCCCGGATGGTCAGTTGCTGCCCTGGCGCAAGACGGCGAAGGCGCTCTGGCAGGTGGATACCGAGGGCGTTACGGATGTGCGGGTCAGTTATAAGGTCTACGCCTTTGAACAGACGGTGCGTACCAGTTACCTCGATGCCAGCCACGGCTACTTCAACCCCGGCAACCTCTGCATGTACCTCCCCGAACGTAGCCACGCGCCACTCACTCTGCGCGTGCTGCCCGCCGAGGGCTGGCGGGTCAGTACCGCCCTTGAGCCGGATGGATCGGGGCCGTGGTGCTACCGCGCCAACGACTATGATGAGTTGGTGGATAGCCCCTGCGAGTGTGGGACGCAGCGTGTGTTGACCTTCTGTGTGGATGGTGTTCCCCACGAGATTGCTATGTATGGCTATGGGAACGAGGACGAAGCGCGGCTGCTGCGCGATACCCAGCGTATTGTGGAATCCCAGCGCGACATGTTTGGTAGCCTGCCCTATCCGCACTACCTCTTCATCCTGCACCTCACCGACGGGCGCGGGGGTGGCTTGGAGCATCGCAACAGTGTCACCAACATGGTAGACCGCTGGAGTTTCCAGCCGGAGCGTTCCTACGAACGCTACCTCTCACTCACCTCGCACGAGCTATTCCATGTGTGGAATGTGAAACGGCTGCGCCCCGCCGCACTCGGCCCCTTCGACTATAGCCAGGAGAACTACACCCGCCTGATCTGGTTTGTGGAGGGGGTGACGAGCTATTATGATGAGTTGCTGCTGGTGCGCGGTGGGCTGATGCAGCCCGAACGCTTTCTGGATCGCCTCGCCGATGAGATCCTCAACCTCCAGAGCCAGCCGGGTCGCCAGTTGCAGACGTTGGAAGAGAGCAGCTTTGACGCCTGGATCAAGTACTACCGCCCCGATGAAAATTCGGCCAATACCAGTATCTCCTACTACCTCAAGGGTGCACTGGTGAGTATGTTGCTGGATATGCAGATCCGGCGCGTGACCAACGGTACCCACTGCCTGGATGACGTGGTGCGCCTGCTCTACCAGCGCTACCCGATCAGCGGCCCCGGCATCCCCGAAGAGGGTGCGGTGCTGGCAGCGGTGGAGGAGATCGCCGGGGCGCAGGCGGGGCTGTTCCGCGACTTCTTCGCCCACATGATCGCCGGGACGACCGAGCTTGACTATAGCTCCGGCCTCGCCGTGGTGGGCCTCGAACTGCGCTGGAGCCACCGCGCCCCCCGCCCCGACGGCAGCGCCCCGGCATGGCTGGGCGCGACATTCAAGCGCAAGGGCGAACGTACCGTGGTTGCCTCGGTACGCTCAGACAGCCCCGCCTACAGCGCCGGGGTCTACGCCGAAGATGAACTGGTGGCCCTGAATGGCTGGCGGGTGGACGAGGAGAAGGTGCAGGCGCGGCTGGCCGAATATGCCCCCGGCAGCACCGTGCGCCTGAGTCTCTTCCGGGGCGACGCGCTGATTACGGTGCCCGTGGCCCTCACGGCTGCGCCGTATGACCGGCTGGAGGTGGTGGCTGTGGCCAGCCCGACCGAGCAGCAGCGGGAGCAGTTCCAGCACTGGATGGGGTGTTAGTATCCGCAGATTACGCAGATTACGCAGATTAGCCCGGTGTACAATCGCAGAGGACGCATACGTATCCGCAGATTACGCAGATTAGCCCGGTGTACAACCGCAGAGGACGCAGAGGGGCGCAGAGGGCTGTCAATTACGACCTTCCACGTAACTGTAACTGTTCACACTTGGGGTAAAGAGAGCTTCTGATTGACGCAAAGGCGCAAAGACGCAAAGATTTTGATAGGGCTTCTATGAAATACTTTGCGCCTTGGCGTCTTTGCGTCAAAACCGGAATGCTAGGAGAACTGTGAATAGTTACCCTTCCACCTTCCACCTCTGCATCCTCTGCGGTTGAATAATTATGACGACGATACCACCTGCTCTTTGCGGTACTCATCAGCAACAGCGCGGAGCGCATGCACCAACTCGGCCGAGGCTGCCATCTCATCGGGGTGGGTCGAGACACTCTCGATATTCACCCCCAGTGGGATGCTCTCGTCCACATGCTCGAAGATCGTGCGTAGGTAGGTGCTACAGATCTCAATCGAGGTACTAAAGGGCGCGGCACTCGCAAAGATCGCCCGCTCAGCATCGGGATGCACCGCCACCCCCAGCCACTTGAGGAAGGTCATGGTACCGGGGCGACCACATGGCGAGAAGGTCAGCACGATGCGGCGCGGGGTCTGGCTATGCTCGCGGCACACCTGCACATAGTCGCTGAGCAGTTGCAGGGTTGGAGCCGGATCATAGACCACCTGCGAGACGAAGAAGCGGCTGCCACGGGCGGCCTTGAGTACCAAACGCTGGCTCTCGTTATACTCCGGCGTGTGGCGCTCGGCAATCACCACCCCACCCAGCATCGCGGTCGTCACATGCTCCTGCGCCAACTGCATGGCGCGATCCACAAAGAGTGTGTCCGGCGGCGGCACCGGGACGGACGAGCCAACCAGAATAAACTGGCCGATCTGGTAGTCATGATGGGCCGCGTGCAGCCACTCGACCCAGCCCGCTTCACCCAGTTCACCCACACTCTTATAGGTGATCGCCTGCAAGCCGGTGCGATCCTGCAACATCCGGCTGTAGATACGCGGGTCAATCGTGGGCTGATAGGGGAAGGGGCGCGGTTCGGTCGTGCGTCCAGTCTCCTCCTGCACGTCATACACCACGAGGCCATCAATCGGCAAACTGCGCACGCGCTCGGCCAACAGGTCGGCGGCACGCTCAATCTTTTCGGGGCTGGTGGTAGCGCGGGGCGGCACTGAACCGTAGAGTGTCACAAACCGCTGTGGATCGACAAGCAACGCCTGGAGGTTCATGCGTGGTTTTCCTTTGGGTAGGGTTGGTATGAGGGGTCAAAAAGTTGCTTGACGCATCATAGCCGATCTTTGACATGATGATGCAAGTAGGGGCGAAGCATCGCCCGCCAACCTCGTTTGGGTTCGCCGACCACATGGAGGGCGATGCTTCGCCCCTACAATGCCTCCTGCGCCAGATTCAACACCACCACCCCAACAATGATCAGCACGATCCCCACGATCCGCAGTGGACTCAGGCTCTCCTGCCACAACCAGACCCCAATCGCGGCGGTGGCGGCGGTGCCTACCCCCGACCAGATCGCGTAGGCGTTACCCAACGGGATCTGTTTCAGACTGAGCGCGAGCAGGTAGAATGCCAGCCCGTACCCGACAATCACGATCAGGCTAGGAACCAACTTACTGAAGCCGTCCGAGTATTTGAGCGCCGTCGTACCGATCACTTCACTCGTGATCGCACCCAGCAGCAGAAGCAACGCAGGTAGCGGCATAGAACGGATTCCTTGGCATAGGCTGTGCTATAATAACCGGCGTTGCTATAATACCATTTTTAGTAGGGGCGAAGCATCGCCCAGCATAGGGTCTGAGAAATACAAACTGGATTGGTGGGCGATGCTTCGCCCCTACAATGCATGCCATATATCAAGAATCCCTATAAACTATGAGCGACATCAAACCTGATCGCACCGAGCGCTACGATCCCGCTGCTATCGAGTCGAAGTGGCAAGAGCGTTGGGCCACCGATGATCTCTATCGCACCACCCCCGCAGATGATCGTCCAAAATACTATATTCTGGACTTCTTCCCCTATCCGAGCGGTGAGGGGTTGAGCGTTGGTCATTGCCGCAACTACGTCCCCACCGACCTGATCGCCCGCTATTACCGCATGAAGGGCTTCAACGTCCTGCACCCGATGGGCTGGGATGCCTTCGGCCTGCCTGCCGAGAATGCGGCGCTCAAGCTCAAGACCAACCCGGCAATCCTCATCCGCCGCTTCGCCGACAACTATAAGCGCCAGATGTCGCTCATTGGGGCCAGTTATGACTGGAGCCGCGAGATCAACTCCTCCACCCCGGAGTATTACCACTGGACACAGTGGATCTTCTTGCGCCTCTATACCTCCTGGTACGACACCCGCGTGGATCGGGCGCGCCCAATTGCGGATCTGGAAGCCGAACTGGCCACGCATGGCACCAGCCAACTCGGTCTGCCCCTCTCGGAGCAGCCGGTCAGTGCTGCCGAGTGGAATGGCTATAGCCCCCTCGAAAAGCAGGAGTTCCTCAAGCGTTTCCGGTTGGCCTACCGGGGCGAAGCGACCGTCAACTGGGACCCGGTAGACAAGACGGTGCTGGCCAACGAAGAGGTGCTGCCCGACGGCACGGCGTGGCGTTCAGGCGCACTGGTGGAGCGCAAGAAGCTCAAGCAGTGGTTCTTCCGCATCTCCGCCTACTCGGATCGTCTGGATCGGGACCTCGACACCGTAGACTGGCCGGGGCGCATCGTCACCATGCAGCGCAACTGGATTGGGCGCTCGCAGGGTGCCGAGGTGATCTTCACCACCGAGCAAGGTGCGCCGATCATCATCTACACCACCCGCCCCGATACGCTCTGGGGCGCGACCTTCATGGTACTCTCGCCAGAGCATCCACTGGTCGCCAGCATCACCAGTGATGAGCAGCGGGCGGCGGTGGAGGCATATAGTGCCGAGGCCAAAATCAAGGGCGCGGTAGTCGCCCCGGTCGAGGACAAAGAGAAGACCGGCGTCTTTACCGGCGGCTACGCGATCAACCCGGTCAATGGTGCGCGCATCCCGATCTGGGTCGCCGACTATGTGTTGATGGGCTACGGCACCGGCGCGATCATGGCCGTCCCCGCCCATGACGAGCGCGACTTCGCCTTTGCGCTCAAGTTTGGCCTACCGATCATCCCCGTGATTGCGCGCACCGACGACCGTGCGCGTTCACTGTTGCGGGCGGGCAGCTACACCGAGGCGCTACCCGACGCGCTACGGGCAGCGGGCTTTGAGCCGGTGCTGCAAGAAGATGGCGCACTCATCACCGCGATGCGCGGCGACCAAGCGCAGCGCTACGCCGAGTTGGTGCGCCCCAACCTGCTCGCCGGGTGGAGCGAGGTGGTCGGCGCGGCCTGGCTGGCCATCTTCCCCGACGCGATCATCCCCTTCGACTCGCAGGCCGCCGATGCGACGCTGGTCGCCCGCATGGAGGGCGCGTGGCCGAGCTACATGGCCTACCTGAACAGCATCCCCGCCTACCAGGATCTGCTCTTCCACGCCGAATATGGCAGCCCGATTAACTCCGGGCCGATCAACGGCCTACCGGGTGAGGAGGCCATCAGCCGCACCGTGGCCTACCTAGAAGAACAGGGCCAGGGCAAAGGCCGCCAGAACTACAAGATGCGCGACTGGCTGATCAGTCGCCAGCGCTACTGGGGCACCCCCATCCCGATCATCCACACCGAGGATGGCTTGGAGATCCCCGTTGCTGATGATCAACTACCACTCACCCTACCGGGCGTCGAGAGCTACGAACCGACCGCCACCGGCGAATCGCCACTGGCTCTGATTGACGAGTGGGTCAACGTCACCCTGCCCGACGGGCGGCGCGGGCGGCGTGAGACCGACACGATGGGCACCTTTGCCTGCTCCTCGTGGTACTACATGCGCTTCACCGACCCCAAAAACCCGCAGCAACTGGCAATTCCAGAGGAGTTGAACTACTGGCTGCCGGTAGACATGTATGTGGGTGGGGCCGAACATGCCGTGATGCACCTGCTCTACTCGCGCTTCTGGACGAAGGTACTCTACGATCTGGAGGTGGTGCCCTTCAAGGAACCCTTCAAGCGCCTACGCAACCAAGGGCTAATTCTCGCCCCGGCGCGCGAAGAAGAGGGCAAGATCATCATCGAGAAGATGTCCAAGTCGAAGGGCAACGTCATCACCCCCGACGACGTAGTGGCCAAACACGGCGCAGACGCACTACGCGGCTACGAATGCTTCATCTCCGACTTTGAAGCCTCGGTACCCTGGAACACCGACGGCGTGCCCGGAGTACGGCGCTGGCTGGATCGGGTCTGGCGGATTGTGCTGAGCACCCCCGAAGATGGCGGGCAAACCGGCGAGATGAACGAGCGCCAATTGCGCCGCGTCACCCACCAGACCATCATCCGGGTCGAGCGCGACACCATCGAGTTCAAGTTCAACACGATCATCTCGGCACTGATGGAGTTCACCAACGCACTCTACCGCGCACGCGACGCCGGGCTGCTCGGTACTCCCGCCTGGGAGGAAGCGATCCACACGCTGATGCTGCTCATCGCCCCGGTAGCACCGCACATCGCCGAAGAGCTGTGGATGCGCACCGGCCACAGCTACAGCGTCCACCAGCAAACCTGGCCCACCCCCGACCCGGCGCTGGCCGCCGAGGACGAGATCGAAGTGGTGCTGCAAGTCAACGGCAAAGTGCGCGACAAACTCACCGTACCCGTCGGGGCGAGTGAAGAAGAGTTACGCGCCCTTGCTATGGCCAGCGAGCGCGTGAATAGCTACGTCGGCGACAAGAGCATCCGCAAAGTGATCGTCGTCCCGGGCAAACTGGTCAACGTCGTAGTGGGATAAACCGCATGCGCCGCCCCATTGGGGCGGCGCATGCTCATGGAAGACTATGCCAATCTTTGAAAACCGGATCGTGCGCGCCTACCTGGTGATCGCCATGGGCGCGATCCTCTACATGCTACGGCGCTACGCGCTACCCACCTTCTTCGAGGCCGAAGGCGTTCCCTTCGACATCTCTGGGCCATCAGCACTCTTATCGTGCTACAACGGCTTTGCCATCAACACCTGCGCCGACGGCTTCATCGTGGGTTTAACGATCATTGGCGTCATCGTCGCCATCGGCTGGGGCAGCCTCGGCATGAGCATCTTCGGGATCATTCTCGCCATCCCCCCGGCAGTCCTCTACTTCTCCCTCAGCCCAATCTGGGCACCCCTCCTGAGCCTGCTCGTCATCCCGATAGCGCTGGAGATCGGGCTACGCTTCCTGGTACCGGGTTCGGGGGAGTAGCGGGGTAGCGTAACTGTTTACATTTCTCCTTGCATCCTGGTTTTGACGCAAAGCGGTACACCACATCAACCGCAGAGGACACAGAGGTACGCAGAGGACGAACCGTAGGGGCGCATCGTGATGCGCCCACTACGAGCCACCCATGGAGGGGCGCATCGCGATGCGCCCGCCGGGATGCGCCTATCGTCATCCCTCTGCGTACCTCCGCGCCCTCTGCGGTACACCACATCAACCGCAGAGGACGCGGAGGTACGCAGAGGATTCAGAGGTAGTGGTGCGCGGGTGATCTCACGCCAGCAACCCCGGCGCGAGCCAACGCACCAGTAGCGCAACCATCCCACCCCCCAACACCAACCACGCCGAGTTGAGCTTAAAGCGGAAGAGCAGCAGCGCCGCCACGAGCGCCAGCCTCGCCGAGCTGCTGCGCGAGCCACGGGTGCGTGCGGTGGGCGATGGTACCCGCCGCCCTGCCCCCCGATGACATCCAATTCGTGTTGGGCGGCTTATCAAAAGCCGCCACTGTTTGAAGGCTGCGCAGCCGGAGCGCCCGTGGTGCGCCCCGCACATCTGTGCTTGTAATTTCTCCCAGGGAAATGTATACTTAGAGTATATACTATGTCACGGAGGGAGGCTCATATGGATAGCGCAAAGCTCTTTCAAAATGGAAAAAGCCAAGCCGTCAGACTTCCCAAAGAGTATCGGTTTCGCGGCTCAAAAGTGTATATTAAGCGGATGGGAAATGCGATTGTGCTCATTCCTGAGCACGATTCGTGGCAATTGATGATCGAAAGTTTAGCGCTTTTTTCCGATGATTTTCTGGTAGAGCGTGTGCAACCTCCCGTGGAAGAACGGGATAATCTGTTTGACGAGCCCTTGTAAGACGAGAGCGGTGAGCACTATATGCGCTATCTGCTTGACACGAACATCTGTGTGGCCCTCATTCGGCAACGACCACCGGCGGTTATTCAGCATATTACCAATCACCACCTGACCGATATTTGTATATCTACCATCACGATTGCTGAGTTGCAGTATGGGGTACATAATCAACCGCAGAGGACGCGGAGGTACGCAGAGGATTCAGAGGTAGTGGTGCGCGGGTGATCTCACCCCAACCACCCCGGCACGAGCCAACGTACCAGCAGCGCCACCACCCCGCCTCCCAACACCAACCACGCCGAGTTGAGCTTAAAGCGAAAGAGCAGCAGCGCCGCCACCAGCGCCAACAGCACCGTCAACCAATCCACCAGCGCTGCCCGCCCCAACTCCCAGAGCACCGCCGCCATTAAACCCAAGGCCGCCACATTCACCCCATCGAGAAAGCCACCCATCCAGGGAGAGCGCCGTAACACAGGAATGAGCGGATTGACCCCCGCCACAAAGAGAAACGACGGCAGAAAGATGCCCAACGTCGCCAAGACCGCTCCGGGCAGACCAGCCACGAGGTAGCCGATAAATGTCGCACTGGTGAAGAGCGGACCAGGGGTAAACTGGCCAATAGCGATGGCATCAAGCAGTTGCTGATTGGTCAGCCAGCCGAGTCGTACCACAAACTCATTGCGCAGGAAGGCCAGCAACACATAGCCACTCCCATACAGCACCGCCCCAATCTTCAGAAAGCTCCAAAAGAGCTGCCCCAACGACACCGGCACAACCTGAGCCAACCCCAACGGAGTCAGAGTTCCTAGCGGCAGCAGCGCCCCAAGCGCCCCCGGTGGCATGCGCACCAGATTGCGCACCAGCATCACCAAAAAGCCACCTCCGAAGAGCAAGGTCAACTCATTAACGCCCAGCAGATAGAGCAACAGCACCGCTCCGCCAACAGACGCCAAGAACCACCCCTTCACCGCCGTCTTTGCCAAGCCCCAGAGCGCCTGCGCCACAACCGCAATAATGACCGGCTTAATCCCATACAGCAGCCACTCTGCCGCAGGCAACGCCCCAAACTGCACATAGGCCCAAGCACAAGCCAGCACAATCAACGCCGCAGGCAACACAAAGCAGAAACCGGCGGCGATCATCCCACGCCATCCCGCCCGCACCTGCCCAACATGGATCACCATCTCGGTCGAATTGGGGCCAGGAATCAGGTTCGTCGCCCCCAACAGATCCAAGAAATGCGCATCACTGATCCACTTGCGCCGCGTCACCACCTCATCGCGCAGCATGGCAATATGCGCCGCCGGGCCACCAAAGGCGGTCAAACCGAGCCGTAGTGCAAGTAGGGAGACTTCGGCTAACCGATCTTGTGCTGAAGTAGGCTCCTGCTCCATAAACGCCATCCTATGTCTGTTCCTTCAGAGGACGCCGAGGGGCGCTCCTACGTGCCCATCTGACTGGTCTAGGTTGCGGCTTCGTGCTCCTGTTTGTAGAACTCCAAGAGCGGTGCAAGTGCCTCTCGCAACTCGGCGGGGATGCTCGCAGCGGGCAGGAGCCCGATGACAATGGCGCGGGCAACCATGGCATCATCCATCCGCGCATTGTAGCGACTCCATAGCTCGCGGGCCGTTTGGGAGTGGAAGGTGTGGATGTGGTCGCTCAGATCGAAGGGACTGATTGCGCCATGTTGCCAGTGTTGGAAGTGTTGTTCAAGCTCACGCAGCGCTTGGTTAAGCTCGGCCTCGTATGCTTGGGTCGCATATTCGCAGATGAGACGCTTGATCGCTTTGGGATACTCGCGCATAGGGTGTTTCCTCTCTAGTAACGTGTTGGAGGAACTAGCCATCAGCACTAGCATACCATGATGCGATCCTCCATATTCGTCTTGCAGTACAGCTTCTGATACGATACAATGAGAAGGATCGTATACTGCCTAAAGAACTAAAATATGCCGTATGTAATTATTATACAACCTGATGCAGAAGAAGATATTACCTATTACCGTGTTCGTGAACAACGAATCATTATTGACGGTATTAAAACGTACCTTCAAATACAACCCGATGTTGAAAGTAATCGTAAAAAACCACTTCGTTCAAATAAAATTGCACCATGGGAATTACGTATAGATATTTACAGAGTTTTTTATCGTTTCGATGAAGCGATCATTTTTATTATGGCTGTTGGTCATAAAATTCATAACATACTCTATATTCGCGGCAAGGAGGTGCCATTATGATAACTCTTGATCTCCGTCAACGATCTATTTCTCTCGATGAATTATTACGCACTGTTGATCAAGACACTGTTGTAATTGTTCGATCCGATGGAAAACGCTTTGTTCTTGAGTCAGAAGATGCGTTTGAGCAAGAAGTAGCGATGCTTGCTCAGAGTGAGACATTTATGGCGTTTTTGGACGAGCGTTCAACCCATAAAGGTGGTCGAACACTTGAGGATTTTGAGCGTATGCTCAATGATGCGGAGCTTGAAGCGGGGGAAACCTAAATCCTCCACACCCGGATCGTTCCGTCTAAACTCGTGGAGGCCAGAGTCTGGCGGTCGGGGCTGTAGGCGACCCCCGTGACTGCCGCGCTGTGCCCCTCTAGCGTATGCAGCAGCCGCCCGTCGGCCACGCTCCACAGGCGCACGGTGGTGTCGGCGCTGCCGCTGGCGACGGTGCGCCCATCCGGGCTGTAGGCCACACTGGTGATCGGGCCGCTGTGGCCCTCGAAGATCAGTCGCAGGCTGCTGTCCCCTAGGTTCCAGAGCCGAATCGTGCTGTCCATTGTCCCGCCACTGACGATCAGGTCGCCATCGGGGCTGAAGGCGACCGCCGCACCGAGCAGCGTTGCTTCAATGTAGGCAAAGACCGCCTTGCCGCGTAGTTGTTCGCGTAGCGTCTGCCGCAAGCGCCCGTCACCGATGCGCCAGATGCGCACGCTGCTGTCGAGCGTGATCACGCTGGCGATGACTTCGCCATCTGGACTGAAGGCTAACCCATTGACGTTCCCCATCTGCCCGCGAATCGCTCGGACGAGGCTGTTGTCGCTCGTCTGCCAGAGGCGCACGGTCTTGTCGGCTCCGCCACTCGCCAGCAGGTTGCTGTCGGGGCTGAAGGCGACGCTCGCTACTGCTCCGCTGTGCGCGTCGAGGCATGCGATCTCGGCGCGGTCGCTCACGCTCCATACACGGGCGGTCTTGTCGCTCCCCCCGCTGGCCAGCAGACGCCCGTCCGGGCTGAAGGCTACCGCCAAAACACGCTCGCTGTGGCCTGTGAGTTCGGCAATCTGGCTGCCGTCGCTGATGTTCCATAGCCGCACGCTGCCGTCTATCCCGCCGCTGATCAGCCGGTCTCCCTCTGGGCTGAAGGCGAGGGCGAGGCTGCCGCCTTTGTGGGCCTCTATCGCGCCCTGGGTGCGCACGCTTACCGCTACTTGTCCCATGCCCATGAGTCCGCGCTTCAGTTCGCCTGCGTCGGCGAAGCGCTGTTCTTGGGTCAGCGCGACGGCCTGAGTCACCGCGTCGGCGACGTGGTGCGAGAGGCTGGAGTTGCGTTTGCGTGGGCGTAATAGTGGGTCGGAGCTGCTCGATGCGCGCTCGGCTGAGGTCAGCGGCGCTTCGCCGGTGAGCAGGTGGTAGAGTGTGGCCCCGACGCTGTAGATGTCGCTGCGTGGGTCGGTGTGCTGGTCGCTGCTGCCCCACTGTTCCAGTGGTGCGTAGGTGGGGGTCAGGCCGCGCCGTGAGTTCTCGGTGGCATCCAAGCCCTGCTTGAGCAACCCGAAGTCCACCAGTTTGATCAGCCCTTCGGGGGTTAGGCGGATATTGGCCGGTTTGATGTCGCGGTGGATGATCGGCGGGTGCTGGGAGTGGAGGTAGCTCAAGACATCGCACAACTGAAGTGCAAAGCCGAGTACCTGCGATTCGAGCAGCGGGCCGTGCTGTTTTTCTAACACATCCTGAAGGCTCTGCCCCGGCACCAACTCCATCACCAGATAGCCGTTGCCATCCTCCTCGAACATCTCGAAGTAGCGCGGCAAATTGGGGTGCCTCAGCGCACTCAGGATCGCGAACTCGCCCTGGAAACTGCGGATACTCCCCGGATCAAAGGTCTCCTTGATCGCCACCATCCGCCCCGGTTCGGCTCCGTCTTCGGCCTGATAGACCGCGCCAAAGCCGCCATGGCCGAGAGTCCGCACGATCTGGTAGCGCCCCACCTGCGCTTCCGGGTCTTGCAGGCGTAGCGCGTTGCGCAGGTTGCCCCCACAGCGCCGACAAAACTGCGCCGTGTTGCGGTTCTCGGTGGCACAACGGCGTCCAGTTCGGCTGTCCTGACAGATGAGCATGGCAAACCTCGTAACGGCTCATGATGGGGCTAGACGAAACCACTGGTTGACGCAAAGGCGCGAAGACGCAAAGATTTCGATTGCAGCCTCTATTGAGGGCTTTGCGCCTTTGCGTCAAAATCTTAGTGCTAAGAATAGTACCAAACCTCTACACCAACTCAGCAGCGATCTGGCGCAGCGCCCGCGCAATCGGTGCGTTCGGGGTGCGCCGCACGAAGAGCCCGCCACTTCCTATTGTTTGCAGCGACTCGCTGTGGTGGAGCACCGCCACTACCGGTTGGCTGAAGACCGACGCGACCCGCAGCGCTACTTCACCGGCATCAAAATCAACCGGTACCTCGTTCACGATCAGGCGAATGTCGGGCGCTCCCAGCCGATGGGCAAGGTCAATCAGTACCCCGGTGCCATAGTAATCCTGATGATCGGGGCGTAGCAGTAATAGAACGTGATCGGCGATTGCAATGGTGAGCAACGTCTCTTCGCTCAGCCCGGCGGCAGTATCAACCAAGACCATATCGAGGTGCAGATCTTCAGCGAGAGCAGCAAGCCCCTCGCTCAGCGTTTCAGCACGATAGACCCCGCGCAGCGTTTCGAGGATCTTTTCGGTTTCGCCACTTGCAGGCACTAAAACCACCTTCCCCGCCGGAGGCGATGCGATGCGGTGGGTGACATCGGTGGCCACCATGCGTAACTCACAGCGTCCGGCGAGGTAGTCGTTGATGGTGAGGCGGTAGTCAAGATCATCAATACCGAAGAAGAGATGCAGACTCGGCGACTGCAAATTGGCATCAATCAATCCCACCCGCAGCCCGCCATCAGCCAACAGTACGGCCAGGTTCGCCGCGATGGAGGATTTCCCGGTGCCCCGGCGGAATGAATGGATGACGGTAATGGGTGTCATAGGTGTGATTTTTTTGATGCTTGTGATGCTCACAGGCATCAATCAAACAAATTCTTCAACCGATCTGGTGTGCGACCTCGTGTACGGACACGAGCCATACGGATGTTGTAGCTAATCTGCCCCTGGTTTTCTTCGGCAACAAGCAACCCATGAGCAACGAATGTGTCGGCAAGCTGTTGCGCCTCATCAAGTTCGCAGCCCACTTCACTGCTGAGTTCCGCAAGGCTTACACTACCACCATGACGGGTCAACCAGGTCAGAATGCGGCGCAGACCAGCAGGGAGGCTGAGCAGATCAGAGGGGGTTACGCCTCCCTCACCAGTATATCCGGCTAGTTCGTCAATCAGTTGTTGATACATGGTCTGCCTTACCCTTCGCCCATCTTATCAAACAGATCAACAATCTGGCGCGGGCGGGCGCGGGTCTTCTCGGCAATCGTACTGCTCGCGTCGCGTAATCGTCGGCTGAGGAACTTGATGATCGTCAGCGCAAGGTCGGGATATTGATTGATCAGATCAATCAGCACCTCGCGCCGAATGGCGAGCAGGTAGCAGGCATCAATCGCGATGGCGCTGGTGGGATGCGCGGGCGCATCAAAGACGGCCAATTCGCCAAACGGGCTACGCGCTTCAAGCGTGGCGATGCGGATCACATTGCCGCGTGCCCGCGTCTCTTCGATCCCGACCCGCCCATTCACAATCACAAAGAGCCGGTCGGCGGGATCGCCTGCGGTGAAGATCGGCGCACCTTGGGGGTATTCCAACTCTTCGGCGGCGCTGGCCAGGATCTGGAGTTGGCCGGGGGCCATGTCAGCAAAAACGGGGACGGCACGTAGGAAGATGGCCTTCTCAACCACAGAGAGCACGGCAATACCTCCTTGTTCGGTCGGCGGTAGGCTCGGTTGGTGTTCGGTTTGTGCGGCGCGGGCCAAGTTGTGCCGCCACTCCGAACCATGTCCGACCATCTCCCAGGCTTGGTGATGTGTGATTGCAGATTGCGGCCAACGCTGGGCCGCCAGGGCCAGTACTCGCTCAGGTAGGCGGTCAGGACGCATGATACCAGCAGTGAGCCGCGCTTGCCAAGGTGAACGGGCATTCTCTAAGGCTTCGCTGGCTTGTGCGCGGCGCTCACGCTCCTCGGCGCCTAAGCCTTGCCAGATCGAACGTGCCGCGTCGTCGCCGTCGCTGGCGGCTAATAGGCGTCGTAGCCGTTCCAGCAGGTCTTGCTCCTCTTCGTTGATGTCGTCCAAGAGGAGTGTCCCGAAGGCTCCTTCCAGTTTGCCCAGTGCTGGTCGGATCTGGATGATGGTGGCAAGCCGGGCTAGGAGGCTCTGCTCAAACTCGATCAGTTCTGCGCTGGGCCGCCCTGGGTTGAGCCGCGCCAGCGTGACGAGCGCCGCTTCGCGTTGATCGAGGCTGCCCGCTTGCTTCAGACATGCGCTCAGGGCCGCCCGCGCAGGTATGCCGATCTGGAAGAGTGTACTACTCGCACATGCCCGTACACTGGGGTTGTGGTCGCCTAAAACGCCCACTAGCATCTCGATCTGGCTGGGGCCAGCCTGCCCCAGCGCGAGCGTCACGGCGCGCCGTACCGGTACCGTGGGGTCGTTGAGGCTCTGGCGGAGTGCCGCGACTAACGCGCTCTGGCTGGCGAGGTTGCTCAGATGGGCGGCGGCTTCGGCGGCGGCCAAGCGCACAATCGGTGAAGAGTCGTGGAGGCCGGTGATCAACATCTCCGGCGCGTGCGTGCCGATCACGCTCATCACGGTGGCGCGCATCTCGGCTTCAGGGTAGGCGACTAGCGCAACGAGTTGCGCCCGTGCCTCATCGGGGTACGCACGCAGCAAGAGCCGCGCCGCCGCGAGCTGTACACGCGCATCAGGGTCGTTCAGCATGCTGCGGAAGAGCGGCGCAGCTAACGCCCGCACCCCACACAGCGCGTCCAGGGTTGCCCGTCGCACCGCTGGCTCTTCGGCGCGGATCAGGCGCGGGGCCAGCGCGATCAGCGGTTCACCGGCAATCCCACTCTCGCCCAACAGATCGAGCATCGCCACCTGGGTTGGGGCTGGGCTATGTGCGATCCGGGTGGTGAGGGCGCGTTCTGCTGCATTCCGATCCAGTTCGATCAGAATACGCCCAAGGAAGATCTGATCCTCTAAGCTCTCGGTCGCCGCGAGCCGCACCTCTAACATCTTCACTGTCTCTGGGTCGGCGCTACCAAAGCCTGCGAAGGCCATGCGCTGCGTGATCGGATTCTGCTCCCGCGCCAGCGCGATGGTGGCGTTACTATACGCCCAACGTACCCATACGGCGGTCGCGACGGTGCCAAAGGCGATGATCGCGCTCAGCCAGGGGATGATTGGCACGCCCCAACTCACTGTCTGTAAGCCCAGGATGAGTAGGCTGCCTATGGTTGCCCCTAACGGTACCACCGCCCCGCGTACAATCGCCCGCATGCGCATGCGCAGTTCAGCCGCCAGCGCATTCATCAGCAGGTCTTCGGCAGGAATCTGGAGGCTCTGGCGCAGGGTGGTGCGTACCACTTGGCCCGCCATTGCCGCCGCGACACTTCCGGTGACACCGACCCAAATACTTACCGCCAGCGCAATCGCGGGGTAGATCAGGTTGGTGCGCGAGACCCCGATCAGGCGGATGATCTGCGGTAGCCCAAAGGTCTGGAAGGCCCAGCCGACCATATTCGCCGCCACCGCAATGATCGCATAGATTGTGCCGAGTTGACGCTCATCGGGGTAGGCCTCCACCATCACCCCACTCGTCTGGTAGGTGAGCAGCAGCACCAGCGTGACCGCCAGGGCGGCGCTGGTGGTGAGGGCGCGGGCGAGTGGGCTTTGGCGCAGTTGCGGCGCATCGGCGGCACGCGGTTGTTCGGGGTGGCGCACACGCGCATGCAGGTTGCCGGTGAGCAGCGCTGCGAGGCCCACCAGCAGGAAGGCCAGCCATGCCAGCATTGTCCCGCCACTACCCACAGTGTTGAGCAGGAACGGCAGGGTTGCGGCCCCAATGATCGCCCCGATGCGCCCGGCGGCGCTGATCACCGGGAAGCGTACTTTGGCCTCTTGGGCGTCGTACTGGTCGGAGATATAGTTCCAGATCTGGGCCTGGAGGAGATCGCGGGCGGGGCGGAAGGCGAGGAAGAGTACCAAGGCGGCCCACACCATCCCGGCCTGGAACGCGCCCCAGATCAGCAGATTGATCGCCACCACCCCCACGATGATCGCTGCCAGCAACACCCCGGAGGGGCGGCGGGCTAGGGTGCGGGTATAGATTGCCGTCGTGCCGACGCCCAACACCGCCGTACCAATCAAGCCCAATGGCAGAGCGGCAACCCCGTAGTGGCTCAGGAAGAGTACCTCACTTAAGGTCTCGCCCATGAAGAGGCCAGCCGAGAGTGCCAGATTGATCGTGTAGTTGCGGCGCATAGTGGGGGCTACCCTTATCCTATTCCCCGGCCACCAGACGGGCAATATCGGCCTCAGACACGCTGCGCTGGCGCCCGGTTAGCTCCTTGAGCGCATGAAAGACCCGTCGCAGTTCGCCAGCATCCAGGTGAATGCCCCGGTTGGCGAGGGCCAACGCCAGCGACTCCTGGCTACTCATCTTGCCGATGACGATGGTGATCCGTTCGGCCCCCAGAAACTCCGGCGTGATGATCTGGAAGGTGCGCCGGTCGCGCTGCATCCAATCCACCTGGGTGCCGGTTTCGCGCAGCAAGACCGAAGCGCCTACGACTGGTTTGTTGGCGTGCGGGGCGATGCCAGAATAGCTGGCGACTAAGCGGCTGAGCGGCAGGAGCGCGGTACTGTCGGCCAGTAACTCCAACCCCAAGGCATCGCGGCGTAGCAACAGGTTGGCCACCACCTCCTCGGTCGGCGGCATCCCGGCGCGCTCACCCAGCCCGTTCACCGCCGTGGCCACCCCGCGTGCCCCGGCGCGCAACGCCGCGATACTATTCGTTGTACCATTGCCTAGGTCGTGGTGGGCGTGGAAACAGATCCCGGCGTCGGGAGCACCGGCCACCAATTGGCGTACCAGATCGCTCACCTCATCGGGGAGCATGCGCCCAACCGTATCGCAGACCACGATCATCTCCGCGCCCGCCTCGGTCAGGCGCTGACATGCCTCGATCAGCAGGTCGGTTTCGGGGGTTTGTGAGGCATCCGCCAGGGCCACATCAATCCCGGCGCGATCCCCGACCAAATCGCGCCCGAAGTGGACTAACTCAACCGCCCGCTCCAACGCTTCGCGCTGGCTCATCCCCATGCGGCTCTCCAACATCAGCCGCGAGACCGGGAACCAGAACGAGACCCGTGGCATTTCGGCATCGGCGACGGCCTGGTAGCAGAGTTGGAAATCCTCGCGGGTAGCGCGGCCGGCACATTCAACCTGCGCCCCGGTGACATGCTGGGCTACAGCACGCACCGCCTCAAATTCAGCCGGACTGATCGGTGGGTAGCCGGAATTGATGATACAACCGGGTAGTGCCGCCGCGATCTGGTGCGCAATCGCCACCTTATCATCACGCAAAAAGATGACCCCCGCCGTCTGTTCGCCATCGCGCAACGTCTCCTCATTGAGCGTTACTCGGTCGGTTGGTAAGCTGAAACGCGAGTTGCTCATGATTCTTCACTACTACGCCGATCTTGGTGGCGTCGGCGCATCTGCCCCGCGCTGGCGCGCAAACTCTGGAAGTAGTCGGTTTCGGTGATCGACTCGACCTGTTGGCGTTTCTTCTGATCATCAATCTGAATGTTCAGTGCCGCGATCTGCTGCTTGAGCGAGTGTTCGCGCTTGATGACCTGCTCGGCCATCAAACGGAAGACCGCCGCTAGATCGCTGACCTCATCGCGTAGACGGCGTTGCTGGAGCTCGTTGAGGATCTCCTCGGCCATCTCACCCCGTTCGAGGGCTTGCGCCGCTTCACCTAAGCGTTGCACCGGCGCACTAATCGAACGGCTCATCACGATGGCGACGATCACCACTACTACCGCCGTGGCGATGATGACGCCGATCATCTGGATCTCTAGGCTCCGGCGCTGGGTTGCGATACTCGTCGTCACCTTGTCAGCCGCCATATGGAATTCAGCCATCTCGGCCCCAACCGCCAACCCACCAAATACCCCATCTTCCGCATAGACTCCATGCGCAAAGCGGATGGGTGCATAGGTGGTTGCCTTCTTGGCATTCGACTGGTTCACCGTAATGACAAAGCCATCTTCACCCTGGAGCACCTTCTCATACATGATCGGCAGATTGGGATCAGCCCATGCCCCATACTGGAGGTTCATCGGATGCCGACCGCGCTCCTCTTTACTCATCTCCTCTAGCACCGGGCTCACCAGTTGGCCGGTCGGGTCGAGACCGCGCAAGACCCAGAAACGCGGGTGGGCAATCTCCCAGCCCTCATTGTCGAACATGTAGGCATAATTGCCACTCGCATAATCGGGGAAGACGGTAAAATTCTTGTTTGAGGTGGGCAGAATGTGCAGCGCAAAGCCCATCACATGGCGATAATCGAGCGAGAGCACAACCAAACCATCAAAGGCTCCCGTCTTGGTATAGATCGGAGCGGCAAAGCGGATGATCGCCTCATACTTTTTACCCTCCACCGCCGCCAACGGATCAGCGGCATCGCCCAACTGTTCCGCTTGGCTGACATACCAGGTGGTGACGTGCGAGACATAGATCTCGCCGGGTGCGAGGGCTTTCGTTGCGGCGAAGTAGTCTTCAGAGAGGTAGGTCGTATTTGCGGGGTCGCTGACATCGCGCAGTTGATTGGCGGGGAGGGCTTGGCCATCAGCAACCCGCAGGCGTTCGCGGCCATCCGCACCCACATAGGCTATCTCGCGGAAGATCGGCATCATCTCGCGCATCTCAACCGGAGCCGCGTTCGTCCCGCCCAGATACCAGACTTCAGCCTGACGAGCGGCGAGAAAGGTGGTGAAGCTCGCCGCATCGCGGGGGATCAGCGTAGCCGTTCGGGTATCCTGTACGCGCTCTTCAAGAAAGCGTGCAATCGCATTGGCGGTTTCGACCGTGCGTAACTGGAGCGAATCGAGCGACTTCTCATCGAGCGTTGCCCGTGTCACCTCAGTCGCCTGATCGCCTGCCTCTTGGTAGCCATTGATCGCAAAGAAACTGATCACGCCCAGCGGAGCGAGACCAATCAGTAGTGCCACCAACAGAAAGCGCCAGACCAGACCAACGCGAACCCCCCGCGATGTGGCTGTAGCAGCCATAACCTCACTCCTCAACATCCGCACCGTTGCCCCCTCCGGCAGCGGTAGATTAACCCATCAAGCGTGCCGCCACCTGACGATAGGCGGCAGTTACTGGGTGATCGGGGAAGCGCAGCGCAAAGACGCCCGCACTTGCCAGGGCCATGAGTTCGTCCGAATGGGGGATGACAGCGGCAACGGGGCAGTTATAGATCTGCTCCACCCGCTTCCCGACATCGTTCATGTCGTAGGTCTGAGGTACCTTATTGACCATCAACAACAGATGCGGCACATCAAGCTTGCGTGCTACCTCGACCGTGACCCCAGTGCCCTGGTAGTCCTGCTGGTCGGGGCGCATAATGATCAGCAGCGCATCGGAGATTGCGATGGAGAGTAGGGTCTCCTCGTTCAGTCCGGGGTGGGTGTCAATCATCAAGACATCGAGATCGAGCGCCTCAACCAGGCGCTGGAAGCCATCGTTGAGCAAGCCCGGATCATAGCCATCGCGTAGTACGCGCGCGATTTCACCCGCCTTGATACTGGAAGGAATGAGGAAGATCTTCCCGCTGATGGGTGTTCCAAGCTCGTTGGTGACATCATAGGCCGCATCTTCAATCTCGCACGTCCCCCACAGATAGTCGTTGAGCGAGTGGGCCATATGGTCTTCATCCAGACCAAAGAGGACGTGAATACCCGGAGACTGAATATCGGTATCAATCACGCCAACACGATAGCCCTGTGCGGCGAGCAGTGCGGTGATATTAGCGGTAGTGTTGGACTTCCCCGTACCGCCACGGAAGGAGTGGACAGAGATAATCGTCGCCATCGGAGGCTCCTAGTGGCTCGTTGTTTCAATGGTGAAGGGCAGATCAGATCGGAACGATCCGCTATCTGACCGAACGAGGAGATTGATCAGTTTTACCCAAAAACGCTGTGTCTGACAGCATATCACATCGTTATTACACGTATTGCTGCGTATGGTGTTAGTCCGTAGCAGCCTTGAGTTGTTCAACGAGCGCGATATAGTCGTTTTGCGCCTGTTCTAGAGTTGTGCCCTTGAGTTTGGCCCAGGCATCATACTTGAGCCGGTTGGTCATGTCGAGAATACCGGGACGGGAGCCACTCACATCGCCCACAGTAGCCTGCTTGTAGAGGGCATACAGCTTCAGCAACTCGTTATTGTCGGGGCGCTTGGGGAGGTTCTTGGCATCTAGGGCCGCCTGGTCAAACTGAGCGCGCAGGTCACTCATCGTCGCCTCCTTCATAGATTGCTTGCGATTGTGGTTCAATGGTAACACTGATTGCAATACTGTGTGCAGCCTGCCCGATCATCCCGTAGGGGCGAAGCATCGCCTGCCAACTTAGATGATATTCCCCTACCACATGGAGGGCGATGCTTCGCCCCTACAGGATATTGAAAGGGGTTCCCCGATCATCCCGTAGGGGCGAAGCATCGCCCGCCAACTTAGATGATATTCCCCTACCACATGGAGGGCGATGCTTCGCCCCTACAGGATATTGAAAGGAGACCGCGATGCGCCTCATGCTTCACGCGGACATCCTCATCATAGTGGTGAGTGTGTTGCTCAGCCCGATTCAACCCCCGGTTGTTGCCCAACAACCATCAACCCAACCCCAGGCACTCCCCCGCGACATGATGGGCATGGTCATCCGCGATCCCTGGTACGATTTCGGTACCTACCCAGGGATGCCCAACCAACCCAACCGGGTTGCCCAGGATCGCATGGGTCAGGTCTTGGCCGAGGCGGGGGTGCGTTGGGTGCGGTTAGAGTTTTTTGTGCTTGGTGATGGGCAGGAGGCGCTCAACCAGACCTTTGCGCGCTACGACTACTTTATCAATGAAGTCGCGCCGCGCCACAACTTTAAGATCCTGGCGCTGGTTGGTTTTGGTATCGTGAATGAGAGCGATGTCCTCGATCCTAATACGGGGATTACCGCTGTCCCATTTTTCGATGATCTACAGTACGGAGGTGGGGTAAATTCCTACATCAAGCGTTGGCTCACGCGCTCTTTAGCGATAGCGAACCGCTATGGCGCGAAGATCGCCGCCTATGAGGTGCTGAACGAGCAAAACCGCTTGCCGCCGAGCGGCAAGGCGGTGCCAGCCTACCTCGCGGCGCGCCTACACACCAAGTTCTTCCACCACCTCAAGTTCCCCACCCCTCCCGATGGGGCTGCGTGGCGCAGGAGTGTTCAGGTGATTATTGGCGGGTTGCACCCCAAGGGCACCTTAGAGAAGGACAGCCCTGGCTACCTGCGCGATAGTGATTACCTGCGCCAGTTGTATGGCTACAACCTCACTACTGGCCAGATCATCCCGACTGACCCCTTTCCAGCCTACCAGACCCGTTATGGTTTCCTGCCCCTTGACGGGATTGGCTACCACCCCTACCCAGAGGAGATCCGGCTCAGTCTTCAGGCCGATGTTGACCTGATCACCGACCGGCTCAATACGCTACGTAACGTCTTAGCCAGCATCAACGATCCCTACCGCCCCTTCTGGATCACCGAGATTGGCTACAACACCGCCTTCAAAACCCAAACCGAGGCCGGGCAGGCCGCGTTTATGCGGGCGGTCTATACCACCTTGGCGGCGCGCCCGGATGTCGCCAGCATCTTCTGGTTCAAGTACGAGGACTTCCCGCCCGCCGATGGCCCCAACGCGCAACGCTGGGGGATTGTGCGGATCAACTTCACCGATAATCCGGCATGTCCGGGTGGCGCATGCTACACCGTCAGTGGCGAACCGGCCTCCTACCGCCAGAGTTTTTGGGTCTACCGCGAGTTGGCCGGGTTGCCGATCTATCGGGTCTATCTGCCGTTGGTGGCGCGTTCCTAACACATTGCGCAGCCACAAGCCAGAATGCTATAATGATCTCCGAAACCATCAACACGTAGGGGCGAAGCATCGCCCGTCCAATAGAGTTCGTCTTCCCCGTGCCACATGGTGGGCGATGCTTCGCCCATTCTAGAAGAGCCAACCCATGGATAGCGCCGCAGCGAGCCAACTTGCCGATACCCTCAGCGCCCACCACCAATCTCTTTGCGACCACGTCTCAGCGCGTCTATTGGCTGAGTACCCGGAGATTGCGCAGAGCCTGCGCCTTGAAGAGAATTATACGCCGGTACGGCGGCTCTCGGCGGTGGCGGTCGAACGGCTCAATGAACTGGTGCGCGCCATCCTGATCTTCGACCTGCCCTCGTTAGCCGATCAGGAACTTGAATGGGCGCAGGGTGTTCTACCGCGCAATGGTGTGAAATCTGAACACCAGATGAGTATGGTGCGCTGGTTCTTTGAAGAGGTGCGCAAACTTCCCATCAGCCCAATCGAGCAGGCGATAGCCCATGAGATCGAACACTACTTCCTTGGGCGGATCAAGCAGATCCACAAACTGCATGCAATGTAACCATCCACCCCATCTCTGCATCTAAACCCACAGAGCGATCCCCAACGGCATGCTATACTACCAATAGCGATCCACCGTTTTCTGGAGGTAGCGCTCGTGCCGGGACCGACGATCACGATCACTGTCTATGATGATGAGCAGCAACTTCTCCAAGGGCTGCGCCATCATGATCCTGACTCTTGCACCTGCTTGGTCAAGCGGTTTGCCCCGCTCGTCTATGCGCGGGCCATGCGCCTGGTTGGCGATCCCGATGAGGCCGAGGGGATTCTTCAGACCACCTTCATTAAGGCGTGTCATGCGATTGACAACTTTGATGGTACGAGTGGTTTGGGAACCTGGCTCTACCGGATTGCCACTAACGAAGGCTTGATGCACTTGCGCAGTCGGCGGCAGGCATTGGCGATTGATGACGTGGCGGATACGCTTCAGCCGGAGGATATGCCGGGCAACCGCATGGCATGGCCCGAAGATCCGTTGCGTTCAACTCTCGATTCCGAACTGCGTCGCGAGATCGAAGCTGCCATCGCCGAATTGCCCGCCAGCCTACGCTTGGTGGTCACGTTACGCGATATGGAAGGTTTGAGTACCGAGGAGACGGCTGAACACCTTGGGATCAGCGTTGGTGCAGTGAAGGTGCGCCTGCACCGTGCGCGCCTCAGGCTGCGCGAATCCTTGGCCGCCTATATGTCCCGACATTAGTTGTCCTGGCAGGAGGAAGGAGACGATGGCTTCGACGCAGCAGAATCAGACCCCATGCCGCTGCGGCGGCCTCGCTTCACAACTCAGTGCCTATCTGGATGGAGAACTCCCCGCCGATCTTTGTCGCGAACTTGAGCTGCATATCGGCGATTGCCCCGATTGCAAGGTGGTGCTGGATACGCTACGTCGCACGGTACAGATCGTGCATGATTTGGCGAGCACCCCCACCGAAATCAGCCTTCCACCGAGCGTCGAGGCGCGTCTATTATCGCGGTTGGGTGGGTCGGCGTAGAGACGCAAGATATTGCGTCTCTATACGAGACGCAATATTTTGCGTCTCTATACGAGACGTAATATTTTGCGTCTCTATACGAGACGCAAGATATTGCGTCTCTACGCCGTCTTCCTATTTTTTCGCTAGGTTCGCCGCAACCAGGATCGGGTCCCACACCGGCGAGAAGGGCGGCGCGTAGGCGAGATCCAACTCGCCCACCTGCTCCACCGTCCACCCTGCATGCAGTGCCACCGCGATGATGTCAATCCGCTTCGCGACCCCCTCGCGGCCCACCAACTGCCCACCCAACATCCGCCCGCTGCCCGCCTCGTACACCAACTTGACATGAATGTCGGCGTGGCCCGGCATGTAGTGGGCACGCGAGTTGGCCGTCGCACTGACCGTCTTGACCGTGAAGCCCTCGGCTTTAGCACGCGCCTCGGTCAGGCCGGTGCTGGCGGCGGTGGCCTCGAAGATCTTTACCACCGAGGTGCCGACGATCCCGCCGAAGCGCGCCGCGCCACCGGCGATGTTCTCACCTGCCACCTTGCCCTGCTTGTTCGCGGTGGTGCCCAGCGGTACCCAGGTCGGTTTGCCGGTGACGAGATTGATCGCCTCGGCCACATCTCCCGCCGACCAGACATTGGGCAGGTTGGTGCGCTGCTGGTCATCAACTGCGATGGCTCCGGTGGGGCCGATGGTGATCCCCGCCTGCCGGGCGAGGTTGACGTTGGGGCGCACGCCCACCGCCACGATCACGATCTCGGCGGGGAAGCTGGTTGCTCCGGCGACCACTTCACGCACGCGGTCATCACCGTTGATCGCGCTGACCCCCTGGCTGGTCTGGATCACGACCCCCTGACGTTCGAGTTCGGCATGCACATGGCTGGCCATCTCGGCATCGAGGCTGGGGAGCAGTTGCGGCAGTTGCTCAACAATCGTCAGTTCGATGTCGTGAACTGCTAGTGCCTCAGCCATTTCGAGGCCAATGTAGCCCCCGCCGATGATCACGCCCCGGCTGGGGCGGTGTTCGCTGATCCAGGCATGGATCGCCTTGGCATCTTCAACATTGCGTAGCGCAAAGACCCCCGGCAGATCAATGCCGGGGATGGGCGGGCGGCTGGGTGAGCCACCTGCTGCAATGAGGAGCTTGTCATAATGCTCTGTGATGATCGTATCCGTCGCTAGGTTGCGTACCTCCAGTGTTTGGGCTGCCGTATCAATCGCCAAGACCTCGTGGCGTACTAATGCGGTAATCCCCTGCTTGGCAAACTGGGCTGGGGTTCGCACCACCACATCCTCAATCTGGGCAATCTCGCCCTTGATCGCGTAGGGCAAGCCACACGCCCCATAGCTCACATAGCCGGAGCGCTCATAGGCGATAATATCGAGGTTGGGGTTACTGCGGCGTGCCTTGGCGGCTGCACTCATCCCGGCTGCGCCACCGCCAATGATGATCACGCGCTCGCGTTGCTGAGGGTTGTTCATGGTGTTTAGGTTTCCTTTTTATTGGTATCGCTCGAAACCCACGAAGGTGGGGTCTGGGGCGGCGAAGCCGCCCCAGGATATTTTTTGTCGAGGGTTTGGCGGCGAAGCCGCCAAACCCTTGACAAAATCGCCTGAGTTTTCCAGAAATATGATGCGTTACGCCCATCAATTGTTACCCCGCCCAAAACTGAATCACCCCCCAGCGCCCGCTGGTCATCCATTCGGCATCTTGCTGGGCAACGGCGTGGCTGCGCTCAGGCGGAATGCCGACGACGATCTCGGATTTGCAGGTACGCAGGAGCAGCAGCGGGGCCGGGGTGTAGGTAAGAATCTCTTGGAGCGGCGTGGTGGTCGGCCAGTGGAGATCCCCGAACCAGCGCCGGTAGTTGGCATCGCCCTTACTGATCAGCAACCCCGACTGGCTCAGGTCATTGCGGAGGGCGACGGGCATCTCCCAACCGGGGAGCGGCGAGGTCCAATACCAGTCGTCGCGCAGCGCGATGCGCCCATCGGCGAGGGCGGCGAGCAGGCGCTGGCCCGCCGCAGCGGCAGCGGCGTCTTCGTGCTGGCTCAGCCAACCGACCGTGGTTTGCACATCCACCACTAGCGCGTCGGAGACGAAGGTGGGGTGGGGTTTAGCGTGGATCACCAGTTGTATTCCCTGGCTGAGCAGCAGATCGGCGAGTAGCAGATCATGGACGAGTTCACTGCCAACATTATCGAGGATCAGATCAACCCGCGCATCGCGGCTCGCCAGAGCGCCAAGGTGCGCCACGGCACGCGGGGTATCATCGGCGAGGATGTGGGTACCACCGGGGTTCTCGTTCTCACCGGCGGGCCAGAGGCTCAGATCGGCTTGGTTGCCCCACAGAGAAGCGGCTAGGGCCGCACTGAGATCGCAGGGCAGGCCGGAGAGTACGAACTCCTCCAAGGCCAGCCGCTTCTGCACCGCGTAGGGGTCAGCATAGAAACCGGGGCCAGGTTGGAAGTAGCCGGTCGCTTCCAGAATACGCCGGTACATCGCGGTCTCGGCAAAGAACCAAGGCACATCGAGCCAGTTCTGGCCCGCGTAGGGGTCACAGTAGGCATTCCAGAGCGCCAGATCGGGGGCGCTCCTATCGTGGGGGGCACGGACGGGCGCGTGCGGAATCTCCTCGGCCAAGGCCAACACCGCCTGGGCCGCCTCAGGCGTAAGGCTATTCTCGCGCAACACGCGGCGCACCGTAGCGGGCATGCGCCGCACTACCGTGTCGTGGGCGAAGGAGCCGATGTCAGCACCGCGTAGCGGCGGTGGGAGAGAAGCAGGTTGATGTCTCATGCCGAAAGTGTAGCATATTCATCAGATGTCGCTACACCCGCACCAACAACCCCACCGGGAAGATCGCTAACAGATCGCGCAGAGCCAGCCCGCCCCCCTCGGCATGGGCGGCAACCTCCACCTGCGCCCCGGTGAAGAGGTTGGTGTAGCGTGTCCCCTCGGCCACCCCCGGTAGTGGCAACCATGTCTCGCCCCACACCGCACCCACCGGCGCTAACTCCTCACCCCCCACCAAGCGCAGGCTCAGCCGGGGTACCACACAGAGCAGTTCGCGCCGTTCGAGGCGGCGGCTGAAGGCCACGACATGCTCCGCGTGTGGCCCCGTAGCACCAAGGGCAAGGTAGCTCCCCGCCGCAAAGAGATCGGTCTGGGTGCGCCGGAAGCCCAAGGTGCGCATGGTCAGGTAGAGCTTGATGCGTCCATCTGCCGCGTTGCTGAGCAGATCGCTGGCCAATGCGGCCAGATCGCCGGACGCCTCGCGCTGACGCAGGTCGGCCAGCAGGCGCTGGCGTAACCCGTAATCCACCGGACGGCGGTTATCGGGGTCAACTAGGCTCAGATCCCAGAGTTCAGTTCCCTGGTAGATGTCGGGTACGCCAGGTGCCGTCAGCTTGATCAGCGTCTGGGCCAGCGAATTGAAGCGCCCAAAGAAGGCCACTTTGCGGCTGAAGGTACCGATACTCTCGATAAAGGCGCGACTGCGGCGGCCATCCAGAATAGCGGCGACAAAACTCTGCACGGCTGCATCATACTCCGGGTTGGGGTTGACCCAACTGGTATGCACCTTAGCCTCGCGGGTGGCCTTCTCCATATAGGCCGCAATGCGTTCCTTGAAGGCCGAGGGTACGCTGGTCACATGCTCGGTATGGGGCCAAGCACCGACAATCGTCTGGTAGAGCAGGTACTCATCATTCCGCGAGGGTAGGGCTTCACCATCCACCACAGTCTTCTTGGCGGCATTGAGGCGGCTCCAGCGCAACACCAACTGCCGCCACTCGCGGGGCAGTTCCGAGATCACATTGATGCGGGCGCGCACATCCTCACTACGCTTCGTATCGTGGGTCGAAGTTGCCAAGAGCGAATCGGGCCAGCGGCGCGCCCGTTCGGCGGCGTGCGCGTGCAGATGGCGCAGGTCGGAGCCGAAATGTTCGGGGTGTCCGCCTACCTCGTTAAGCGAGACCAGCCGGTTATAGACATAGAAACTGGTATCCTCAACCCCCTTCGCCATCACCGGGCCACTAATCTGCTGGAACTTCATCACAAAACGCAGCACACCCGCACGCGCTTCGGGAGCAAAATTGGTCAAGTTGCGTAGCGTCAATGTATCGCCCAAGAAGTCGAAGATCGCCCCGGCCGTGCGCGGGTTCCTCCGCTTGGCCTCACGCACGGCTGCATCTATCGCCCGCACATCACGTTCAGTCACCCGCTCTGGCCCGCGAATATAGGTGCGGTAGATGTCGAGACAGGCCAAGACCTCGCGGATGGTGAAGGTGAGGCTATTGAGCGTAAAGTCGCGGAAGTGGCGATTATGCTCGGTCAGATCGTCCAGAATGTGGCTGAGCGCATTGATCTCACTCGCCAGCGAGACGAGCATAATCTCCTTCTTTTTGGAGTTGACCAGATTGGCAAACTGAGGCTGTGGGCCAACCAGATCGGTATAGATCTGATCAAAACTCCGCCGCGTACTCTGATCAACAAAAATCCCATTGACTTCATTCAGGAAATCATAGCCCGTAGTTCCGGCCACGGCCCAATCATCAGGGAGCGGCTCGCGCAGCGAGAGGATCTTCTCGATCACCATATAGACCGGGCGGCCCAACGTCTGCTCGGCGTGGTGCTGCAACTGGTGGAAGTAGCCGGAGGGGTCCCAGAGGCCATCGGGGTGATCAATCCGCAACCCGCTGGCCTGACCGGCAGCCAAGAGTTGGAAGATGCGTTGGTGGGTTGCCTCCAACACTTCGGGCAACTCGACCCGAATAGCAGCCAGATCGTTAATATCGAAGAAGCGGCGGTAGTTAATCTCCTCGGTCGCAACGCGCCAAAAGGCCAGACGATAGGGCTGGCGCTCCAACAGCGCATCGAGCAGATCGAACGAAGCCGAATGGCCAGGCGTACCGTTATATGCACTCAAAGTCTCCGCCAGCGCCTGCTGAAGCGGCACACTCGCCCGGTAGAGGCGGTCAATCCGGCGCTTGATGATCTCCTTCTCGCGGTTACGTTCAGCAATACTCTCCGGGTCAGTCTCGGTACGGGGCGGCAAATACTTAAGCGCAGTGATAATACTCTGCAACTCCATCACATCGGGATCATCCGCGCCCTGGGTCGCAATCAGGTAATCGAGGCGATGCGCGAGGAGATCGCTATAGGTACGTGGATTGATCGGAAACCGATGTTCCCAATAACTCAATACAAAAGAGCCATCGGCATAATGGAGTTGGAGTTCGCCGCGCTCCAACACCTCCCCATACTGATCGCCCAAGACCGGCAGCAGCACTTTCCCCGCCAATTGGCGCGGCACCGGCTCCCAATCAATATCAAAATAGTGGGCATAGATCGAACTCGCACCATTCTCTAGCACATCAAACCACCACCCATTACGCACATCACCAATCCCCATGTGGTTGGGCACCACATCCAGGATCATGCCCATCGCATGCTCGTGCAAGACGGCGCTCAAGCGCTCAAAGCCCTCCTCACCGCCCAGGTCGGGGTTGAGGCTACTATGATCGGTAATGTCATAGCCGTGGCTACTCCCACTACGCGGGGTGAGAATCGGTGAGGCATAGAGATCACTCATTCCCAAATCATGCAGGTAGGCAACCAATTTTTCCGCATCAGCGAAGGTGAATTTAGTATTGAATTGGATACGATAGGTTGCACGGGGCATAAGAAATTCCCTTCTTCTAACGCAAACCTTCAGTATTGACGCAAAGGCGCGAAGACGCAGAGAATATCCTATTCTAAAGACTTTGCGTCTTTGCGTCTTTGCGTTAATACGTGGATGCTAGGAGAACTAAGAGCCGTTACCCACCCACATCTTTACACTATGCGCCGCCAATAGATCGGGATCGCAGCGTGTTGCCGGGGTTGCTGGATCATCCCAACGCGCAGCAGCCGAGTCGAGGAGGAGTTCCCAACTCCCCGCTGGTGGGGCCAGCGCCACCGGGGTGGCTGCGAAGTTGAGCGCAATCCAGACGTGGTGGGGGCCATTGCGGCGGTGCAGGCATAGGGTTCCCGCCGCCGCATCCACTACGGTCTCCAGATCCGTGAGCGCCTCGGCATGCAAGGCGGGGAGTTCGCGGCGTAGCCGTAACAACTCGCGGTAGAGATCGCGCAATACCTTGTGGCGTCCGCCACTACGCAACTCGTGGTTGAGCTTGGAGCGCACAAAGGTGGCCACATCCTGCGGATCGGGCAACTCGACGCCGTGGGCCGCGACAAAGGCAGCAAACTCCTGCTTACGCCCCTCGCGCACCCCGCGCACGAGATCGGGGTCGCTGTGGTCGGTGAAGAACTGGAACGGGGCGGGTTCGGCATATTCCTCGCCCATAAAGAGCAGTGGGATGAAGGGTGCCAGCAGCAGCGCCCCAGCAGCCAACTTGAGTTGCTCGAAGGTGAGTAATGCCCCCTTGCGATCCCCCACCGGGCGGTTGCCGACCTGATCATGGTTCTGGAAACAGACCACAAACTGATCGGGGCGGGCGTTGGGCATGGGGGCGAGGGGCGGATCAGTCTCCGTGTGCGTGTCGGACGTAAAGACATGCGCCTGACGATACGCAAGGGCGAGATGTTCGAGACCTGCGAAGGCGGCCATATAGCCCAGGCGCTCGCCGGTAAAGACGACATGCAGCGCGTGGTGGAAGTGATCGGCCCAATGGGCATCGAGATCGTGGCCGCCTTTGGCGCGGGGGGTTACGAGGCGCGGGGCATACCCCTCGGCGATCAGGTAGGCCGGGCGGCCTGTCTGTTGCGCCAGCTTGCGTGCCTCATCCGCCATTTCGTCCAGAATGTGGATCGGCGAATAATCATAGATCTCGTGGGTCGCATCGAGGCGCAAGGCATCAATATGGTACTCGCGGAACCAACTCAGCGCGTTGGCAATGATGAAGTGGCGCACCGGGCCACTCTCCGGGCCATCATAGTTGATCGCGTCGCCCCACGGCGTGTGGTAGCGGTCGGTGAAGAAGGGCCGCGCCAGTGACCAGAGGTAGTTGCCTTCTGGCCCGAAGTGGTTGTAGACCACATCAAGGATGACGGCCATGCCGTGCTGGTGGCAGGCATCCACGAGCCGCTTCAACCCGTCTACTCCGCCATAGGCAGTGTGCGGCGCATAGAAGTAGACGCCATCGTAGCCCCAGTTGCGCTCGCCGGGGAAGTGGGCGACCGGCATCAACTCGATGGCGCTGATGCCCAACTCCTTCAGGTGTGCTAGGTGGGGAATAATTGCATCAAAGGTGCCTTCGGGGGTGAAGGTACCGACATGGAGTTCATAGACCACATAGTCGCGTAGGGGGATACCCTGCCAAGCCGCATCATGCCAGGTATAGGCCGGGTCAACCACCGCCGAGGGGCCGTGTACCCCCTCCGGCTGGCAGCGCGAAGCCGGGTCGGGGCGTTGCTCGTGGCCATCAATCTGGTAGAAGTAGCGCGTACCGGGTGGCACGGCATCGAGCGTGACGCGCCAATAGCCAAAGGGGTCGCGCTGCATCGGTACCGAGCGCGGAGTAGGATCTAGCAGGGAGAGATCGATCTGGGTGTGGAGGGGGGCCCAAACCGAGAAGGCCGTGCGCCCATCGCCGAGATAGGTCGCACCCGGAGGTGAGTCGTGTGCGGGGAACCGGCCCCGTGGTGCTTCGGTCATTGTTGATCCTTTCGTTATATTTTTTTGTTGGTGTTTGGCGGCGAAGCCGCCAAACACCAACAACAGGAGTCTTACACCACCTCATTCTTCAAGAAGAGCACCGCGAGCGGTGGTAGGGTCAAACAGAGCGATTGCTGGTGTCCGTGGGCTGGGAGAGGATTAGCCATCGCCCCACCGGCATTACCGACCCCGCCACCCCAATATTCTGCGCCGTCGCTGTTGAGGATCTCGCGCCACCACCCCGCGTGGGGCACCCCGACACGGTACTGCTCGCGCACCACTGGGGTGGCGTTGATCACCACCAGGATGCTCTCGCTAGTGCTGTGGCCCCGGCGCAGGAAGGTGTAGGTACTATTGTCGCTATCGCTGGCATCCACCCACGTAAACCCGGATGGATCACAATCAAACTCGTGCAGCGCGGGTTCGTTGACGTAGAGCCGGTTCAGGTCGGCGACTAAACGCTGTAACCCCTGGTGCGAGGGGTAGTCGAGCAGGTTCCAATCTAGCCCTCGGTCGTGGTTCCATTCACGCCAATGGCCAAATTCTGCCCCCATGAACATCAGCTTCTTGCCGGGTTGGGCATACATGTAGCTGAAGAGCATGCGCATATTGGCAAACTTCTGCCACACATCACCCGACATCTTGTCAATCAATGCGCCCTTGCCATGCACCACCTCGTCGTGCGAGAGCGAGAGCACATAATTCTCGGTGAACATGTAGAGGCCACGGAAGGTGAGTTCGTTGTGGTGGAAACGGCGGAAGATGCTATCGCGGCGCATGTACTGGAGCGTATCGTGCATCCAGCCCATGTCCCACTTATAGCCAAAGCCCAAGCCACCCACGTAGGCTGGTCGCGAGACCATCGGCCATGCGGTGCTCTCCTCGGCCATGGTCTGCACATCGGGGAAACTCTTATAGACCTCGGCATTAAACTGGCGCAAGAAGCCAATCGCATCAATATTCTCGTTACCGCCATACTCGTTGGGTATCCACTCGCCCTGTTTGCGCGAATAGTCGAGGTAGAGCATACTCGCCACCGCATCAACGCGCAGGCCGTCAATGTGGAACTTGTCGAGCCAGCAGATCGCCGAACTGATCAGGAAGCTGCGCACCTCGTTGCGGCCATAGTTGAAGATGTAGCTGCCCCAATCGGGATGGAAGCCCTTGCGCGGATCGGCATGTTCGTAGAGATGCGTGCCGTCGAAGTAGGCTAATCCGTGGCCATCGGTGGGGAAGTGTGAAGGTACCCAGTCGAGGATGATTCCGATGCCCTGCTGGTGCAGGTAATCCACAAAATACATGAAGTCCTGCGGCGTGCCGAAGCGGCTGGTGGGGGCGAAAAAGCCGGTGACTTGGTAGCCCCACGAGCCATAGAAGGGGTGCTCGGTGATCGGCAGTAACTCGATATGGGTAAAGCCGCATGTCTTGACATGCTCGGCCAACAAGGGCGCAACTTCACGGTAGTTGAGGAAGCGCTCCGGGTCTTCCGGGTCGCGCATCCACGAGCCAAGGTGAACCTCATAGAGCGCCATCGGGGCATGCAGATTCTGGTGCTGGTAGCGGGTGGCCATCCAGATACTATCATTCCAGGTGTAGTCACGATCCCAGACCACTGCCGCAGTGCGCGGGGCCACCTCATAGTAGGCTCCGAAGGGATCGGTCTTATCCTCGCGGTAACCGTGGTAGCGTGAGGCAATATGGTATTTGTAGGATGCGCCCTTCGCAACCCCTGGGATGAAGATCTCCCAGATCCCCGAATTGCCCCGGATCTTGAGCGGGTGCGAACCAGCGTCCCAGTTATTCCAATCTCCGATCACCGCCACATATTCGGCATTGGGTGCCCAGACTGCGAAGTAGGTACCGGCGACACCGTCTACCTCCATGATGTGGGAACCCAACCTCTCGTAGAGGCGGTAGTGGGTTCCTTCACCAAACAGGAAGAGATCATCGCCACTAAGAATACTCACCCCCGGTGATACGGCCACGGGTGCAACTTCCACCACCGCCGGGATCACCTCAACCCCTTCGGGGGTCGCTTCGACTTGTGCTGGGGTGGGTTCAGGTGGCGTGGTGGGGACAAGCTTGCTCTGATCGGTCATAGGATACGATCTCCATATCGTTACTTGAGCTTCCCGGAAGCTCAAGAACCTAAGGTGTACGTGTTATCTGTTGCAGGATACCACGAAGCGGGATGCTTAGCCATGTGGGGCGGTTGTTCATCTCATACGCAACTTCGTAGATTACCTTTTCGAGTACAAAGCTCTCTAACAATACCTCAAGCGCAGCCCACGACGTGGGCATAAACGCGGCATCACCGGCGTGTTCAATATAGCTACCCAGGTAGGCCGCACTGACCCAGAAGCACCAGAAGTCGGCCCAACCTTGCAATTGCTCGGCCTCTTCAGCGGAGATGCTCATGGCATCAATGCGGCTGAAGTAGCTCGCGTAGGCCGCATACTGGAACGAGCGCAGCATCCCGGCCACGTCGCGCAGCGGGGAGCGCTTAATGCGCCGCTCACTGATCGGGCGTGCCGGTTCGCCCTCGAAGTCAATGATCATGAAGTCCTTGCCGGTGAAGAGCACCTGGCCCAAGTGGAAATCGCCGTGGATGCGCGTGCGTACCGCGTCGATCTTGGTGCCCACCACGCGCTGGAAGCGCGCCAACAAGGCGTCCTCCTCGGCCAGAACCAACGCGGCCTCATCGTGGATCGACTCGGGCAAGGTTGGGAGCAGCTTGCGGAGGCTCTGGAAGGTCTGCACGGTGAGGGTACGCATGCTCTGGTAGAGCGAGCGCTGGTAGAGTTGTGAGAAGGGTTCGGGGGCAAACGCAGCGCCACGCCCCCCGGCTAGAGCGCGGTGCATCTCGGCGGTACGCTGGCCCAACAGATGTGCCCGCTCGATATAGCCGGTGAGTAACTCTGCCGCCAACTCTGGCTCACGCTCATCGGTGGCATTGAGCAGCGCCGCAATCGTCACCGGAACGGACGGCGCGGCCATCTCCGGGCGCGCCAAGACCTCATCGAAGTAGGTGCGTAGCTCATCCAGCGTATAGGCCCACGCATCTCCCTCGTTGGTCACAAAACCTTGCAGAATCGCCACGGTCAGTGGTTCATCATTGGGGCGCAGGTATTCAATACTGCCCGCCACCGGCGGGGTATTAGCAAACCCGACCTCATCGCTCAGGAAGCGCCCGATCTCCAGATCTGGGTTGAGGCCACTGCTCATCTTGCGGAAGAGCTTCATGATCAACTGGCCACCGAAGTTGATCGAGGAGTTGCTCTGCTCGGCGCGGATGAGGATTGGATCGAGATTCGCATCGGGCTGCGCGTTGAGCAACCCACGCAGGGCACGGGTTGGGCTTCCAATCAGTTCACCCGCATTGCCGCGTAAGCGCCGCCGCCCCAACACCAACTCGCGCAAGGTCGCGCAGAACTCGCGGTCCACCAGCGGATCGTAGAGCACCCCCGGTTGCGTCTGATCCCCCACTTGCAAGGCGGCGATAACGGTATGGCGGAATTCACTCAGCAACTGCTCGGCACGTTCACCCTCGGCATAGGCCATGGGTAGCAGATAGATCTCGTTACTACCTTCTAGATACTCAACCCGCACCATAGTGAGGTAATCCAGACTCGCCTCGCGGCTCATCGGCATGATGATCAGGTCTTCAAATTGCACCGCCTTCATCTTGCGCGATTTGCCGCCAAACCAACGGCGTTGCTGGATGAAGTCGGGCAAGACCGCCTCTAGGCGTGTCTGGCGGCCATCATAGAAGATCGCATCCCACTTGGCGGCGTCGTGCATCTGGATTAAGACCGGCTCATCACTGAGCGGGGTCTCAAGCAGAACGCCCTCGACGCGCTGCGGCACCAGTCGGAACCAGTAGAAGGAGTGCGGGCCAAGGGTGATGAAGTAGGGTCGCTCCGTGACCGGCGGGAACTCGACTTGGCCAAAGAGTTCGACCGGCATCATGCCCTTGAAGTTGGCCAGATCTAGTTCAACCCCTTGCACAAAGCGCGAGAGATTGGCCACTACGAGGATGATCTCCTCTTCGTGGCGGCGCAAGAAACAGAGCACTTTGCGGTTATCGGGCTGGAGGAACTCCAGCGTCCCGCGCCCAAAGGCGTGGTAGCGCTTACGCAACGCAATCAGGCGCTTCGTCCACCAGAGCAGCGAGTGTTGATTGGCGCTCTGGTTCTCAACATTCACCATCTCATAGTGGTACTCCGGGTCGGTAATCACGGGCAAGTAGAGGCGCTGGGGGTTGGCCCTAGAGAAACCCGCATTGCGGTCGCCAGTCCACTGCATGGGGGTACGCACCCCATTACGATCCCCCAGGTAGATGTTGTCGCCCATACCAATCTCATCGCCATAGTAGAGTACGGGCGTACCCGGCAACGAGAAGAGCAGGCCATTCATCAACTCGATCTTACGCCGATGGTTACTGAGCAGCGGAGCCAAGCGGCGGCGAATACCCAGATTGATGCGCGCCTGGGGATCACGCGCATAGACCCGGTACATATAGTCGCGCTCTTCATCCGTCACCATCTCCAGGGTCAACTCATCGTGGTTACGCAAGAAGATCGCCCACTGGCAAGCATCGGGAATGCTAGGGGTCTGGCGCATAATCTCGATGATCGGGAAGCGGTCCTCCTGATAGACCGCCATATAGAGACGCGGCATGACCGAGAAGTGGAAGGCCATGTGGCACTCATCGCCATCACCGAAGTAGGCGATCAGATCTTCGGGCCACTGGTTGGCTTCGGCGAGGAACATGCGGCCAGGGAAGCGCTCATCAAGCTGGCGGCGCAACTGTTTGAGGAAGGTGTGGGTGGCGGGCAGATTCTCGCAGTTGGTACCTTCCGCCTCGTAGAGATAGGGGATCGCATCGAGGCGCAGGCCATCCACACCCATCTCCAACCAGAACTCCATCGCCTTAAAAATCGCCCGATGCACCGCCGGATTCTCAAAATTGAGATCGGGTTGGTGGCTATAGAAACGGTGCCAGTAGTAGGCACCCGCCACCGGGTCCCACGTCCAATTACTACTCTCAAAATCCTTAAAGATGATGCGCGTATCTTTGTATGTATCGGGCGTATCCGACCAGACATAGAAATCGCGATGGTTACTACCGGGCTTCGCAGTACGAGCACGCTGGAACCAGGCGTGCTGATCGGAGGTGTGGTTACAGACGAGTTCGGTGATGATCCGCAAGCCGCGCTGATGCGCCTCGCGGATAAGCGTGCGCACATCCTGGATCGTACCATACGCGGGATTGACATCGGTGTAGTCGGCAATATCGTAGCCGTCGTCACGCAGGGGGGAGGGGTAGAAGGGGAGGAGCCAGATTGCAGTCACACCCAAATCTTGGAGATAATCGAGCTTACTGATCAGACCCTTAAAATCGCCAATGCCGTCGCCATCACTATCGCAGAAGGCTCGGATGTGGATCTCATAGATGATCGCATCTTTATACCAGAGCGGATCACCGTTGAGGATCTGCGGGGTCTTTCTGCTGGTCATGCGTTGCTTTCTTGGTAGTCAGGCTGAACATAGCGAAGCGTGCTGCAAATGGTATATGTGGAGTTTTGGCGGCTACGCCGCCAAAACTCCACATATACATTACCTCACGAATAGAACTCAAACCCATGCTCATCGCGCACACGGCGGCGCAGCCGGAAGATATGCACCGGCATGGCATATGGGTTCAGTTCGACATAGTTAAAGCCATCATTCCAAATATAGCGCTGATCACTCAACAGATCATGCATCTGCACCGGGGAACTCAGGCCCCAATCGGCGAGTGGTAATTCCACCCATGCTGATTGGAGGTTCACCGGATCAAGGCTGATCACCACCAGCACAATATTACTCAGATCGGCACTCTGCTTGCTATAGGCAATAATCTGGTCATTCTCGGTAAAATTGTTCTCAACCCGATGGAAGCGCAGGCTCTCATTGCGCTGGAGTGCCACATTCTCCTTGCGGATACGGTTGAGTTGGCCAATGAAGCCGCGAATGCTGCGCGGATCATCGAGATTCCAGGTACGAAGTTCATATTTCTCGTTATTACGATACTCTTCGCGACCCTGTACCGGCATATGTTCGAGCAACTCATAGGCCGGGCCATACAACCCCCACGAGGCGGCCAGGGTTGCGGCGAGGGCGGCTCGCGCATAGAAGGTGCCCCGGTGGCCGGGGTAGAACTGGGGGGTGAGAATATCGTGGGTGTTGGGCCAGAAATTGGGTCGGAAATAGTCCTTGACCTCAGTCTGGGTCAACTCGGTCATGTACTGGATCAATTCCCACTTGGCAGTCCGCCAGGTGAAGTAGGTATAGCTCTGGGTAAAGCCGAGTTTGGCCAGGTTATACATCACCTTGGGTCGGGTGAAGGCTTCCGAGAGGAAGATCGCCTCAGGATACTTGGCTTTGAGTTCACCAATGCACCACTCCCAGAAACGAAAACTCTTGGTATGCGGATTATCCACCCGGAAGACACGCACCCCCTGAGTCATCCAATAGTCAAAATAGCCCTTGAGTTCATACCACATCCCCTGCCAATCCTGCGACTCAAAATCGAAGGGGTAGATATCCTGATACTTCTTGGGCGGATTTTCGGCATACTGGATCGTGCCATCGGGGCGGGCACGGAACCAATCGGGATGCTCGCGCACATAGGGATGATCGGGCGAGCACTGAAAGGCATTATCGAGCGCGATCTCGATGCCATACTGCTCACGCGCCACCCGCACCAGTTCGCGGAAATCCTCAAGCGTACCAAGTTCAGGGTGAATAGCGAGGTGGCCCCCCTCGGCGGAGCCAATCGCATAGGGGCTACCCGGTTCACCCGGCTGGGCCGTGGGGGTATTGTCCTTGCCCTTGCGGAAGGTCTGGCCAATCGGATGGATCGGGGTCAGGTAGAGAATATCGAAGCCCAACTCGGCCACATAGGGCAGCCGGTTGATCACATCGCGGAAGGTACCATGACGCCCCGGTTCGGGCGAGGTCGAACGCGGGAAAATCTCGTACCAACTGGAGAAGCGCGCCAAGGGCGAATCGACCACCACCACCAACTCACGCTCGTAGGTGGTCGCATAGCGACGCGGGGCATAGGTCGCCATCAGCTCAGCCAGCGAGACCGCAAAGGCGGCGGTCAGATCACCCGCCCGCAGTGCATCGGCATAGGTGCGCAGGCGCGTCGCGACTTCGCCGGTGGTATGCGCAGCCGCATCGGCCACCAGATCAGCCCCGATCAGCAGATCGACACTCACCTCCTGGCCCGCATCCACCCGGCGATGCAGTTGATGCACCCAGGTCTTAAAGTGATCAACCCAACTCTGCACGGTATAATGGTAGCGCCCGATCTCGGTAGGGGTAAACATACCGCGCCAGCGATCATTAATCACCAGCGTCATCGGCGATTCTTGCCATGTCGGGTTAGCCTCTTGGCGGTAGCGCACCACACAGGTAAGAATGTCGTGGCCATCGGCGAAGGCGTCAACCTCGACCTGCACCGGCTCACCGGGAACGCGCTTGATCGGGTAGCGTCCGGCATCCACTTCGGGTTGGAGGCGCTCCAAAATCACGCGGCGGCGGCCTTCGCCCCATAGACTCAGGCCATTTGGGCTGCGATCAGCGCTGGCCTGAGTACTCCGTTCAACTGCCGACATTGGCATCGGTGAATCCCCAATCTATCGCTGGTGGCCGCAGCCCCCAAAAAGGTATCAATCAATGGCGGGAAGGGGTTTCCTCCCACTATGGATTGTACTGAAGGGGCTAGGATGTGTCAAACGGATGACCGCGCCGCCACAATATTGTGGCTGGCCGCCCAGCGCCCCAGGTCTTGGCGATTGATCGCCGCTGCCATGAGGTCGGGGAAGAGGTCGGGGGTGCAGGCGAACGAGGGGATGCCCATACTGGCCAAGGCAGCCGCGTTATGATGGTGGTAGGCCGGGGCACCGTCGTCGCTGAGCGCGAGCAGGGCGATCACCTGTACCCCCGCCCCGGCCAGCGCCGCCGCCCGGTGTAGCATCTCTTCTTGGTTGCCACCCTCATAGAGATCGCTGATCAGCACCAGGATCGTCTCTTGGGGCCGCCGGATCAGGCTCTGGCAGTAGCCCAGGGCCAAATTGATGTCGGTGCCGCCACCCAGTTGCAGGCCAAAGAGCAGATCCACCGGATCACGCAGTTCCTCAGTCAGATCCACCACCTCGGTATCAAAGACCACCATGCGGGTCTGGACGGCGGGCAAGGAGGCGAGGACGGCCCCGAAGACCCCGGCATAGACGACCGAGGAGGCCATCGAGCCGCTCTGATCCACACACAGGATGATGTCGCGCAGGGCGCTGCGTCGCCGCCCGTAGCCAATCCGGGTGGCCGGAATGACCGTGCGGTAGGCGGGTTGGTAGTGGCGCAGGTTGGCGCGAATGGTGCGTGGCCAGTCAATCTCGCTGTGGCGCGGGCGGCGGTTGCGTACCGAGCGGTTGAGGCTGCCCATCACCGACTGGCGGGTGGGGTTGGCGAGTTTACGAATAAGTGCCTCGACGACCTTACGCACCACGGCCCGTGCCGTCTCGCGGGTCTGAGCGGGGAGCGCCGCGCTTAATGCGAGCAGGCTCCCCACCAAGTGGACATTCGGTTCAGCCGCTTGGAGCAATTCGGGTTCGAGCAACATGCGGCGCAGATTGAGGCGATCCAGGGCGTCCTGTTGCAGTACTTGAACGACCGAGGCGGGGAAGTAGCCACGAATATCACCCAGCCAACGCGCCACGTTGGGTGAAGAACTACCGAGGCCACCCGTGCGATCCGAGTCGTAGAGCGCTTGCAGCGCGGCATCCACCTGCTGATCGGGCTTACTCAGGCTCATCCCGGTGCCATCGGCGGGGCCGCCACCGAGGATCATGCGCCAGCGGCGTAGGCGTTCGTTCTCAGGCTGCATAAAGATGACCTTTCGTGGTGATAGAACAGTAGGGGCGAAGCATCGCCTGCCATGGAGCAAGGGAACCCGAACACGTTGGCGGGCGATGCTTCGCCCCTACCATGTGCCCCGATGGAACGGTCAAGTTCCCCGATCATCCCGTAGGGGCGAAGCATCGCCTGCCATGGAGCAAGGGAACCCGAACACGTTGGTGGGCGATGCTTCGCCCCTACCGTAGGGGCGAAGCATCGCCTGCCATGGAGTTGGCGGTGGCTGAGCCTGTCGAAGCTGAGTTTGCCGAAGCCAACGGCGGGTAGTTGGTGCAAGACTTTACGTCACAACCGTAGCTCCGCTAATGCCTGCATCGTCTCAGCGTGGCATGCACAGATCTGATCGTACCGCTCGGTGAGGTTCGTAATCGGCGGATGCAGTGCATCCTCCTCCAAGGTGCGACACAATTCCGCCAGCGCCATGGCTCCCAAGAGCGCCGCATTGGACTTGAGCGTGTGGACGGCCAGACGAATCTGGTCGGGTTGTTGATCCGTGATAGCCTGGGCCAGACTAGCAATCAGTTTGGGAGTTTCGAGACTAAAGAGATCAATAAACTCATGCAGGACTGTCGGGTTGCCCCCGCCAAGACTCTGTTGGAGATGTTCAATCATTTTCAGATCGATGATCAAATCTTCATGAGGAAGTTCCGGCGCTACGAAGGAAACTTCACTGAGGGTATGTTGTTTCAGCACCAGTTCCAACTCTTCGATCCGCACCGGCTTGCTGATATAGTCATCCATCCCGGCGGCCAAGCAGCGCTCGCGGTCGCCGCGCATAGCGTTGGCGGTCATGGCGATGATGCGCGGGCGTACATCGGCGGGCCAGCGGGCAACGATCTGGCGTGTGGCTTCGAGTCCGTCCAGTTCGGGCATCTGGACATCCATCAAGACCAGATCGTAGGGCTGACGTGCGATCGCTTCTATCGCCTCAAGGCCATTGCCAACCACATCGGCACGGTAGCCGAGGCGCTCCAGGGTCCGCAGGGCCACGCGCTGATTGACCGCATTGTCTTCGGCGAGCAGGATGCGCAGACTGTGGCGCGTATCGGTGAATGGTTCCGGCGGCACCGATACCTCTTGAGCATAGTCCAGACCTTCGGTAGCCCCGACGGCGGCCAGGAGCGCACGGTAGAGCATGCGGCGCTTGATCGGCTTACGCAAATGCCATGCAATGTTAGGAAAAAAAGAATATTTATTCGTATTCAGATCGGAAATAAGAATAATCGGCAGATCGGCTCCATCAGGAAGACGGCGCAACGCCAATGTCAGCGGTGATCCATCAGCAGTATGCAACGTTGCATCAAGAAGTGCCAGATCAAAACGACTCCCACGCGCAATGAGTTCAAGTGCTTCCACACAGTTACTGACGGCATAGACACTCATCCCCCAGCCACTTGCCGCATAACTCAACATCTCGCGGCGGGTAGCACTTGGTTCAACAATCAGGGTTTGGCGTCCAGCCAGATCCATGTCGAGCGCATAGATATCTTCCTCACTGCCCACCCCGGCCACAATCTCAACCCGGAAGGTGCTGCCCTGCCCCGACTTACTCTCAACACTGATCCCACCGCCCATCATCTCACTCAAGCGCCTACAGATCACCAACCCCAACCCCGTTCCGCCATAGGTACGGGTCGTCGAAGCATCCACCTGGCTAAAGGCACGGAAGAGGCGGTCGCGCTTATCAGCGGGAATCCCGATCCCGGTATCGCGAACCTCGATCAGCAGACGAACCTGATCGGCTTCCAGGTCGAAATCTGGGCAACGGTTCACATGAAGTGTGACCTCGCCATGCTGAGTGAACTTAACGGCATTACCGAGCAGATTGACCAGAATCTGGCGTAGCCGCGTCACATCACTCAGCAGCATCGTCGGCACATCGGGGGCGATCAGGTAGGCCAGATCGAGACCCTTCGCAAAGGCGGTAGGGGCCACCAGATCGAGTGCTGACTCGACACACTCCTGGATCTCGAAGGGCTGCTGTTCAAGCTCCATCCGCCCCGACTCGATCTTCGAGAGATCCAGGATATCGTTGATAATCGTCAGCAAACTCTCGCCACTGGAACGGATCGTCTCGGCATACTCGCGCTGGCGTTCATTGAGCGGCGTATCGAGCATCAACCCAGTCATCCCGATCACCCCATTCATCGGGGTACGGATCTCGTGGCTCATGTTGGCCAGGAACTCGCTACGCGCCCGCGTGGCGTGTTCCGCCGCCTCCTTGGCCTCGATCAAGGCCGCCTGGGCCGCATGCGCAGCGGTCACATCCTGAATATAGATCGCCAAGCCATCCGACCAGGGATAGATCCGCATGGCTAACCAGACATCAAGCGGTGCAAAATAGACCTCGTCGCGGATCGGTTTGAGGCTCTCCATGGCCTGGGTATAGAGTTCGGCATAGAGCAAGCCCACCCGGTCGGCAGCCGAATCCCAGATGGATTGGCCGATCAGGCTGGCAGCAGGTTGGCCCAGTAGGCGCGCCGCTTCGTCATTGACATAGACGAACCTCCACTCCATGTCAACCGCAAAAAAGGCATCGGCAATACTCTCCAGAATACTGGTGACGCGGGCGGAAGACTGGCGCAACGCCTCTTCAAACCGCATACGTTCATGTAATTCGCTCTGCAACGCCTCATTGAGGCGCAGATTAGTGAGCGCTTGGCCAATCGTTGTGGAGAGGCGTTGGGCGAGTGCAATATCTTCCGTCGTAAAGAGGTGCGACTCGGTGGAAGAGAGGCCAATTGTGCCGATCAGTTCGTCATGCACGAGCACTGGCACTACCAGCAGCGAGATCATATCTTGAGGATCGGATGTGGAGGCGTGATTCTCACGGCGGCGCTGACGCATCGGCAGGTTCGAGAGCGCCACCGGCTGGCGGCGGGCGAGTAGATCTTGGGTGAGTAGGTTGCCGCGCACCGGGATGACCGAACCGATCACCGATGGCTCGTTATCGCTTGAATACTCGGCCACCACCATCTGGGAGGTACGGTCGGCATTGAGCAGGGCGCAGAGCGCCTGGGGCACATTGAACGCCTCGGCCATATCGGCGCAGATACGCTGGAGCGCCTCGCGGGTATCGCTAGCCGACGAGATCGCGCTCATCACCCGATTGAGTGCGAGCGTCTCACGCACCACCCGCTGTAAGTCGCCGCGCAGACGGGTACGTTCAATTGCCTTCCCGATATGATCAGACAGACGCAGGAGTAGATTGAAATCATCACTATCGAGCGCATACGGACTAGGGTGCTCAACATGCAGCACCCCAGCCACAGTGCCACTCACCAACAGCGGGGTCGTGATTGCCGTCCCAACATCAGCAGCCAGATCGAGGGCGATAGGGCTGCTGCGGGTATCGGGAATAAAGAGCGGTTCAGTTGTTGTGATCACATGGCCCAGCGGCATACTATGGCTCAGATTGCGGGTTGGCGGTAGGGGTTGATTGAGCGCATGTTTGAGAATCAGTTCATCAGCCTCGATCATATAGATCGCTACTGATTGGTAGCCGAGGGTGAGCGCACATGATTCGACCGCCACTTGGACAATCGTATCAATCGTATCGGCCTGACCGATAGCACTACGCACCTGCTCCAGGTGGGCCAGCAGATCGGCTTGATGGCGGATCTCGCGCTGCAATGCCGCCAAACGCGCCTCACTAGCTTGCAATGCGCGGGTTAATCGGGCAACATCCGCCTGAATAGCGCGTGCGCGTCGCGATTTGCCAAAGGGTGCCATTGAGATTTCCCTTGTTTATGCCCGCCCTTTACGCCGCTGCTGAAGCCGCTGCAAGACCCGCTGCAATGCGGGTGATGGTCGCTCAACCGGGCGCTTGCCATCCTCCTCGGTACTGAAGGAGAAGGCCCACTCTTCCAGCAAACCACCCAAGGGCTTGGTGGGCATATCCAACACTGGCGGCACACCCCGGTTGAGTGCATTGGTGAAGAAGTCGGCAGCATAGGGGATGATCATACCTAACGGGCGACGCAAGGCGGTCTCAATGTCCTTGCGCGCAATGCCACCGCGTTCAAAGGTGGTGTTGAGCAGAAGGGTGATCTTGTCAGAGCGATAGCCGAGCTGATCAAAGACATCAAGGGCACACGTCGTCGCTACAATCGAACCGATCTCAGGGGCCAGCACCAACACGATCTGATCAACTCCATCAAGTGCGGCTAAGGTCGTTTCATTGAAATTATGCGGCGCATCAATGATCGTATAGTCATACTTGGCGCGAAGGATCTGCATCACTCGCGAGACATGCGCTGGGGTAATGAGTTCATTCTGATCGGGGCGGGGAGCCGCTGGCAGAACCCGCAAGCCGCAGGCATGGCTGAGCATCACCTGGTTTACGATCTCTTCGTCAATATGATCCGGTGCTTTACTCGCCATATCGCCCCAACTGGTGCGCAGTGGCAGGTTGAGCATCAGGGCACTATGGCCCCCCGTAAAGACCATATCGGCCAGTGCGACTTTGCCACCACCCCAGATCTGGTTGAGTCCGGCGGCAAGGTTGACGGAGAGGCTAGAGATGCCTACGCCGCCACGCAGCGAGAAGAAGGCTACCATCTTGCCCTGCGCAGTCGCGGTAATAGCCGGGGGTGGGTTGGCGCGCCGCAACAGCGCCTTAACCCGCGCCTGAAGCTCCTCGGCCTCAAAGGGCTTGGCCATATAGTCATCGGCCCCGGCCTCCAGCCCCTGCACCCGCTCGTGCAGTGCATTGTTGGCACTCAGCATCATGATGGGGCGAGTCATAAAGGCGGGCTGGCGGCGCAGCCGCCGACAGACCTCGTAGCCATCAAATTCGGGCATCTGCACATCGAGGATGATCATGTCGGGCAGCGACTCAGCCGCCATATCCAGCGCCATACGCCCATCGGTCGCTTCGAGGATCTCGTAGCCAATTGCCTCTAGCGCCAGAGCCACCGCCTTGATGTTGATAGGACTGTCGTCTACCACCAGAATACGTTGCGCCATAGTAAATACTTTCAGGATTAGGTAATGATTTCAGTGTTATATATGATACCAGTTTTTGGCGATCATTTGTATAGTAGGGGCGAAGCATCGCCCACCGGATGGCCGGAGGCACCCCACGCATGTTGGGAGGCGATGCTTCGCCCCATAGGCATTCGGTTACGGAGAGCATCATCCTCGGTGGTACACCATAGCAACCGCAGAGGACACTGAGAGGTACGCAGAGGGATGGATTTTGCGCTACCTGTGGTTACGACCTATGGTTCTTCCTCTGCGTTCTCTGCGGTCAAAAACCGGGGCGCAAGAGGACGCTTAACCGAACGCCAATGCGGATTCGCCCCTCCATGAACCCCCGCCCCGCCAGGGGTGCCCCACCATACCCATAGGGGCGATGCTTCGCCCCTACCCATTCCCACCCCAGGCGTAGCGATGCAAGATATTGCGTCGCTACAACCCCAATAACCGGTCTAAAAACGGTAATACAAGATCTGCACGTTCGGATGCAAATTCCGGCGATGTAGAGACGCATGTAGCGATGCAATATCTTGCGTCGCTACTGCGTTGGGCACGTTCGCCCAGTTGGCGGCGCTCGGCGGGGGGGAAGGTGGCAAAGGTGCGCCGGATGAGCGGCAGGATGGGCTGGAAGGTGTCGGCGGGGAGTTCGGCGACCCAGGTGTCGAGGATACCCCAGAGCAGATCGTCGTGGAGCAGGAGGGCCGAGCTTTCCCGCAGTAGCCCTTCGACCCACGCCGCCGCCTGGGGTGGCTCGGCAGCCTGCGAGAGGGCGTGGCCGACCCGGCGGGCCGCCTCACTGGCATCAATCTCGCCAGCATCCAGCAGCAGGCGGCAGCAGCGTCCACCAACCAAGCCATGCACCCCGCCCATGTCGGCCACGCGGCGCAACGCTTGGTACCATGCGGCCAGGTGTTCGGTGTTCTGCAAGAGGCGTAGCGCCGCCGCCACCGCGATGATGCGCCCGAACATGGCCTCAGCGGCATCGTCGTTCAGGGAACTGCACACCGCCGCCAACCCGATACAGATGCGGGCCACCATCCCATCCACCACATGTGCGAGGGCGGCGCTGTCGGTCTGGCGCACGCCACCATAGCGCATACTGGCCACCAAACTGGTGCGAGTGATGCGATCTTCGCGCACCAGTGCGTCCATCAACTGGGCCACATCGGATGTACGCGCCGAGCGCTCCTGAAGCAGATCCATCAGTGGTGGTACCGCTTCGGGCAGATCGGCCAAGAGTACCTGATTGAGCACCGCCACCAGATCGGGCAGTTCGGGGGCGTGGAGCGCCGTCTCAAGCGCCCGGTTGCCCGCCGCATCACGCAGCGTATTGCCCCAGATCGCGGCTTCGATCAGCGCCACATGCAGTTCGGGGCGCCACTGGAGCCGCCACGTCTCACGGAAGGTGCCGGTGCCGCCACTCTTCTCCTTATCCAGTTCACCCCAGCCAATACCGAGCAGACTCAGGCGGCGCAGCAGGTGGCTGCGTTCGCGGTCGGTATCCTTGCGCAGATCGAGTTCCAGTTTTTCCTCAGTGGCACTCACCTTCATACGCAGGCGGCGCTGTTCGCGTTGGAGATCCTGCTGCAACGGCACGCTCGGTGCTTCTTCGGGCACCGCGCCCATGCGTTCCCCCACGATCAACTCGGAGTGAATGAGTTGCATGGGAAGATCGCTGCCAAAACAGAAGACCGCCCGACACGCCTCGTTCATCTCCGGCAGACCGGGCAGCGGACGACCGCGCAGCGCGGCCAGGCTCTCGGCGAGGCGCACCGCCTCTATCGCGTGCGCCGAGGAGCCATCGAGATCCTGCGCCCGCAACAAGCGCCCCACCCGCGCCATCCAGCGGCTGGCCACATGTTCGTGGTTGTGCCAGAGGTGTTCGTACCAGCCCGGCGACTCGATTCCGGCTCCGTAGCCACTCGTATACGCGAGGCGGCTGTAGGTCCAGGGTGCCCAGGTAGCCTGGGTTTTGATCTTGGGCAAGCCCTTGAGCAGTGCCGTATCGCCCTTTTTGTCCTTCAGATCAACTAGGGCCGGGGCGTGCCACGCCCCACACACCACCGCCACCCGCTGGTAGCCCTCGGCCAGCGCGGCGCGGATCGTCTGGCGCATCCACGCCTCGCGGCGCGCCTCGTGGGGATCGGGGGACGGCGATTCGGCGCGGATGGCCGCCATCGCTTCGAGGATGGCGGCGAAGAGATCGCCGCGTTCGCGGCGCTGCTCGACCATCTGTTCCCACCAGCGCTCCCGATCACTAAAGCCCGCCGCCTCGGAGAGCAGCGCCAGCGGATCAGCGCTGGGGGCAGTGGAGGATTCGTCGGCTGCCTCGGTTTCAACCTGCGCCAACTGGTGCCACTGCGGCAGATCGCAGAAGCGTACCGGCAACCCCTGTTCTAACCCGTAGCTGATCGCCTGCCACTCCGGCGAGAAGGTTGCAAAGGGGTAAAAGACCGCATCACGCGGGCGTTCGGCGGCATAGACCAGCAGCGCCACGGGCGGCTGCATGGTGGTATGCGCCACCAGTGGCAGCACCGGCTCAGCATCGGGCGGGCCTTCGATCAGGATGGCATCGGGCTGCAACGCCTCCAGAGCCAAGCGCAGGCTCCGCGCCGAGCCGGGGCCGTGGTGCCGAATGCCGAAGATGTGGTGTGTTGCCACCGGAGCTCCCTTTTTCAAACGTACCCAGCCCGTAAACGATACCGCTGGGCAATTCGCGCTCAGCGACCCGCTCAGCCGAGGGACGCCACGAGGCGGGCGAAGGATGACTGGCGGGTAGTCGCACGCGGGATGCCTTGCACCCAGGCGACTACCCGGACGATATTGATTGCAATCGCGATAAGGATGTGCTGCACATGAGTCTTGGCTTGTCCCCGATAGCGCGAAGCGCGCAATCCAAACGCGCGCACGCCTTGCGACAGGCAGCCTTCAATGCCAGCTCGTGCGGCATACATCTGCGTGAACGCCTCCGTCACTTGGCGTTGCCGAGCGGTTTGGAGGGTCTCGTGCTGGTCGCGTGGGCGCAGTTTCATCGTCCGTGGCCCCGTTTTCGCCTGCGTGCAGCGCGCGCGCAACGCACAGTCCTGACAATCATCGGGGTCGAACTGAACCCCGATCACCTCCTGGCTCGCTCCCGCACGCGTGGTGCGCGGAGACCAGCGCACGCTCCGCTTCCCGACGGGGCAGGTCACCTGCTGGGCGTCCCAATCAATCACAAAACAGCGGATATCCAGGCCATCCGGCTGCCGGGCTTGCCAACTCGTGTCGCCCAGGACTGGCCCGATCACATCCACCCCTTGCTGCTGGCTGGTCACGAGCACCTCGGCGGCCATATACCCGCTATCCAGCAGATGCTCCTGCGGCAGCAGGTTCCGTGCGGCCAGATGGGTATGGATCGTGTCGGTGACGCAGACATCATTGGTCGTGGCTGGGGTCGTTTCCACGTTGGTGATCAGGTGCGGCTGATCGTCATCACATGTCTCCGTCAGATGCACCTTGTACCCCGTCCAGGTGGTCTGGCGCTTGGTGGCGAAGCGGGCCTCGGTTTCGTAGGGCGACCGGATCATCTGGGCATGGGGCGGCAGATCGTCCTCACTGCGCCAGCGCACGTCGTGCGGTCCATAGTACTGCTGCAGCCAGATCTGGCGCAGGAGTTGTACCGCCGGATTCTGGCGCAGATCCGGCGGGGTATCGGCTGCCGCGACCGCATCCAGCAGGGCATAGCCATCCTGACCGATGGTCGTTTCGAGGATCTGCCGGTCGGCGGCGGCCTTGGGCAGCCGATACTCCTCGACGCGCACCGCGTAGCGCTCGGCCCAGTCCGGGGCGAGGTGCGCCGCCAGCCACGTCGGGTGCGTATCGGCGAGGGCATTGAGGGTGGCGCGCATGGTTTCGGCCACCAGGGTCATGCGGGTGAGCTGGCGCAGGTTGGCCAGGACATGGGTCGAATCACTGCGTTGGCGCCCACGGGTGCGCACGAGACCCGCGTCGACCAGGGTATCCACCATGATCGTCAAAAGCCGAGATTCTGCACCGGCGGTCAGCAAACGGGTACGAAAATCACCCAGAATGGTGGAATCAAAGCCGGGGTCGTCGATCTCCAGCGCGAGCGCGTATTTCCAATCCAGGCGGGCGCGCACGGCCTCAGCGGCATCGGCATCACTCAGGTGTTCGATCTGCTGGAAGACCAGCACCAGCGCCAAGCGGGCAGGCGCCTCAGCGGGATGCCCACGACGGGGATACAGGTCGGCAAAATCCGGGTTGGTAAAGATCGGCCCAAGGGTGTCGTACATGGTCATATAGCGATTCCCCTTCGGAAAGGCGCGCTTCGCGGCCCGCACCGTTGCGTCCGGAATCACATACCAGAGGGTTGGATCAAGAGTCATGAGCGCACCTCCTGTGGGCGAAAATACCATACCGATGCGACCATCGTAGCAGGCGTGTCAACGCAGAAGCCCGCTCATCGCGAATTGCCCAGCAGTATCGTTTACGGGCTGGGCGACGGTGCCAAAATATGACGTTACCCCTCCCGGCATGCCCGGTAGAGATCCTTCCAGCCCTCACGTTCCTTAACGACCGTCTCCAGATATTCTTGCCATACCAAGCGATCCTGCACCGGGTCTTTGATCACCGCGCCAACCAGACCCGATGCCACATCGCCCGCCCGCATCACCCCATCGCCAAAGTGGGCCGCCAGCGAGAGGCCGCTGTTGACCACCGAGATGGCCTCGGCGGTGCTGAGGGTGCCGCTGGGCGACTTGATCTTGGTCTTGCCATCGGCGGTTTGGCCGGAGCGCAACTCGCGGAAGACGGTGACAATGCGGCGGATCTCGGCCAGTGCCGGGGCTTCGGCGGGCAGTTCGAGCGCGACACCCAGGCTGGCCACGCGGCGTTGCACAATGTCGGCCTCTTCGTCGAGCGTGTCGGGCAGCGGCAGCACCACCGTATTGAAGCGCCGCTTGAGCGCACTCGAAAGATCGTTCACCCCCCGGTCGCGGTCGTTGGCGGTGGCGATGACGCTAAAGCCCTTGATCGCCTGTACCTCGCTATTCAGCTCTGGAATGGGCAGCGTCTTTTCGGAGAGGATCGTGATCAGGGTGTCCTGCACATCAGCCGGGATACGGGTCAACTCCTCGACACGGGCGATCTTACCCTCCTGCATGGCGCGCATGAGCGGGCTAGGCACCAGCGCCGCCGCCGAGGGGCCATCGGCCAAGAGGCGCGCATAGTTCCAGCCATAGCGGATCGCCTCCTCACTGGTACCCGCTGTGCCCTGGATGAGCAGCGTCGAATCGCCGGAGATCGCGGCGGCCAGATGTTCCGAGACCCAACTCTTAGCCGTACCGGGCAGACCGATCAGCAGCAGGGCACGATCTGTAGCCAGAGTCGCAATCGCAATCTCGATCACCCGGCGGCTACCGATATACTTCGGCTCGATGCGCGTGCCATCGGGCAACTCGCCCCCCAGCAGGTAGGTCGCCACCGCCCAGGGCGAGAGGTTCCAACCGGGCGGACGCGGGCGGGTATCGTGGGCGGCGAGGGCGCGCAACTCCTCGGCATACTGATGCTCGGCATGCTCACGCAGGCGGTTGGACATAGGGAGGATCTCCTTTTAGCTCAATGCTCGCAGCATCTCATCACGGAAGGCCAACAACTCCTCAAACTCGCTGATACTAGCGCCCCAATAGGGCAACTCGCGCATCTCGTTGGTGATCTGGGCTATTGCTTCAGCGGCGAGATCGGCGGGGATGCGCTGGGCAAAAATTTCGAGCGCCGCCCGTAGATGCCAGTCTTGTGCATTCATCTGGCGTAGCCGTTGGCCCAGTACCTTCAGCAGCGCCCGTGATAGCGCATAGCTCCACGGCGCAGGCAGCATGCGCAACAGCGCCAGCACGGGGCTTTCCCCATGTAACGCCTCGCCACCCTTGAGCAGCGCCAACACCAGCGCCTCGCGGCGGGCGGGCGGCAGCGCGGGCAGCAGTTCTTCCAGACTGAGCGCCTTCTCGCCATTCTGGGCCAGATCGACCAGCACCTCCAGCCAGGTCAGATCGTGGGAGCGGCGAGCAGCTTCGGCCCAACTACCCACCAGCAGGCCGCGCCACTCGCGGCTGATCTTCGCCGCCAGGATCTCCTGCGGCACTGCGCCCCAAGCCGCCGCCCAGACCGCAGGCGGCACCACTTCGAGCATCTGGTTGAGCCACCAAGCACGTTCGCCCAGTTTCTTGCTCACCGGCTTGAGCACGATCCCATCGCGCTGCATGGCCGCGTCACACTCCTCTGGCAAACGCACCTCAAGGCTCGGCTTCTTGATCTGGCCCACACCGGGCAGGCGCGGGCCAACCCCTGGTGTCCAGTGCAGTAACGGGGTGAGCCGATCCACCATGCGCTGCACCAGCCGCGATGCAGGCAACTCGGCTAACAGTGCCGCTGCCGCCTTGCGCACCCGCTCGGAGCGATCATCCAACACCTGCTCCAAGAAGGGTTCATCGGCCATACTCAAGCCCTCGGCCAGCGTCTTGAGCAGAGCAAGGCGCTCATCAGCACGCTCGCTACTCCATGTGGTGATGAGCAGATCCCGCGCCTGGGCGGGGTTGCGGCTGCGCACCTGAGCCAGCAGCGCCACCCGCACCGCATGTGAACCCGTCTCCCACAGCGTGGTGATCTCGGCATCACTCAACGTCTGATCACCCAGCAGTGCATAGTCCCACTCTGGATTCAGGCTGGCCAACCAGCGCCCGCGTGTACCCAGCACCGGGATGATCGCCGCGCGCATCCCGGCACGCGTGTGGCCATAACTGAGCAGCACGGGCAACAGTTCCGGCGGGGGCGTCTGCTGGTGGGCGGCGAGAGCGGCCAGCCATTCGGGTAACGCGACCGTATGCTTCCCGGCCAGCATCTGGGCCAGATGCCATGCCGCCTGGGGCGAACAGACAGGCCGATCATCGGCAGGAGCCAGGGGGAAGGGCGTGGCCGAGGTTGCGGCGGGCAACCAACCGGCGCGGCGGTACAGACCGACCAAGGCCGAGGCACTGAGCAGCGCTGCTTCCGCATCGGCGGCAGGATCGAGGCGTTCAAGGCGCTGCGCCAACGCCCCCGACGCAGCCGGGAGCGTCGGCGGGCGGCGCTCGGTACCCAACAGGGCGGCGGCCACCAGATCGGCCCAGTCCGGGGTGTGTGTAAGATCGAGGGCAGTTGCAGGCATCGGGCGTCTCCTCCATACAACGGCAGGTAGGGGCGAAGCATCGCCTGCGGAATATGCCACCGACCGCGAGGGCGAAGCATCGCCTGCGGAATATGCCACCGGGTTCCAGCGCACTGGGGGGCGATGCTTCGCCCCTACGTGATACCCCGTGATCCCCCGTAATGCCCCGTGATGCCCCGTGATGTCCCGTAATCCCCCGTAATCCCCCGTGATCCCCCGTGATCCCCCGTGATCCCCCGTGATCCCCCGTGATCCCCCGTGATGTCCCATCATGACCGCGAGGGCGAAGCATCGCCTGTGGAACATGCCACCGGTTTCCCGCGCACTGGAGGGGCGATGCTTCGCCCCTACGGGATGTTCGGAGCAACCAGATCAACAAACCCACCCACCCACGCCGAAAGCGGGGTCAACCAATCACCATCCCACTCGCCACTCAGGCTGAAGGGCTGGCCCGCACTACGCGCCAAGAGTTCCCAACCCCGCGCAAACTGTGGGCGCAACGGCAGACTACGCCCCGCCTGATCGTACACCACCCAACCCTCTGGCGTCAGCGCCAACTGCACCGGGCCAAGCGCGAGCGGGTAGCGTTCGAGCCACGGGCAACGCGCCAGCGCCGCCGCATAGGTTCCGAGGGCGGTATGAATGTCGCTGGAGGGGAAGAAGGTCGCCTGGGTGGTGGCATCACGCTGTTTCACCAGCACCCGCAGCGGCAAAGAACCGGGGTAGAAGACCAGATCGGCATCAAGCTGCGTCCCTGGCACGAGGCTAGACGGGAAAGGTTTACCTGTCGGACTAAAATCGAGTACCAAGGCGGGCTGTGCCGCCGCCTCAGCCCACAACCAAGTACGCTGCACATCAAGGCGATCATCATACTTCTCGACCACCCGACCCAGCACCAACCAGCGGTCGCGCTGGCCCGCCCCGGCCAAGACCTCCTCTTGCTTCAGAGCAAAGCCCACCGCCTGTCGCACCTCAGCCTGCATATCCGGACTGAGCGTATCGAGGCGCGCATAGCCCTCCACCAAGCCATGCAGCCGCGCCATGCGCTCCAGCAGCCGCCCCTGCCAGCCGTCGCCACTCGCCGGAATCGTGGCCATCTCGCGCAGATGGTGCGCCACGCCGGGAGCCTGAGCATCCACCATACGCGCCGCCATACGATCAAAGACCGCCGGACTACGCGCCGGAATCCCGGCCAGCCCCGCGCGCACCTGATCGCGCAGCCAGCGCGACACCTCAGACATCCCGGCCTGCACCTTGGCATCACGAGCCGCTGCCGACTTCGCGGACTTCGCCGCCCGCTGCTGTACAGCGGCGGCATCATCAACGGTGGATTGGCGGCGCTGCTGCTGCTCCTCGCGCTGGGTGCGGCTCGCCAACCACTCGGCCACCCACGCGGGCGGTGTGGCCGGTGCCACCAGATCGGGTTGCGCCGCCAACAGCAGGAGCAGCCCCAACCCGTGTTTACAGGGGAATTTGCGACTCGGACATGAGCAACGGAACGCGGGCCCACGCAGATCGATCTGGGTCTGATAGGGAGTCTTGCCACTCCCCTGACACTCGCCCCAGACCGCCTGCGCATCCCGACTAACCGCGACCCACGAGTGCGGGGTGGCCAAGCCACGTCCCGCCTTTGCCGAAGCAGCATCGGGAGCCAACGCAAGAACCTGCTCGGTCGTGAGTGGTGATGACATGGTGGCCTGTCGTCCTCAGCATGGCGGATCTGGCAGGTTTATGGTAACACATCAGTGTGACAGTGGATGTCACATATCCAGCCCAATATCCACCGCCCGTGCCGAATGGGTCAATGCGCCCACGGAGATATAATCCACCCCACTCTCCGCCACGGCACGGATGGTAGCCAGGGTAATCCCGCCACTCGCCTCACACAGCGCACGGCCCGCAATAATCGCCACCGCAGTGCGCAGATCCGCAGGCGACATATTATCGAGCAGAATCATATCCGCCCCGGCCTCCGCCGCCACCTGAACCTGCTCTAGCGTATCCACCTCCACCTCAACCCGCACCATCGGGCCAACCGCAGCGCGGGTACGGCGCAGCGCCTCGGCCAGCCCGAAGCCCTGCGCGGCGAGGATAGCGAGGTGGTTATCCTTCAACATCACCCCATCATAGAGCGCAAAGCGGTGGTTGGTGCCACCACCCATACGCACCGCATACTTCTCCAACGCCCGCAAACCGGGCGTCGTCTTGCGCGTATCCAGAATCCGCGCCTGCGTCCCCTGCACCGCCTCGACATAGCGCGCGGTGAGCGTCGCCACACCACACATACGCTGGAGCAGATTGAGCGCCACGCGCTCCCCACTGACAATCGCGCGTGCCGGGCCAGAGACGCTTGCAATCGGGGTGCCTGCGGCCGCGTGGCTACCCTCATCCACCAAAACGCGCACCTCTAGAGCCGGATCAAGCGCCGCAAAGACCGCCTGCACCACCGGCAGGCCACACACCACCGCCGGTTCGCGCAACACAAACGTCGCCCCGGCGTGAACAGCGGCGGGAATCGCCGCCAAACTGGTCAGATCGCCAGTGCCAACATCCTCGGCCAAGGCACGCGCCACAATCTCGTGAACAATATGGGGAGCTAGATCCATGGGGGTCTCCTTATCCTAATCCGCTGCGTGGGCCATTCCGGGCGCGATCACTCCCACCAACTGCGGCGCACGACTACGCTGGAGCAGCGTATGGGCATGCCACTCCTCACGAGTCTGCGGGAAGTCGCTACGGAAATGGCCGCCCCGGCTCTCCTGGCGCAGCAGCGCACTCTCCACAATCAGACGCGCCGCCAGAGTCGCATTCGCGGCGGTAATCGCATCCGGCTGATCGGGATCGGCCTGGATCGGGCGCTGCAACAACGCCGTCTGCCCGCGTGCCAGACCGGCACCATCGCGCAGCGGCCCAGCAGCGGCAACCATAATCGCGGCCAGATCATCGCGCCAGGTTGGAGTAACCGGAGCCGTGCGTTCCAAGCATTGTAGTGCGACCTCCGGCATACGGCTGCGCACCTCCTGGCGACCAGCCGCCCGCCCAGCACGGCGACCAAAAACGAGGCACTCCAACAAGGAGTTACTCGCCAGCCGGTTAGCCCCGTGAACCCCGGTGCAACTCACCTCACCCACCGCATACAGGCCGGGGAGGTTGGTAGCGCCAAAGAGATCAGTACGCACCCCACCCATCAGGTAATGCGCCGCCGGAGCGACCGGGATTGCCTCTGTAGTGATGTCAATTCCATCCTCAAGCAGACGAGCATGAATAGTCGGGAAATGACTCGTGATCAGATCACTCGGCAGGTGCGTCAGATCGAGCAGCACGTGGTCGGTGCCGGTGCGGCGCAGCGCTGCATAGATCCCACGGGTCACCACATCACGCGGAGCCAACTCAGCACGCGGGTCATAGGCGGGCATAAAGCGCTCCCCGGTCAGGGTGCGTAAAACCCCACCCTCACCGCGGGCAGCTTCAGTGATCAGGAACCCGCGCCCGGCCTTGGTGCGATAGACCGTAGGATGGAACTGCACGAACTCCATATCGGCAATCTCAGCCCCGGCACGGTAGGCCATGGCAATCCCCTCACCCAAGGCCGTCGGCTGGTTGCTCGTGAGGCCATAGAGTGCCCCGGTACCTCCACTGGCCAAGATCGTGGCATCAGCGAAGAAGCGCGTCCACGCCCCCGCCGCATCACAGGCCAAAGCCCCAACCACCTGGCCACCCAGATCGAGCAGATCGGCCACCTGCCAGCCCTCACAAACCCGAATGCGCGGATGGGCCAGCACCTGCGCGATCAGCACCTGAATAACCGCGAGGCCGGTTGCATCACCGACATGCACAATCCGGCGCTGCGAGTGGCCCCCCTCCAGACCGAGGGCAAACTGACTATTCGGCTGGCGCGCAAAAGGCACCCCCAACGTAGCCAACTCCCGCATCATGCCGGGGGCATCATAAGCCAAGGCCGTCACCGCATCGAGATCACACAGACCCGCCCCCGCCACCAGCGTATCCTCAACATGAAACTGGGGCGAATCGTGCAGATCGAGCGCCGCTGCGATCCCACCCTGCGCCAAAGCCGAATTACTCTCCGGCAGTGCGCCGCGCACCAGAACCGTCACATCGGTGCGCTCGGCAGCCGCCAGCGCAGCACCCAAACCCGCCGCCCCCGCCCCGATCACCAACACCCCCACCCGTTCCACCCGGGCCACCCGTGGCTGCGTTGCCAGGACGTAGCGTGGTGTCTGCCCCATCATGATGCCTCTCCTCCCAACTACAGCGCAATCATACGCTCAATCGCCGTGCGGGCACGGTTGGCCAACTCCGGCTCAACCGTCACCTGATGGGTCAGATCGCGCAACGAGTCGCGCACCTTCTCCAACGTAATCTGCTTCATGTACGGACACGAAATCGACTCATCAATCGGGAAGAACTGCTTGTCAGGATTCATCTTACGCATGCGGTGGAGAACACCAATCTCGGTTGCCACCACAAACTCACGGAAAGGACTCTGGGCCGCGTGGCGGATCATGCCCTCGGTGGAGAGGATGTGGGTACCTTCAGCACTAATCTTGCCCGTAGCGAGATAGTGCATCGTACTCGTCACACAGCCACACTCCGGGTGAATAAGCAGATCGGCATTGGGGCGCGCAGCACGCTGCTGATCCACCATCGCGGGCTTAATCGCCGCATGCACATGGCACTCACCGGCCCAAATCTCCATATCGCGCCCGGTGGTCTGACGCAGATAACTGCCCAGGAACATATCGGGCAAAAAGAGAATCTTGCGATCTTCAGGAATAGCCCGGATCACCCGCTCGGCATTGCCGGAGGTACAGCAATAATCACTCTCGGCCTTGACTTCAGCGGTGGTGTTTACATAACTCACTACCACCGCCCCTGGATGTTCAGCCTTCCACGCACGTAACTGCTCGGCAGTGATCGAAGCCGCCAGCGAACACCCCGCCTCAGGATCGGGGATCAGCACTATCTTTTCGGGCGAGAGAATCGCCGAGGTCTCGGCCATAAAATGCACCCCACACACCACCAAGATTGGAGCCTCGCTCTGGGCGGCAAACTGGGCCATCCCCAACGAATCACCAACAAAATCAGCCAGATCCTGAATCTCGCCATACTCATAGTTATGCGCCAGGATCACTGCATTGCGCTCGACCCTAAGCTGATTGATCTCCGCGATCAGATCGTGCGCCGCTTCCGGGGCCATGTGGTAGAGACCGACGGTCATTGCTTTACCTTCCCTTAACTCTGGCTTGATGCCGGGTTATTAGTGTTGATTAAACACTATATATGCCTGAAAGAAAACCGTGTTGCCGTCACAAGGATAGTGTACTGTTTACACCATGGCCCCGTGTAAAAAAACGGCCCCACGGCCAGGCATGTCAATTAGCAGTAGAGAGAGTATACGACGGCTAGTAAGTGTTGTCAAGACATTAAGGTAAACACGTCCAAAAACGCACATCGCGTTTTTTCGCTTCCTGATGCGCAAGCAAACACCCGTTCGTGTGCCCCTGATTGCCCTTCGTTGCCCTCCAATGACTCACATGCGTTGCACACAGCAAGGGGGGCGCAATGAACCTTCTGCATGCGGCTCAAACCTATCACGCTGCTGGGTTGCCACTTTTACCCAATGATGCCAAGGCAAAATACCCCGTTGGCTTCAAGGCGTGGGAGCAACAAAACTTCAGCCTGACAACCCTTGAACGGCATATTCGCCGGGGTGGTGCGCTAGGGTTACGCACCGGCAACGGGATCGAAGTCATTGATGTTGATACAAAGGCGTGGGATGGCCCCCAGCCCGATGATCTACACCTTCAGTATGAAGAATTATTGGCCGCAAACGCCCCCGATGTCCTAGCGAAGCTGGTCATTGTTCGTACCCGCAGCGGGGGACGGCACTACCTCTACCGCTGCACCGAGGTGGGAGCAAACCAGAAGTTAGCCCAACGGCCACCAACAGAAAGCGAAAAAGCGCGGGCGATCACCCTCATTGAAACACGCGGTAGCGGTGGGCAGGTGCAGATCGCCCCTAGTCCTGGCTATACGCTGCTACAGGGCGATTATGCCCAGATACCAGAGATCACCCCGCACGAACGCCAAATGGTATTAGCATGTGCGCGTGCGCTCCATCGCATGGTTGATCTGCCCCCAGATCGACATGGCCCCAATGGGATGCGCCCCGGCGATCACTACAACAACAATGGCGGCACAACTGAAGCCCTGGATCTGCTGTTGCATGCGGGCTGGAGCATCGCCCGTAAGCAGGGGAATACCGTAATGCTCACACGGCCTGGTGGAACGCGAGGCCATATTCATGCCACCTATGGGCATATCGCGCCTGGGGTTTTCTACCCCTTTAGCTCAAATTGCGCCCCATTTGAGCCGGAGAAAGCCTATCAGCCCTTTACGGTTTATGCGCTGCTCAAATCATGCGGGGAACTTCAAAGCTGCTGCCAAAGCCCTACACCAACGCTACGCCCCGGCCAACACACACACTGAGCCTAGTGGTAGCAAACCTCCATCACCCCACCATGAACAACCTGATGACGTAGCACCCAAAGCTACCGATCTAGGTAACGCCATACGATTCAGGCGTCTCTTTGGCCATACAGTGTGCTATGTGCATACGTGGGGCGCATGGTTCGTGTGGAATGGCACCCATTGGGCTAAAGATGACACCGGCGCGATCTACCAGATGGCTCGCAAGGTGGTGCGATCAATCTATGCCGAAGCCGCCCAGATCGAAGATACCGATGCCCGCCGCACTCTGGCACGTTGGGCTATGGCGTGTGAGAGGTAGTATTTAATTATTCGCTCATGGTTCCGCGAGCGACTGGTGGAGACGGCGGAGCATCATCTGGATCGAGGCGATCAGAACCCAAGTGGCACTGGAGTCAGGCGCGTATTCATAATCCTTACTCAAGACCCGATAGCGGTTGAGCCATCCCAGGGTGCGCTCGACTTTCCAGCGTTGGGGAACGGGCACAAAGCCGGGCCGCTCGTCGGGCCGCAGCCGAATTTCGAGATCGAAGGAACAATGCGGGTGCACCCACGCCAACAAGCTGCCCCGATAGGTTCCATCGGCCCAGACCTTGCGGATGGTGGGAAAGCGGCGCTTTGCGTTCGTCAACACGTCTTTGGCCCCGTGACTGTCCGACCATGCCGCATTCTGCACGAGGACGACCAGCAGCAAACCCAAGGTATCAACGAGCACATGGCGCTTGCGGCCCTTCACCCGTTTGCCACCGTCATAGCCACGCTCCGGTCCGCCGGCTTCGGTCGTCTTGACGCTTTGGGTGTCGATAATCGCCGCCGTCGGCACGGGGGCTTTCCCCGCCAGTGTGCGTATCCGTTCCCGTAAGGCATCCTGGATCTGCTGGAGCCGACCATCCAGACGCCAGGTGCGGAAACAGGTCGCCACCGTATGCCAATTCGGATAGTCGTGCGGCAGATACCGCCATTGACAGCCGGTGCGCGACCGATAGAAGATCGCATTCAAGACCCGGCGGCGATCAACGGTGGGCCGTCTGCCGCGCCGATGCGGGCCTTGGTCGACGAGCGGTGCCACCAGTTGCCAATCGGCCTCGGTCAGATCGGACGGATAGGTTTGCTGGTCCTCCAGCGGTGCTTCGGGCTGATAGCGCGTCTTCATACCCGCCTCCTTGACTCAGCCACGTTCTCCTTTCATGATACCGCAGATGGCAAGCGGCACGATGTAATTAAATACTACCTCTTAGAGTTGATGGGGCGCGAGGCGCGTTGGATTGTGATAAAAGAGCGGGAGCGGCAAGCAAAGGAACGTCGGCGAGCGTATGATAGAGCACGCCGTGAAGCCCGTAAGACACAAAAAAAGGCACAAGAAGCCGTCTGAGAGCAACCAATAGCCCCAGATAGCTCGCTGCCTAGGGTTCAGATACTTCAAGATCCCGACAGATCCGCCGGGCCAAGGCATCGAAGACTTCACGATGACGAGGAATAGCCGCCGTCTTATCATTTTTGGGGTTGTAGTAGATCGTATGGCGGCCACCCTCGCGCAAGAGTTCACAGCCCTGCTTCTCCAAATGGCGAATCAGTTCACGCCGCTGCATTGAGACCCCCAAATGGCAGCGCCTCACGGCTCAGAATAGCATTCCCCTGCTGTTTCCGGCGTGCCAGTTCGCGCCGTGCCTCTAACGTCTCAGCCAAGGCATCAAGCAAGTTCTCGCGGGCTTCGGCTAGGGTAGCCCCTTGCGTCGCTACCCCTTCCATCTCCTCGATCCATGCCATTATGCCGCCCTCAACCTCAACAAACACCGCTGTTAGGTTCATGTCGCGCCACCCTTTCTTCGGCCTGGTGCAAATCGCCCTCGGCCTATCACCATGCTTCCTCGTCTTTATCAGGAATATACTTCAAGATTTTTTGCGGCGAAACCTTGAAGTATCGGCACAAGGCGCTTAGTGTTTCAAATTGAATACCTTTGGCCTTGTTCGTGGTAAGGGAGGTTAGCGTAGAGGTTGCAAGCCCTGTTTCCTCGGCAATCTGGCGAATCGTAAGCGCCTTCTCACCCCGCCTGATGCGCTCTGCATTGAGTTGCGCTAAGAAGTATTTTAGGTCGCTCTTGATCACAAGTGAGTCCTGCATAAAACCTCCGCACAGATTGAATTTTAGTACACAGAAACAATATTAGCAAAAAATAGAGCGACTATCAAGTAATTGTATTGATATACACTGACATTATTAGTTACAATACTGATAGCCTAGAAACAACGAAGCGGCAACCCCCGCTAGGGTTACCGCTTCACTAGCAACCAAAGGAGCATACTTCCAATGGCTACTAAACGGCATTCTACCACTTCCTCCAGGCGCAAACGCTATACTATCGAACTCCCTAACGATCTGGTCATCCTGCTCAAGCAAGAAGCCGCAGCGATGAACGAATACGAACGACTCCACACCACTGCGCTTCCATCCGAGTGGAATGAGGAACGAGTGATCGTTACCCTTATTGGCCGTCTCCTGCGCCCACTAGAAGGTGGCGCAAGATGAGCAAGCTCTTTTCTAGGCTTATTACGGCTAGTGCCGTGCTTATCTGTCTTATCATCCTGGTACGTATGGCGATTCCCGATTCCTTTGACCCAGTGCGCTATGAGCGCCAAATACTAGCTATTGAGCGCACCCGCGAACTCGCCCCCATTGAAACATTCGCCGCTGGAGTGCTCACACTCATCCTTCCGTTGGCCGCCCTGATTGCGCTGGGACTGCTGACTGCGTGGGGAATGATTGCGCTCTTCCGCTTTCGTCACGAACGACACCCCGACTCACGCGGGCTTATCCCCATCCTAGGGATGTGTGAAGTGGAGCTAACCGGCCTGACGTGGGAATCGGTAGACATGGTTGCGGGATCGCTGCGCGTTGAGCGCCAATTACAGTACATCCCCAACCCAGACCAAACCGCAAAAACCAAGATGGTATTACGCCTACAGCCGGTAAAGACGGAAGCCGGGAAGCGCACACTTTAACTTGACAGCGATCTGATCGCCGAACTCCGCACCCACCGCGCCAAACAAGCCGAAGAACGACTCTTGCTAGGGAGCGCATGGCGTGATCCCTTCACCACGCATGGCGGGCTGGTCTTCACCAACACCGTAGGCGCACCCCTTAGCCCATCGAGCATCTGGACACACTTCAAGCGCATCCGAGAAGTAGCCCAGCTTCCCCAAATGCGCTTTCATGATCTACGCCACACAGCCGCCAGCTTGATGATAGCCGCTGGTGAGGCCGTTACTACGGTATCGGCCATTCTTGGCCATAGCAGCGCGGTCATCACCGTTCGGACGTATGCACACGCACTGCATGAGAGTCAAGCTACCGCCATTGCCAGCCTATCAGCCCGCTTACGGAGGGGATAAATATGCCAACGACTCACACCCACGACTCACAATATGCGATACCACCGCATCAGGAAGCAATGAACGGGCTACATAAGCAGTGTTGTCAAGACATTAAGTGCTCGACTCAGGGCATGTGCAAAGTCACCTCCGGTGGGGGTGCGGGGGCGGCTGCGCAGCCTCAAGGATTTTGCACATGCCCTGGTACTCGACTGACCTCAATATCTTGACGGATGTCATTCATCGTATTACAATTGCATACGGTATAGATTTGTGGTATATTTGAAGGTTTTTATGGTATGAAATTTTCTTTTGTTCGTAATTATCTAGTATCATCTATCCTTATTATTGCTTTAATTTTCTCTTATATATATAAAATTGGCGATGTTGAGTTTTATACTGATGAATCACAATGGATTGGTTCAAGTCAGGTCTTTGAAGAGTATTTTACAGCCAAGTTCAATTCACCCTATTTTGATGAATCCTATTGGACTTTGACTCAACCACCGCTTGCTCGTTATTTTATTGGCCTTGGGCGTAAATTAGGTGGCCATACATGGGGTGATATTAATAAAACATGGAATTTTGCACTCACAGCAGAACAAAATGCACAAAGAGGAGCGATGCCATCGCCCAGTTTGCTCTGGTGGTCACGATTACCGATGACAATATTGGCGATCATGTCGTTTTCGATGCTCTTTAGCTTGATCAGGAACGCAGCAGGCGTCACATCTGGATATACCTGGCTCCTATTCGGCATCACCAATGCCTATTTTTTACTTCACTTGCGTCGCGCCATGGGGGAATCAATATTATTATTTTGTATTGTACTTGTTCTCGGTCTCTGTTATCTCATACTTTCACTTCTTATGCGCCAACAAACGATTGATTACTGGAAAACAAAACTCTTGATCCTCATGGCTAGTCTAGGTATATGTATTGGAGCGGCTGGGAATGCTAAATTGAATGGATTATCAGTTGGTTTGATTGGCTTGTTCTTGGCGATTATGATTTTCATCAAGTATCAAGCAACGTTATCTCAGAAGTTGTCTTTAGGTGTAATATCGCTCTTCGTTGTTGTGGCTTGTTCATCAATCACCTTTGTTGGCATAAACCCATACCTATGGCCCGATCCAGTAGCACGAACCCAGAACATGCTCAACCAACGCATCCATGAAATGGAAGAGCAACAAGTAAAATTCTCAGAGGAACATATTGATAGCTTAACGGAGCGACTACGTGTTGTCCCGGAACGTATATTCTCAACATATGCACCAATTATGCCTCGGAATGGTATTATTGTTAACACATTTTTGTTTATCGTAGGATTGATTTTTGTAATCAAGAACATATATCACTACAGATTGAATACTCCAGCAGGTATCGTAAGCCTATCGCTCCTCGTTGTCGGGTTTCTGGTTGTCTTCCCTGCTCTACTGACACCGCTTGACTGGGAACGTTATTATCTTTTTCCGATTTTCTTTGAGATGATTATCATCTCTATTGGGGTTGGGTCTTTATTAAGTTATTTGCATCAGTATTTTCAGAATAAGACAAACATTCGTAATGACATATAATATGAATAAAAAACAATTCCTTGATATCTTAATTTCATTAATCTTAATCACCATCCTAGCTGTATCCTATTTTCTAGGTATAGGAAAGACCGAATTTCATCGTGATGAATCTCAATGGATAGGTTCAAGTCAGGTATTCGAGGAATTCTTTACTGGTAAATTTAATAGTCCGTAAATTAAGACCTCTTGTGTTCTATCGCCACGTCACTTAGACTGGTGGCATGAAAAAACAGCACCTCACC
>NZ_RYFD01000107.1 GCF_004138135.1 Candidatus Oscillochloris fontis
GTGGCTCGTCCATAGCGGTAGTATGCCGGATTCTACTGATTCTCGCAACTCAGGAGTGACCCACCCTGAACGGATACGGAATACCTGTAGGGACTTGTGCATTTACGATTCGATCTCTGATAACAGTTTGAAACGCAAGAAATGAGAACAAAAATGCGGCACGATAAGCAGATGCTTTATAGCATGTTATAGATTCTCGAAAGAGTCCCTCTGATTCTCGAGACAATTCTTGGGAAGAAAGCCAGTCTTCAATTGGTAACCGCATTATCATATCCTTACTGCTCGGCGATGACAGTACACCTAGGCGTATTATACAATACTTCAGAACCTTAGTCTTATCATAGCGGAGAGCAGACATATTGATCCAGACTGCACCGCCTCTTTACCGCTTTGCAAGACGATCTGGGTGGCTCAAGATTAATGCTCCCCGCTATAGGAGCGACAACTGTTCTTACGCGGCCCAACGCCTGCCTTCAGGTGCGCCGCTGGCAGGTTCCCGTGATCCGCGTGAAGTTTGCCTTAGCAGGAAATATCCAGAATGCACTTGGTTCGCAGGCCGCGCCAGCGGCGTCACCTGCGAGGCGATGTTGGGCGGCGGGCTGACTCGCTGATGGGCAGTAAAGGGCGCAGACTCGTGGACGGGCGTTGGCTGAAATTGACTCGTGCGACGGGCTAGGAAGGTCGCTAACTCGCTGACGGGCGACTTGATCGAAGCCGACTCGTGAACGGACGCTGAAGGTCGCAATAATTCCTCTGCACCTGGAGCGTTGGTAGCATCTGTGATTGATGTCACCACACGTTGGCACGCCACGCGCATGAAGCGCCCCATCCGGACGTACCAGCGGCGTCATGTGCGAGCCATGTTGGCAGCGGGTTGACATCAATGTGTTGCATTTGGCTTTAGAAAGATTAATACCTGATTTCTATGTCAAGAAATTAAGGGTTATGCTCAACTACCACCACCAAAACTATACGAGTTTCTGGCGAGGGCGATACGCCCACTTTCCTCTAATCTTTTTTCGCTCAAATGAATTTTGATCTACAGAAGCACCGACCGTTATTCGTTGACTGAACCAGGCTACCATATTCGCTGCCACTCGTTCTTCTGTTTCATTTGTTCGTACCTTTTGTGCCAAAATAACTTCCCTATGACCAGATGGATCATTAAGCAGCGCAGCAACTATTTCATCATGAGTTACAAAATCGCGTTTCTCACGGTAGATAGCAGTAATTATACGTCTAATGATTGGAAATACATCATCCTGCGAGAACGAAGGTGTCATGATGGTGTCCTTTAGTTAAGTTGCTTATTACAGTTCATACGTATTCCTTTAAAATATCATAGAGGTAAATTGTGTTTTTTGCAGTAATATTTTAAATATTCTCTACCCTCCTTAGCACTGATTGTGGTCGCGATTAATTCGCCTTTGTAAAGAACCCAAAAGTCTTCATCATCATAGTATACTCCAGTTCGAGAAACAGAACTGTTTACTTCTGTTTGGGATACGAAATCATCCAATATAATATTGTTCGCATCAAGTGTCTTTTCGTATTCGTTTAATTGAGTTGATGATATAGGGTGTAAGATTTGATTATCATGCTCATTTATTTTGTCTGTTTCTGGGTCTTGAGATGATGATCTTAGGAAGTCTACTATCTTCTGGAATACAGTTAGCACTCCGATGAGAAAGAACACAATAAAAGGTATTATCGTTTTGGAAAACCCAAGATTTACAAGTACTATTATCAAGAGCAGCAAAACAATGTAAAGTACAAATGACATTTGTTTTGATTTTAGAGATGTTAAAATGTATCCCAATACAAACCCGAAAACAATGATGTAAATAATAGAGAAAATATTTTCTGACAACATATTAGTAGACCGTGAAAAATACAACGGAGAAATTATCTAATGTTTCAGTGCGTAAAATTTTTAGACTACCTGTGATGTACATATTTACTCCTTTTTAGCCTTCATTATATGATTATAGCATCATTGTCAAGTGCCAATGAAAACTGACATTTCTTCCTATTACACTAAGGGCGCTGCGACTACGCAGCCTTGAATATAGTGGCAGTTTTTATTTGCGCCGCCCAACGCCAGCCTTCAGGTGCGCCGCTGGCAGCTTTCCGTGATCTGCATGAGGCTTGCCCACCAGGAAACACCCAGAATGCACCCGGTTCGCAGGCCGCGCCAGCGGCGTCACCTGCGAGGCGATGTTGGGCGGGGGGATGACTCGATGACGGGCAATGAAG
>NZ_RYFD01000014.1:0-78015 GCF_004138135.1 Candidatus Oscillochloris fontis
TGATCTGCGAAACCTCGCTCGTACCACGGGCATCAATACTCAGACCGGGCAGTTTGCTTTCAAACTCGACACCCGCCCCTTGGCCGCATCAGCCGTCCTAATCTGGTCATGCGAACCAAGATCCGCAGGCGCACCGGTTTTCGGAACCAACGATTACGTTGGTGGCCAGCCAAGCTCAATCTCACCGATGACTATTTTGCCTTTGAGCATGAGAACAACCAGCAGGAGCACCAACACGACCGCAGCGCCAACGAGGGGGTAGAGCAGCCAGTCAGCCATAGGTACCTCGCAGGTAGGGGGAAGATCGGTGGAATTATAGCATAGCTAGTATAGCACTTTCGTTCCTTCCGGTGCTATAATGATTCGCAAATACCAAACAGTAGCTTACTGAAACACTATTGAGCAAACCTACATCGTTAGTGGCAAATACCAACACCTGAGGTAGTTATGAGTGAGCGATTAAGTCTAGAACTACCCGATACGATCATCCACAGCGCTCGAACGGTAGCCATTCAGACCAACCGACGGGTCGAAGCAGTGGTAATCGAGTGGCTTGAGCGTGCAGCCGCTACAATTCCAGTTGACCAACTGCCTGATAATCAGGTGTTGGCTGTGCGTGATCAGCAGATGAGTGATGCAGAACAACGCGAATTGAGTGATTTGCTCGATCAACAACGCGAAGGCGAGCTTACCGCAACAAGTCGGCAGCGACTTGAATCGTTGCTCCACATCTATCGTATCGGGATGGTGCGCAAGGCTCAGGCACTCAACGTTGCCGTCAAACGTGGACTCCAGCCACCGATCCAAAACTGATATGGCACGCAGAGTCATTCCTATTGAACTTGCGCAGCATATCCGTTTAACAGCGGGAAATCGCTGTGGCTACTGTCTGAGTCCCCAGCATCTTGTTATGGCTCGCCTAGAGATTGAGCATATCGTTCCAAGAATAGTATTCCTAAGCGGGGGCTTCGGGGGCCGCAGGCCCCCGAAAAAACCTCACCCCAACAAATTACTCCGCGATCAGCGAATCAATCAACTGGCGAAAATTACTAAACGGCAACGCCCCACGCAACACAGTTCCATTCACGATAAAGTTAGGCGTTGAGTTAACCCCCAACTGCATCGCCGCCTGCATCTCAGCCTGAACCGCCTGCTCGGTGGCCGGATCATCCAGACACGCCGTAAATGCCACCGGCTCGATCCCGATCTGGGTCGCCAAATCAATCATCGTCTCCCGATCCCGCTTCGGCACCCCGCCCCACTCCACCTGATGCGTCTCAAAAAGCGTCTCATACATCGGCCAGAAGTTCTGCTGGGCCGCTGCACAGTGCCCGGCGACTGCCGCCAACATCGCCGAAGCATGAATCTCCAGCGGTAGGTCGCGGCTGACAAAACGCACCTTGCCCGTCTCCACATACTCCGCGATAATCTGCGGGCGGGTTTCAGCATAGAACTGCTTACAGAACGGGCACTCGTAATCGGTGAACTCATAGATCGTGATCGGCGCGTTGGGATCACCCAATGCACGCGGGTCATCGGCGGAGGTGGCGAGCAGCGCCGGGAAGGGCCGTGGCGTCGGCGGGGGCGAAGTCGGCACGGGTGCCAGCGTCGGGCGGGCACTAATGGCCACGCTCGTCTGGCGCTCCTCCACCACCGAGACGGTGGGGGCGGGCGGGGCGACCGTTCCGCACCCAGCCAGAGCAAGTGCGGCCAAGATGATCAGCAAAGAGAAGTTTTTCATGCGATCAATTATAGATCAACCGCTGCCAATGATGCCGCCTTGATCTTACGAACCTCCTCGTTGCGCGCAAACGCGGGCACATCGGTCTTGATCACCAACCAGATACATGCCAGCATACCAATCGCCTCAATGAAGAAGACCGTCCCGTAAGCAATCGTGTGCGCACCAGTAAGCCGATAGAAGAGATCATACCCGGCCCCACCCAAGAAGATCCCCAGACCGCGAAAGACGAGCTGGCCCACCGTCCACAGACCGAGATAAGCTCCAGCGCGGCGATCCGAGGTCATCGCCATGAGCAACGAAAGCGCCCCGACCGTATAGATCCCATAACCCAGCCCAAACAGGAAGAGCACCGGCACCAACAAACTGCGGTTAGCTGTAACAGCAACAGCACCCAACAGGATCAAGGCAACGGCAGTCACCACCAAGCCAATATTGTTGGTCAGGCTCTGCTCATAGGCCATGCGTCGCCGGGTAAAAAAGATCGTCAGCGGCAGACTGACCAAAACCCCGCCACCCCAATAGGCATTGAAGCGCGTCGTCTCACCAGCCGACATATTGAAGACATGGAAGCCAAAGGGTTCGAGGATGGCATCCTGAGCCGAAGCGCTGGCCGCCCCCAAGGCGAGGAAGAGGAAGAAATAGCGCGTGCGCTGATCGGCCCACATTTCACGCAGCAACTCCTTGAAGGGTAGATGTTCATGGGGTTCATCCACCTCAATCCCCTGGCCACGGCGCTCCTCGCCAAAGACCGAGAAGATGAAGAAGAAAGCCGCGATGCCCATTCCGGACAGCATTATCTTCCAGAAGGCGACCGGATCATAATGGGGCATCATCCGCGCATAGACAATCGCCGCCAGCGGAAAACTGACAATCAGGAACATCTGCACGATACTCATCGCGATGCCGCGTTTAGCCGGCGGGTTCGTATCGCGCACCAATGCCAAGAAGGGGCTACCAGAGAAGAGCGTACCAAGCCCATAGACCACGAAGGAGATCGTGGCTAATGTCCAGCCCAAGATCGAGCGTGGATCAGTGGCAAGCAAGATCGCCACCAGCGGGAGCAACGGCAACGAGATCACCATCGGCAAGCGGCCAAGCCAGATGTAGGGCAAGCGATGCAGGCCGAACACCGGTTTGGTATCCGAGCGATAGCCGATCCAAATACTGATTGGGGCAAGTAGATAGCGCAGAGCGGAAAGGAACGCAACCGGCGTGGCCGCAATACCCAGATCACCAATCAGCACCCGGTTGAGCACGCCTGAGGTGAGCAGATCGGTAAACGCCGAACCAATATGAAACGAACCGATCTTGAGTGTACGCAGGAAACTGAAGCGTTGGGCCACGTCTCTGTCCTTTGCATCGAGATACGAAGCGGATCACCTTCGGTGGCAGGTCTGGGGCTGCGCCCCAGACCTGCTTTCTTCTCGTATGTTGGCGGCTGCGCCGCCAACATACGAGAAAAAAAGTTCTTCGGGGGAGGCTTACGTTCATGTCAATGGGCGGCTGCGCCGCCCCAAGTAAGGTTGCACGATACGACCCAAACGAATATGGGATGCCTACGGATCGATCAACGTCTGGTCATTGACAGGAGATTGGACATTGATCATCGCCTGATAACTAGCGGCCACCACAAGTTGCACCTCATTCGCAATCCGACTGATACGGCGTAGCAGGCGCGCACTTGCTTCGGGGCGGATATGCGATTCGGCTGGCATATCCATCGCCGCCTCCACCAGCGAGTCGCGGAAATAGAGTGCCGCTTCGAGCGCGGCAGTGAGCGAGAGACCCAAATGTAGCGCGTAGCGCGCATAATCGGCCCCAATCATCCGCGCTTCAGCGAGAAGAATCTCGTCCTCATCGGGGCTATTAATCGAGCGTAGGACAACCCCCATCAGCTTGTAGCCCGTCCGACGCCATGCGGCGCGATCATCATCGGGGAGATCATTAACCCAGTAGAGACGGGTATGGCCATGGGCCAGTTCACTACGAGTCGTCGCCAACGCCTTACGCGCCCAGGTGGTTGCAATCGTCTGGCCGGGAATCGGGCGGCGTGCCGCGAGCGCCTCGATGTCGGCGCGGGCAAAACGGCGATGTCCGCCGGGCGTGATGTAGACCGGCACCGCGCCCGTGTCGGCCCAGCGACGAAGCGTAGTGCTGTGGACACCAAGCAACTCGCTGGCCGCCGAAAGTGACAGATAGGTCGCTGAGGGTTCGGGGGGCATTGGTAAATTTTAGGTAAAACTGGCTATGCGATAGATGGATTATAGGGGGCAGGGGGGATCATGTCAATGCTCATCCGGTGGGGGTACGGGGGCGGCTGTGCCACCAAACAATAACAAAAATGAGGGTTTGGGGCGTAGCCCCAAGGAATTACCCAAGCAGCGTAACTTTTCCCCTTGCCCAAACGGTATCGCTATAACCGAATCATCAGCGAGGGAGATTGTCTATGTTGTTACCCATCAACCAAATCACCCAGGTTCTCGGTAGTTCGGATGCACTGGCTGCGGGAGGGCTTTTAGCCCTCTCTATCGGGTTCCTCACCCTCACAACCCAACGCCTCTCGGTCATCACTTCAGCCTTAGGCGCGATTGGTCTGCCCTTCGTCCTCTTCTTTGCCGTTGAATTACTCCCTGTCTCATCATCGGTATCGGGGAGCCTGACGGCCAGTATTGCCGCCATCCTAGCCGCGATCTATACGGCATGGATGACGCACAACGCCAGCGAAGATGGTCAACTCATCTGGACATTACTGCCGCTGGTGATCATCCTGAGTGGGCTGAGCATTCTCGCCTCGCTCTTCTTGGCCCAAACAGCCGTCGTCACCTATGCCATCGTTATGGGCGTTGCCAGTTGGGTCTTCTGGCAGATTCACCAGGGCCAATTTGAGCGCTTGGGGGCATGGCGTAGCCCAGTGGCGGGCCTCGCCCTACTGGTAGTGATCATCTTGCTACCCATGTGGAAATCGGCCATCTTCAACTCGCTACGCGCATCCTATGGGCTAACCCTCTGGGCGACGGTGCCACTGATCCCGCTCTACCACTGGGCGGCCAATACATGGCCGGGGAGACTCAAGGTAGGCTACCGGAAAGCACTGCATGCCATGGCCTTGGTCATGACCTTCGGTATGGGGGTGTTTATGTCCTTTGACCCATTCAGTGCCTTCTTCTTTTTTGGCATGATGACGCTGATATGGGTCTGGGAGGCCAACCTGAGCAAGAGCAAGTTCTGGATCGTTATGGCCGCACTAGGGGCAATTCAACTAATCTTGGGGATGTTTGGGTAGGGGCGCATCGCAACGCGCCCTATACCCCTCAAGCTAAGGGGATCTCTGCTTGGGGCTACGCCCCAAACCCATGGTTTTGCTGGTGCGGTTGGCCGCAAAGCGGCCAACCGCACCTTTTCCGTGGAGGCCGCAGACCCCCACCCTCCCGCTACAGGCTTAGCTTGCGTTCTATAGGGCCGTCTCTACGGCTGCCCTAGGGTATTAGCGGTTAGAAGCGGCGATCTGGGCAATCGCCCGCTCATACTGATCATTCAGATCCTGGGGCGCACTGACCTGGAGCGAAAGATCCTGGAGTAAGCCATCGGTAATGTCATAGATCAGGCCATGAACCGTCACCCGCTGGCCACGTTCCCAGGCATGCTGCACGACCGTTGTCTGACACACATTGACCACCTGCTCGACTACATTCAGTTCACACAGCCGGTGAACTTGCATGGTCGTATTCGGGCAAGCATTAATGATCGCGGCATGTTTGTTGCGTACATCCTGCACATGGCGCAACCAGTTATCCACCATGCCCCCCCGCGTGTCGGCGAGGGCGGCCTGCACCCCACCACAACTGTAGTGCCCACACACAATAATGTGGCGCACTTTAAGTGCTGTTACACCATAGTGTAAAACCGATAGGCAATTCAGATCCGAATGGACGACAACATTGGCGATATTCCGATGAACGAACATATCACCGGGTTGGAGACCGACGAGTTGGGTTGAGGGTACGCGGCTGTCGGAACAGCCGATCCAGAGGTAGGCCGGACTCTGCTGATTGATGAGCCGCTGGAAGAACTCAGGATCTTCAGCGGTCATCTTGGCCGCCCATGCGCGGTTTTTTTGCAGCAGTGGACTCAGATCGTCAGTGTTGTGTTCCATGGTGCTGTATAGTAGCATACGGTGTTACAATTTGATGCGTTAGGAATGTGCCACCTTCGGTGGGGCTTCGAGAGCGGCTTCGCCTCTCCCGAAGAACTCTTTTTCTCTCATTTTGGCGGCTTCGCCGCCAAAATGAGAGAAAAAAGTGAGTCTGGGGCGCAGCCCCAACAACATTGCACAAACAGAAAGGCGATTTCTGGTGGATACGCATGCTATGGCAGCCTCAGTTCTATCAGATGAACCATACCGCCAACTGATTGCTGGTGAATGGGTTGAGGCTCATACCAACGCCCGTTTCCCGGTTACTAACCCGGCTACGGATGCCCAACTCACCGAGGTTCCCGATGGCGGAGCGGCGGATGCCCAGGCGGCGATTGAGGCGGCGGTGGCTGCATTACCGGGTTGGGCGGCCACGCCCGCACCCCAACGCGCCGGGGTGTTGCGGCGCGTCGCGGCACTGATGCTCGAACAGCAAGAGCGCCTCGCAACGATCATGACCTTGGAGCAGGGTAAGCCGTTGGCCGAGGCTCGTGGCGAGATTGCCTATGCGGCCTCTTTCTTCAGTTGGTTTGCCGGGGAGGCCGAGCGGATCTATGGCCAGACTATTCCAGCGAGTGTGGCCAATAAACGCCTGTTGCTCTTGCGCCAGCCGGTGGGCGTGGTGGCGCTGATTACACCCTGGAACTTTCCGAGTGCCATGCTCGCACGCAAGCTGGCGGCGGCGCTCGCCGCAGGCTGTACCACCATCTGCAAGCCCGCTGAACAGACCCCGCTCTCCGCCCTCGAACTGGGCAGGATCGTCGGGCAGGCGGGCGCTCCGGCGGGAGTGGTCAATATTGTTACCTGCAACGACCCTCAGCCCTTCGCCGATACCATCTTTGCGGATGCGCGGGTGCGGAAGGTAAGCTTCACCGGCTCGACTGAGGTGGGCAAACTCCTCATCCGCCACTCGGCTGAGACGGTCAAGCGGGTGTCGTTGGAGTTGGGTGGCAATGCGCCGTTCCTCATCTTTGACGATGCGGATCTGGATGCGGCGGTCGCCGGGGCGATCAGTTCGAAGTTCCGCAATGCCGGCCAGACCTGCGTGTGTGCCAATCGCATCTTTGTGCAGCGTGGCATCTATGCGCAGTTTGCCGAGCGCTTTGCGGCTCAGGTGCGCAATCTGCGGGTGGGCAACGGCTTAGAGCCAGGCGTACACGTTGGCCCGCTGATTGATAGTGCGGCCATGGCGAAGGTGCAGCAGCATGTGGGCGAAGCCGCCGCCAATGGCGCACACGTCATGGTTGGCGGGAGCGCGGCAGCGCAGGGCGGGCTCTTCTGGACGCCGACGGTGCTCACCGACGTGGATGCCGGAATGTTGGTGGCCCGCGAGGAGACCTTTGGCCCGGTGGCACCGCTCATCCCCTTTGAGCACGAGGAAGACGGCTTGCGTATGGCCAACGCAACCAACTATGGCCTGGCGGCCTACTTCTACACCCGCGATGTCAGCCGTGTCTTCCGCGTGGCTGAAGGGTTGGAGTATGGCATCATCGGAGCCAACGACGCCCTCCCTTCAACTGCCCAAGCCCCGTTTGGTGGGGTCAAACAGAGTGGCATGGGGCGCGAAGGTGGCCCGCAGGGGATAGATGAATACCTGGATGTGAAGTATGTCTCGCTGGGTTTAGCATGAACATCTATGAAGCCACGATCACCGATCTGGCCACCGCGATGGCCAATGGTCACCTCAGCGCCCAGCAGATCGTCACGGCCTACCAAGAGCGGATCGCCCAGCTTGATCAGGGCGCGAACGGCCTCCACGCGGTGCTGGAACTCAACCCTGAGGCACTAGCGCTGGCGGCCCAATCCGATGTGGAACGGGCATTTGGGCGCGTGCGCGGCCCCCTGCATGGCATCCCCATTCTGCTCAAGGATAACATCGCCACGACCGATACCATGCAGACCACAGCCGGATCGCTCGCACTGCTCCAGACACGCCCAGCCCATGAGGCGAGTGTCGTTACCCGCTTACGCCAAGCGGGGGCGATCATCCTCGGCAAGACCAACATGAGCGAGTGGGCCAACTTTCGCTCCACCCGCTCAAGCAGTGGCTGGAGTGCGCGGGGCGGCCAGACCCGCAACCCCTACCTGCTCGACCGTAGCCCGTGTGGATCTAGCTCTGGCTCGGCAGTGGCCGTGGCGGCCAGCCTGTGTGCGGCGGCCCTCAGCACCGAAACCGATGGCTCCATCGTCTGCCCGGCCTCCGTCTGTGGGGTTGTGGGACTCAAACCTACCGTTGGCCTCACCAGCCGGGCCGGGGTGATCCCGATCTCCACCACCCAGGATAGTGTTGGGGTGCATGCCCGCAGTCTCCACGATGCCGCGCTGGTGCTCACGGTCATTGCCGGGGGTGATCCGGCTGATCCAGCGACTGCCGCATGCCCTGACCGCGATCTAGACTACACCCAGATGCTCGATCCAGACGGGTTGCGCGGGGCACGGATCGGGGTGCTTCGGGGTGGCAAGCTCTGGGGCTACCATCCCGGTACGGATCGCATTGCGAGCGCAGTGCTGGCCCAAATACAAGCGTGTGGGGCCACACTCATTGATCCGATTGAACTGCCTGCAAACATCATCGAGGCGGAGCAAGCAGAATTCGATCTGCTGCTCTACGAATTTAAAGCCGGGTTGAATGACTACCTTACCAAGTGCCAGGGGGAACGACCGCGCAGCCTCGCCGATCTGATCGCCTTCAACCTCGCCCATAGCGATCAAGAGATGCCCTACTTTGGCCAAGAGATCTTCCTCTTAGCCGAAGCTAAAGGTGACTTGGCGACACCTGCCTACCACGCAGCCCGTGCGCAGAGCCACGATCAAGCACGCAGCTTCATTGATACAACCATGGCGACCCACGATCTTGATGCACTCGTGATGCCGGGTGGTTCACCAGCATGGACGATTGACCTTGTGAATGGTGATCACTTTTTGGGTGGAAGTGCTGCGCTCGCTGCCCGTGCAGGCTACCCGCTGGTGAACATCCCTGCGGGTTACATCCATGGCTTACCAGTGGGCATATCCCTGATGGGCCGGGCGTTCAGTGAACCACATCTGCTGCGCCTTGCCTATGCCCTCGAACACGCACTACCGCCACGTCGTCCACCAATCTACCTTCCTACATTCCGTCGTTGATATAAAATTATGTGAACACTGTAACTATTTATATTTCATTAAAATAACCTCTAATGTTGCTCGTACAGAGCGCTAAGATTGCCCTAAAAAATCAGATCAAGGGGCTTCTCAAATCTAACGCACTGTGCTAAACTAAAGACGTTGAGCAGCGTCACGTCGCCGCGAGAGTTCTCCTTCTATGGTCTCCTCGGCCCGCACGACCTCCGCGCCTGAGGCACAGCACGGGGACGTTGTGAAACGACAGCGCCACTCGCCATACGAGGCGTGGCGTGGTTGGCGTGCCAGATTGGCGTGGTTGGTTGTGAAGTATGCAGGGATGTTCCTGCGGACGTGGTGCCGGGTATGCCTGGCATATGAGGAGTGAGACCGGAATGCAAGTGAAGCTCTTTGTTGGCAATCTCGCCTGGAGTATCGACGATCAGAAGCTCGATAGTGTCTTCCGTGCCCATGGCAATGTCCAGAGTGCGCGGGTCATCCACGACCGCGATACGGGTCGCTCGCGTGGGTTTGGCTTTGTCGAGATGGATGTCCCAGATGTCAGCACGGTCATTCGAGCCACTGATGGCTTGGAAGTGGATGGCCGCCCGATTCGGGTGAACGAGGCGGAAGATAAGGGCGGCCCGCGTGGCCCGCGCCGTGACCGCGATGAGGGTTACAGCCGGCGCTACTAAACTGCCCGAATTGAGCTGGGTTGGCGCCTCGGCCAACTCCTGATGGTATACTACGAACCCTCTGCTCTTGTGAGCAGAGGGTTTTTGGGTTAGGGTATGGGCAAAATCCTTGGGGCTGCGCCCCAAACCTCCATTTTTGTTATTTTTTGGCGGTTCGCCGCCAAAAAATAACAAATAAAGAACAATACCAGGAGTGAATCGCATGACTGTTATGCTCTTTATTGTGGGAATTGTCCTCCTCATCTTTGGTGCCGATCTGTTGGTGCGCGGAGCCTCCCAACTGGCGGCGGGGTTTGGGGTTTCGGCGCTGCTGATCGGGTTGACAGTGGTGGCGATGGGCACAAGTGCGCCGGAGTTGGCGGTCAGTCTTCAGGCCGCGCTGATCGGCGAGGGGGCGATCACGCTGGGTAATGTGGTCGGGAGTAATATTGCCAATGTCCTGCTCATCCTGGGTATCGCTTCACTCTTTGGTAGTCTGCCGGTGGCCAAGCAGTTGCTCACCCGCGATGTGCCGGTGATGCTGGCAGCATCAATCTTGACGCTGCTCCTCGCGCTGGATGGCCGATTGAGCCAGATTGATGGGTTCTTGATGCTGCTGGGGTTGGCCGGGTATATGATCTTCACCATCCGTGGGGCGATGGTTGAAAGTACGAGGAGTGCAGAACCTCGGCCTCCGATCACGTTGCTGATCCTGCTGCGCAACCTGGGTCTGGTGATCGGTGGCTTGGCGCTGCTGATCATCGGCGCGAATTGGTTGGTGGATGGGGCCAAGATCTTTGCCGCGACCCTGGGGGTGAGCGAATTGATCATCGGCTTAACGATTGTTGCCGTGGGTACGTCCCTCCCCGAAATTGCCACCTCGGTTATCGCGGGCCTGCGCGGTGAACGCGATATTGCGGTCGGGAATGTGGTGGGCAGTAATACGCTCAATCTCCTTCTGGTGCTGGGGCTGACCATGGTGCTCAGCCCGATGGCGTTGGAGGTGCCGAGCTCTGCGTTGCGCCTCGATCTGCCGGTGATGGTGGGTGTGGCGCTACTCTGTCTGCCGGTCTTCTTTACCCGCTATCTGGTCTCGCGGCGCGAAGGGTTGATGTTGCTGGGCCTCTATGTCGCCTACACGCTCTACCTGATCCTGGGGGCGGCGGGAAGTGCGCTGGTTGGCCCGTATGGGTTGTTCATGCTGCTGGTGGTTATCCCGCTGGTGGTAGCGCTGCTGGTGGTACGGACGTTGCATTTTCTCGCGACCGAGCGGCGGCGCACGGTGGCGAAGTAGGCGCGAAGCATCGCCTAGCTTTCAGATTGACGCCAAGGCGCAAAGACGCAAAGGTTGTGATAGGCGTCTATGCCTAAAGACTTTGCGCCTTGGCATCTTTGCGTCAAAACATGGATGCTAGAGGAAGTGTAAGGATATCCTTTTATGAAACTTGAGACAATGGCGATCCACATGGGGCAGACACCCGACCCCACAACCGGGGCGGTGATTCCGCCGATCCACCTCTCGACCACCTTTGAACGTGCCGAGGATGGTTCCTTTCCGCAAGGTTATATCTATACCCGCTTGGGCAACCCCAACCGCACGATGCTAGAGGAGTGTCTCGCAGCGCTTGAGGGTGGCGCGGAGTGTGCCGCCTTTAGCTCCGGCCAAGCGGCGGCGATGAGTGTCTTTCAGACCTTGCGCCCCGGCGATCATGTGGTGGCTCCCGATGATGCGTACCACGGGGTGACGCGGCTGTTGCGTGAGTTGATGACCACCTGGGGCGTGGAGTATACCTTGGTGGATATGAATGATCCGGCCAATGTGCAGGCGGCGCTGCGCCCGAATACGCGGCTAGTCTGGATGGAGACGCCCTCCAACCCATTGTTGAAGGTGGCGGATATTGCCGCTGTTGCGGCAATCGCGCACGCGGCGGGCGCGCTGTGTGCGGTGGATAACACCTGGGCCACGCCGATCTTGCAGCGCCCGTTGGATTTGGGGGCAGATCTGGTCATCCACGCCACCACCAAGTATCTCGGTGGGCATAGTGATGTCTTGGGCGGCGCGGTGATCGGGCGCGAGGTGGGGCCAGTCTGGGAGCGGCTACGCTTTCTCCAGGCCAACGGCGGGGCGGTGCCGTCGCCCTTTGATTGTTGGCTCATCCTGCGCGGGGTACGCACGCTCGCCTACCGTATGCGCGCCCACTGCGCCCACGCCAGCCAGATCGCCGGTTTTCTGGCCCAGCACCCCCAGATCGAGGCGGTCCACTACCCCGGCCTGCCCGATCACCCCGGCCATGGCGTGGCGGCGCGCCAGATGCGCGATTTTGGCGGGATGCTCTCGATCCAGGTGCGTGGTGGCGAGGCGGCGGCGATGCGGGTGGCAGCGCGAGTGAAGATCTTTACCCGTGCTACCAGCCTGGGTGGGGCGGAGAGCTTGATCGAACATCGCGCTTCGGTAGAGGGGCCACACAGCACCACCCCGGCTAATCTGCTGCGCCTCGCGGTGGGGCTTGAACACCCCGATGATCTGCTGGCGGATCTGGAGCAGGCGTTGGTCTTTGATTGACGCAAAGACGCCAAGGCGCAAAGTCTTCAATAAAAGACCCTATCAAAATCTTGGCGTCTTGGTAAGAGTTCACACTTCTCCTTGCTTCCAGGTTTTGACGCAAAGACGCAGAGGCGCAAAGTCTGCAATACAACCTTTGCGTCCTTGCGCCTTTGCGTCAATACGAGATTTCTTTTACCCCAAGTGTGAACCCTTACCCGTCTTGGCGTCTTTGCGTCAAAATCGGGGTCTCGGATCTGTATGAACAGCGTTGCTACCGGCGTAGCATGATGATCGTCACCCCATCAACCTGATACACCACCTCAAAGCCCGGATGCCCCACAAAGATCTCCGGCTTCAATGTGCCCGCCTGTGGCCCAAAGTAGAGGTGGGTGATGCCCTCACGGGCGATCAGATCGAAGAGCGCGGCTTCTTGACCGGGGGTGAAGGCGGCGATCTGCTGCTCAACCGCCTGGACATGGGCCACATAGGCGGGATCACCATACATGTAGAGCACCGGCGGGGTGCTGGTCTGGCGCCCGGTGAGCGGCAGAATCCACCATCCCCCATCCACCCCGCGCTGTGCGCCGGGCAGCCAGCCACTATGGTTGATCAGAAAGACGGCCTCTGGTGGCGTGTTGACTTCGACCCATGTCAGCGCGGCGCGGTCGGCGGGGGTGGCCAAAATCGTCACCTGGTTGATCACGCTGCGCTGGGCCAGCCCGCCCCACAAGCCGAGGCCCAGCAGCAGGGCGCTCGCACCCAACGCGAGGATGCGCGGCCAGCGGATACGCAGGATGAGCGAATCCCAAAAGAGCGCCGTGCCACCACCGATCAGCACCGCAATCGGCACAAAGAGACTGATGATCACCACATCGTTGGTGATCAGCCAGAGATAGGGCAGCGCCACCAGCCACGGATTGATCAGCAATAGACCCAATCCGATGATGCCAGTCGGCACGTTGTGCCCACGTAGTGACCAGAGCAGCAGCGCCAAGCCCAGCGCTGGAGCGAGGTAGGTGAGTAGCCAGGGGTTACTGAGGATGAGCAGCAACCCCGTCCAGAGCAGCATCACGAGGGCGGCATGCTTGCGCTGCCACAGCCCAATCAACGCGCCCAGTAGCGCCATGCCCACCAGCCACTCATTCTGCCCCGACCAAAGCAGTCCACTACTGAAGGCATTGTAGTTGCCACCACCGGCCAGCCCGTTAGTAGCCAGCGCAGGCATCAGGGTGCGGCGGGCCAAGAGCCAGAGCCAGGGCGCGGTGAGGAGCAGCACGGCGATGCCACTGAACGCCATGGCCAAGCCACGTTGGCGGATCTGGGGCCAACGCGCCACGACAGCCCAGAGCGCCGCCTGCACCGCCAAGAGCGCCAGAGCAAAGATCAGCACCCGGAAGTGGACGAGGCTCAACCCGGCAAGCTGGAGCGCGATAAACGCCCAATGGCTCGGTCGCCCGACCCGCAGCGCCTCACCCCAGGTGATCGCCAAACCGGGGAGCAACACCAATCCACACAGTTGAGTATAGCGCCCCCAAGAGACATAGTAGGCCGGCATGATCGAGAGCAAGCCCACCACCAGCAGCGCCCCCAGCGCCGCAACCGGGCGACGCCAGAGGTACTGAGCCAATCCGGCCACCACCAGGCCACACAGCACGTTGAGCATCTGCCCAGGCACGAGCATCAGCGTCACCAGATCCAGCCCACTCAGCCGCATCAGGGTCGCCATGAGCACGTGGTAGCCCCAGTGGTAGGGCAGATCATCCACGGGCAAGTAGGGGCGTAAGGTAAAGGGCGCAGCCCCCTGTTCTGCGGCGACACGGATCATCAGCGCGTGATGCACCGAGTCAACCCAGGCGGGCAGGGCGAGATCTTTGATCTGCTCCATACGCACCCAGAGGGTGAGGAGAAGCAAACCAGTAGAGACGGCCCGGTGGGCCGTCTCACGCGCCTCCCCGTGGGCCGTCGCTTGCCCTTCCCAACCAAGATCGCGCCATGCAGCGGCAGCGCTACCCAGCGCAAGCAGGATGGCCAGCAGCCACAGCACGGGATCGCCAAGGCGCAAACCCAGGCTGGTGATCCAGAGATAGAGCAGTGGCCACAGGCTCAGACTCAGCCCGATCCAGATCGTCAGGCGCGGCAGCCCAAGCAGATCGCGGGTCGCACTATGGCGCTCGATCAGATAGCCGGGAGCCAGGAGCAGCAGCGGGAGTCCCAGCAACATACGCCCCAGCGGCCCCATGAGGCCGAGCACCCCGGCACAAATCAAACCCGCCAGCAGCGCCCGCCTGCCTGCGGTGAGGGTGGTCGTGTTATAACTCTTCATGATCGGGGTAAACGGGTTGTTCATGTTGGGGCGATGCATCGCCCACCAACCTTGGTCGGGTTCCCCTGCTCCATGGCGGGCGATGCTTCGCCCCTACTTACCCCAAGGCCGCCAGCGCCTGGGCAACACTCTCAGCCGGTTTGACCTTGATCGCGGCAGCGATGATCACACCGTTCGCATCAATCACGAAGTGCGAGCGCTCAATGCCCATATACTTCTTACCATACATACTCTTCTCAACCCACAGCCCATACAATTCAGCTACGGCATGGTCGGCATCCACCAGCAGCGTAAAGGGCAGATGATGCTTGGTCTTGAACTTGAGGTGCGACTTGACCCCATCGGGGCTAACTCCCAGCACCACGGCATGCTGCTCCTCAATCTGCGGATAGGCGTCGCGAAATCCACACGCCTGGGTGGTACAACCAGAGGTATCGTCCTTGGGGTAGAAATAGAGGATCACCTTCTGTCCACGCAAACTAGAGAGCCTGATCGGTGTGCCGTTATCGCTGATGAGTTCAAAATCGGGAGCCAACATGCCAACTGTAATCCGAGGTTCGGACATGGGGATGCTCCTTGTAAAATGACAACCTGTGCGCTTGATTCTACACGAACATGGAGGCGGCTGGGATGGAACTTCCTAGCGTCACCTTAAACGCTAAGATGAGACAACGCATCCCTCTCCCATCCTGGCGGCGAGTATGCGATAATGCTCTACGCAAATGGGAACCATGCCTACGTTCACACATATACCCTTTATGGAAGGGCGTTTGCGCATCCCCACCGGATGCCAGTATGTTGGGTGCCCGTGAAAGGATGACGGTTCGATGAGTGACACACCTGCGCTAACCAGTCAGAGCAACCATGTACATATTCTACCCAATAACATCTTTGTGGTAGAGACGCAGGCGGGCGCAATTCTGGTCAATTCCCCTCCCGAAACACTCAAATACCTGCTCTCTGCCGGGATTACACCCCCAGCCTATATCCTACTACCTCCTGATGTTGCCGGTGGGCAAGAGTTGGGATCGAGTGGGTTTGTGCGGCGGGGAATTAACTATGCCAGTGTTGAGTTTATCATCTACTCCAACTTTTTTGTGCGCAACCAACGCGCCCGCCTTATCACCGTGACTGAGGATCAGGCGCGGCGCTTACGGACAATCCTCGCCGAAACGATGAATGGCCCGGAACATGATGCCGACTATGGCTCCTACCTTTGGGTGCGCCGTGAGTGCGCTGCGGTCAGTTACTACCCCTCCTTTGGTCGCTCGCCTTGCCCCGATGACATGGTTGATGTGGTCAGCCTAGAGATGGGTGGCGGTAATCTAGGGCCAACCCAGATCCGCCTAGTGGGTAACCATTTCGTCTTTGTTGAAGCCGATATGGTCATTGCTGAGGTGAGTACCCAGATGATCCAGATGGCGCTACCGCTCACGGTAGCACCACCGCGTCCATTGCACCGCCAAGAATTGACGCTCCAATTTATTGGTGGCAGCGATGGCTTTGATCCCGCTGGGATCACGACCTGCTTTTTGGCCTACCTAGGGAATGATGTGCAGACCCAGGCGACTCTGTTTGATGCGGCGGCGTATGTCTTGGTGCGCTTGGGGCACCTGGGCATGTCCTCGCACCACATCTCTGAGGTGGTGCTCTCGCACTTACACGAGGATCATGTGGCCGGGTTGCCCGAACTTATTCTGATGGGGAGCCACCGGGTGCGGTTACTCACCTCGGACATCATCTATACCAGTCTGCTACGCATGTTGGGCGCAATGCTGGCGCTGCCCGAAGAAGAGGTTGCCACACTCTTTGACTACTACCCGCTCAACCCTGGCATGCCTGTTGAGATTGAGGGACGGCGCTTTGAAGCAATCTATGCCATCCACTCCATCCCCACGATTGCGGTGCGTGTGAATGGGATTTGCTATTCGGGCGATATGCGCTACGATGAGGATTGGTTCACCGAGCTCGAATCGCGTGGGGTACTCTCGGCGGAGCGGCATCAGGAGTTGCTGCGCTTTGCCGAGGGTGCGAGTGTGCTGGTGCAGGATGTTGGCGGAGGTGCGATCCATAGCACCATTACCCCCCGGCTGCTCCAAGCGCTTACGGCCAAAAGCCAACGCCTTGTCTTAGCCCATACCAGTAAGCATATGCTCCCCAGCGATCTCGAAGGTATAGATGGGCGGATCGAGTTTGCCCAGAGTGGCCATGTGGTGGCTATGGGTGAAGTGCTGCCCGATGATGAACGCATCGAGATGGTCGAGACTATCTCGGCCTGCCCGCTCTTTGCGCGCCTTTCGGTCGCCAAACGCTTGAGCCTCGCGCTCCAGGTGGAGACGATGGAATGGGCCGATGGGGCCACGATCATGCAAGAGGGTGACCCTTCGGATCGCTCGGCCTATATCGTCCATTCAGGTCTGGTCGAGATCTGGATCGGTGGGGCACAGGTGCGTATCTTGGGGCGCGGGAGTAGTATCGGGGAGCGCGGGGCAATCTGGGGCGATAGCCGCAGCAGCACCATGAAGGCTCGTGGTCGGGTGCAGTTGGTGCGGTTCCCCCCCGACATCTTCCAACCCATCGCCGAACAACTTGGCCTCGCCGATGCCTTTGCGCGCGCCGATTGGCTGGCGAAGATCCCGGTGTTGCGTGATCTGCCCTGGGCCAGTCTGCTTGATCTGGCCCTCGACTTCCAACCGCGCCAAGTCGCAAGTGGCGAATTGCTCTTCAACTACGGCGATCCTGGCTACGATGGCTATGTGTTAGTGCTCGGCGAGATCGCCTTTAGCGATGCCAATGGAACCCTGATCGGCATGATGAGTGTGCCAGGGCAGTTCTTCGGTGGGCGCTCGGCACTCTACGGCACCCCCCGCAGTGCCTCAGCGCGCGCCGTCGTTGATTCTGAGATCTGGGAACTCTCTGCTCCCGCGATCCAGCGCCTCAATCTGCTCTACCCCAATATCCTCATGCACCTGCGCGCAGTCGAGGCCGAGTTGCAGCGCAACCGCAAAACACCGCTTGATTCTTGATCGAAGACGCAATGTATGGTAGAGACGCAACATGTTGCGTCGTAGAGACGCAAGATATTGCGTCGTAGAGTAGAGACGCAACATGTTGCGTCTCTACGTGCATCCCCCCGGCTTAGTCAGATCGTCTAGGAAATCCCTACCCCGCTTTAGACAAGATCACCGTGGTATTCCCCAACCCAATTTGTTACTATCACGTTATGCCCAGTCGGAGGTTGATAGTGATCTAACGAGGCTCCGTATGCCTCATTGATGAGGGGGTGAATGCCCAGGTACTCCTATTGCCCCTGCGATGGTGCAGCTCGGTTCTGGTGTGCCTCGTTCAAATGGTCTATGTCTAGTCGTTTTCCGAAACGTATCCTTTCTCGTCGCACGGGAAAGTTCTGGTTTGAGGAGACAGAACCATGAAGGTGAACTGGCGCAAAACAGGAATGGTTGCTGCGGGTGCCTTTGGGCTTTGGATGGCATCGGGTGGGAAGGCATTTGCCCAAGAAAGTGGTCCAAGCATGGAAGAACTTGCTATCGCACTTGATACGATGTGGTTGCTGATCGCTGCGTCCCTAGTCTTCTTCATGCAGGCAGGTTTTGCCCTGATTGAAGCCGGAATGACCCGCTCTAAGAGCACGGTCAATATCCTGATGAAGAATTTGATGGATTTTGCCATCGCCTCGATTGTCTTCTGGATGGTTGGCTGGGCGTTTGCCTATGGAACATCAGCTGGCGGCTTCATCGGGATCGATCATTTCTTCCTGAGCTATGATGCGGAAGCTACCGGTACACCTGTGCTGGCAAGCTGGCTCTTCCAGGTGGTCTTCGCTGGAACTGCGGCGACGATTGTCTCCGGCGCAATGGCCGAACGCACCAAGTTCACCTCCTACCTCATCTACAGCGCGGTCATCTCGATCTTTATCTATCCCGTGGTCGTCCACTGGAGCTGGAGCGGTGCTGGTTGGCTCAACCACTACGCCGGTAGCACCGAGGGCAACTGGGGCTTCACCGACTTTGCGGGTAGCACGGTCGTCCATAGTGTGGGTGGCTGGGCGGCACTCATGGGCGCACTCATCCTTGGGCCGCGTCTGGGTAAGTTCGGGCCTGATGGCAAGCCCAAGTCCATCCCCGGCCACAACATGTCGCTCGCAGCGCTGGGTGTCTTCATCCTCTGGCTCGGTTGGTTCGGCTTCAACCCCGGTTCGCAATTGGCGCTCTCCTCGCAGGCTGATGCCAACGCGGTTGCGCTGGTGGCGATGAATACCAACTTGGCCGCCGCCGCTGGTGCCCTCACCGCGATGATGGTCACGTGGTTCCGTGCTGGTAAGCCGGAGCTAGGCATGACCCTCAATGGTACCCTGGCTGGCCTCGTTGCGATTACCGCTGGTTGTGCCTATGTCGATCCGATGTCGGCAGTCATCATTGGTGCAATTGCTGGCCCAGTGGTGGTGCTCGGTTGCGACCTGCTGGAGAAGCTGAAGATTGACGATCCAGTAAGCGCCGTTCCGGTCCACCTCGCCAATGGTATCTGGGGCACGCTCGCGGTTGGCCTCTTTGCCTCGATTGAGGGTAACACCGGGACGCTCGGCCTCTTCTATGGCGGTGGTATGACCCTCCTGATCTCCCAGTTTGTTGGTGTCGCGGCGGTTGGCCTCTGGACGGCAGCGCTCTCCGGTGCGATGTTCTACCTCCTCAAGGCAACGGTTGGCCTGCGGGTCAGCAAGGAGGAAGAGGAAGTTGGCCTGGACATCGGTGAGCACAACGCGGTCGCCTACCCCGACTTCCAGAAACTGCCCGATCTGAGTGGCGCGACAGCAACCGCTCCTTCCGGTGCAGTAGCGACGGCTCCGACTAAGTAAGAAAATCGCGGCCCTCACCCTCCTCGCCCCCCTCGCCCGTACACGGGCGAGGGGGGTATTGCTGTGCCCGCCCCTGGAAGGGAATTAAACAGAAGTGATCAAATTTAGACAAAACGTACAAAGAAATCCACCCTCAGACTGTTGAAAATAACCAAACCATCTGTTACGATACGTACCAGAGGATCTGCAACGAAGCAGTCTGGAGGAGGTAACGATGGACACCCTATATGCTCTGCAAAGCATTCTACTTGGCCTGTTGGGATGGGCAGCGACCGGAATGGTCGTCATGGGAACAAGCCGCTTGACCATCACGGATCGCCGCGCTATGCTCGTCTGCAACTGGCTACTCTGGATGATCTTTGCCTTCGGCACCCTGGTCTATCGTGGCCTGATGACGACCAGTACTGCCGCGATCTATTGTGGTGTCTCAACCGTTGCCCTGGGCTTGGTTGTGATGGCTTCTGCACGGCGCACGCGCACGCGCACGCATCACTAGGTAGCTGTTCACACTTCTCCTAGCATCGTAACTGTTCACACTTTTCCTAGTTTTGACGCCAAGACGCAGAGGCGCAAAGCCTGCAACAAAACCTTTGCGTCCTTGCGCCTTTGCGCCAATACGAGATTTCTTTTACCCCAAGGGTGAATAGTTACCGCACACCACTAGGTTGCCCACCACTCCAGATTGTGCTATAATCCCCGCCAGCATGCACGTCTGGCAGACGCCGTTTCGTCTGCCAGATTTCTATGTTTTCTGTGTCACGGCCCGCCAGTCCCGCGTGCGTGCGGGCGCCTGGGGAGCCGTCTGAGAAAGGATCGTCGAGGGGTTATGTCGCAACAGATCCTTACTGAGCTGGCTCAGCGTCAGTACAAGCAGGAGATTCCCGAATTTCGGGTGGGTGACACGGTTCGCGTCGGTGTGAAGGTGGTTGAAGGCAGCCGCGAGCGCGTCCAGGAGTTCGAGGGTGTGGTCATTCGCCGCCGTAGCGGTGGGATCAACGAGAACTTTACGGTGCGCCGGATCGCTTCACACGGCATCGGCGTTGAGCGTACCTTCCTGCTCCACGCGCCCCGCCTGGATAGCATCAAGGTGATGCGCCGTGGTAAGGTACGCCGGGCTAAGCTCTACTACCTGCGTGGGCTTACTGGTAAGGCCGCACGTATCAAAGAGCGCCGCGTCTAGTGTCCGAGTACGACGGTTCTCTGAGGGCGCAGTCATCGTTCGGCGGTGGCTGCGCCTTTGCGCGTCTGGTCAACTGGGGCTTTGAGCGTCTCTACCGCGAGTTTGCCTGGAGCTATGATTGGGTGGCCGCAATGGTCTCCGCTGGCTTGTGGCAACGCTGGGGCTTGGCGGTGCTGCCCTTCCTCCACGGGCGGGTGCTGGAACTCGGCTTTGGCCCCGGCCACCTGCAATTGGCTATGGCGCAGGCGGGTATTGCTGCGTGTGGGGTGGATTCCTCGCCCCAGATGCTGGCCCTCGCCCGCCAACGCCTCCGGCGCGCCGGTTGCTCCGCCCACCTCAGCCACGCCTACGCCCAACATCTGCCCTTTGCGGCAGCAGCGTTTGATACCGTGCTGGCAACCTTCCCAGCCGCGTATATTCTAGACCCCCGCAGCCACAACGAGATCCGGCGCGTGCTGGCTCCCGCTGGTCGGGTGGTGCTCCTACCCCAAGCTGAACTCGCTCCCGGTCGCTATGCTCATCTGGTTGCGCTGGCCTATCGGCTGTTGGGGGCGACAGCAGCACGGAACCCACAACCCGATCCCCAGCCCTTCTGGGTAGCCGATCTGCCCCTTTATCCCCACTGGGTCGCGGTGGGGCCGAGTCGCATCTTGATCTTTGTTTCTTAAGCCTCCCGGTTTTGACGCAAAGACGCCAAGGCGCAAAGTTTTCTTAGCGCATACATAATCACATCCTTTGCGTCTTTGCGCCTTAGCGTCAAGCAGATAACCAGCTTACTTAATGTTACCCACGATTACGCATGAACGAGCACTGCACGCCCGTGGCTTCCCCAACTGCGCCGGGATTGATGAGGCCGGTCGGGGCTGTTGGGCTGGCCCGGTCGTGGCGGCGGCGGTGGTGCTGGCCCCCAGCATCTTCCAGCAACCTGATCTACTCGCCGGGGTTAACGATTCCAAGCAACTCGATGCCGCTACCCGTAGCCGCCTCTTTGTTCAGATCCACCACTACGCCTTGGGGGTGGGTGTCGGTATCGTTCCGGCCTACCTGATTGATGCCTATGGGATCGTTCCCGCTACCCGCCTCGCCATGACGAGTGCCTTGCTCAGCCTGCCCTGCCCGGTTGATGCACTTCTCATAGATGCGCTTATCCTGCCCGATCTTAGCCTGCCCCAAGAGGCGCTCATCAAGGGTGATGCGCGCAGCCTCTCGATTGCAGCGGCTTCGATCATCGCGAAGGTCACCCGTGACCGCCTGATGCAGACGGCGGATCGCGCCGTTCCGGGCTATGGCTTCGCGGCCCATAAGGGCTACGGCACTGCGGTACATCAACGTGCCCTCGCAACTCACGGGCCATGTGCGTTGCATCGGCGCACCTTCCAGCCATTGTTGGTTTATGATATGTGACTGTTCACACTTGCTCAAGAACCTAAGGTTATTAACGCTAAGACGCCAAGGCGCGTAACTGTTCACACTGCCCCGAACATCGGGGTTTTGACGCAAAGACGCAAAGACGCAAAGACGCAAAGCATTATATTGGAGAACCAACTCCAATCTTTGCGTCTTCGCGCCTTTGCATCAACCTGTCGTTTTGCGTAGGAATGATAATCCGTTTACCCCCATCGTGAATAGTTACTCTTATGATCACGCTAGATGACCTGCTCGCCGCTGGTGCCCGCCTGCATGGCTCCGCCCAGGCAACCAGTTTTATGGACTGGAGCTATGACTCGCGCCTGACCGCGTCGGGTGAGTGCTTTGTGGCCCTGCGTACCCCCCGCGCCGATGGCCACGATTTCATCCCCGCTGCGATTGCTGCTGGTGCGACCGGCATTCTCTGCTCCTGGCCGCCTGCCGATCCCGCTGGGGCAACTGTGCTCCTCTGCGATGATCCTCAGGCCACATTGCTGGGCTGGGCTGCCGAGCGCCTCGCTAATGTGCAGCCGACGGTGGTGGGTATTACCGGGAGTGTGGGCAAGACGACTGCCCGCCGCGCTGCGGCGGCGGTGCTCGCACGCCGTGCGGCCACCTTTCAGAGTCGGCGCAGTTTCAATTCACTGCTGGGCTTGCCGGTCGCACTGGCGCGTTTAGAAGATCAACACCGCTTCGCGGTGCTCGAACTGGGGAGTGATCGCCGTGGTGAGATTGCGCACCTCGCGACCTTCTTCCCGCCGCAGATTGCGCTGGTGACGGCAGTAGAGGCAGCGCATCTGCGGAGCTTTGGGACGCTGGAGGCGATTGCGGCTGAGAAGGGCGATCTGTTGGCGGCGCTGCCCCCGAAGGGTGTGGCGATCATCAATGGCGATAGCCCGCTTGCCCGCGCCTTGATGGGGCGCACCAAGGCGCATACGATCACCTATGGCCAGGGGCGCAGTTGCGATCTAAGTGGTCGCGGCTTGCACTATGATCTCGATGGCACTATGGTGCGCTTGCGCTGGTGCGGTACCGAACTGGATGTTCATACCCCGCTGATCGGTATTCCTGGCCTGTACGCGGCGCTGGCTGGGGTGGCGGTCGGCTTGGCTTGTGGCATGGATCTGGAAGATTGTGTCGCCGCACTCCCCCACCTAGAGCCAGTGGCTGGTCGCTTGCGCCCGCTCTCTGCGCTGGGTGGCGCGGCCCTGCTTGATGATAGTTTTAGTGCCGCGCCGCCCGCCGCCTTGGCCGCGCTGGATACGCTTGCCGTCCTACCCGCCCGCCGCCGCATCGCGGTCATCGGCAGCCTCGCGGAGTTGCCGGTCGGCAGCGAGGAGCCGTTCTACCGCGAGCTAGGTACCCGTGCTGCCAGTAGCGCCGACCTGCTGATTGTGAAGGGTGACTGGGGTGTGGTGATGGAACGCGCTGCCCGCCACATCAACCCGAATATTGCGGTGCAGGTGGTGGATACCACCGAGGCGACGTTGGCCGCGTTGCCCCCGGATCTTGGCGCGGGCGATTTGGTGCTGGTGAAGGGCGGCGCTGAGTCGCGCATGGAACGAGTGGTCGCCCGCTTGGTAGATGCGGCCTTCGCCCCGCCCTTGGTGCGCCAAGAACCGGCGTGGCGTAGCGTGCGCGTTGGTGATCCCGACCGCCCGACGTGGTTACGCATCAATCTTGATGCCCTCGCCGACAATGTGCGCCGCCTGCGCGAACTGGCCGGGGTGCCGCTGATGGCGGTGCTCAAGGCCGACGCCTATGGCCATGGGGCTATTCGGGCGGCGCGGGCGGCGCTGGGGGCGGGTGCCGAGGCGCTGGCGGTAGCCACACTCGGTGAGGCGCGCACGCTGCGCACTCAAGGCATAACGGCGCGTATCCTGCTGCTCGGCTATACCCCCCCCTGGCAGGCCGATGAGACGGTGCGCTTGGGGCTGGATTGTACGCTCTTCGACCACGACTCGGCACTCGCGCTGAGTAATGCCGCGCAGAGTGCTGGCCGTCCGGTGCGGGTGCATGTCAAGGTTGATACCGGTATGGCGCGATTGGGCCTGGCTCCATCTGAAGTCGGCCCGTTCCTGGCTGCATTGCAGCACCTTCCCGGCTTGGAGATCCACGGCCTCTATACCCACTTTGCCAGCGCCGATGAGGCTGATCTGAGTGCAGCGCTGGCGCAGTTGGAGCGCTTCAATCATCTGCTGAATAGCCTGATCGCGGCTGGACTGCGCCCACCCCTGGTGCATGCGGCCAATAGTGCCGCCACGTTGCGCCTCCCGGCGGCCCGCTTCGACATGGTGCGCCCAGGGATCGCCTGCTACGGCCTCCGCCCTAGCCCGCATGCCCCCCTACCACCCGGTTTCCACCCCGTCCTCAGTTTCCATAGCGAAGTGGCCCAAGTGCGCGAACTCCCCGCCGGAGTGCCCGTCTCCTATGGCGGTACCTACATTACCCACAAGCCGACGCGCATCGCCACCATCCCGGCGGGCTACGCCGATGGTGTCCGCCGCGCCCCACCATGGCAGAGCGTGTTGATCGCGGGCCAGCGGGCTTCAGTGGTTGGGCGCATCTGTATGGACTACACCATGGTGGATGTGAGCCATATCCCCGGCGTGCGGCGCGGCGATGCCGTCGTCCTGATCGGGCACCAGGGTGAAGCCGCGATCAGCGCCGATGAGGTTGCCGAGTGGTTGGGGACGATCAGTTACGAGGTGTTGACTAGTATTCTGCCGCGTGTGCCGCGTGAGGTGGCGTAGAGAATGTGCTACACTGTACATACGTTGTCAATACACGAGATGGGGGCAACTATGCGCAAACCGACAACTTTTCGGTTAAAGGAATCCACCTACACCTTGCTCGACACCCTCGCACGTCAAGAGGATCTGTCGCGCACGGCCATGTTTGAACTGTTAGTACGTGAAGAGGCAAAGCGGCGTCACCTTGCGATCCCACTTACACCCCGTCAACGGGCGGCGCTCGATTCCGACCCGCATGTCGGAGCAGCGCTGGAGCGATTGGGTACGAATGAGTCCTATGTGTTTGCCGATCCCGATGGGGGACCAGGGACAATTTTCTTTACCCCTGCTGGTGATGAAGCCCCGGTACATGATCAGCGACTCGCAGAGCTTGAAGGGTAGGCCGCATGCAAGTAGTCATAGCTTGGAGCGAAACCGCAACCCGTCAATATGCAACCCTTACGTAACTATTCACACTTGGGTAAAGGAAATCTCGTATTGACGCAAAGGCGCAAGGACGCAAAGGCTTTGTTGCAGGCTTTGCGCCTCTGCGTCTTTGCGTCAAAAACTGGAAGCTAGGAGAAGTGTGAACAGTTACACCCTTACTCCGCCCCAACAGCAGAGTGCCCGCAATCTGGTTCAGACGATCAAGGTTTCGCCCCGTGCGGCGCACTATTACCATACCGCCACTCAACGGGATGGCACCACCCGTGCCGTCTGGGTTGCCTATGGACTTACCGTGCGGATCTTATTCACTCTGGCAGAAGATGGACGCAGCCTCATTGCCCGAATCTTCGATGTAGCACCATCCGATCTCCCTGGTATCGCAGACTACGAAGAGTCCTAACGTGACACACGGAAGGGGCATCGGGTAGACCCCGATGCCCCTCTTTTTTCCCAACAGTCATGGTTCGTGCGCTGGCTGCGATCATTCACCGTGTTGAAATGTGATCTCTCACCCTATTCCAACCCCAGGTACGCCTTTTGCACCATCGGATCTTCGATCAGTGCCTTGGCCTGGTTCTCCAGCACGATCTCGCCGCTCTGCAACACATAACCCCGGTGAGCGATACTGAGCGCCTGGAGTGCGTTCTGCTCCACCAGCAGCACCGTCATGCCCTGAGCGTTGATCTCCTGCACAATCTCGAAGATCTGCTCGACTAACACCGGGGCCAAACCCATGCTCGGCTCGTCAAGTAGCAGGATGCGCGGGCGGGTCATCAGGGCACGGGCGATGGCCAACATCTGCTGCTCACCGCCGGAGAGTGTGCCACCCTTCTGGTTGACCCGCTCGCGCAGACGCGGGAAGAGCGTCATCGCCCGTTCGAGATCATTTTGGTACGCCTCGCTGTGCGTATCATGCAGGTAGGCTCCCAGTTCCAGATTCTCCAGCACGGTTAGGCGCGGGAAGATCTTGCGCCCCTCAGGCGACTGGGCCACTCCCATCTTCACGATCTCGTGGGCGGGGATGTTGTGGATCGGCTTATCGTCCAGCAACACCTCACCCTGACGCGGGTTGAGCAACCCAGAGATCGTGCGCAGGGTCGTACTCTTACCAGCCCCGTTGGAGCCGATCAGCGTCACAATCTCACCCTGGTTAATTTTGATCGAGATCCCCTTGAGGGCGTGGATCTTGCCATAGTAGGTATGAACGTTGCGGAGTTCTAGTAGCGCCATGTGGCTTCCTTCGCTATCACCCGTGATGCCCGGCGGCCTTACCGAGATAGGCTTCGATCACCCGTGGGTTGCTGCGGATCACCTGTCCATCACCCTCGGCAATCTTGGTGCCATAATCGAGTACCGAAATACGCTCCGAGATGCTCATCACCAAGCGCATGTCATGTTCGATCAACACCACCGTCACCCCACGCTCATCGCGCAGACGGCGGATGAGGTGGGTCGCCTCGACCGTCTCGTTGGGGTTCATCCCAGCGGTCGGCTCGTCGAGCAGAATCAGCTTGGGATCACCCGCCAAAGCGCGGGCAATCTCCAGGCGGCGCTGATCGCCATAGGGCAAGTTCTTGGCCAGATTGTCGCGTTTCTCATCCAGGCCGACAAAGCGCAACAGATCGCGGCTCGTGTCACGCGCCTTGCCCTCCTCTAGGCGCAGGCTGCGGTTGCGCAACAGAATGTTCCAGAACGGTGCATGCAGATGAGTATGCATGCCCACCAACACATTCTCCAACACCGTCATGTTGGGGAAGAGCCGAATATTCTGGAAGGTACGCCGCATCCCCAACGCGGCGATCTGGTCTGGACGCAGCCCCGTGATGGTCTGGCCATTAAAGAGCACACCACCCGTATCCGGCTTGTAGATGCCGGTTAGAATGTTGAAGAAGGTGGTCTTCCCGGCACCATTCGGCCCGATCACACTCACGATGTTACCCTGTTCTATCGTCAGGGTAACATCGTTGACCGCCGTGAGGCCACCGAAGACCTTGGTAATATTGTTGGCTTCAAGCAGGGCCATCGCCTCTCCTTATCGGTTTGGTAGTCGTCGTGTTGTAGACATCCCTACGACGTACTCACCTCAACCGGGTCGTCATCATGATCATGCAGTTCCTGGCGGCGTCGATCTTCGGGCAAGATACCTTCAGGTCGGAAGATCATCATCAGGATCATCAGCAGACCAAAAAGTAGTCGTTGGTACTGGGTAGGATCGAACGACTGCGGGATGGGCAACCCCGCATCCTTGGCGCTACGCAGAACCTCGGCGATACGCGGCAGGATCTGGATGTTGAGCAGTGTCACCAGCACCGCCCCTAGGATCACGCCGGGAATATTACCCAGACCACCCAGAATGACCATGGACAAGATACTAATCGAACGCAGCAGATCGAAGGTGGGCGGGTTAATGAAGAGTTGCTTCGAGGCGAAGATGACTCCCATTGCCCCAGCGAAGGATGCTCCCACCGCAAAGGCCATGAGCTTCATGCGCACCAGCGGAATCCCCTGGGCGATTGCAGCGGTCTCATCCTCACGGATGGCCGTCCAAGCGCGCCCGATGCGCGAGTTCTTCAGACGGCTGACCACCAGCATCGTTATCAAGACCACCACCAGCACCATGAAGTAGAAGAAGATCTGGTAGAGTTGATTATTATCAAGATTGAAGCCGAGCGCCTTGAGTGCAGGCGCAAAGAAGAGCGGCGGACGCTCAATATCCTTGATCCCCTGGGCACCATTGGTGATATTGACCGGCTTATCCAGGTTGACCGCCAGCACCCGGATCACCTCACCGAAGCCCAGCGTCACAATCGCTAGGTAGTCGCCGCGTAGGCGCAACACCGGCAGGCCGAGCATCACCCCAAACACGCCGCCGACCACCAGACCAATAATGATGAAGAGATAGAACCAGCCCGCGCCAACCGGCGTGGCCCCACTGATCATATTGCCGATCTGATCGGTACTAAAGATAGACCAGAGATAGGCACCAACCGCATAGAAGGCCACATAGCCTAAGTCGAGCAGACCCGCAAAACCGACCACCACATTCAGGCCCATCGCCAAGGTGGCAAAGATACCCGCCTGGGTAGCCACATCAATGTAGTAGGGGTTAAGCGTACCAAAGTAGGGCAGCACGAAACCCAACGCAACCACCGCGAGGGCGATCTTGAAGCCCAGCGCCACCCGCGAACGGTAGATGGCCAGAATGAGCAGCAAGAAGAGCACAAAGACGATGTCGGTAAAGAGGCTGGTACGTGGATTGGTAATCAACAGAGCCGAGGTGATCAGGGTATAGAGCGACAAGAACGTATACCCCGCCGGCCCCTTCGTCATCCACGCATTCAACTGATTCCAGAGACCCGTCTCTGGGGTGTGGGGAGGATTCTTGGCCATCGCTACACCTTTTGGGTCGTTGATTCGCCGAGGAGGCCCTCAGGACGGAAGATCAGGATCAGGATGAGGATGCTAAAGGCGGCAATATCGGCATAACTCGCGCCGGAGAAGGCACCGCCGGTAAAGAGCGAGAGGTAGGAGGCCACAAAGGCTTCCAGGAAGCCCAATACAATCCCTCCCACCATCGCGCCGGTGATATTGCCAATGCCCCCCAACACCGCTGCGGTAAATGCCTTGAGGCCCGGAATAAAGCCCATGTAGGGGTTTACGGTGCCGATATTCATACCAAACAGAACACCCGCTGCTCCACCTAGTGCCCCACCGATGAGGAAGGTGAGTGAGATGATCTGATTGACATTGATACCCATCAGGCTAGCCGTAGCGCGATCTTGGGCTACGGCACGAATCGCCTTACCCAGACGAGTCGCATTCACCAAGTAGTTGAGCGCCAACAGCATCAACAACGCGGCCACAATAAAGATCACCGCTTTGGGGCTGATCTGCACCGGAATTGCGCGTTCACCCAGAGGAATGCTGGCAATCTGGAACGGCTTGCCAAAATTGGGCGTCTCGAAGCGCGCATTAAAACCGAGTGGCGAACTGGTCGCAATTAGGCGTACCACATCTTGCAACACCAGCGACATACCAATCGCGGAGATCAGCGGGACGAGGCGCGGGGAATTGCGCAAGGGACGATAGGCTACCCGTTCGGTTGCCATGGCCAAGAGGCCACTCACCGTCATACCCACGACCAGCGCAATCACCACAAAGACCAGCCAGGGGAGGGTCGAGAGCAAGCCCCACTGCATCAGCAGGTAGGCCACACCAGCCCCAACAAAACCACCCACCATGAAGATCTCACCATGGGCAAAGTTGATAAACTCCAGCACACCATAGACCATGGTGTAGCCCAGTGCGATGGTGGCAAAGAGAAAGCCACGCACCATACCGTCAATCATCACCTGTGGCAGAATAGCTATCGCCGTCTGCATGATCTTGGGGTCGGAGCGGCTAAGAAAGAAGGCCACAACAACAACGATCAAACCCAGAACAACGGCACTCCCAATAATAAAGAGGATGAGTTGGCCCAACGGCATAAAGACGGTACGCAAGGTTTGGAGCGTCCGCTGTCGTTGTAGATCTTGTTTGCTGACGTTTGCCTCGGCTACCATGATGCACTCTCTGTCTGCTCACAACGTTGTTGGAGAGGAGGACTACGTCAGTATTGCCCTTGTGTAGAAAGCGGAGGTATTCGTAGCAACTCCACGTGGTCTTGGAGCAGGCGGGATGAGCAGGTAATCACACCCGTCCAAGCACCATACTCTGGCAACACTCGAAACTATGCTGCCAGGGCAATGCCCTGGCAGCATAGGTGAAATACCGATTACTCGGTGGGCGGAGCGCTCTCGATCTTCGAGGTCAACTCGTTCTGATCCCACATGGCCGGATCAGAGTTGGTGGCGAAGATGTAGTAGGTGGCCGGGTTCGGGTCACCCTTCTCGCTGAAGCTGTAGGTGCCAGTGATACCACTGAGCGCCGGCAGGCTCTTCATCGCGGTCAACACCTGCTCGCGGGTCGGCTTGCCGTTGGCCTCAACCGCTGCGGTGACGATAGCAGCCTGACAGAAGGCAGCCGAGTCATACGCCTGGGCCGAGAAGGGCGGAGCGGAACCGTTGAACTTGGCGGTGTAGTCAGTCGCATACTGAGCAGCGTTGGGGAACTGGCTCACCGGGGCGGCCACGGTGGTGTAGTAGGTGCCCTCAAGGGCATCACCAGCCAGCTTGGCCAACTCAGGCGAATCCAGGCCGTCCGGGCCGAGGAACTGCGCCATGATGCCACGGTCGCGGGCCTGACGCAGCAGCGGGCCAGCCTGCGGGTAGAGGCCACCGAAGTAGATCATGTCCGGGTTGGCGGCCTGGAGGGGGGTCAGGATCGAGGAGAAGTCGCTCTTCTCATCGGTGCCCTCGAAGGCCAGCACTTCGAGGCCGAGGCGCTCGGCCTCAAGCTTGAAGAACTCAGCCACGCCCTGACCGTAGTCGGTCTTGTCGTGGAGGATGTAGACGGTCTTTACGCCAATTTCCTCGGCGAAGCGGGCGCCAATCGGACCCTGGAGGTCGTCACGACCCACCACGCGGAAGGCGTTGGCGTAGCCGCTCTCGGTGATCTTGGGGTTGGTGTTCGCAGGCGAGATCATCACCAAGCTAGAGTTGCTGTAGTCGGGCAGCGAAGCCAGCGCCACACCCGAATTGAGGTGGCCAACCACGCAGAGGATGTCGGGGTCGGAGACGATGTTCTTGGCGTTGGCCGAACCAACCTCAGGCTGGGCCTGATCATCGAAGGGGGTGAAGCCAATCTCGACGCCCGAACCGGCCAGGGCGACGTTGGCCTGCTCGATGGCCAACTCAACACCGTTGCGGATGCCGGTACCCAGCGCAGCCTGGTCGCCGGAGAGCGGGCTCTGCGAGGCGATCGTGATCGTGCCCAGGGCAGCCGCAGCCTCCGGGGTCATCCCGGCGGCGGTGGCCATGATGTACTCAACGACGGTCATCGCGGCCGGGGTTGGCTCGGCGGTGGCCTCGGTTGGTGCGACGGTGGCCTCGACAGTGGCCTCGACAGTGGCCTCAACAGTGGCCTCGACAGTGGCCTCGGTGGTGGCCGCAACAGTGGCCTCAGCAGTGGCCGGGGCGGTGGTCGCCGGGGCGGTGGTCGGTGACGCTGCCGGGGCGCTGCCACAGGCAGCCAGCAGCGACATCAGCACGCCGACCAGGACGATCAGACTCATGATACGCTTCATTACTTGTTAGCTCCTTGAAGTTCCAGTTAACGTAGAGGGAATTTGTGGGTACCTGCACCTGTTTAGACCAAGTTGGGTTGCTAACCCACCATGCGCCAGGCGCGCCGCGCTACGCAAGATAGCGTGAAACACCCCCTTTCGGAGTCGCGCTCCCTGACAGCGGGAGAGGAGCAGCATTGGACGCAGAGTTGGAGATAGACGTAGCAGTAGGTCGCTACGCCCATATGGCATGTTCAAAAAACCCAACACTCCGGGGTATACAAGTGCGCAGTCTACCCGAAGCGAAAATCTTTGTCAAGAGGCCCTGTTCCCGTAACTATTCACACTTGGGGTAAAAGAAATCTCGTATTGACGCAAAGGCGCAAGGACGCAAAGGTTTTGTTGCAGGCTTTGCGCCTCTGCGTCTTTGCGTCAAAAACTGGAAGCTAGGAGAAGTGTGAACAGTTACCTGTTCCCCAATTCCCCCATCATCACCGGGTTCCCTGATCATCCCGTAGAGGCGATGCTTCGCCCCTACATAGGGTACAATAGATCCCGCACGAACCATGCGCACACGCTAGGAACCACATGGATAGTGAGTCATCACATAACATCCCGATCTGGATGTGGGGTGCGCTGGTCGCCCTGCTCTTGATCATCGTGAGTAGCCGTGGGCGGCTGGTGGGCAACCCGGCCCTCAGCCAGCAGTTTGCTATGCAACCCACACCAAACATCGCGCTGCCCTTGCCCGATCTCCAGATCGGCAATCTCTCCCCCGATCTGCAAGCCCAGGCCCAGAGCCTCCTGCGCCAGATCGGCTTGGGTAATAGCGGTCGCCCGCTCGAACCGCTGGCAACCACCCCGCGCCTGCGGATCGAGGTGACTGAACTGCGTCCCGAAGAGACCGGCCTGCGGGTGATTGGGCGGGTGACGAATATCAGCACTACGGTGGTTACGGTGCCAATTAGCGCCTTTGAACTGCGCGATAGTACGGGGGCTTCGTATATCGCCGGTGGCAGCGGGAGCGCCGCACTGCAACCCGGTGAAGATACGCCCCTGGAGTTGACGGTGCCCCTGCCACCAGAGCGCGGTCTGCTCCTGATTACTCGTCTGCCTCCCGATCCGCCTGCTGAACAGAAGTTGATAGTGAGTAATCCGTGAAGCCTGATTCATCATTCCAAGATATCGCGACGCGCCTCGCTCATGTCCACGAGCGCATGACCGTAGCCGCCCACCGCGCCGCCCGCCACCCCGCCGATATTATGCTCGTCGCGGTAAGTAAGACCCATAGCCCCGACCATGTGCGGGCTGCCGTGGCCGCCGGCACCTACACCTTCGGTGAGAACCGCGTGCAAGAGGCGGCCCCTAAGATTGCTGCGCTCCACGATCTGCCACGCCGCCCGCGTTGGCATATGATCGGGCATCTCCAACGCAACAAGGCCCGTCTGGCCGTCGAACTCTTCGATCTGATCCAGTCGGTGGATAGCCTGCGCCTCGCCGAGACGCTCAATCAACACGCCCACGAACTCGGACGGCGCGTGCCGATTCTGCTCCAAATCAATGTGAGTGGTGAAGCCAGTAAGGAGGGCTTCGTGCTCCCTGGTGGTATCGCCAACCACGCTGCCTACGCCCAACTCTTGAGCGAGATCGAGCAGATTGCCGCCTTACCCCAACTTGAAGTGCGCGGCCTCATGACCATCCCGCCCCTCACTGATGACCCGGAGGAGTCACGGCCCTACTTCCGCCTGTTGCGCGAACTGCGGGCCGATCTGGCCCGCCGTTTGCCGCAGACACGCTGGAACGATCTCTCCATGGGCATGAGTGATGATTTTGAGGTCGCCATCAGCGAGGAGGCGACGATCATTCGGGTTGGGCGGGCGATCTTTGGAGAACGGTGATCTGTAGGGGCGCGAAGCATCGCTGGTAAACGCCCTACGGAGGGGCGTTCACCGGCGATGCTTCGCCTCCTACGCGCTATCACGCGGATCGAGCGCGTCACGCAACCCATCGCCCAGGAAGGTGAACGAGAGCACCAGCGTCGAGATCATCACCACCGGGAAGAGCAACATCCAGGGGCCAGAACTGAGGTTGGAGAAGCCCTCCGACATCATCTGACCCAGGCTGGTGGGTAGCGCATTGGTTGAATCAACCGAAGGCTTCATACCTACGCCCAAGAAGGTCAGAATGGCCTCGGCCAGGATCAGGCCGGGGATGCTGAAGGAGATCGCCACGATGATCGGGGCCATGGTGTTGGGCAGAATGTGGCGGAAGAGGATGGTAGGCGTGGGAATGCCCAAGGCGCGTGCCGCTTCGATAAACTCCTTCTCCTTGAGCGAAAGTACCTGCCCCCGCACCAGCCGCGCCATGCCCGTCCATCCCACCGCTGCCAGCGCGGTGAAGATCAGCAAGAGGCCGTTGAAGGCTTTGCCAAACGCGGTATCACGGAAGGCCACCGTGAGCGTGATGATAAAGAGCAGATCGGGGAAGGAGGCCACAATCTCGGTGATGCGCATGAGCAGATTGTCTAGCCACCGCTCGGCAAAACCAGAGATCAGGCCGATGGTGATACCGATGGTGACAATGATCAGTTGGGGAACAAGGCCGACAATCAGGGAGACCCGCACCCCATAGATCAAGCGCGAGAGAATGTCGCGCCCATTGGTGTCGGTGCCAAATAGATTCTCTGGGTTCGGCATGCGCTTGGGGTTGTCCGTCACCCAAACCGGCGGGCGCAGGCTATTTCCCGATGTCTGCTCCACCGGGTTCTTGGGCGCGATCAGTGGCGCAAAGATGGCGATCAGCACATAGATCACCACTACCACCAGACCCACCATCGCGGCACGATTGCGGCTCAGCCGCCGGAACGCATCGGCCCACAGACTACGCGGCTTTTGGATGTTGAGGTCGTTAAGAGTTGGGGCAGCGACGGTCATAACCACGCCTCATTTGTAGCTAATGCGTGGGTCAATTGCGCCATAGGCAATATCAACCAGCAGGTTGGCGACCCCCAGGAAAAAGACAAAGATGAGTGCGCCCGATGTGATCATCGAGTAGTCGCGTTTGGAAATCGCCTCTACCAACAGATTGCCCATCCCCGGCACCTGGAAGATGATCTCGGTGTAGAGCGTTCCGGTGATCAACCCGGCTGCCAGTGGCCCCAGCACCGTCACGACGGGCAAGAGCGCATTCTTGAGCATATGCCGCCAAATCACGATCTGGTCGGCGAGACCTTTGGCCTGTGCAGTACGAATATAGTCTTGGCGCTTCACCTCCAGCACACTCGAACGGGTGAGCCGGGTAATAAAGCCAAGCGAGGTTGAACCGAGCGCAATCGTGGGCAAGATCCAGGGCCGGATCGGATCTTGCCAATCGGCAATCACCGTGAACCAATTCAGATTGACCGCAAAGACGATCACCAGCAAAAAGCCAACGATCAGGGTTGAGAGCGAGACAAAAAAGGTAGAGATAAAGAGGATCAGATAATCAATGATCGTATTTTGGCGCAACGCGGCCAGCACGCCCATGGGAATTCCCAGCACCACCGCAAAGATGAGCGCCTGAATGCCTAAACGTGCCGAATAGTAGAAGCGCGAAGGCTTGCCCGAACGCTCCTCGAACAACTCCTGTTGCACGGTGCGGTTGCCGCGTGAAGAGTAGGTCGGCCCGAAATTGCCGCCAATCGCCCCCCACTGCAACTCGGTCTCCCCCGTCTTGGGGTTCTCAACAAAGTCAAAGAACATATAGCGCGTGAACTGACGCCAGAAGGGCAGATCCATACCAAACTTTTGGCGCAGAATCTTCTCCACAGCCGGCGAGAGTTGGCGTCGGTCGGGATCAGTATCGAAGGGGCCACCGGGGGTTATCTTGGCAATACCAAAGGTCATCATACCGACAATGAGCAAGACGGGAATCTGCCACAGGATGCGCCGAATGATGTAGGCGGTCATTGAATGTTTCCCCTCGGTTGGCCATTAGGTGGAGGTTCGGGGGGGGCTACGCCCAAACCTGTTTTTTTCGCTCATGTTGGCGGCTTCGCCGCCAACATGAGCGAAAAAGAGTTCTTCGGGGGCGGCTTCGCCGCCCCCAAACCCCCGCTAGGGTTTACGGCTGCACGTCCACATTGGCCAGGTTGAAGAAACCGAGCCAGTAGTCAATCGGGGTGATCGTCTCCTCGCTCACTCCCTGGACGTAAGGCTTAACCAACACCGGGCCACCATCGTTGCGCGTGAAGGTCACCGGCGCATCAATCACGAGCATCTCCTGGGCCTGGGCGTAGAGTTCGGCGCGCTTGGCCGCATCCTGCTCCACGTCGGCCTGACGCACGAGGGCATCAAATTCGGGGTTGGAGTAGCCCACCCGCGAACTGAGCAACCCGTCGGTCTGGAAGAGCGAGATCCAGTTCTGCGGATCGGGGTAGTCGGCGCACCAGCCGAGGTTGAAGAGTTGCGGCGGATCAGTCTTGGTCAGCGCGGTGTAGGCAGTCGGATCAACCGGATCAAGCACGGCCTCAATCCCCAGGTTGGTCTTCAACTGCGCGGCCACCCACTCGAAGCGGGCGTTATTGCGCGCACTAGCACTGTAGGTCAGCTTGATCTCTGGCAGATTCTCGACCGAACCATAGCTCGATTCGGCCAGGGTCGCCTTGGCCGCCTCAGGATCAAACGGCCACAGATTCAGGTCTGGCTCGTAGCCAGGGAAACCGGGCGGGATGAAGCTGTAGGCCACGCTACCCATATTGCCGAAGATGTCGCGATTCCAGGCTTCGCGGTCGAAGGCTTGGGCAAATGCCTGGCGCACCTTGGTATCCTCGAAGGGAGCCTTCTTGGTGTTAAAACCGAAGTAGAAGGTGCAGGAGCCGGTGACATTCACAATCTCCTGGCTCAACACCGGATCGGTCTCCACCGCAGCCAGATCCTCCGGTGAGATGCCCAGCATATCCAACTCACCGTTCTGATACGCCTGGAAGGCCACCTGGCCTTCCGAGATCATGAAGTACTCAACCTTCTTCAGTTTGACCGGGCCAAGCGGGCCGTTGTAGTTGGGGTTAGCTTCCCAGACGGCCTTATTGCCGTGGTCCCACTCGCTCAGCACAAACGGGCCATTGCCGATGTAGTTCTCGGCGTCGTACCACCAATCGTCACCCTTGGCCACATCCGCTTCGCGCACCGGGGCACCGATCCAGAGTGCCGCCATGCTCAAGAAGTAGGGCGCGGGGGCGGTCAGTTCGATCTCCAACGTGCTGTCGTCAATCGCCTTGACCCCATAGTCAGCCTCAAGCGTGGCCAGATCCAATGCCATCGTCTCGGTCATGCTGAGACCCTGACAGGCGGCAGCCGACCACTCGCTATAGCCCTTGATGATGCCACACGGCAGCGACTGGTACTGTCCAGCCGTCTTCGGGTTGGCAAGGCGCTTCCATGCATACTCAAAGTTCTTCGCCGTCAGCGGCGTGCCATCGGAGTAGGTGCTGTCGGGGCGAATCTTGAAGGTGTAGGTAAGACCATCATCCGAAACCTCGACGCTCTCAGCCGCGCCAGGGATGGGATTCATGTCCTGATCGAAGGTCATCAGACCCTGATAGGCCATCATGATGTACTGGATCTCACCGACGAAGCTGGCCAGTTGCGGATCGACATTGTCCGGCTCACTCCCGACATTGATGCGCAGCACCCCCGGCTCTGCCGAGCCAGTATCGGTAGGGACGGCAGTGGGGGATGCGGCGGGAGCGCCACCACAGGCGGCCAGCAGCGGAACTACCAACGCGAGCATCAGGACGACAGCGGCGCTACGTCGCAGACTGCGAACAAACATACGGTTCTCCTTCCACGGGGAGTTTCTGCCAAACGATATAGGATATTCTCCATCCGGGGCGATACGGACACCTGCGCTACGATAGTGTCTGCTACTTTCTACGATGATGCTGGTACGTGGCCAACTCTATCGCTATGATGCGTGCATATCAGCCCCTTGATGCCGCATGGGCTACATCGTTGGGAGCGTAAACTTCCGGGAAGCTGAGTTTGAGCGTAACTTCCGGGAAGCTAGTAGCTTCCCGAAAGCTGAGGAGATGGGAATAGCTACCCCACCTTCGACTTCACCTTCACCTTGGCAATATCCGCCGCGATCCGTGCCGCGATAGCCTCTGCCTGCTTGCGTGCCACTGTCGGCATCAGTTCCGCCGACTCACGCGCCCGCCAACAGGCGGCAAAATGGCCATCGCCATAATCGGTGAAGGGCGGTTCTTCTTCTTTGCATTTGGGAATCATGATCGGACAGCGGGTATGGAAGTGGCAGCCGCTGGGAGGATTGAGCGGGCTGGGGACATCACCTTCGAGAATGATGCGCCGCCGTTGCTGTTCAACTTTGGGATCGGGGATCGGCACCGCCGAGAGGAGCGCCTGGGTGTAGGGGTGTAGGGGCATACTGTAGAGCTTCGCGCCTTCGGATAGCTCAACGATCTTACCCAGATACATCACCGCCACCCGGTCGGAGATGTGCTTCACCACGCTCAGGTCGTGGGCAATGAAGAGGTAGGTCAGGCCCAGTTTCTGCTGCAACTCTTCGAGCAGGTTGACCACCTGGGCCTGGATGGAGACATCAAGCGCCGAGACCGGCTCATCACACACGACAAACTGGGGTTCAACCGCCAAGGCGCGCGCAATGCCGATGCGCTGGCGCTGGCCACCGGAAAACTCGTGCGGGTAGCGGTTGGCGAAGGCCGAATTGAGACCCACGAGGCCGAGCAACTCATCAACCCGCTCGCGCACCGCCTTACCTTCACGGAGCCGATGGACTTTGATCGGCTCGCCAATAATATCCCCAACCGTCATACGCGGATTGAGCGAGGCATACGGGTCTTGGAAGATCATCTGCACCCGGCGACGCATCTTGCGCAGCGCATCACCCTTCAGGGTAGTCAGATCCTGACCCTCAAAGATCACGTGCCCATTGGTTGGGCGATAGAGTTGAAGAATGGCGCGCCCAGTGGTACTCTTGCCACACCCCGACTCGCCCACCAACCCCAAAGTCTCGCCCTTCTTAATCGAGAACGAAAGGCCATCCACCGCCTTGATCGTACCTACCCGACGCTGAAAGACAATCCCCCGTGTGACCGGGAAGTGCATCTCTAAGTCCTGCACTTCGATCAGATTAGCTGCATCACCGCTACGGGGAGGTAATGACGTCATAGCTGGAACTCTCACATCTAGGCGGCGACACCCTCAGGTTTCTGCGCAGGCAGCGGGGTCTCCATCGTAATATCAAAGAGGCAGGCGGCGCGATGATCCTCAGCAACGCTCCGCAGCGGCGGTGTCTTCGTCAGGCACTCATCGCGCACATAATCGCAGCGCGGGCTAAATGGGCAAAGCTGGGGCAGGTCAATCAGGCTCGGTGGCAAGCCCCGAATGGGGTTAAGTTTACGCCCCCGCCCATCATCAAGGCGCGGGATCGAGCGTAACAAGCCGATGGTATAGGGCATACGCGGATTCGCGAAGAGTTCGGCGGTCTTCGCCTCCTCCACCACCTTCCCCGCATACATCACCGTCACCCGGTCGGTCATGCCCGCCACCACCCCCAAGTCGTGGGTAATGATCATCACCGCCGTATCCAGTTCCTCCTTAAGCCGGTTGATCAGTTCAAGGATCTGGGCCTGGATCGTCACATCAAGCGCCGTCGTCGGCTCATCGGCGATGAGCAATTCAGGATTACACGAGATCGCCATCGCGATCATGACGCGCTGGCGCATCCCACCGGAGAACTGGTGCGGATAATTATCGAGGCGCTTACTGGCACTCGGAATCCCGACCATATCCAACAACTCAGCAGCGCGGCTCAGCGCCTCACGTTTGGTGAGCTTGAGATGCAACTCCAACGACTCGGTAATCTGCCGCCCCACCGTTAACACCGGATTGAGCGAGGTCATCGGGTCCTGGAAGATCATAGCGATGCGATTGCCACGAATATGGCGCATCTGTTGTTCGCTGGCTTGGAGCAGATCTTGACCATCAAAGAAGATCTGGCCACCGGCCACCTTACCGGGGGGGCTAGGAATGAGGCGCATGATCGAGAGCGAGGTGACACTCTTACCACACCCTGACTCACCCACAATGCCCAGTGTCTCACCACGATTGACGTAGAAGGAGACAGTATCCACCGCCTTCACCACTCCATCCTGAGTATGAAAGTGGGTCTCCAAGTTACGCACGTCGAGCAGTGGGGCCATGAGCTCCTCAGTTCTTCCTGATTTCGATGCACACACGCAAGGGGGGTGTGGTGATGATCACCACACCAGAAATTATAGCACAATGTAGCGACGCCACGTAACGACGCAAGATCTTGCGTCGCAATGTAGCGACGCAAGATCTTGCGTCGCTACATTGCACCACCCAAACAATCACACCACCAGGGGCGAGAAGGGCGTAATCCGACCGCGCCGGGGACGGGCGGGCAGCATACGATCCAACGCCCGCTGGGTCATCTGATCATCATAGGCAATCTGGGCATTGCGACGCGCATCGCGTGGGTCGAAGAGACCACGGCCATCACCATCGAAGCTGTTGGCCACATAGGCAATGATCGTATCCGACAACTGGCGTACCAAGGCGGATGCATTGGGCAGGCGGCGCGCAAGCGTAGCCGACGGCCCCAGGCGACGTAGGTCACGCTGACCGAGGATCGCACCGAGGCGTTCGCGGGCATCGGCGGGATTATTGCCTGCTGAACCGAGCATAATGCGCTGCAAGCCCACCGCTGGCGGCGGCATGATCGGTAATGGGCCAAGATCGGGGCTACCGGGGCCAAATGCGATCTGGCCCGCAAGCTGTAACACTTCGCGGTCAGCCTCACTGAGCATGCGTGGCCCATGGATCGTCGCGGTAATAAAGATGTTGGGTGGTAGCACGGGGCGTTGCGCTGGCGCAAGACCAGGGAGCGCCAAGCGACGCTCACCATTGGCATCAATCTGGAGCAGATCGCGGGTATAGTGACGTAGCTCATCGAGCGTCAGCCCGCGCAGCAGCACCATATAGAGCTTACCGAGGTTGGCCGGGTTCGCTGCCTCGTGCAACGTGTCAAGGAAGTGTAACGAACCGAGGCGTTCGTGGACACCCTGGTAGTAGCTCTGCTCACCGCTCTGTTCTGTCCAGCTATTCGAGCCAATCGTAACAAACTGCTCACTCTCAAGCCCCACCAGCGCCGAGGTAAACCCCGTCACCAACGCAGCCTTACCAGCCCCCTCAGGGCCAGTCAACACCACCAACGGATTGGTTTTGAGTGAGACATAGTAACTGGTGATCAACTGACGCGGAAACGCGCCACCCAACGCCCCACACACATGGTCAAGGAGATCCTGCTCGTTTGCCTTGGCCTGGGCAACCCGGTAGCCATGGTGGATCGAGCGATAGGCAGTGGCTGGGGTAGATGCCGACTTTCCCTGGCCCGCACCGGCCTGGCTGGAGGCAACACTGCCGCCAGCGCGGAAGTTGTAGGCGATCATAGGTTCACCTAAAGAGATATACTTGCTGCATCACCAATATTGAGCTCATGAACCGAACCAGTCACGTTGGCCTTCTCGCCAATCACGCTCCCGGCCAACACTACGCCATAGACTGTCGCTCCGGCGTTGATGATCGAGTCGCTGATCACCGCGTTGCGCACCACCGCGCCTGCGCCAAGCGAGACATTCGGCCCAATCACCGCGTTTTCAACCTGTACCCCCGGCCCAAGATGCACCGGCGGGATGATCACGCTCTCAACCACCGCTTCATTGCGGCTGTGGCCATGGGCGAGGAGGTAGCGGTTGGTATCGAGCAGCGCATCGAAGGTGCCACAGTCACGCCACATCGGCACCACCTCGGAACGAAAATGCTCGCCGCGATCAATCATGATCTGGATCGCATCAGCGAGGTAGTACTCGCCCTTGGTCTGGATCTTGTGTTCCATCATGTAATTGATGGCTTCCATCAGGCGTTGAGCCTCCGGCACATAGTAGAACCCGACTACCGCAAGGTTAGAGACCGGCGTGGTTGGCTTCTCGACTAACCGGGTAATGCGGCCATCCTCAATGACAGCCACACCAAACCGGCTGGGATCTTCAACTTCTTGGCAGTAGATAACGCCCTCTTCGGGGTGGGCATTAAGGTAGTCTTTGTCAATTCCCACTAAGCCGTCGCCAAAGACGACCAACATGGGGCCTTGCACATCCTTCGCCAGATAGACGGCGTCGGCCTGGCCACGCATCTCGGTCTGCACCAAGAAACGCAGCGGCATGGTGTAGCGCTCGCGTACATAGCGCTCGATCTGATCGCCGAGATACCCGGTCACACAGATCAGTTCATCGATCTGAAGATCGAGTAGATCATCAACGATATGCGCGAGTACCGGCTTCCCGGCCACACTCAGCAGCGGCTTGGGCTTGCTGTAGGTATGTGGGCGGAGGCGCGTTCCCAGCCCTGCGGTCAAGATCAGCACATGCATGGCTAACTCCTTGGCCCACAGCTACAACCAGGGCACCCTTTACCACAACTCGTCCCCGATGTTGAACCAGACTCGACCAAGGCTCCGATAGACGTATCACGCGAATAGGAGGCAAAGACCGAAATCAGACGTTCAACGTGATCACTATCGCAAACCGGACATGTGACTCCGGTATCATCCTGATCCATACGGCGCAAACGATCAAAGCGGCTGTTGCACGTTTGACAGCCATACTCATACATCGGCATCGTGTTACCTCAAACTAGGTGGCGCGGCCGTTCCCATGCAATTATACCATGGCAGAATGTCCATGGTATGACCTCTTTTTGCACATCTTGGGCAAAGTCACCTCCGGTGGAGGTTCGGGTGCGGCTACGCCCCCCCCGAAGATCTTCTTTGTTGTTTTTTGGCGGCTACGCCGCCAAAAAACAACAAAAATCGGGGTTTGGGGCTTCAGCCCCAAGGACTTTGCCCATGCCATCCGGTGGAGGTTCGGGGGCGCATCGCGATGCGCCCCATACGAATCAATACCCAAACTTCGACCAGAAGGAGCGCTCTTGATCCTGCAAGGCTTCATCAATGCGATCCGGGGTCACCATATTCAGGCGCACCAAGATCTGGCCTAGGCTCAAGCGTTGGTTCCGCTGATCGAGGCGCAGTTGTTCAGCTAAAGCCAATTCTAACTGCTCAGGCGTAATATAGTTCTGCCCCACCAAGTACTCGCCCAACACCTGAGGAGCAATACGCAGATTACTGCGCTCCTGTTGCTGCATAATCAAGGCTTTGGCCAATTTACTAGGGGTAATCAGTCCGCGTTGGAGTAAAATCTGCCCAACCCGCCGATCTGCCGAGATGACACTACCACTCTTCTGATAACGCAAGACCTCTTGCAACTCCTGGTTCGAGATCGCCCCAATCTCCACCAAAATATCCCCGATCAGGCGCGCCTGAGGCCGCTCGTGGAAGTGAAGGGTCTTGACATCGGCGATCAGTTGCATGGTGCGAATCTCGGCCATCCGGCGTTGGGCCGCCAAATCACCCGGCTCAACAATCAGTTGGGCCTGAAGATAGGCCATTTGGATCGGTTCATTCTCGGGTGCCAGTACGGATGCCCGTTCCAGACAATCACGCCGTTGCCGAGGATCTTTGACCAGGTCACTCAACGCTAACCAAGCGTCAAGACACTGGTGCCCTTCGATTAAGTGAGCACGCAGCCGCTCGATACTCGTGTGGTTATTCGTAACAACTGGACAAGGATGCGAACACTGCTTCATTGCAACGATCTCGTAATGAGGACGCATTTTAAGGGTTGGACTAGCCATTATACAACACCTCCCTAGGAGTACAAGGCGAAAAAAGGAACCTTCCCAGGGTGCGTACCAGATGCTCCAACCAGAGCCGTTTCTACTAGTTGGGCTTTAGTAAACGAGTACCTGCGGTTTTTTGGTAGATCTCTGTTGCTTCCGGTGGGGGTTTGGGGCGCAGCCCCAAGGACTTTGCCCATGCCCTGTTGACAGATCATCACTACTTGCCCAAGCCCAAGGCTCATGCTATGATCCGGCTGCGGCGCAGACGCAGACGCAGAGACTCTACCAGTATGACCAACGAAAGCCCCATCAGCGAACGTGAGCGCGAGATCCTGAAGTTAGTTGCCACCGGCGCGAGTAACCAGCAGATCGCGCAACAACTCAACATCAGCATCAATACGGTCAAGGTGCATGTACGCAACATCTTCAGCAAAACTGGGGTTATGTCGCGTACCGAAGCGACCATCTATGCGATCAACCATGGCTTGGTGACGCCAGAACGTTTTGCGCCGAGTAGCGCAAGTAGTGATGCTGCACCGGTGGCCGAGGTTATCGAAGAGACTCGCCCACCCGCTCCTACCCCAGCAGCGGAACCAGCGGAACCAGCTACCGCGCTCGCCCAGAGCGATCCACCTGAAGCCCTCCAACCCACAATCACACCAGCACAGCCCCCGTGGCTACGGCTTGTTGGGGTGGCGGTACTGCTGCTCCTGGTTGTCGGCGGACTCATCATCTGGGCCAACCCCAGCCTAGCGGAACCGCTTGCCGCCGCGCCGACACCCATCCCCGTGCCGAGCAGCGACCCCAACCAGCGCTGGTTTAGCCGGGCACCCATGCCGCAACCCCGCGCTGCCTTTGCAATCACCGCCTATGATCTAGATCGCAAACTCTATGTGATCGGGGGCAGCATTGATGGCCAACCAAGTGCGGCGATTGATCGCTTTGACCCGGAGAACAACCTCTGGGTTTCGCTCACCGACAAGCCGACGGCGGTGAGCCACATTGGGGCGGCGGTATTACGCGGTAAGATCTACGTACCGGGGGGGATTGATGCCACTGGCCAAGTACGTGACATCCTGGAGATCTTTGACCCGCGTGAGCAGCGCTGGCACAGCGGGGCGACCCTACCTGCCCCACGCAGCAACTACGCACTGGTGGCGTGGGAGGGGCAACTCTACCTGATTGGCGGATGGGACGGAAACCGGGTGCGCAGCGAGGTCTATATCTATGACCCGCAGCGCGACACATGGAGTGAGGGAACAGCCCTACCTAGCCCGCGCCAAGATGCGGGGGCGACGGTGGTGGCGGGGCAGATCTACGTGGTGGGCGGGAGTGACGGGGCGGTGGGGTTAAGGGAGACGCTGGAGTTGAACCCGACTGAGGGCGAAATGCGTTGGCAGATGAAGGCACCGTTGCCATCTCCGATAGCAAACACTGGAGTAGTGAGTGCAATCAGTATGATTCTTGTCCTCGATCCTGTCAACAAGAGTATATTCGAGTATAACCAGATGAATGATGTTTGGATCAGCGTTGATGTGCCAGAATTTGTCGTTATTTCTTCAAGAACCACCCTGCTTGGATCGGATTTTTACATAATCAGTGAGGATTCCTTCGGAATTATGAGCGGATATAAGGCAATATTTACGACATACATTTCACCATACAGATGAGATACGAATGAACGAGACATGGTATACTATAAGTAGCGTCATATCCTGATCAAAGTGACAGACATAGTCAGAACTAACATTATGATTCCTCCACTGCTCTCACCATATATCCGTGATCGTCGGTACAAGATCATCCAGCCATTTCTTTCGCAGAATATGCTGGATGTTGGTTGTGGGAATGCGTATTTACTCAGAACGATCCCACCTGTTGAGCGCTATATTGGCCTAGACATCAATGAACCTATGCTAAACATGGGGCGTGAATATTTTCCCCACCATGAGTTTCATATATGCAACTTAGAGGGAGGAAATATACCGGCCCATGTATATGAGCAACCTGTTCAAACGATTTTACTCATTGCGCTACTGGAACATCTCGCCAACCCTGCGCAATTGATCACAGCCCTCGAACCAGCACTAGCACCGGGTGGGTACTTGGTTGCGACGACACCAACGCCACTGGGGCATACGGTTCACGCGATGGGTGCGCGACTCGGTCTCTTCTACAAAGAAGCTGCGGAAGACCATAAGAGCCGCCTGAATCAAAACCATCTGCGCCACATGTGCCAGGATGCCGGACTAGAGGTAGTGATGTACCGTCAATTTGAATTTGGCTGTAATCAACTGATAGTAGCGAGGAAGTAGCGAGGTACGACAGACAGACAGACAAGGTTACGCTCGAATGAGCGTAACCTTATTTATTTGCTTAACTCCGTGGATTCGGTACTTCTTCGCCAGTATTTGCATCAAGCGAATAGAGCCACACAAGGGTTGTCGGATCAACCACACTCCAGATCGGGTTGGACTTCCCTTCGAGATGCACCAATTCGAGATCGTAGGAGGTAGGATCACTCACAGTGAGGCCCAGAGCTGGTGCCTTTTCAAGAAAGCGTGCAAAGACCTGGTCACTGGTCACTTGGACGAGCGCCATATCAATGGGTAGCTCCTGCGGTATCGTCGGAACAACCGGTTCAGCTTCGGTAGTTCCCGAAACCTGTCCATCAATAACTTGGACATAGAACTCGCGGGAGGTACCTTCAACCTTAAACTTAAAGAACCACCCAGACACAACCGGTGGTGATCCGATATTCCGCAACATGATCTGCGAAGGCACAACTGCATAGAGTTTAGCCTCAGGATTAAATGATTGAGCAACTGCCGTTTGAGCCGCAGCAAGACTATTTGCAACACTAACTGAGCGACCAAAAGGCGAGGCAGTTAAGGTAGGCCCGGGATACGGTTCACCAGAATCAGTGGGAGAGGGATAGCCAGAGTGATCTGGAGTTACGACAATGGGAGTTACCTGATAGGGTAAATCTGATGGACGAGGAGCGGCGCTACATGCTGTCAATAACAGCAGTAGCAAAACGATCATAGATCGCCGATAGGAGAAAAGCATCGTATCTTCACCTTTCAATCAAAATGGGTATGCAATCTCTTAAGAGATAATTGCATACCCATTCTCTATTACACGACTAGGTCACGAGCAATATCACTGCATCGGTGTACCACTAAAGACATGCAGGTAATCTCCTGGTATTCTACCTTTATACCCTAGAACACTGGGGTCAGTATTATGCTGAACCAGTACTACGAGGGGCGACGTGGTAGGATTACCATTCACATCAACTGCACTGGCAATAGCCGCCGTGCTTGTTCGTACACTCCCGAAAGGATTATTGGGATTCTTCGCTAGGTGATTAAAGTTTGCGATACCATTGGTTGGGATCGGTGCTGGAGTGCGCCATGTCTTACCATCTTGATAGGTAAGCTGAATGTACGTAGGATCGCCCGTATTCTGTACCGAAATGTTGGTAAAGAAGCCGTAGAAGTTGCTCATCACACTCGGAACAATCACCTTAGGTGTGGGCTGTGAGGGGCAGTTGTAGTAGGCGTAGTCGCCGAGGATTGCGCCACCATTCAATTCTGGGGAGCGGCTATAGCCAACTACAGCCACAATGCTTCCGCCGGTAGATGTAACCTCAATCTTGGCTGAGAACGTACCATTAACATTACCGGAAGGAATTGTCTGACCTTCGGTCGTGTTACGATTGAACTGAAGAAACATAATCGAGGCATTGGGTGCAAGACTGAAACGTTCAATCCCGCCACCGGAGTAGGTCACGGTACCTACGGCAGTATCGGTTTGATCCACATTCTGGATCGAGAGGGCCGAGCCAAAGCCATAGAAACGGTTCATCAGGTTGGGTGCATAGGCTGTGCGGCTACCGCTGATGAAGGCATTATAGCTGGCGCTCATATTGGTGGGCGTGGTACGCCAGACATTAGCAATACCAGCAATGTTGGTAGCACTCGAATTGACCACCATACCAAACGAGCCAGTAGGCCCACTGGGCAAACTCGTGAAGAGCGCATCGCTCGTTGCATAGGTCTTGGTACCATTGGCGGCCAGTGTCCCAAGTTGGATTGGTATAAGATTGAGTTTTGTCCCAGTAGCTGAGTAGAAGTCGGCGGTAAGGGTTGTCGCAGTCGTTGCACTGGTATTCTGGATGACCACCTCAGAGAAGAAGCCATAGAAACTCTTCATCGCGGCGGGGAAGAAGAGCTTCTGGGCGGTATTCGCCGCATCAACCCCCTCATAGGCGAAGGCCGTCCAGGGAGCAGTTATTTGATCCACTGAAGAGATTTGCACCGATACCGCAACCTTCTGATTGCTACTCACAACTGCTGAGTACTGACCACGACCGAGTTGGGACAAATCCGGGATGAAGACATTGAGCAAGCCATTGGCGTCAATATTCAATGCCGGGGCCGAAGGTGCAGGGTAGGACAGAACAAGGCTGCTCCCTTGATAGAAATCAATTCGTACCCCTGCGGCAGCAGTTTCAGAGGTATTGCGAATGAGAACGGCGTTTGTCCAGACACCAGGAATGGCTGTGGTATCACGTTGTGCGAGTACTGCATTCGGACGCAAAGCCAAGGTGCCTAACAGGAGGGTAAAAACGATCAACGGAATGATTATGCGTTTTAGCATAGCCTACGACTCCTCAATGACTACTAATCCAACAACCGATGGTGATCCTTGTATCTACTATAGCAAATATAGCAAACTGCGTCCGGAGTTCAATAACACCTTGGATATAATCATACAAGGAGTATTTGGCTTCAGAACGCCAAAAAGACGACTAATACTAAAGGGTTATCTCATATCATCAAACCGAGAATCTTGTTCAAGAGCTAGGCGCAAGACACCCGACTGAAAATCTTCGGGCGTTCCGATATCGTGGTAGTGTGCTTCTAGTAGAGGAATGCCTTGAATAGTAAGCCCTGCCTTCAGCGCTGCATTAAAGACACCACTCATCACATATTCAGTATCTTGAGGCGGCTGATCGGCGAGGTGTGCGGTAAGAAATTCGGTAAATCTGGGCGACCATGCCGCCATGCCCCACATAAGATGCAAATTACTCTGGGCGGGCTTCTCTATGAAATAGACCAGACGCCCTTGGTCATCTTGTTCCACCATCCCGAATTTATGCGGTGTTGTTGTAGAAAACAGCCCCAGCGTCACATCAACCCCATGGCGTTGATGAAACGCGCTCACACGAGCCATGGTTTCGGGTGGAGTAATGAGAGTATCGGGCATCGAGAAGAGCGTAGTGGACGAACCAATCCAGTCACGTGCAAGACTCAGCGCGAACGGCAATCCCTGCAATTGTTGTTGGTAGACATAAGCAACTGCTACCCCATAACGGGAGCCATCGCCAATGTAGCGCACGATATCCGCCTTACTCTCGCTAATAATCACCACTGCCCGACGGGCACCGGCTTGGCGCAGCGCATGGAGGTGTAGTTCCATCGCAGTCACTGGATGCCATGCGAGGGATGTGGTTTGGGTTGGGCGAAAGCCAAGCGGCATAATCTCTTTACTGCATGGAATGGGGCCAAGCCGTGAACCTCGGCCAGCAGCAGGCAGTAAACCAATAAGATCATTCATGATGGTTTGTATTGGTATGTTCGTAAGCGACGATAGATCTGAATAGCTCCAAGTAAGATGAGGCTACAACCGATCTGCCCAAAGGTAAGAATCACTTTGACAATAATAGCCACTGCAATACCAACCGTAATTGGCCAATATTGAGCAAGTAATACGGTGAACGTGATTTCGCGGATAATCCCAAATACGCCCAAGGTTACGCTCATAGCATAACTTGCTAAGCTCGCTAATAACCAGATATGGGCGATAGTCAAGCACATATCAAAGTTGATAGGAACAAGCGCACGCATAATGAACCACATGATCAATATTCCGATTGGCCATGAGGTGCCATACCAGAAGAGTGCAACAAGCCAATAGGCAAATTCTTTGAGACTCCGATGACCAGCATAGCGTGCCAGTAACCAGATGAAGGTACTTAACCCACTCACAAACACGATCACCACAACAAATGGAGGCACCCAGTGACTCACCCATAGCGAGATGAGCAGCGTTGCTCCTGAGCCGATCATCAGGGCTAATTCACTCAGTGAAGCAACCACCACCGTTTTTTGAGCAACTCCACGTGCGTGGTAAAAGTGGGAACGGTTGGCAATATACCAAGCAATGGTAGGCAGGTACTTGACCAGATTACTCCCTGCGATTGCTTCGATATTGACACGTAACGTCACATGACCAAAGAAGATGCGCGTAAGCGCATGCCAACCAAGTATATGCATCCCAAAGGAAATAACATAGATCCCCAAGGCAAGGCTGAAGTAGATGGGGTCAATATGGACATCCTGAGGAAATTTCTGCCAAGAATAATAGATCCCTATCGCAGCTACCACTAATGCTACCCACTGGAAGAGGTACCAAAACCAACGTGGAATGCTTGATGGAAGAAGTTTATCTACATAATGACGTAATAGACTAATGAGACTGCGAATGCGTTCGGCCAGATTTGTTGATGTTTCCTGATTCATATCAGACGGCCCAATAAATCTGGCGGGTAGATGTACATATGACGTAGTAAATCATAGCCAAATCAGAAGTGGAAAAAGAGGTTTTTTCGGGGATAATTTGACTACTTTACCCATTCTGGCCGGAGATCATCGTTAAGATCGGCTCGGAGAGCAGTATAGATACCAGCAAAAAGGCTAGGAAAAACTCGAACATTACCCTTCACTGTCTCACGAAATATGAGCCAGAGTAGGTAGATATAGAAGGTACGAAGATCATGGTGTTTGCGGTGATAGCGCACACAACTCTGACCAAAGACCTTCCACCAGCGCAGTCCCATGGCGCTATTCTTGGTGCTACGTGATACTTTATGCCAGAGGCGAGCTTGGGCCGAGTAGATGATGCGAAAACCGGCCTTGCGTGCGGCAACGCAGATGTCCCAATCATCGTAGTAGAAGAAGTAGCCCTCATCAAAGCTGATCTGTTCAGCCATGGCGCGGGTGAAGAGCAGACAGTAGCTGGGGGCAAATTGGATTTCGGTATCAATATCAAGTCTGGGGTTATCGCGCTGTTTCCGCCCCCGCATGACGATATTTGAGGGCATCCAGCGCGCATAGCCACCCGCTGAACAGATGTGATCCCGATCTGTATAGTAGAAGATCTTGGGCATAACCATGCCACAGCCAGGGTTACGCTGTTGGGTTGCTACCATCTGGGTAACAAAGAGTGGGTCACACTCCAGATCATTATTCATTGGGACAACATGATCGGCTCCGCGCTGGAGGGCTACCTGAATACCAGCGTTGTAGCCACCAGCGATGCCACGGTTGTGAGAGCAACGCACCAGTTCAATTTCGGGATACTCAGCCGCAATGCGATCCGGGCTATCGTCGCTCGATGCATTGTCAACCACAATGATCCGACAATTCGGGTAGGCTAACCCACGTAGTGATTCGAGACATTCGTGGGTGTCGTCATAGCCATTCCAGTTCAGTATCACCAGATAGACCAATGGAGCCGCGACAGTCGGTGCGTTCATAGCGCCCTTGTTGAATAGATTGTTGCCCATATCTTTGCCAGTCGTTCCCAACTATAGTGGAGAGACTGGATATACGACTCACGGCTTAGTCTTTGTTGCCGCTGTGAATCAGTTAGTAGAGCAATGATCGCCTCAGCCAATGCCGCCGCATCGCCAGGTCGAACCAGCACTCCCGCCACACCATGGAGTAAGACATCTGCTCGATCACCAACATCACCCGTAATGACTGGGATACCAAGCGCCATACTCTCCACGAGTTTGAGCGGTGAACGTGCTTGAGCAACCTTATTATCGTACACAGGATCAACACTCACGTCTGCAATGGACAATAGAGTAGGCACAGACTGATGTGAGACCTCGCCGGTAAAGTATACCAGATCTTGCAGATCAGCTTGCACTACCTGTTGCTGGAGCAGTGGAAGGTCCTCACCGCCACCAATCATCAAGAGGGCAGCGGTAGGTATTCTACGTACAACCTCGCCAAACGCCTGAATTAAGAGGTCAACAGGATGATTCTGTAGTGCGAGGGTTCCAGCATACGCGACCAATCGGCGGTCACTCAATCCAAGTGCTGCGCGAAGGGCTTCACGCTGGACTAGTGGTGGCACGGTAAATTGTTCGAGGTTAACCCCATTGGGTACCAACACAATAGGATCAACCCCGGCTTTGCGCAGTCTTTCTTGTAAATAGCGCGTATTGACCGTAACACCAGCAGCAAGGCGAGGTAAAAGCCATTGCCAGAAACCAAAGACGGCGCGTTGCCACGCGGCTGGTAAGCGATTGCTTAAGACTTCGTCATCATCGCAATCCACATAGAAGCGCTGGCGACGAATCAGGGAGACTGCGATCAACGCCGCCATCCCATTGATCGGTTGGGGTTTACCCAGATGATAGACATCGGCAGGCGAACAGATCACGCCCCAGATCATCCCTAACGTTGCCGTTACTACGACACGCAGCAGAGCGAGTGGCCCAAAACGTTCGGGTAGGCTGCCGGATTTACGCGCATGCATCTGGCCCACATACCAGACCTCAACCCCATCTTGAATGAAGCGGCGCTGCGGGCAATTGGGCAGATCGGGATGCAGTGCTAAGATGCGTACCGCGTGGCCTTGGCGTACCAATCCACGCGCAAGATGAAAATAACGCCGCCCAGATGGGCGTTCAATGCCCATGGTAATAAGCATCGTAACGCGCATAGCCTAGTCTTCTACCCCTAACTCATGGGCTGCCGCTTTGATCGTCTCTACCAACTGCTGCCACGAGAAGCTGTGGACAGCATTGGCCAAGACATTAGCCCGAAAGCCGGAACCTAGATCTTCCTGAAAATAGCGCACAATCGCATCAGCGAGGGCACGCTCATCCTGAGGAGGCACCACCAACCCATTGACCCCGTCTTCAACTACCTCATACAGACCCCCAACACGGGTGGTGATGACGGGTTTTCCAAAACCAAAGGCCAACTGCACGACACCACTCTGGGTTGCAGATATATAGGGTAGTACAACCACATCAGCGGCATCAAAGAAGGGGCGTAGTTCCTCATTGGGCACATAACGATTGATGACGGTCATCATATCGCTGACCCCAAACTCCTCGGCGTAGCGTTGGTAGAAGTCGGGGTTAACCCAAAACTCACCCACAACCAAGAGATGCACGTTGAGATGTTTGCGTACAAAATGCAGCGCATGGATCAGAAATTCCAAACCTTTATATGGACGTACAAAGCCGAAGAAGAGGATGACATGCGCATCCGAGGGTAAGCCAAGACCCTGACGTAGCTGGGCCGGATTGTCATGACTCTGTTGGGCAAGATCCGCATAGGTTGGGTGGTGCGCCTTAAAGACCCGTGCTTGGGGCAAGAGTGCGAGGAGGCGGTGGCGGTCTTCCTCGCTATGTACAATCATCGCATCACCACGCCGAAGTACGGTTAGCGCCAACCGACGATCAATTGTTCCACCACCATCGTGGGGAACCACGTTATGGCAGATAAAGATGATCTTGGTATTGGTTTTACGCTTGATCATGCTTGCAATGGCGGTCAGACATGGCGTCCAATAGGGTACCCACCATTGCAAAATGAGGATGTCGGGGCGATCATGACGTACTCGACGGTACAGTCGCCACCACGTGATCGGATCAATAGGGTCGAGGATATATTCGCAATCTACCCGTAAAGGAGACATACTCGGATCGCGATCTGTTCGCCCTGAGTAGAGTAAGCGTGGATATTGGCGGGTAAACGAATAGAGCGGAGTATCATAGCCGCTAGCACGCAACTGGCGTACCATCAGCGTCGTATAGTGTGCAATCCCACCGCGAAAGGGGTAGGTCGGGCCAACAACACTGATTCGCACTAGTAGACCCTCCAAATAATTACTTTGTTGTGCAGATTTGCAGGCATATTATTATTTATTTAGATAATAATTCAAAAATCCAGACATTATCTTGATGATAGATCAGATGTAATGCTGGGTTTTTACGTAGTAGATCTGGTGCTAGGACATGATTTGTTCCAGTATACCCTATAGTCCCTTGATGCTGGCCGACATAGATATGTGTTACCCCACGTTCGCGTAAGAGCGCTAGGGTCTGATGGTCATTGATACCTTGGGTATAGAGTGCAGTATAAATTTGGTTGACCCATTCCTGATATTGTGGTCGTGATCCCTGTTCAGCACCATAGACCATCGGTGGTAAGACGACCTCTCGGTGCGCCAGCAGGGGTAACCACCAACCGGCATCGGAGCCAATAACCGAGACTACATTCAGATAATACCCATTGACTAAAAAGCGTGCGTCTGGAGGGAGGTTTTCATCAATCCAATTGGCAGCCTCAATATCAGCCGCAGTGACATAACTGGTAGGTTCAGCGCCAACATCTTGGAATCGGGCGTCCCATCCCCACCATATGCCGCCAAGCATACAGCATACAACGAGCAGTTGCAGGAGCGGATGGCGCAAGCGATAGACCAACCAACCAATACTGACGCCTGCCAGTAATGCTGCCGGTATATAGGCGGCTATTGAGAGGGCGAAGTTGGTGAGAATAGCTGCACCGGGCAGGCGGAGCCATTGGGGGTTGACTATTATAGTGACAAATACCCACCACAAAGCCACGAGGTTGATCGCATGCTTGCGCTTCCAGAGTGCCCAAATGATGCTTACTGGTATGGTATACCACATTAAGAGTGGTAGAAAGAAACTATAATTACCTAGTGCATTGGTTGCGTCTATGGATGGAGAACGTCCCCCTGTTGATGCTGTCGCCGAGATGATCATTATGGCAATATCTAGTAAGTTGCCTTCCAGCATGCGCAGGAACCAGGGCAGTACAACCAACCCGCTACTGACACCTAACAGCATCCCGCGCCCAACCCACTGTCGCCATGGGTAACGCACACCCTCAACAATAATAAAAGCGGGGAAGAAGCAGACCGCAAAGATGGCAATGCGGTAGTGAGTCAGCAGCATCCCGGCAAGGCTGAGGATGCTGAGCAGCATGAGTGCCTTGGGGCGGCGTTCGGCTACGATGAGGAGTTCCCATGCGAGGTACAGGGCCGTCGGCATGATCACTTGCCCAACCAACTGGGTATAGCGGCCCCAGTTGATATAGTACATGGGCATGGCCGCCATAAACCCTGCTAAGAAGATGGCCGCCCCCCCCGCCCAACGAGTCTGGCCTAACCGTAGCGCAAAGGGGTAGAGCGCAAAGACGGCGGCAATATTGGCGATTTGACCAAAGAGCACCACGGCGCGGGGTGTCTCGGCTCCGGTGATCCATGTGAATACAGCCGCTTGACTGTGAAACCCAAAGTGGTAGGTGAGGGTTTCGAGTTCAGCATAGGGATGCCACGAATTAAAAAGCCCGCCATGATCAAGGATCAGTTGGGTGATCATGGTATGGTGTACGGAATCGGCCCAGAAGGGGATGCTGATGCTATGAGCCGGGATGCAACGAACCAGAGCGACGGCGCTGATCACGATGAGTAGGGCCAGGTTGGGCCACAGGTTGCCGCCGTGCTCACGCGCCCGCCAGCCGCTGAGTTGGGTGAGGGGTTGCTGCTTCAGTTGCCATGCGAGGAGCGGAAGTGCGAGCAGGGGTGGCAGCCACGCATTCAGTGGGCCGAGGTGTAGCCCGACCAGATCGGTGAAGAGCAGGAAGAGGGGGTAGATGGCGAGGCCAAGCCCCACCGCCAACCCGGCTTGCTCAGGCAGCGTCAGGCGCTGCGCTCCATCCCAGAGGCGCAGTATGGCCCAACCGGGTAGGAGGAAGAGCCACATAGCGGCAAGCAAGGCTCCGCCCCATTCGCGCATTCCGCCAATACGGTTGGGTTGCACATGGAGCGTATTGCTGATGAGCCAAGCCAGTAGGCCCATGAGCAAAAAGAGGCCAGCGCCAATCCAGTGCTGATAAGGACGCAGTCGTGTGAAGCTATTCATGAGCGTAGACGAAACTCATACTCGCGCAACCGCAGCACCTGACGCGGATTGGGGGCGATAATCGGGCGCGCCCGGCGGATCAGGGTGAGTGCGTTGCGGGTTGAAAGATGGTGTACCGCAACTAAGTAGGCGGCGGCCATTAAAGGGGCGCGCCCCACCCCGGCATGGCAATGCACAAAGACCGGCATGCCTTCGGCGTGCGCGGCGGCAATAAAGGCTACGCCAGCATCAAATTGGCTGAAGGTGGCCGGGTGGAAATCCGGGATGAGCAAGTGCAGAGTGCGTTCTGGTGGTGTTCCCTGGAACTGATCTACTCGCTCGGCCTGGAGATTGAGGACAGCACGAATCCCCATCGCGGCAAGTTGTGGCCATTGATCGGCGCGAAATTCGCCCCCCACATAGAGGAGTGGGGCGACTTGGCTGATATTCAGGCCAAAGAAGCGGCTGAGTTGGGATTGAACGTAGGATCGGATCATGTGTTACGGCATGCTCATGCGGTACAATAGAGCCAGCATTCACCCATGCAATGCCGTACTCACGGCGGTATCATACCACGATTATGTGGCTCTTTCGCAAACCACCCAATCTGAACCGTGCCCTCCCACGTATGGTGCATGCCGAAGATCTTACAAAGATCTCGCGGCTATTTCGTGATGGCAACTATCGCTACTATGGTTTCTCGGCATCTGAGTTAGAGGGGTTGCTGGCGGCAGGCTATGGGGCTGTCTTGGGTATTGGTGAAGAGTTGTTGGGCGTCGTCTTGATCCACTGGCCTGCCGAACATACCTGCTGGCTGCGGGGCTTGGCGCTGGCTGATGGGGTTGATCTGCACGCGGGGGTGCAAGCGCTGTTGCCCTTTCTGCATACGATGTTGGCCCAACGTAACCTGGATACGATCTATTACGCCGGGGATGATGCGAGTGATATTTGGCTTGTCCCTGCGTTGCTTCAACAGGGCTATGCGCAAGAGACCGATGTGGTAGTGTATGAGAAGCGCGATCTGCACATCCCCGATCTGGGGAATCCAGCGGTGCATATTCGCCCGGCCCTGAGTGGAGATATTGAGGCGGTGTTGCGCATTGATCGCGCCTGTTTTGAGCCGCAGTGGACGAAGGATGATCTGATTCTGGCTCCTGCAATTATTCAGGGGCCACTCTTTCTGATCGCCGAATGGGAAGGCCAGGTGGTTGGCTATGCTTATGCGACCAGCCACTTCGCCGGGCGCTTGCTGCATCTGGTGCGGATCGCGGTGGAACCGGGGCACCAAGGTGTACAGATCGGGGTGCGTCTGCTGGCCTCGGTCGTTTCGTTCGCGGCTGGTCAAGGAGCGACGGTGGTTACGTTAAATACACAAGCCTATAATGCGCATGCCCAGCGACTCTACCGGTGGTTTGGGTTTACACCCACCGGCGAGCGCCAACCGGTCTTGTCCTATCGGCTGGGTCAGCCGTGTGAATGATTGAGGAGGTCGTGTGCCACCAAAAATAGATCCTCGCGATTGGGATCGCCACTTTCGTCCGGGTGCTCCACGCCGGGGTGGCCCGCTTCAGACATTGGCGAATATTCTGCTGATTATGCTGGCATTAGGTATTTTGGGTGGGGCTGGTTTTTTTGCCTGGAACTATGGGCGTGAACAGGCTCAAGAGACGGCGGCGGCGGCATCGCGGAGGGTTGAAACGACGACTGCGGCGGCAATTGCTACCCGTACTGCACGTGCAGCTACACCTACTATCGCGCCTACTTTGGCGGCGATTGCAGAGACCCCGGCACTGCCTGCCGAGCCTATTCTGGGCCGGGCAACGGTGATCAATGGCGGGAATCTGCGCAGTGAGCCACGGGTGGCACCTGAGACGGTGGTTGGGCAGGTGTGTGTGAATGATCAGGTGGAGGTGTTGGAGGAGCAGACTCTGGCCAACGGGGCGCGCTGGTACCGCCTGCGCGTAATAAGTGCCCCCAATCCATGTGTGGCCGAACGGGCTGCGGTGGGGGTGGTGGGGTGGGTGAGTGCGTCGTTGCTGGGGCCGCTGAGTCCGTAGTATCCCGATCTTCCGGGAAGCTTGAAGCTTCCCGGAAGATTACGGCATGTGGGGATTTTCCCCCTCAGCATCTCCGCCTCAAGGCTGATCTCGCGTGTAACTCGTTTTGGTACAATCGGCCACAGATAGATCATGGTTAGCGGTAGAGCTCTCTTGCAGACATCCCAAAGCTAACCAGGTTCCCCCCCTCTTGCACGGCTGCCACACGGCAGCCGTTTTTTGGTTCACACTACAATGCCGTCTCTACTTAGGCTGCGGTGGCGAGTCTCTGGGTATCCTTATGCTATAATGCAACCTAATACACACCCTGTATGCTGGTATTCGTGATGCTTTAATCAAGAAAAAGTATCATAGTATATTATAGATAACGGTGATTACATAATGAAAAAGATTAACAAAACCGTACTGCTCGTGTTTTCCGTCGTGATCTTAGCAGCTTTAATTAGGGTGTGGGGGGTGAATTTTGGATTACCACAGCTCTACCATGCAGATGAGAGTAATAAGATTTCAATCGCTCAGAAAATGTTTAAGACGGGAGATCTTAACCCGCACTACTTTAAGAAGCCAACTCTTTTTATCTATCTCAATGCCTTATTATATATTCCTTATTATAAACTAGGAGAGATTTTAGGTGTTTTCAAAAATCCAAATGACATATCATACCCAATAACACTAACTATGGGGGTTGGTTATTCTGCACTCCCAACATCCGTTCTTATGGCAAGGCTTTTGTCGGTTGCTTTTTCTACGGCAACGATACCTTTCATCTTTAGTATTGGTCAACGTCTCAGTAAAAAAACATCAGTTGGACTACTGGCTGCTCTATTTTTGGCTGTTTCTCCAACGCATGTGATGCTCAGTCGCGAAATTACCGAGAATGCTTTTCAAGTATTCTTTATGACTATTGTGGTTTGGGCTTCACTGCGGCTCTACGAAGAAGGCAAAACGATTGACTATATTATTGCAGGCGTAGCCACGGGGCTAACTATTTCATCAAAGTATCCAGGGGTACTCATAGTTATTGTTCCAATTTGTGCGCATTTCTTGCGATCAGAATTTAAAAAGGGAATAACAGATATTCGTATATACTATACGTTATTCCTTGCACCTATCACCTTTCTTGCAACAACTCCGTTTGCGTTACTCGATTATAAAAAATTCCTTGAAGATACCTTGTTTGAGGTTGATCACTATGCAACCGGGCATCCCGGTATGGAGGGAAATAGTCTTGTTTGGTATCTGACCTATGCATGGGGAACGTCCGCTTTGATTTATCTCTTTGCACTATTAGAGATTGTGCGTGGTTTATATACGCGCTCAAAAAATATCATTCTTTTATCTGTTTTTCCGGTAGTACATTTTGTGTTTATCATTTCATTTGTTGTGCGTAATGATCGTACACTTCTTCCTTTAACTCCGATGCTGTTTGTCTTATCTGCGTCTTTTATTGTGTACATATGGCGGCATTTCCTGGGTAATAGAATAGTAATTGGTTTGTTTGCGTCTTTAGTAATAATAAGCCTCTTTCAGCCAATTATGAAAACGTATCAAGAGGGAGTGCGATTAACGACGCCAGACAGTCGTGTAACCTCTATGGCATGGATTGAAGAGCATGTACCTGTTGGATCAAGGGTTGCCCTAGAAGCCTATGCTCCTTTTGTTAATCCTGACACATTCTTTGTTGTTCCTGTTGGTGTGATGATTAATTATGAGCCTGATTGGTATGTCGAACAAAAGATAGACTACCTCGTATTTGGGCATGGCATGTACGGAAGATTTTATCTCGATCCAGAACGATATAAAAATGAAATCACTCGGTATAATACTCTCTTTGAGTATGAACAATTTGAGCTTATTCAACTTTTTAATGATGCAGGGTATGAAGTACGTATTTATCAAGTAGATCATTCCGATTCTTAGGATAGAGAGAAACTCATGTCAGAGCCTCTTCCCACGCCCCTTACCGACCTGCGCCGCCGCGCACCGATAGCACGCACGTTGATCCGTGATGTCTTGACCGAGATGGTTGGTGAGGTTGAGGTTGTGTATGACTTCTATCGCGAGTGGAATGGGTGCTGGTTGGTCAATGTCAAGGTGAGTGGGGCGGCGAGTGCGCAACTCAGCTTTACGCTGATGGATACGCCTAGTGGAGGTATGCTGGCACTGCCGCGCCCCATGCCCAGCCGCTGGCGCAGCGTGGGGGTGCGGGCGACTGATGGGACGCGCTGGAGCCTGAGTGAGCAGGGGGCGTTGGTGCGGGTGGGGTAGAACCGCATAGCCATTCGGTAGTCGTATTGTGCCCTGGTTGTTGACCGCAGAGGACGCAGAGGAAGAACCAGAGGTATAGCGTGCTTTGTACACGCAGGTAGATCAAAACCCATCCCTCTGCGTACCTCTGTGTCCTCTGCGGAGGAGGCGGATGGGCTTTATTATAACGAAGCCCATCCTTAACCGAAAGCAGCCCCCACCTATACCCCTTTACGGCTCGCGGCGCTGTTCCGCCTCGACCTCGGCGCGCTCGGCGGGGGTCTGGGCATGCTCGATGGCTTGGCGCAGATCCTCACGGGCTGCGGCCATGTCGCCGGTGGCGCGGTGGTAGCGGGCGCGGATCAGGTAGGGGAGGTACCAGTCGGGGCTTTGCTCGATGCTGGTGTTGATGAGTGGTGCGGCATCTTCCAGGCGTTCCAGCAGCATGTAGGCGCGGGCGAGGCTGAGTTGGGCGCTGGGTTGATCGTGGTTGAAGAGTGCATCAATGTAGCCCAGGCCATCCTGATGCTCACGAGCGGCTTCGAGATCGGGAAGCGCCGCTTCGGCTTGCTGTTGGGCCAGCAGGGCCAAGCCACGCCCGTAGATCGCCTCGATGTTGTCGGCACCAGCCTCTAGGGCGTGGTTAAAGTCTTGGAGCGCCTCGTCAGGGCGATCCAGGTGTAGGAGTATGAAGCCACGGAAGGTGGAGGTGGCCACATCAGCATCGCTGATCTTGACCATCGCTTCGGCATCTTCCAGCGCAAGTGCGTAGTTGCCCATGCGAATCAGCATGGCCGCGTGGCCCTCACGCGCCTCGGTGTGTTCGGGGTCAAGCGCTATCGCGGCTGCGAAATCGGCGAGCGCGGCTTCGGGGTTCTGGTACACATAGCGGTTGAGGCGGCCCCGCCGCAACACGGCCTCGAAGTTGCGTGGATCGATCTTGAGGACGGCGTTGGTGTCAGCCAGCGCCTCGTCGTAGCGCGATTCGGTGTAGTTGGCCTCGGCGCGCAGGTTGAGGGCCAGCGTGTTGTTCGGTTCCTGTGCAATGACGGTGCTGGTGTCGCTGATCACCCGCTGACGACTCTTGGAGATGGTGTCGTAGAAGTCGGGGGCGGAGGTGAGTAGGCGGGCGTGAGCGATGTAGGCGGACATCAGGTTGGGATCGAGTTCAATCGCTCGCTCAAGATCCTGCAATGCCTGGCGGTGCGCCTGATCATCCTCGGTGGTCATTGCGATCAGTTCGGCCCGCGCCACATAGGCCGGGGCGTGTTGGGGATCGAGCGCCAGCGCGGCTTCAATGTCGGCGCGGGCCTGTTCGGTATAGGTGTAGACATCCCACCAGACATAGAGTTGGGCGCGGGCGGCCAGCAGCGCGGGGTTGTCCGGGTTGCGGTCAATCGCCATGGTATAGATGCGCAGCGCTTGGTCGGGGTTGCCGTCGGGGCAGCCCGGCGCGGAGCAGGCGCGGAGCCCGTTGGCCAGTGGGTCGTTGGGATCGGGCGGCGGTGGGGTGTTACGCGGCGGGATCGGGAGGGTGTGCCCGTCGGCGGCGGCAGCCGTAGCATCTACACTCAACTCGGTCGGCACGACGAGCGCGCCAGCTTCGTTGAGTCCGCGAAAGACCATCATGCCACCGGCAATGAAGGCGCCGAGGACAAGTACCGCTAACGTGCTCAGCACGCCGATCATGATCGCGGATTTGCGCAGGCACGAACGCTTTTTGGCCGCGATGGCTGGAGCGACGGGTGGTGCAGGCGCGGGTGTGGGCGCAGCGCTGGTCATGTCGAGGACGCGGGTCTCACGCGAGCGCGAGACGGCGTCGGGGTCGGTGACGGCCTGGAGTGAGACGAGACTCTGGGGGGCTTGGTTAGCCAAACTTGCAGTTGCCTCGCGTAGCGCAGCCCCGAAGGCGGCAGCATCCTGAAAGCGCTGGGCAGGATCTTTGGCCAAGGCTTTAAGTAAGACTTGCTCGATCTTGATCGGCAGATCGGGGCGCAGGCTACGCGGTGGCGGTAGTGCGGCGGTGCTGTGCTTCATGACGATGGCGAAGGGGGTGTCGGCATCGAAGGGTACCTGCCCGATCAGCAACTCGTAGAGCACAATCCCCAATGAGTAGATGTCAGAACGCGCATCAACCCGTTCACCCCGGCCCTGTTCGGGCGACATATAGGCTGGCGAACCCAGGATGGTGCCAGCGGCGGTATGCTCGACCGAGTCCTTGACGATCCGCGCCACGCCGAAGTCGGTCAGGACGACGCTGGTGGGGGTCAGATTGAGTAGCAGCGCGTCAACATCCGCATCACTCAGCGCAGCATCAGCGCGGTCACGGCGGCGGATGAGCACGTTAGCGGGCTTGACATCGCGGTGGATGACGTGTTGCTCGTGGGCATAGCCGAGCGCATCGGCGAGTTGGCTGATGATCTGGCCAACGACGGGGATGGGCAGCAGCTTACCACGCCGGTGCAGGCTTTGGATGGCGGCCTTGAGGGTGGGGCCGCTGACAAATTCCATGGCCATGAAGGCGGTGCCCTCGTGGACATCAAAATCGTGGACTTGGACAATATTGGGGTGGTGGAGCGCCGCAACCGCCCGCGCCTCGCGCCCGAAGCGCTGGAGCAGATCGGGGTCGCTGGCGAGGTGCGGATAGATCACCTTGAGGGCCACAAAGCGATCCAGGGTTGGTTGGTAGGCGCGGTAGACTTCGGCCATGCCCCCCCGGCCCAGGCGCTCTAGCACTTGGTAACGGCCCATGGTGCGCCCGGTAAGATCGTCGCTCATTACAGAAACTCCTACTGGCTAACCAGCCAAACCACCACCAATAATGAAGAGGAGTGCGCCCAGGCAGAGGTAACTACCATAGGCGATATAGTCGGGGGTAGGCCGCCCCATACGGCGCACAATGATGATTCCGGCGGCGACCAGTCCGGCAATCAGCATGCCCGGAATGATCGCGGCGGTCAGATTGATCACCCCAACTGCCGCACCGATAAAGATCGCCAGATAGACATCTCCGAGACCAAAGGGCGCGGCGTGGCCAGGGAAGATGAATTTGGCCAGCACGAAGAGGAGCAGGAACATGATCCCGCCGATCAGTGCGCCGAGAAGGACATTGCGCCAATCCATACCCACCAGCGGGCCAACGATCAGCGCCACCAGGGCCGCACCGAGGATGACGAAGGTGTAGATCCAGCGGTGAATCCAGTCTATGGCCCCGGTGAGGATCAGCACGGCGCAGATGAAGGTCAGGTAGAAGAAATCGCTGCCGAACCCGTGGAGTTGATAGATGCGCAGCAACGAGATGGCCGCGAGGATCTCGACAAACGGGTAGATCCAGTGGATGCGGCGGCCATCGGCGGCGCGCCCGCGCTGGGCCAGCCAGCCGACCAGGGGTAGCAGATGCCACCAGGCCAGCGGGGCACCAGTACGGGTACAGCGTGGCCAACCGAGCAGCGTGCGTTCGCGGGGGATACGGATGATCAGCACGTTGAGGAACGTGCCGAGAAAGAGGCCGAGAATAAAGATAGCAAGCGAAGTCAGCATAGAGACACCTTCGCGGGTTGATACCCATTGCCTGTATTGTAGGCGCATGGTAGCACCACCCTATTAAACGACGGGTGCGGCCATGCTGTTGCAATAGCCCGATCATCCCGTAGGGGCGAAGCATCGCCAACCAACCTTGTTCGGGTTCCCCTGCCACATGGCGGGCGATGCTTCGCCCCTACTTGTTCGGGTTGCCCGATCATCCCGTAGGGGCGAAGCATCGCCAACCAACCTTGTTTGGGTTCCCCTGCCACATGGCGGGCGATGCTTCGCCCCTACAATCCCGCGTTCGGATCTTGTTCGGGTTGCCCGATCATCCCGTAGGGGCGAAGCATCGCCAACCAACCTTGTTCGGGTTCCCCTGCCACATGGCGGGCGATGCTTCGCCCCTACTTGTTCGGGTTGCCCGATCATCCCGTAGGGGCGAAGCATCGCCAACCAACCTTGTTCGGGTTCCCCTGCCACATCGCGGGCGATGCTTCGCCCCTACTTGTTCGGGTTGCCCGATCATCCCGTAGGGGCGAAGCATCGCCAACCAACCTTGTTCGGGTTCCCCTGCCACATCGCGGGCGATGCTTCGCCCCTACAATCCCGCGTTCGGATCACATGGTGGGCGATGCGTCGCCCCTACAATCCCGCGTTCGGATCACATGGCGGGCGATGCTTCGCCCCTACAATCCCGCGTTCGGATCACATGGCGGGCGATGCGTCGCCCCTACAATCCTCGAAACGCCGCCCACATCACCGCCAAGGGCGCGGGCTGGCCGACCCAGCGGGTGAGTGCGAGCGCCCCTTGGTGTACCAGCATCCCCGCCCCGTCGCGGGTGGTTGCGCCGCGTGCGGATGCCTCGCGCAGCAGGCGGGTTTGGCGGTAGACCATGTCGTAGACGACGGTGTGCGCACCAACCGGCGGATCGGCGAGGGGCGTCTCGTCGCCGTGCCAGCCGAGTGAGGTGGCGTTGATCAGCAGGTGGCAAGAAGAAATGAGACTGGGCAACGTGGAATCGTTGAGCGCCAGGGCGTGGAGCGCGGGGAGGTCGGCACATCCCGCATGCAGGCTGGACACCAGTTCGCTGGCACGCTCAAGACTGCGGTTGACGATGGTCAGGTGGGATAACCCGGCCCCCACCAGGGCGAAGGCGGCGGCGCGGGCGGCTCCACTGGCCCCCAGCAATACGGCGTGTTGCCCGTGGAGCTTCAGCCCCGCCTCGGTCAGATCGCCGAGCAGGCCGGGGGCGTCGGTGTTGGCCCCGATTAAGCGCCCGGCAGCATCCTTGTAGATCGTGTTGACCGCGCCGATCTGGGCGGCAGTCGGTTCGAGTTCGTCCAGGTAGGGGATGACCGCCTGCTTATGCGGCAGGGTGACATTCGCCCCCAAGTAATCGGGGCCACGCAGATCGGCGACACGCGCCGCCAGATCGGCCAGCGGGGTCTGCACGGCGCGGTAGTGGTGCTGGTGCAACCCCAAGTGGGCCAACGCGGCGTTCTGCATGGCCGGGGAGCGGCTGTGGGCGACGGGGTCGCCAATGAGGATGATCTGCATGGTTATTGACAGTTCAGGTACTCAGCCTCGTAGCGACGGAACTCCTCAATGGTCTGGGCAAACTGGTGTGAGCCATCTTTGGCACAACTAGCCACGAAGAAGAGGTAGGGTACCGCTTCATCGGGTTGGGCAGCCGCGAGTAGCGCATCCATACCGGGGGCGGCAATGGGGCCAGGCGGCAACCCAGCATAGCGGCGGGTGTTGTAGGGGCTATCAATCTGTAAATCGCTGAAGGTGAGGGTTTTACGCCACCAGCGACCCTCCTCGGCACTATAGCCCAGCGCGTACTGCACGGTCGGATCGGCACCCAACTGACCACCAGCGAAATCGGCGGCATACTCCGGCTTCATCCGGTTCCAGAAGACCGCGCTAATCGTCGGCATCTCAGACATCAGGGCCGCCTCGCGCTGCACGATAGAGGCCATCGTCACCACCTGATGCACCGAGACCCCCGGTATGCGCACGCTGCGTTCAATCGTGCTGTACTGCTCGCTAAAGCGGTCGAGCATACGGTTGATGATCGCTTCGGGCGTTGCATCGGGGGCAATCTGGTAGGTATCGGGAAAGAGATAGCCCTCAAGGCTCGCGCCGGGCGGCATACTACTGAGCAGAAAATACTGATCACGGAACTGCTCACCATCGCGAGCCACACGCAGAAACTCCTCGGCACTCACCACCTTGGTTTGGGCGATCAGATCGGCAATCTCTTCGAGGCGCAGCCCTTCGGGGATGGTGACCTGAAACTCTTCGAGGCGCCCGGTCTGAAGCGCAATCAGAATCTCGCTCATCGTCATGGTCGGGCTGAGGATGTAGCGCCCCGACTGAAGCTGGCCATCAAGGCCGCGTAGGCGAGCGAGGAGGGTGAAGAGCGCAGGTTGGCGAATGAGCTGGGCAGCGCTGAGGCGTGTAGCGATATCGGCGGTGGTTTCGCCGGAGGCAACCGTAAACTCCACCGGATCACCCTGGGTTGCCGCTGGAGCGCGGAGTTCGCCCAGGAAGAGATACCCGGCGCAGGATACCACCAGCGCGATCAGAGCAATACCGAGCATCAGAGCGCGGACGTGCCGCATCAATGGATCTCCTTGGTTATAACAGGCCGTGAAGCAACTTCCCCCTTGGTGGGGGTGCGGGGACGGCTGCGCCGCCCCCGCAGATGTTTTTGGTGGTGTATGGCGGATACGCCGCCATACACCACCAAAAACAAAAATATTGCTCGCCCTGTTGATGACAAGACATGACCCAGCAATTATAGCACGGAGGCTTAACAGCTAGGCATAAGCCAGATCTCAGCCTTAAGACAGTTGATTCTACGCCTAGAGTTGTTATGATCAGAACGTAGTCGCAGAGGACTTCGGGCCTCTGCATTTTGTTTGCCTTCAGACTAACCCATATACAGGAATAACGATACATGGATACCGCAGTACGTATGCGCCGCAAGGTGCAACCGAAACCGCTCGTCCGCGCCAGCCACCCTCCGCTCAGCCCAGGCGAGGTGCGCCAGGGGATGCGCATCTCGCTCTGGGAGAGTGCGGTGGCGAATATTCATATCAGCATCACCGGCTCAATTGGTGGGAGTGTCTTTCTGAGCGGGTTTGCGTTGCTGCTGGGGGCGAACAGCTTTCAGTTGGGGTTGATTGGGGCATTGCCGTTTATCGGGCAGCTCTTTCAGTTTGTGGGTGCCTACCTGGAAGAACGGGTGGGTGATCGGCGCAAGCTGGTGTTGCAAGGTGCCTTGGCGGGGCGGCTGATCTGGATTTTGTTGCTGGTGCTGCCCTTCCTCACCTTCCTCAACGGCAGCCAGTTGCTGATCTTCTTTATTGGCTTGGCCTTCTCTTATGCCTTCAACGGGATTGCGGGCAACGCATGGCTGAGTTGGATGAGCGACCTCGTTCCAGCCAATAGGCGCGGCAGTTACTTTGGGGTGCGCAACACAGTGGGGGCAATCGCGGCCATGGCGGCGACCTTTCTGGCCGGTTGGGCACTCGATCTGACCCGCGATCATGGACAGGAGAGCCTGGGGTATGCGATCATCTTTGGGGTGGCGGTAGTGGCGGCGCTAGGGGCAGCCGCGCTGATCAAGCGCCAAGCCGAACCGCCGCTTACGCCCAAGCCACAGGTGAACCTGCGCGATATGCTGGTGGGGCCATTGCAGGATCGCCACTTCCGTAGCTATGTATGGGCCAACCTTGGCTGGGCCGTCGCCACCGGCATTGCCAGCCCCTTCTTCAACGCCTATGGCCTAAGCGTCCTCAACCTGAGTTTCTCGCTCTTAGCGGTGCAGGCAATAGCCACCAGCGCGGTGTCGCTCGTCTTTGGCCCGTTGATGGGGCGGCTCCAGGATCGCTACGGCGCACGGCGAGTGCTGGTGGCATGTGTGATCGGCACCCTCCCGCTCCCCTGGGGCTGGGTCTTTGCCACCCCGGAGTATGTGTTACCGCTCTGGCTGACCGCGATCTTTGCCGGGGTCTTCTGGCCGGGGATCAACCAGGGTTTGGTGAACGTGCTCATGGATCGCGCACCGGAGAACTACCGAGGCGCGTCAATGGCCGCGTTCAGCGCGATTACCGGCATTGGCACGCTGCTGGCGGGGGTGCTAGGGGGGATGTTGGCCATGCTGTTGAGCAATACCCAGGTGATGATCGGCAGTGTACCGATCATGGGGATGGGGTTCCTGTTTGTGCTGAGTAGTGTGTTGCGGGCGGTGATGGTGGGAGTGTTTTGGAAGACGTTGTAGAGACGCAATACCTTGCGTCTCTACTTAAAATCCACGAAGCGGTAGCCCACCCCGCGCTCGGTGAGAATATACTTGGGGCTGGATGGGTCGAGTTCGATCTTTTGGCGCAGGTAGGTGATGTAGAGCCGCAGGTAGTGGCTCTCTTCGCGGTACTCTGGCCCCCAGACCTTGGTAAGCAGCATCTCGTGGGTTTGGACGTAGCCCGCGTTCTGGACGAGGTGGTAGAGTAGGCGGTACTCAGTGGGGCGCAGGTTGACCCGTTCGCCGGAGACGAGCACCTCGCGGCGGGCGAAGTCAATGCTGAGGCGCTCATCCACCTGCACCAGGGTTTGCGGCACCGGCGGGGCGGTGTAGTGGCGGCGCAGCACGGCGCGAATGCGGCTGATCAGTTCGCGGTGGCTGAAGGGCTTGCCGATATAGTCATCGGCACCCAGTTCGAGGCCGCGCACGCGATCTTCCTCTTCGTCCTTGGCGGTGAGCATGAGGATTGGCACCTGCGAGAACTGGCGCAGGCGGCGCAGCGCCTCAAAGCCGTCCATCACCGGCATCATCACATCCAGCAGGATGACATCGGGCATATCGTCGCGGGCGCGATCTATCGCCTCGCGCCCATTCGCTGCGGTTGCCACGCGCATACCCTCAAGCTCAAGGTTGAGCCGCATGAAGTTGATCATGCGCGGCTCGTCATCAACGACGAGGACGAGTTTATCTTTGAGTTCAGCCATGGCGGATCACCTTCTCGTGTTGGCGCTACAAGACCCCAACAATACTATTATCGCCGAGCATCAAGCGGTAGGCTTTGGGCTTGAGCGGGCTGCGCGCCACCTCCACATTGCGCCCGATCAGGCTATCTTCGAGGCGATGCGGCAGGCCACGCACGGCGCTATGTTCGAGCATGATGCTATGCTCGATCTCGCTATCCTCAATCACACAGTTGTGGTAGATCGAGGTGAAGGGGCCGACATAGGAGTTGAGGATGCGCGTCTTCTCGCCGATGATCGCCGGGCCACGGATGGTACTATTGATAATCTCGGCTCCCGCCTCAACAATCACCTTGCCGATCAGTTGCGAGTCGCGATCCACATAGCCCTGCACCGAACCACTCATCTCCTCAAGGATGAGGCGGTTGGCTTCGAGCATATCATCCTTCTTCCCGGTGTCAATCCACCAGCCATCGTGGACATAGGGGTAGACCAGATAGCCATTGCTGACCAACCACTGGATCGCGTCGGTGATCTCCAGTTCGCCACGCGGCGAGGGCTGAATGGCGTTCACCGCCTCCCAGATATGGTGGTCGAACATATAGATCCCCACCAGGGCCAAATCGCTGAGCGGCTCACGCGGCTTCTCGACCAAGCGGGTAATGCGGCCATTATCGTCGAGTTCGGCCACTCCAAAGGAGCGCGGGTCGGCGACCTGTTTGAGCACGATCTGGGCATTGAAATCGCTCTGGCCAAACTGCTGAATGAGCGGGCTAATGCCACCCTGGATGCAGTTATCGCCCAGGAACATGACGAAGCGCTCATCACCGAGGAAATCACGGCTAATCTTGACCGCGTGGGCCAACCCGGCGGGGCTATCTTGGGGGATGTAGGTGATACGCACCCCCCAGCGCTTACCGCTACCAACCGCCGAGCGGATCTCATCGCCAGTATCACCAATCACGATCCCAATATCATCAATCCCCGCGTCGCGGATGGCTTCAATGACACGAAAGAGGACGGGCTTGTTGGCCACAGGTACCAATTGTTTGGCGCTGGTATAGGTAATCGGTCGAAGGCGGGTACCTTTACCGCCACTGAGGACAAGACCTTTCATGGAGAGAGTCCTTCATGATAGACGATCAGGAGAGTAGGGGCGAAGCATCGCCCGCCAAGATAGTCCGTATTCCTCAGGCTCCATCGTGGGCGATGCTTCGCCCCTACACAACAACAACAAAAATTCGGGGGCGGCTTCGCCGCCCCCGAACATCCACCAGGGGCGCATCGCAATGCACCCCTACGCCCAATGCGGATTCTAGCGGTAGGGGCGGATGGCACCCACAAAGTGGCTCTGCCAGTAACTGTTCCAGATCCCCGACACCTGCACGCCATAGCTAGGCGTCATTGCGTGGAGCATCTGGCCACCACCGATATAGATGGCAACGTGCGAAATACCGCGCCGACCACCGGTACTGGCGAAGAACATCAGGTCGCCGGGGGCGAGGCTGCCCATATTGCCGATCATCGCGCCATAGCGAGTGCTAAACTGTGCCGCAGCGCTGTGGGGCAAACCGACCCCAAACTGGCGATAGACATAGCTGGTCAGGCCACTGCAATCGAAGCCGCGTGGGCTGCTGCCACCCCAGACATAGCGCGAGCCGATAAACTGCACCGCATAGCTGGCCACATCGCCACTCGCGGCGACATTGACCGGGCCACCACTAGAGCCAGAACCACGGGTGGTGGTGGCGCGGGTGGGCAGCGCTGGGAAGTTGGTAGTGACTGGCACGCGCCGCGAGGCCATGGGCGAGATCTTCATCAGATCGGAGAAGATCCATGCCTTGGTGCCATCGCTCAACTGCACCTTGTACCAATCCTTATACTTACCGAGTAGCGATACCTGAGCACCGGCATTGATGGTAGCCACCCGATCATAGGCTGAGCCGGGTCCCTTGCGCATATTGACCGAGTTCTCCAACACCATACCAACTAGTGGCGGGTTCGGATCGGGAACCGTTTGTGCCACAGGTACCCGCTCGACCACGCCATCCACAATGTTGAGGAAGTCGCGGGTGACCCAGCCATACTGGGTGCCATACTCAACCAGGAACCATTCCTGATACTGTTGTACCAGCGTCAACTCTTGGCCGGCGGACATACGAGCCATGCTGACATAGTTAGTACCGGGGCCATCGCGCAGGTTAAGACCCTCCTCGACCACCACACCGATCTTGGGTGGCGGCGGCGGTGGGATCTGCTCACTAGGGACAACATTGAGGGCATAGATCACCGCTTCGGGAATATCAACCAGTTCAGCGGCGACCCAATAGATGGCCGGATCGTTGGCTTGGCGAACCTGGAGCCACTCCTCGTAGCGGCCAACCACCTCGACACTGCTCCCGCCGTTGATACGATTTACATCATCATAGGCGAGACCGGGGCCATTACGCATTCTGACCACATCACCAGTGATGGTGGCGGGTACCACCATAGGGGCGAGTAGTTCGCTTCGTGAACTTAGGGAGAGGGGTACAGGTAAAGCTTCGGTCTCATCCAAAGGCGGATCGCCAATTTGGGTAAGGGTGCCGGAGGTATCAAGGCTGATCGGTGCCATACCGATCAAGGTATCTTGCGTGGTAAGTGCCGAGGAATCGGCGGAAGTGGCGGGACGTAGTGGGATCTGGCTCAGCAGCAGTGCTAGAGGTACCGTCAAGACAACGACGGTATGCAGAAGAAACCGGGTAGGAAGTTTTGAGAACCAAGAACCGGGGGAACGTAGCGCCGCAGCAAGAGTGCGGTGCAGATCAGCGAGCGGTTGGAAGCTCTGTTTATGGCGATCCCGGTGATGCGCAGCGCGACTTTGGAGATCTTCTAGATCGGTATGAAGGTGCGCAGGCGGTTGATTACGGTTAAGCTCAATCATGGAGCAGTCCACCTCACTTGTTTGCCTGTAACGCGGTTGATGAGCCGCCCCTTCGTAGCCGAAAGGTGACGACATAGTAATATATTCAGGCTATGTTGTCAATAGCTTTTCTGTTTTACCCCGTTATAACACGCAAAAACAGAGATTGAACCTAGAGTATTTGTAAATAGTTTTTGATTGTATATAGAAGTCATAGCCACCCAAGCATGGCCGAAAAATCGGCACTATCAGCGGTTGGGGGACGATTTCAGATCAAAATCAGCCGCGTTGGGAAACCTGATAATGATTTTCAGGATCTCATAGATTGATGAGACGCATGATCTTCGCCACCAAGTTCATAACTGAGGGCGGCTGCCGCCATGATCGGGGCGGTTTCGGCGCGCAGGATGTGGGTACCCAGCGAGGCGGGCATAATGGCGTGCTGGGTAGCGAGCGCCAATTCTTCGCTGGTGATCCCACCTTCGGGGCCGGAGAGGATGGCGTAGCTGGCGTGGGGGGCTGGGGGTCGCAGACGATCACGCAGGGGCGGCGCGTCACCTTCCCAGAGGATGAGCGGGAAGTGGGCGGTGGCGGCCTCTGCACAGGCGGCAGCAAAACTGAGCGCGGGGCTGAGTATGGGCACGCGCCCGCGCCATGCCTGCTCGGCTGCCTCGCGGATGATGCGTTGCCAACGTTCAGTCTTGCGCCCATCAGCGCACTCGTTGGCGAGGCAGCGGCTGAAGGAGACCGGCACAAAGCGACGCACCCCCAGTTCTGTCCCCTTCTGCAAGACCCACTCGAAGCGTTCGGGGCGGATGAGCGCCACATACAGGCTCAGGTCATAGGTCGGGTCGGGCGCGGGGCCAGTGGTGAGGACATGGCCCACGACACATACGCGGCTCACTGCGGTCAGTTCCAGCGTGTATTGGTTACCCAGACCATCAAGGAGCATGATCTGGGCACCCGGAGTGAGGCGCAGAACCCGTACCAGTTGGTGAACCAACTCGGTATCATCGAGGGTAACGACCTCAGCCGTGAGCAGTTCTGGGGCCACAAAAAAGCGGTAGGTGTTCTTCATGGCTAGAGTGTGGGTATTGTCGCGTTAAGAAGATCCTCAGTATGACCTGCGCGGCGCAACATTGCCAGCAGCGTGGGCAGATCGGGAACATAGACCCGCATGAGCGTGGCTTTGCCAACCAAGCTACAGTGCTTGAGCGAATCGGGGATGACCACGGCATCGCCATGGCGTAGCGGAAGTTCACCATGCGCCCAGATCAGGCTACACGCACCTTCGATCATGGTCAGGATCTCAAAACTACCCTGGTACTCCAGATCGGCATGCCCGGCCAAGTGCCAGCGTTCGAGGGCGAAATAGGGGCAGGCCACGAGCAAGTCACGACCGGGGGCAAGATTGAGATGCGGCAACTTGGCGTGGTGGGCGGGGCCAAAGGTACAGACATCGAGCGCCTTATCGAGGTGCAATTCGCGCAGTTGGCCGGTCTTGGCATCGCGGCGGTTATAGTCGTAGACGCGATAGGTCAGATCGGAGCGCTCCTGAATCTCGAAGATGAGCAACCCGGCATTGATGGCGTGAATCGTACCAGCGGGCACCAGAATCATATCGCCGGGAGTCACCGGAACCCGTTCGAGTAACTCCTCCAGGGTACCGGTGTGAACTGCATCAGCGAACGTGTTGCGGTCGCAGGTTTGGCGCATGCCATAGGTAATATCGGCACCGGGGGCAGCATCGAGGATATACCACGCCTCAGTCTTGCCGTGGAAGCCGGAGGCGGCCTCGTAGCGATGGGCGTAGGCATCATCGGGATGCACCTGGATAGAGAGTCGTTCCGCAGAATCGATAAACTTGGCGAGCAGGGGGAAATCTGCGCCATAGCGGGCAAAACTGCGTTCACCGACAAGCGTGGCCCCATAAGTACGGGCCAATTCGGCCAGACTCTGGCCCGCGAGCGGGCCATTAGTGACGCGGTTCTGGTCATAGATCAGCCAGATCTCACCAATCTGATCGGGGTGGGGTGCGGGCAGATCGAGCCAAGGGGCGAGACGAGTACCGCCCCAGATCGGCGAGACCATTTTGGGCGTGGTGAGCAATGGATAGAGGGTGGTATTCATACTATCTAAATCAAGCAGCAACGCAGCAGCCGCACTGCGACTGCTGCGCCCCTACGCGATAATCATCGTCTTTATGAGCGGGGAGGAATAATCACCACACCATCAGGCGGGGTGACGCCAGGGCCATAGATATAGAAGTCTTCCCAGGGGGTATAGCGGGTGAAGTAGTGAGTACGACGCACCGTGCCATCAGGGAAGGTGATGATGCGATAGTAATTGACATCAACCCCGGAGCGCCCGTGAACCAACTGGCGCACGGCTCCCTTGGGCAAGGTTTTATCATACTGCCACACCGGGGCACCCGGCTTGGTCCAATTCTTGGTGTAGGGGCCATCATAGGTGATGCGGCGGCCATCACTATTGCCCCAAATCTGGAAGGTGAGGCGGGAGGTTGTGCGATTCACCGTACCGATGACATAGACCGGGGCGGGGCTATCGTTACGCCAACGAAAATCGGTGGTAGGGGTATAGATTGTCGCATCGAAGCCGAGGATATTCTCATAGAAGTTGACGATGTGGCTGTGGCCGATACGGCGGGTGATCTGCAAGCCAGCGTTGGAGACCGCCCGGAAGAGGGTGGTCGAGACCTGACACAACCCACCACCAACCACCTTCTCAAGCCGTCCGCCGACGATGGCGTAGCCATCAACAAAGCCGTTGGCTTCGGAGAAATCACCGACATTCACAAAAGAGAACTCGACTCCTTGTGGAACAACATAGCCCGTGATCATCTCGGTGGCACGAGTAATGTTGGTGATACGCTCGTTGGCCGAGGAGGAGAAACCGGTGGTCGCCTCGCCGAGTAGCACCATCGCGGTCGCTGGGGCGGTAGCGGCCATTGCTACCGGATCACGTTCAAGCCACTGTTTACCGAGCATACCGAGTTGGATCTCGTAGGGCGTACCGGCATATTCAGGGTGGTACTCAAAGCGGGCGCGTTCAAAGTACTGCACCAGATAGACCTGACCATCCTCAGGATTCCACTCCTCAAACTCCTCGGAGATCGGGTAGCCATAGACCGGCAGACCGCCGCGAGTCTGCCAATACCACCCGAAGGCTCCGCCCAGGGTATGGCCCGATTCGGGGAAGAAGGTTCGGTTGGGATCGGAAGATTCAGCCAACCAGTTGAAGGCCGGTTCGGCGCGGCCCTCGGTGAGCAACGCACCTAAGCGCGTTAGGCTCAAAGTTGGCCCAGAGGAATTATTGGGGCGCAGTTCAAAGCGGGCGCGTTCAAAGTATTGCACCTGAAGCCCGCTCGCATCAACAATCACCTCCGTGAGCGGGAGGCCAAAAATATCAATGCCGCCATTGGCATCAAAGAACTGTTTGACCTGCATCCCAATATTGTGCCCAGTTTGGGGGAAGAAGGCGAACGGCTCCCCCTGAGCTGCGGCGGTGGGTGTTTGGGGCAGAGCAAGCAGTGCCGCCAAGACGAATACAAGCGTGAACAAGCGTGCCGAGCGGTGCATAAGCGACCTCGCGAATGAAGGGTAGGTATCAATCACGCCATTATAGCACGCAGATCCGCTCGATCTGCTATACTTAATTTGAGCATTAGCGGACATCGCCGTCCATTTCATGCGGGTTGAAACCCGCTAGGCCGTAGGATCATATGGAACTGCGACACCTGCGCTATTTTGAGGCGGTGGCCCGCCATTCTCATGTTACGCGGGCGGCGGCTGAACTGCATATCGCCCAGCCAGCCCTGAGTAAACAGGTCAGTCAGCTTGAGCATGAATTGGGCGTCGCACTGTTTGATCGGGTTGGACGCAATGTACGCTTAACCGAAGCGGGCGAGGCGCTCTTACCACACGCACGGGCGGTGATGGCTCAGGTTGAGGCGGCGCGGGCCGAGATGGCCGAGCGGATCGGGTTGCGGAAGGGGCGGGCAACGGTTGGTGCGCCACCTACAGTGGGGAATCAGTTGTTACCGCCGGTCTTGGCGATCTTCAACAAGCGCTACAGTGGGATCGAACTGCGCCTGCACGAAGCCGGGGTGCAGACCTTGCTCGATCTGTTGGAGACGGGCTTGACTGATGTTGCGGTGGTAACGTTGCCGGTTGATGACGAGAATCTGACGGTGTTGCCGCTCTTTACCGAGGAGATGGTGATTGCGGTGTGGCGCGGGCACCGGTTGGCGGAGCGCAGCGAAGTATCAATCAGCGAGTTGGCTGAGGAACCCTGGGTGCTCTCGCCAGAGAACTACGAGCTACGCGAGGCGGCGCTGAGTGTGTGTGAACGGGCCGGGTTTACCCCACGAGTGGTGCTGGATGGTGGCCAAACCGACACGCTGTTGCGCTTTGTCGCGGCGGGTTTGGGGATCGCCCTCGTGCCACGCTTGGCGGTGCAGAGTGTTTCTGACTTGGTGCCGCTGCGGGTCTCCGATCAGAAGTTGGAGCGTTCGCTGGGGGTGGTGTGGCGTGGCGACCGGGTGGCTTCCCCGGCGGCGCGGGCGTTGCGTGAGTTTTTGGTCGAGCAGTTGCAGCGCTAGATATAACTATTCATACTTGAAGGAAATAGCCGCCTCATGGTGGCGCAAGGACGCAAAGGTTTTGTTGCAGGCTTGGCGTCTTTGCGTCAAAACCGAGATGCGAGAAAAAGTGTGAGCAGTTAGCCTGCGTGATGTTCTAACTTAGCAAAACTGGCCAACAGGCGGCGCTCTTTGTCGGCGAACATGACCGTCACCTCCTCATCGTTCTCGATCAGGCGGCTGCTTACCACCACCCCCTCACCAAACATGGGATGAACGACGGCTTGCCCCGGCGCGAAGGTGATGCTACTGGGAGGGGCGGGCGTGGCGGGCGGGGTTGTTATGATGCGGCTGCGCGAGGTGAGCATGCTGGTCTGGGCAGTGGGGGGCGTGGCGGGGCGTTTGTGGGGCTGAGTCAGCAACTCCTTGGGGATGTCGGCTAAGAAGCGGGTGCGGGTAGTGACGATGAAGCGCCCGAAGGTGGCGCGGCGGAAGGCGTAGCAGAGGTAGAGCCGCTGGCGTGCCCGCGTCATGCCCACATAGAGCAGCCGCCGCTCTTCTTCCACCTGCTCGCGTTCGGCCAATGCGCGGCTGTGGGGCAGCAAGCCCTCTTCTAGCCCAACCAGAAAGACGACTGGGTATTCCAGCCCTTTGGCCTGGTGTAGCGTGATGCAGGTGACCGCATCAGCTTTCGCATCCAGTTTGTCTACGTCTGCAACCAGGGCGACATCTTCCAAGAAGGTGGGCAACTGGGCCTCAATCGGCAGATGGATGTAGTTGCTGATGACGTTGCGCAACTCCTGGACGTTGCGCCAGCGATCTTCGGCCTCTTCGGGATCATACTCCTTGAGCAGCACCTCACGTACCGCGAGGCGTCCGATCATGGCATCGAAGAGATCGTCGAGGGGCAGCGTGGCGCGCATGGTGAGGATCTGATCGAGGGTGGCCAGGAAGCCGAGCAGTGCGGTGCGGGTACGGGCCGCAAAGGGGCTGGTGCCAACTTCGATCTCGCGCAGGGCTTGGTAGAGCGGGACGCCCAACTCGTTGGCCCAACGAATCAGTTCAGCCTCGCTGCGGTCGCCGATGCCCCGCCCTGGCCAGTTGAGGATGCGGGTCAGGGCACTGTCATCGTAGGGGTTGGCGACGAGGCGCAGGTAGGCGATGACATCTCTGATCTCTTTGCGCTCATAAAAGCGGGTACCACCAATAATCTGGTAACGTAACCCGTGCTGCATGAATGTCTCTTCAAGTGCGCGTGACTGGGCATTGACGCGGTACATGACCGCGCAGTCGCCATAGCTCACCTCGCCACTGGCGACGAGGCGGGCGATCTCTTCGGCGACAAACGTGGCTTCGGCGTCTTGGTCGTAGCCTTCGTGCAGGCTGACGGTAGCACCCGCACCGTTTTCCGTCCAGAGGTGTTTGCGATGCTTCTGTTGCCCGCCGCCCGCGAGCACCGCCTGGGCCGTATCGAGGATGGCCTGGGTACTGCGGTAGTTCTGTTCGAGCAGGATCACCTGCGCGTTGGGGTAATCCTGTTCAAACTGAAGAATATTGCGGATGTCGGCCCCGCGCCAGCCGTAGATACTCTGGTCGTTATCGCCAACCGCGAAGAGGTTGTGGCGCTGGGCGGCGAGATGCTTGACCAGCATGTACTGGGCGCGGTTGGTATCCTGATACTCATCCACCAGCAGGTAGGCATAACGGCGCTGATAGTGGGCCAACACCGCAGGATGCTGATCGAAGAGATGCACCATCTCGACCAAGAGATCATCAAAATCGAGAGCATTACTCTGGCGCAGCAGATGTTGGTAGCGTTCGTAGCAGCGAGCGACGATCTCATCAAGATAGGTATGGTTCAGACGGGCATACTCGGCGGGGCCGACAAGCTCGTTCTTGGCGCTAGAGATACGCGACAGCATAGCGCGCGGCGCATACTTCTTCTCATCGAGGTTGAGTTCGCGCACCACACGGCGCATGAGGCGTTCTTGGTCATCACTATCATAGATGACAAAATCGCGTTCGCGCCCCAGATGAACACTATCGCGGCGTAAGAAGCGCGCACAGAGGCTATGGAACGTCCCGACGGTGAGCGCGTAGGCAGCCTCCTCGCCAACCAACTGCACCAGCCGCTGCTTCATCTCACGGGCGGCCTTGTTGGTGAAGGTGACGGCGAGGATCTGGTAGGGATCGATCTGTAAGGCGCGAATGAGGTAGGCGACGCGATGAGTCAGCACACGGGTCTTCCCACTACCCGGCCCGGCCAACACCAACACCGGGCCATCTACGGCTTGGACGGCGCGTTGTTGGGCGGGGTTGAGACCACTGAAGAGATCGTCATTCATGGGGTACCTCATGGGCAGCGTGAAGAACTAGTGTACCGATATGGTAGAGGGTTGGGCGTGAGATGTCAAACAGGCGAAGTAGGGGCGAAGCATCGCCCCCAACATCGGTGGGGGTTCCCCGGTCATCTGGAGGGCGATGCTTCGCCCCTACGGGATGAC